>CAZMJS010000022.1:40858-46511 GCA_964566695.1 uncultured Bradymonadales bacterium
TAGGCCGTGGCCTCCAGAATATAGAGCTCCGGGTAGTAACGACCCGCATAATACGGGCTGTGCAATGAGTGGAAGGCGCCCAGGGCCCGCTCAAAATCATTCTTCATAAAATAGCTCCACGCCGACTCGAACATTGCGTCCGCATGACGCGCCGACTCCGACGGGATCTGCTGATAGTAGTACAAGGCGACGTCAAAGAAGCCGACCTCGAAGAATACCCTCGCCAGCGCCAGATAACCCAGTTGCAAGATGTCCTGGTTCTCCGGGTCCTCTACGCCCGCCGCTTCGGCGGCCCGAATGGCGCGCTCAAAATTCTGCAGCGCTCCCGGGATATCTTCGACCTCATCGGCCAGCATCGCCACACCGGCAAGATAACGCGCCTCCGGATACTGCGGTGCTCCCTCTGGCACCCGCTCCAGATAGGTCAGCGCCTGTTCCATGCGATTATAGTCGTAGAAGAATTTGCCCAGATAATAATTGAACCGGTTCTGGAAGGACTGGCTGGTATCGCCCAGATAGAAGGTGGTCATATCCTCCAGCATCGGTGGCTGGAAGCCAATCTCCCGCGTCATGGTCTCCAGCATGCCAAAGGCTTCCTGGAACTCCGGCCCTTCGGGGCCAATCATCAATACTTCCAGCAGGGGATTGGCGGCGCCAGAAAAGATGCCCTCCTGGACCAGCGCTTTGGCGAGGCCGAAAGTGGCTCGATACCAGTGTTCGCCACCGTGCTCCGGCTCCATATCTAGAAATTCCAGGTATTGACGGGCGGCCTCCATATTATTGCCCGCCTCCACATCCTCGTCGGCCGATGGAAGCACGCGGTTGGCCGCCCGCTCCCGCTCCTGAGCTTGTCGCTCCGCCTCTTCCTCGCGGCGCTGCTCTTCTTCCAACTCCTGGCGGATTCGCTCTCTCTCCGCTTCCAGACGCTCCCGCTCCTCTCGCTCGGCCTGGGTCTCACCGTCTTCCGCCGGCGCCGGCGCAGGCGCCAGATCGTCGAGGTCGTCAATATCATCGATATCGACGTCCTCATCGGCCACCGCCTCCTCACCGTCGTCGATATGACCTCGCCGCCGCAGGTGGTTGAGCACGTCTTCGCTCACCCCGGACTCCTCCAGGGCGGCGACGTCGTCCTCATCGAGGCCCAGACTCCCGTCCGCGGAGTCGATGGCCCCCATGATCGCCTGATCGCTTAGACCCATCTCCGTCATCTGGATGATCTGGTCGGTGTCCATGGCCATCGCCACGCTGGCACTCATGCTCAGCGCCAACGCCGCCACCAACCCTACGAGCCATCGGCCCAACTTCGTTTGTTTCATTTGGTCATCTCTTTGCATACGCCGTCTCAATTGCTTGCGACTTGGCCACCTCCATCACTGGTCGGCGGCCCTGCTGATTCGCGATCGCCTCTCGGCCCCTTAGCTCCCCTTAGAAAAGGTAGCTAAAGCCAAAATTGGCCTCCAGGGGAAAGGCCATTCGTTCGAAAAATCCATCTTGGGTCGGTAGCTCGGCCCCCTGGTTGAGGAATCCTCGTCCGTCGATCCGCACCACCCAGTCCTGTCCGATATAAAAGTGTGCCCCTACCCCCAGCGCCACTTCCGGTCGCACCACCGACTCGGCGTCCGAGCGATCCACCGTCGGTCGCTCCTTGCTCACCACACCCAGTCCGGCTCCCAGGTTGATCTCAAAGTGGATCAGCTTCTGCTGCAGGGCCGCCACTTTTCCGTAGAATGGGCTCCACAATGCCATGGCATTGGAGCGCCACTTATATCGGTCCATGGAGTGCCTGGCTGGGTCGTATTGATCCCGCGTCCTCAAAAAGGAACTCAACTCCGTATCACGGGTCAACATATCGGCGTCCATAAATGCGCCGCTCACCTCCAGGCTCAGGTTATTGGAAAAGCTATAACCCGCCCTCAAGCCCACCGGATAGTACTTAAATAGGGGTTCGCTATTGGCCAATCCCACGTACAACCCGGCACTGAATCGATCGGCGCGGTTGAAGAGCCGATCTTCCAGCACATTGAGATCGCGCTCCGTGGCCCAGTACTCTTCCAACTCTTGGTCGAGCCCACTCTGGGCCATCGCCGGCGAGGCCCACAGGGCACCCAACACCAACGCGACCATCATCACCAGGCTCTGCTTCATCGTTTTGCGCTTCATATCTACCTTATCCTGCCATCGCACGTGATTGCTTTGCCACAGCTTCTGGGCATGCCCGCTTTCGACTTAGAAGAACCAGGTCGCTCCCAGTGAAATCTCACTGGGATTGGCCACCCCACCGGGGGGATCGACCTTCTGGAAGATGAATTGGCGGAAATCGGCCCGAAAACCCAGGTTCTCTCCAGTGTATAGAGCCATTCCCGCGCCCACCACGCCTTCGGGCTTGGCCGTCGTCGACGGATCGTCGCCGAAGCTCGTCTGGGTTTGGACCACCGCCAATCCGGCGCCGGCGAAGGCATACATATCGAAGTAGAACAGCCGATCTTCCATGAACGCAAACTTTCCGTATACCGGGCTCCAGGTCACGCCCAACGTGGTATGCGATACCTGAGAGTCACCGATCAGTGGCGGGTCGTCGGCGTCAATCCCGCTGGGATCCACCAACATATCGTTGATCGATGCATCCGTGGAAAACGCATAGGACCCGGAGAGCTCCAGGCCGATATTCTCCATAAAATAATAGTTGAGCCGTAGACCCACCGGGAAATACTGCTCAAAAATATTATTGGGGATCACCCCGCCGTAGAGCGTCGCCGCAAAGCGGCCGTCTTTCATAAACGGCCGCTGCTGCATGGTATAGACCTCGCGCATCTGGGCCCAAAATAGCGGATCGTCTTCATCGACGTCGGGCATCGCCGCCTCCGCGGCCTCTTCTTCTTCCTCGTCGAGATCCAATTGCGCCACTGCTGGGCTGCTCCACAGCATGGCCGCCACGAGTACTGCGATCGACCACGGGCCGAATATCTTGGTTCTGGCGTTCACCGTCTTACTCTCCTCGTATACGCTCACGTCTCAAGCCCTGGTCACCGGACTCTCACTGAGATATGCTTTCGCTATTGAGTGATCAATCGGCCGTAAAGATAGCCCGGCGGCGGTCTCGCACCGTGTCGGGCTCGAAATTAGCTGTTCGGCTCTGAATGATGTTGACGCCCACGCTCATTTCGATGAGCAAATCCTCTTGGCTATCGAATTCATTCAGTTCATCCATCGTAAAATCGATGGCCCATCCCCCTTCTGGCATCCATACTTGCGCGTTCATCGGATCGGCCATCAGCGTCTGGTCGTTGGAGGGAATATAGTGGTAGGCGCCGCCCGTGGCACAGGCGATGGTCGCGTAATCCCGGATGGGCCCGATACGCCCGTTCTCATCGTAATCGGGCACGCAATACGTCCCCGCTTCGGAGGGATACTCAATATCGTCGGGATTATCGGTGTCCGCAATCGACGTATAAGGCGTCGGCTCGGCGCAGGTTTCGAAGTTCTTGCAATCGGCATCCGTGCTGCACTGATCCTCCCCTTCGTAGTATGCCCAGTCCATGCGCAATGCGCTCGGGTCTTGCAACTCCGGGTCGACCTGCACGATCGTCACCTGCACATCAAACTCCTCAGCAGTTTCGATTACCTTTTCGGCGGTGGACATCTTAACTTCATCATAACCCGCCACCAACAAAATAAGCGTTCGCTGGTCAGCTTCCGCCACATCGTCATGGTCGAATGCGGTCTTGATGGTTCTTTTCATCGCCCGGTACACATTGCTCCGACCATTTTCTACACTCTGCGACTGCAACCCATCGATCGTCGCCGAAATATCGTCTGCGCTATCTGTCCAGAAATCCGATGAATCGATGGGCGAGAGGGTGTCGGCCGTCGCCTCACGGAATCTGAAGAGGGTAAATAGACTATCGCGCCCGTCGGCCGTGACGTAGGTGTGTAGATTCTCCCAGGTCCGGCCCACACTCTGGAGCGCGTTCAAGCGACGTTTATCGCGATCGACGGCTACGTCATCAAGGGTGGAATCGGACATCGAGATATTGGCGCCGCCGTCGACGAATTCGTACATCCCCTCGAAGTCGGTGCTATACCGGCCACGCCATCGCCCCACCTGGGAGACCATGGTCGCCACGGCATGCAATTCGTTGTCCTCGCCGATATACGTTGGAGTCGGTGTTCTAGCCCCCACGGGACTCCCCACAGAGCATCGATTGGTCGTATCTCCCTCGAATCCTGCGCAGGTCGTCCCAGTCGGGCAATCATCGTTCGACTCGCAGGGCACGTCGGGGAACGCGTACACCCGACCATTGCTGATCGAGATGTCGTCGATATCGATTTCAACGCCGCCCTCCATCCCATCAAAGTCCTCGCCGGGCTTGATGGGACGATTGAAGTCGCTGGAGTTATCCATGAACACCGCTTGCAGGGTGGCGTTTCCACCCTCCACGCCTGCGCCATCGCCCTGCCAATCACATTGACCACCGCCGGTCTCCACCGTCGGCGTGATGCCACCGGCCTCCACCGATGAGAAGGTTCGATCGCTAAACGGGATTTGCGCCACCGTGTCGCACCCCGAAAGCCCCGCCACCCCGGCTCCGGCCATCAGGACCAGCGCCGCCGTCCCTACCAGGCCACCGGCCCACTTTCGGTCACTTCTCGTCTTGCTTTGTTTCGTCATCGTTTTAATACCTCACCACAATTCGATACCTGGCCTGTCGGCGCACCCGTTAGCCGGTGGCTTCACCGAAAGCGAGTTGCCTCCATACTCCCGGTGCCTACTTTCCGGCCGACCGTTCTACCCGATGGGGGGGGCCTTTGCAAGGACTTGGCCAATTGCTCCTCAGGACGTCATTTTTATTCTTTTCGGTCTCTCGGCCCCTCGAATCCTCGACCAACATAAGGGGACGGACCGATTTACAAAAGGGCACCGTCGACGTGGTTACGAATCGCCATCCGCCGAGCGACTATTGGGCCCCTCTTTGCGAGCCCAACGATCCCTGAACGTTGAACCCCCCTCGGCCGGCGCCCCGCCCTTTGGCGCGGGGCGTCCCCCCCACAATTACCACAGGCACCCGACTCAACGGGGGCCTCAACGCCCAATATCTACCCCTGGGCCCTTTGAGCGCCTGGTAATTTCGCGTGACAAACGCTCCCGGTCCATTTTTTCCATGCCCTTTCTAAACGTCTGTGTAGTCCCCATCTGATTCCGCCTACCTATCGCCCCCTCGACAACGGCGGTGTCAAACCAACTGCCGACCCCCTCCCCCCCCTATCCCAAGAGGGTCTTCCTCACAGACGAGGGGGGTTGACCCCCGGCGATCAAGGACTCGCTCCGCCCCCCTGGAGCGTTGACCGCCAACTCGTTCCACCCTTGCCACCCATGCTCGCGCAACTTTTTTCCAACCCGCGAGGACTTCGGCCGCGTTTGTCAGGACCTCAGGCCCAGCTCCCGCGAACCATGTCCATGCAATGGAGGGGGGTCGCCCCTCCATCTCGCCCCCCCAGACCGCCGGGCATCGCTATTCAGCCCCCCCAGGGTTGGATCGCTAACTCCGGAAGCACCACGTAGCCCGTTTCCTAGTCGGCGATCCCGCAGCCATCACGAATGACCTGAGTCCCCATCCACGAAAAAGGCCCCAGATGGGACGGAAATAGCGACGCG
>CAZMJS010000023.1:0-5218 GCA_964566695.1 uncultured Bradymonadales bacterium
AACCAGAGGAGATGTTGCGATGCCAGGCTCAGGCCGATGAGTGCGAGGAGCCATTTGATGGCAATTTGAAGGCCGACCTGGAGAAGGGCCGCACCGACGCTCTTGAGCAAACTCGTTTTATAAAAGGCCATGATGACCAATACGATCACCAGCGGCTTGAGCAGGAGGCTGAAGATGGGTACGAAACTGACGACCAACACGGCGACGTTCATAAATAGAACGATGCCGAGAGCGTTGCCCAGCGTATTGCTCGCGCCCTTATAGCCCAACATGGACAGAGAGAGCTTGAGGGCCACGGCCTGAATGGCGAAGGCGATGAGGAAAGAGAGAATGGAAGACATGGAGATAACCTCGTTGAGTCGAATGGTTGCCCGGGGTTGCCAACGCTGCGGATCGATAAAAGAGTAACCACGGAGCAGATGCCCTGCAACTACAGCGGCCGAGGGCCTCCAAATATTCCTCATGACCAAGCGTGGTGGTTCGATGAAGCGAAGTGACTCACAGACAACGACGAGCTGGCAAAGCCTGGGGCAATTATTGCTCGATCGGGCGTCGGGGGATCCGGGAAGTGGGATCTACGTGCGGGGGGAGCGCGGGGTGCAGGAGTTTCGAACGCTGTCGCAGTGGAAGGGGACCAGCCTGAGGGTGGCGGCGGGGCTTCGGGAGCGCGGGGTGAGGCCGGGAACGCGGGTGCTGGTGGAAGCGACGACGGGATTTGCATTTTTGGAAGCTTTTTTCGGGGTGTTGATGTTGGGAGCGGTCCCGGTGCCGGTGCGCTTGAGCACCAGCGGGAGCCCATGGCGACGTATGACGCATTGGCGTCGGTTGAGCGAGCGCTTCGATGCCCCCTATGTGATCGTCGACGACGGTTCGGCGGGCGCCATAAGTCAGTGGATCCGCCATCCCATCAGAGCCGTGGAGTCCGTGCGGCGATTGACCCAGGGGAGGGCGTTGCCCTCGGAGACGAGCGTTAGCAGCCGCGGCGGCGACGACGTGGCCTATATCCAATTGACGTCCGGGGCAGAGGGCCCACCTAAAGGCGTGGCGTTGAGCCACGCCGCGATCGCCCACAGCGTGCAAGCCATCGGCCGGCGAATCGAGGTCAATAAAGAAGATGTGATCGTCTCCTGGCTCCCCCTGGATAATATCATGGGCCTGTTGGGGGTGGTGATCTTTGCCCTGCACTGGGGCATTCGCCCGGTATTGATGAAGGCAGAGTGCTTCTTGGAGTCGCCGGAAGACTGGTTTTGGACGATCGCCGATCACCGGGCGACCCTATCGCTGGCGCCGAATTTTGCGTTCAATTATTGCGTGCGGCGGTGCAACGAGAAGCGATTAGAGGGATTGGATCTGTCCAGTTGGCGGATCGCGATGAACGGGGCAGAGCCGGTGCGCGCCCAGCATATCCAGTCGTTCATCAAGCGGTTTCATCGATATGGGCTCAGCGATCGGGTGGTGATGCCGGTTTATGGGTTGAGTGAGGCTACCCTGGGGGTGAGCTTCTATGACGCGGAAGAGGTGATCGCCATCGACGGGATCAACCGACGTCGCTTAGAGATGGATGGCATTGCCAAAGCGCTTCCAGAGGAGGGAGCGCAGAGCGTTGAGGAGCGAATGCACGTGGTGTCCGTGGGGCGACCACTGGAGGGCATGGAGGTCCAGATTCGTGGAAAATGCGGAACCCCTCTGGAGGATCGCCGCCTGGGCGAGATCACGATTCGGGGCCCACAATTGATGAAGGGCTACGTGGGCGATGGGCGTCACGGGGGTGGTGAGGTCGATGAGGCGGGGTGGCTAGCGACGGGAGATATGGGTTATTGGGTGGATGGACAGCTCTATTTTGTGGGCCGGCGGGCCGATATGATTGAATTGGCATCGGGGCGACGAGTGATCCCCGAAGAGGTGGAATTATTCGTGGACGCCGTGGACGGCGTGCGAGCCGGGAGTAGCGCCTGCTTTCCATTGGGGTCGACGAGGGAGGCAGGTGGGCCGACAGTGGTCGTGGTGTTCGAGAGGCAGCCGGGGGCGAAGAAGGGGCGTCTGGAGCGCCAGGTGGGCTCGGTATTGGAGGAGCACTTGCAGCTAACGGAGGTTGAGATTCAAGCCCTTCCGCTGAGGTCGGTGCCCAAGACAGCGACTGGGAAGGTTCAGCGCCAACGCTGTCGGACGTGGTGGCGTGATGGTAAACTGGGGGAGGAGGAGCCGCCGCTCGTCGATAGTGAAATTTGGAAGCAGCAGGCCAAGTTGTGGGGCGAGAGCGCAAGGGCCGGGGGGGCGACCCTCATCGACGGGATACGAAAGAAGCTGGAGGGTTATTAAAAAAGGCGGCCGCTCCCGAAGGAGCGGCCGCCTTGTTGACCCGATTAGTGGATCTTAGTCAAAGGTGGGAAGGCTGATCTCCTGAAAGAAGATACCGCTGGCGGGTGTGTCATTTTGCGGCTCCATCTCGCAGGAACCTCGGTCCAGGACCTCGGGGCGACGGTCGTGGCAAAGGTAGATGTCAAAGGCGTCATCTCCAGTCTGAGCGACATCGTTACAGGAGGGGCCGAATTCGCCGACGTTGACGGCCATGCTATCGTCGAGGGGAATGAGGTTGTCGTCCTCATCGCGGAATTGAAGGCCGAGCCATCCGTCACAGCCCATGGCGAAGACGGCATCTTCGTGAAGGTTAGAGGTCACGGTGTCGTTGCTACCGGCGCGGTTAAAGGTCTGATCATCGGGGCAAGTGCCGGAGTAAGGGGGCGCGTCACCAGTGAAGATGTCAAATGGAAAGCCGAAGTCAGCATTGTCGCCGACCTCAAAGTCGACGAGTTGGCCATAGGAGATGACGTTATCCTCGCCGTCAACGAGCTCCACGTACATCAATTTGGCGCCGGCCGTCTCGTATCCAAAGGTCGAATCGTCGCAGGCGGCGGCACCACTGGAGCGCTCTTCACCGAACTCGCGCGTCTCGTCTTGGATGAGGACGGTGTAGAAGGCGAGGTCGTCGATGTCGTTGCAGGTGCCGAGGAAGTCATCGTCTTGCGGATCCTGGGTGGAATCACAGAATTCGTCGCTTCGGCAATCCTCGTTTTCGTCGCAATCAAGGCCCATGGGGACGTCTTCGCAGACGTCGGACTCGTCCTCGTCAAAGGGATGGGGCTCACAGGTCTGGTCAACGCCGCAGTCGTCGTCCTCGTCGCAGAACTCAAACTCCACTTCTTTGCAGATCTGAGCATCGTCATCGCGCTCTTCGACGGGCTTGCAATCCTGGTCGAGGCCGCAATCGGCCTGCTCCTCACAGGTGGGGATGCATTGCTCGCTGACGCAGATATCGCCTTCGATATCGCAATCATCGTCGATTTCGCAGAAGAAGGCCTCGTCGTCGTCCTCGCATCCAGAGAGGACGGCGAGTCCGGCAATGAGCATAAGGGGGAGACCAAAACGTTTTAGCTGATTTAACATGGGACACCTCATAGATTCAGACGAGTGATGGGTCCAGGGTAGACCCGATGATACAGTACGATGCCGTATGCAAGATGGTTGCCATGGCACGAAATTCCCCGGCAACAAATATTCCAAGGCCGGATGGCAGGATCTTAACCGGAATCGGAGGGGTTGGCCACCTCAATTCGCGAAAAACCGGAAACAGACGCATCGATGGGCTGTGAGCATCCGTCCTCGATGTTTTGGGGATCGTCGTGGTCGCATAGCAAGAGCCGGTAGGGGGGAGAGACGTAGTCATCGGGCAGTGGATTGACGTCGCTGCCCAGCGGACAGGATGAGTGGGCGGCGAAGATGTCGATCACAAATTCAGAGGGCAGGGAAAGAGGGAGGCCGCCGGCGGTGACCAGCTCGACAACGGCAGAGGATCCCGGTTGGTCGAGGAGGGTCAAGGGCTGGGAGTGGGGATTCTCCAGGCATTGTCCAGAGTCATCGACGGGAACTGGTGCGGAGCTCAAGACAGGATCGGCGCTGTCGTCGGTGGGATGGGTGGCAAGGAGGTGACCGATGCCGAGGGCGCTGAGCTCGACATTGCGCACGAGGATGGCGGAGAGGTGAAGCGGTTGGTCTGGCTCCGGCAACTCATCATCGCCGAGCTGGAGATGGAGGTAGGTAGGCGACGCCTCTTCGGGGTCGTTTTGATTGTTGCCGCGCGTATTATTGGGGGCCTGATTATTGGCGGGAGTGGGCTCGGAATTATTTGCTTCACCGTTGATGGGCTCGTCGTCCTGGGGGGTCAAGACGCAGCGGTCGTGGATCCCGCAGCGGGCCGTGGGATCGTCGAGGGCATCGCGGCACTCCTGATTCGACGAACATTCCACAGCGCCATTGGTGGAGGCGTCTTCGTCGAGGCAGGCCTGGACGGGCGATCCGTCATCGACGCGCTGGTAGGCCTCGCAGAAGGTGCCGGTGGGGCACTGGGCATCGCTGGAGCAGGCGGCGGCGCAGCTATGGGCCAGGCAATAGCCGTCGCCGCCGCAATCGGAATCATAAACGCAGTGGGCCTCCGACTGACTGTCGTCGGCACAGCTCAAGGCACCGAGCATGGCGAAGAGGGAGAATAGCCAGATAAGTTGGGGACCGAGGCGGTGCATAGGGGGGCTTCTTGGGAGAGCGTGGGAATGCGGGGTGGAGTAACTATCTTCCACTGGTGGTAGATATGTCCACCAGCACTACCAGTGTAATGGTGCGATGGACGTCATACAAAACGAAAGATATGCAGGTAATGGGCCACGCGGCCAGGTTCGGGGAGTGAGTGGTCGCGGGGCACCGGGTGTATTTACGCCGACGGCGCTGAGCCCTATGGTGCCAGCGCTGTCAAATGGAACCGCCGAGGAGTAGCGATGAGGGAGCGAGGAAAAAAGTGGGTTCAAGCAGTCGCCCTGATGGTGGCATTGGGAGCCTGCGTCATTCAGGTCGGTTGCAGTTCGGGGCCGGAACTCGAGGAGATGGACTACGCCGATCAGGCAGAATACCTCTTTGAAGAGGGCATGGCCCAACTGGAGCGCGGTCGCTACATCCGGGCGGTGGACTCCTTTAATACGGTGAGAAACGAGTACCCCCATAGCCGATGGGCGGCGATGGCGAATTTAAGGATCGGCGACGCCTACTTCGAGCAAGGTCAACTAGCCAGTGCGGTTCAGCAGTATCGGGGCTTTGTCAATCTATACCCGCGCCACGAGAAGGTGGAGTATGCGCGATGGCAGATCGCCAACTCGTTTTATGAGCAGATGCC
>CAZMJS010000023.1:5318-46442 GCA_964566695.1 uncultured Bradymonadales bacterium
AGAAGGTGGAGTATGCGCGATGGCAGATCGCCAACTCGTTTTATGAGCAGATGCCGTCGGGCTTCTTTTTGCTCCCGGCGCCTCACGAGCGAGATCTGAGTACGACCCGCGATGCGGTGCGTGAGCTGGAGTTATTTCTGGATCGCTACGGCGATTCGGAATATGCGCAGGAAGCTCAGGAAAAGTGGCGCGAAGGGGTTACTCGGCTGGCTCGTCATGAGTTTGAGATCGGTAAATATTATTTTGATCGCGACAACCCCCAGGCGACGGTGCAGCGGCTTCGCTACTTGTTGAGCAATTATTCGGGGATGGGCCTGGATGCGGAGGCGCTCTACCTGTTGGGGCTGGCCCACCAAGAATTGGGTGAAGAGGAGCGGGCGCGCTCGGTGTGGAGCGATCTGGTGGATCATCACGAGCAGCACCCGAGGGCCGCGGAGGCAGCCCGAGAGCTGAGCCGTTAGGACGAAAGTTCGATAGCGGGTTTGACAGGTCGCCGCGCGATAGCTATGACAGCCTCCCTTAGAGGGCTACGTCCGGCCGGGCATCGTGAAGCGATGGCCCGGTCGTACTATGACGAACGATCGGCTCGAACAAAATCAGACGCCGGCATCGCGCCGGGTGGAATGGATGGAAGCGAGATGAAAACATACAGCGCCAAAGAATCGGATATTCAACGAAACTGGTACGTCATCGATCTGGAAGGTCAGACGGTGGGACGAGCGGCGAGTGAGATCGCCACGATCCTGCGAGGCAAGCACAAGCCTCAGTATACGCCGCATGTCGATTGCGGTGATTACGTGGTGTGCATCAACGCCGACAAGGTGGAGTTCTCGGGCAATAAGCTGCGGGACAAGGTCTATGAACGGCACTCCCACTACCCGGGAGGCCTGAAGTCGATCAGCGCCGAAGACCTGCTGGACAAAGCGCCGGAGAGCGTGATGATGTTTGCCGTCCAGGGCATGCTTCCGAGCAATAAGCTCGGCAAGAAGATGCTCAAAAAGCTAAAAGTATACGCCGATAGCGAGCATCCCCATGATGCTCAGCAGCCGCAGCCGCTGGAGCTGTGAGGCGAGCGGCCAGCAACCCATAGATGAGTTATTAGAGAGGAAAGCCCATGGCACAACCGGAACAATTTCACGCAATTGGTCGCCGCAAGGAAGCGAGCGCTCGAGTTTTCCTGCGCCCGGGATCGGGACAGATCACAGTCAACGACGAAGAAGCGGATGAGTATTTTGGCCGCGACACGTTGATGATGATCCTGCGCCAGCCCCTGGTGGTGACGGACACCGGCGGTGATTACGATATTTACTGCACGGTGCAAGGCGGCGGTAAGAGCGGCCAGGCCGACGCCATCAAATTGGGCGTGGCACGGGCCCTGGAGCTGGCGCAGCCGGAGTTGCGTCAAGTGCTCAAGGACAACGGTCACCTGACGCGGGACGCTCGCGTCAAAGAGCGTAAGAAGTACGGACAGCGCGGCGCCCGCGCCAGCTTCCAGTTCTCCAAGCGTTAAGAGCCGAGCCGAGGACGAATCAAAGCCACCCTTCGGGGTGGCTTTTTTCGTTGGCGAGGGCCCTTGGTGGGATTGTTAGCCGAGGAGCAATAAGAGCAAGAGGAGGGGAGGAAAGACGATGAGGATCGCTGTCCAGAAGCCGGTATTATAGCGCAGGTGGATTGCTGGGACCTGGAGGTTGAAGAGCCACAAGAGGAGCATAAAGTGGCCCAGAGAAAAGTCTCCAATGGGTGGCAGGATAAGCCACAGGTAGGCGGCGGCGCTATAGCCCGTGATCTGGGCGACGTCTGTCCAGTTGGCCTTGTCGATCTGGAAGAGGCGCAGAGAGAAGAGAAGGGTCAGGGCATGGCCGGTAAAGAGGAGGAGGGCCAGCGCTGGGAGTGAGCTGATCCACAGAAATTCCAGGGTGTGTGCAGAAATCCCCATGGAGTGGTGGAAGTGCTCCAGGGTGGCGACGTAGTCCGGGGAGAGGTGGCGGTGCCAAAGAGTGGTAAAGAGGAGCCCCAGGGAGATGGTGCCGACGGCGAAGAGGGAGGGGAAGATCCAGTGGGATGTGGCGCGATGGCGCCGCCAGAATCGGCGGGGATGGCGAAGGACTCGCCAGGCCGTCAGAAGAGCGGCGGAGAGGGCATCGGAAAAGGAGTCGGCGGCCTCCCAGGGAATGGCGGGAGGCACGCGAGCGTCGAGGCAGGGAGTGCAGATGGCCCGTCCCCGGCGATCGGCGTTATGACATCCCCCGCAGATGGGAGCCTGGCAGTAATAGCAGTCGGCCAGGCTCTCCTTGCGGGGGTGGTGCTCGCAGGGCTCAGTCGTCATCGCTATTGCGTCGCCGCCGTCGTCGGCGTCCCTTTTTGACCTTGCGTCGTTTTCGCTTCTTTTTGCGCCGCGACATGGATTTGGATTTGCCCTGCTGGCGGCGTCCGCCGGGAGGGGTATAACCCGGAGGGAGGTTGGGTCCGCCACCCATGCCAGGCATGCCCGGCATGCCGCCACCGCCGGCGCCTCCGCCACCGAGGAGGTCACCCATGAGTTCGTTCATGTCCATGCCCTGCATGTCTTTCATGCTCTTGAGCTGCTTGAGCTTTTTCATGCCCGGGATCTTGGAAAGGAGGCCGCCGTCGTCGCCGAGGCCGCCGAATTGCTGCATCATATTTCGCATCATATTGAATTGCTGGAGGACCTGCTCGACTTTGTCCTGCTGGGTCCCCGACCCGCGAGCGATGCGGCGAACGCGGTTTGGCTGGCGGGTCAGTAAATCGGGCTGACGCCGCTCTTTTTCGGTCATGGACTGGATGATGGCGCGGATGCGGCCCAGCTCGCTGTCGTCGACGTCGGCTTCCTGAGGCATGGCACCGCCGAAGAAGGGCATCATCTCCATGAGTTCATTCATGGAGCCGAGCTTAGAGATCTGTTCGAGCTGGTTGTAGAAGTCGTTGAAGTCAAACTCGCCAGAGAGCATGCGCATGGCATCTTCTTCGGCTTGTTCGGCCTCCTCCTCGGAGAGGGATCGCTCAAAGCGATTCATGAGGCCCATGACGTCGCCGAAGCCAAGGATTCGGTTGGCCAAGCCCTCGGGGCGAAATTGCTCGAGGTCGTCGAGTTTTTCGCCGACACCGATAAATTTGATGGGCTTGCCGGTGACCTCTTTGATGGACAGGGCGGCACCACCGCGGGCGTCGCCATCGAGCTTGGTCATGATGAAGCCGTCGAGGGCCAGGCGGTTGTTGAACTCCTTGGCGGTGTTGACGGCGTCCTGGCCGATCATGGCGTCGGCGACGAGGAAGACATTCTCGGGGGTGGTGGTGTCGATGATCTGTTCGAGTTCCTCCATGAGGACATCATCGACGGCGAGGCGTCCGGCGGTGTCGAAGATCACGAGGTCATGGCCGTTCTTCTTGGCCATATCGATGGCGTCATTACATACCTTGACGGGGTCACCGCCCTCGACGGCGTGGACGGGGACGTCCAGGCGTTTGCCGAGGACCCGTAGCTGTTGGATGGCCGCCGGTCGATAGACGTCGGCGCCGACGAGCAGGGGCTTTTTGCCATGTTGCTCCATGGCATATTTGGCGAGCTTTCCAGTGGTGGTGGTCTTACCGGAGCCCTGAAGTCCGACCATCATGATCTTGGTGGGACCGTCGCCTTCCTCCACGAAGTTGATGGTATTGTCGACGGGGCCCATGAGGGCCTCGAGCTCCTCATGGCAGATGCGGATGAAGTGGTCGCCCGGTTTGACCTCGACCTTGCCCTCCTGGCCCTTGGCCTGGACCTTGACGACTTCGCCGACCGCTTTTTCCTTGACGCGCTTGATGAACTTTTTGGCGATGCGGAAATTGACATCGGCCTCAAGCATGCTCATGCGGATGTCTTTGAGAGCATCCTTGATATTGTCTTCGGTGAGCTCGCGTTTTCCCTCAAACCGTCTGCGGACGTCGCGAAATCCCTTCGCGACAACGTCGAACATAGCCATGGGTACAGTCCTCGTGCCTCAGTAAAATGTGGTCGAATGACCCTCGTCGCAGGACGTAAATAAAGGGGTCCCCGCGCGACGAGAGTGGGAGGAGGGTGCATGCGAGGCATGCCAGGTCGCGCTGATCGTATGCACGGGCGGCGTTGATGTCAATCGATGAGGTGTTGGAGAAGGGGGACATCATCGTCGTCGGGGCCGGGGCCGATGGTCCAGGGACCGTCGGGGCCAAATTGGAAGCCCTGGAAGGTGTCGGCATCCGAAAACTGGGGGACGGGTCGGCTGGTGGTACCTTGATCGGAGCCGGCGCCGACGGCGTCGGAGAAGACCTGGCCGCTGAAATAGAGGTTGGAGAATTGGGGGGTGAGATCATCGGAGTCAGGGTCCTCCAGGCGCTGGCCGATGAGGGCTCCCACGGCATCGCCGTCGGCGTTGATGGGGCTCAGGGAGTAGGCATTGGTGATCTGGTAGGTGGCATCGAGGCTGCTGTCCATGAGGTCACAATAGCCCACGAGTCCGCCGGCGTTATCGGGTCCATTGGCGTTGTCGGCGGTGACCTCTCCGAAGGATAGGGCGTCAGCGATGGTTCCCGCGTTGTAAGCGACGAGTCCGCCGGCGGTGCCCTTGGAGATGGAGGTGGCATCGCTGTAGGAGCTGACGCGCTCCAGATGCCCCGAGTTGCCTCCGGCGAGTCCACCGGCGTCGGCGAAATCGGAGAGATCGTTGGTCTGATCGCTAAAGCCAGCGGCTTCGACGGTGATGATAGCGCTATGGGCGTCGGTGAGTTCACCGTAGTTGAAGCCGACGACTCCTCCGATGCGGAAAGCCCCGTCGATGAGATCGCCCTCGGTGCGGACGAAGGAGACCTCGCCGTGATTGCTGCCGACAAGGCCACCGACGTCGTGGCGACCGCTCACCCGGAGGTCGTTGAGCACAAGGTCGGTGACGGTGCCCGAGGGACCGATGGCGCGAAAAAAGCCGACCGCATCCTCGTCGGGCAACTCGATGGTGATATTGGAGATGGCATAGCCCTGGCCGTCAAAATGAGCGGCGTAGGGCTCGTCGGGGGTGCCGATGGCCTCGAAGAGATCGCTGGAGGCGTCACTCCAGTCGATATCGGCGGTGAGGACGAAGTGGTCGTCGACCGCTGCGGTGCCTCCCAATGCCTGAAGGTGGTCAGCGTGGCACAGGGTGTGGGGGTCGTCGGGGGTGCCACTTCCACCGCCGAAGGGGGCGTCGTCGGGGAGGCAGCAGAACTCATCATCGTCGATGCAGGCGTCGCCGCAGCGCTGAAATCCGTCGTTGCAGGTGAAGTCGCACTCGCCATCGAGGCACGTGGGCGAGCTGTCGGCGGGCCAGGAATCGTCGCCGCAATCGTTGTCGCAGGAACCGCAGTGTTGGATGTCGTTTTCCAGGTCGACGCATAGGTCGCCGCAGGCGTTAAAGCCGTCGTCGCAGTCGTCGACGCATTGGCCGTCGTTGCAGGACTCAGCATCCGTACAGGAGTTATCACAGGATCCGCAGAATTGGGGGTCGGTGGTGGTGTCGACGCATAGGTCGCCGCAGGCACTCAGGCCCTCGTTGCAGGAGTAACTGCAAGAGGCCTGACTCGGGTCGTCGGGATTGGTGGAGCAGACGGGGTGTGCGCCCTCCGGGATGTCTTGGTCGCAGGGGTTGTTGCAGGAACCGCAGTGATCGAGGTTCTCCGTGGGATCGATGCAGGCGTCGTCGCAGTAGAGAAGGTCGTCGTCGCAGGGCTCGGCGGCGTTATTGGGCTCGGAATTATTGGGATCGGAGTTATTGGGTTCGGTGTTGTTGGGATCGGAGTTATTGGGTTCGGTGTTGTTGGGATCGGAGTTATTGGGCTCGCCCTCGACGGTTAGGCAGTATCCATCGATGCACTCTCTGGCATCACCGGGACAGTCGGCCTCCGTATCACATTCGATGGTGCGTAGATCGCTATCGTAGGTACAGGCCGAGAAGATGAGAGCGGTCACCAGGGCGAGGGCATACAGGTGCGTGGAGTTCATCATGGCACAATCGTTGAGGGGGGGGTTGTGGGTCGCTAAACATCATAGGTGAAGCGGTATGCAATGGCTAACGGGAAAATTTGCTGATTCCGACAGAAGACGCTGCCCGAGAGGCGAAAGAATAGCTCGGATGGCGGAAGAGCGGGGCGGTTTGGCGAAAAATCGGCGAGAAAAGCGGAGGCTTCGGCCAATCGAGGCAAATATTGGGAGAAATGGAGGAAGAGGCGGGCGTTTTGGTGAAAAACCGGCGGGAAAAGCGGAGGCGTCGGCCAATCGGGGCAAATATTGGGAGAAATGGAGGAAGAGGCGTGTGTTTTGGTGAAAAATTGGCGGGAAAAGCGGAAGCGTCGGGCTATCGGGGCAAAAATTGGGGAGAAATGGAGGAAGAGGCGGCAGGGTTGGCAATTTTTTGATTCGGTGGGCTGACATTTGCTGATCGTGGGCAACTATTGCGGTCCAGGCTGCGAGCGTTGTCGGCGAAGGTGAGGAGGCTTGGGATGTGGCAGTGATGCTTGGATTTGAGCGGGAGTAGGCGTAGTGATTAAGGCGATGACAGATTATCCAGAGAGCGAATTATGAGAAAGGATACACATCGCGTCGTGATCAAGACGTTGGCCAGTGGATCGTCGGGCAACGCCACCTTTTTGCAATTTGGGGATCGGCGAGTCCTGGTGGACGCCGGTGTGTCGCGGCGCAAGCTAGCGAAGGGGTTGGCCCTGGTGGGCGTGAGGTTGGCCGATCTGGACGCCTTGTTGATCACCCATGGACACCGCGACCATATCGCCGGGTTATCCAAGGTGCTGGCCGGTGAGTTTCGGGGGGAGTTGATGGCCACCCCGGGGGCCGCCCGAGAAATCGAGGAGTCCCTGGAGATGGAGTTGCCGTTTCGGGCCGTTAAGGCAGGGGTAGAGGAGAGCGTTGGGGAGCTGTCGGTTACGCCCTTTGCGATCCCCCACGACGCGGCGGAACCGGTGGGCTATCGATTTAGCTATCGCGGCTTTGAGCTGGGGTATGCCACCGATATGGGGCGCGTAAAGAAAGAGGTGGTGGAGGCCCTGAAGCACTGTCGAGTGCTGATGGTGGAGGCCAATTATGACCAGGAGATGCTTCGGTGGGGGCCCTATCCAAGGTTTTTAAAGCAGCGCATCGCCGGTGCCGGGGGCCATCTATCGAATGCTCAAAGTCGGGCGTTGGTGGAGGCCGCCAGGCACGAAGGATTGGAGCAGGTGGTGTTGCTGCACCTCAGCGAGAAGAATAATCAGGCTCATAAAGCGGTGGAGGCGGTCCAGTCGGGCGTGGCGAAGGCCGTAAAGGTGGTGGCGGCGCCGCGAAAAAAGGCCGGTGAGACCATGGGCTTTGAGGTCCTAAAACAGGAGCAGGGAGAGGCCTGTGGTGGAGGACAATTAGCCCTCTTTTGAGCTGGAAGGGCCGCGGCCTTTCATAAAGTAGACGTCGGTGTGGTGGAGCTTATTGCCCAGGCCAATGGCCAGGTTGCGGTAGAGGGTCAGCCCGATGTCGGGGCGGCGGTGGATCAACTTTGAGAGGCGATGTCGGTCGAGAATGGCCAGGCGGCCGTCGTCGGTGGCTCGGGCGGAGTGGCGGTGGGCTTGTTCGGCGAGCATGGCGTTTTCACCGACCACCTGACCGGGACCGAAACGGAGTTGACGGTCCTGGTGGTGGAGATCGACGGTGACTTCTCCGTCGACGATGAGGAAGAGCTCATGGGCGGTATCGCCGCGTTTAAAGAGGGGTTCTCCGGCTTCTATGGCGGTGGTGTGAAAGGAGCGGGCAAGGCGGCTTGCCTGGTCGTCGTCGAGGCCCTTGAAGAGGTCGGAGCGGTGGAGCGCGGAGCCCAGGTCGGCCGCCAGACGCCGGGCATCGAGGTCGTCGAGGACGTGATCGATAAAGGGGGTCATGCCTTCGACGGACTGAAGCTCGTCGGTGGCCACCCGCTCCAGGGGGCGCGCCATGCGGATGACGTCCAGGCGTTGGACATGCTCAAAGACCATGGAGGGGACGTAAGCGGCGGCCACGAAGTCCAGGTCCAGGAGGGTGCGCTGGAGGCGCGGGGCGTAGGCCGACACGTCGACCTCCAGGTATTCCACGCCCATATTTCGAGACCTGGAAAGGAGGGCCCGAAGGAGGTGATGGATCGAGCGGTCGTTGGGAGCGATGAGCTCTACGATGCGGATATTGTGCTCGTATTTATCGTGGATATAGCCCAGGGCGCCTTGGATGGCCGATGGCGGGGTGGATGGGCGGTGAGCGACGAGGTAATCGGCGTGACTGGCCTGGAGCTTGAAGAAGCCCTGGTGGAGCTGGACCGGTCCAAAGACGTGGCGCGAGCGGGTGCGTCCGCGCTCGATGCGAAGCAGATGGGGAAGGTGGCGAGATTGGAGGGTGTAGATCTGGAAGTCGTCGTCGGCGGGGTAGGGATGGGAGGAGTCGTCGACGATGATGTCGGGGCTCAATTGGAGAGATTGCATCGAGAGATGGGCGAGGGTGGCGACGTCGCCGATGAGGCGAGGATGGTTTTTACGCAATTCGAGGGCTGGCCCAAAGTGGCGAGCGTAGGTGGCGACCGATTCACGGCAGTCGGGCTGAAAGCGGTGCTTGATGGGCATAAAGCCCACGGGACGAAACCCGAAGCGCTCTGAAATCTGCTGGGAGTAGGGGTGGACGGTGCGGTTGTCGACCAGGGCCACGTGGAGGCGATCCTGAACCCGTTGGACGCGGTGGTTCATCAAGGCATTGCCAATGCCACGGCCGCGGGCGTCGGGGTGGACGGCGAGACGACCAAATTCGCCGACGAGGTCGGAGTGGGTGCCAATATTGAACACCACGGAGGCGGTGCCCAGGACGCGGCCGTCGGGAGCGGCGGCGACGATCATGATGAGATCGTCGTTGTAGAGGGCATGGCGAAGCCATTGGGGGTCGTAGAATTCCTGGTAGGGGTAGTCGGGACCGTAGGCCTCCAGAAAAATCTCGCTGATGGCGTCCAGATCGGCCTCGGCGGCCAGTCGCAGTTGCAGGTCATCGCTCATGGGGAGTTCTCCTGCTCAAAGGTATGGCCGCAGGCCAGGCGATGGCCGGCCCGTCGGGCCACGGCGTTGAGCCAGGCAGCGCCGGTGGCCAGGGCCTCTTCGTGGATGTCGAATTGGCTGGAGTGGGCGGGGAAGGATTCACGGCCAGGGACCTGGGCACCATAGCGGATATAGCAGCCGGGCACGTGCTTGAGGTAATGAGCGAAGTCTTCGCCGCCCATATTGACGGTGTGGAGCTCGGTGATGCGTTGGTCGCCGACGACGTCGCGGGCGGCATCGGTGGCCAATTCCACGAGGTGGGGGGCATTGATCAGCGCCGGGGTGCGGCGATCGATGTCGATATCGATGACGGCGCCGTGAAGCGTAGAGATGGCGTCGCAGATGCGGCGAAGGGAGTGGTGAAGATGGTCGCGCACCGCTGATTCCTGGGATCGGATGGTGCCCTCGAGGGTGGCGCGGCCGGCGATGACGTTAGGCGCCGAGCCGGCCTGGAAGGAGCCCACGGAGATCACGGAGGGGTGCGAGGGATCGACCTCTCGGGAGACGATGGTCTGGAGGCTGGTGACAAGTAGGGAGCCGACGACGACGGCGTCCAGGGCCTCATGGGGGCGGGCGCCATGGCCCTGTTGGCCCTGGATGTGAATGGTGAACTCGTCGGTGGAGGCGTTGACGGCCCCGGGGCTGATGACCAACACCCCCGGTGGGTAGTGGCGATCGAGGTGACCGCCGAAGATGACGCCCACGCCGTCGAGGACGTCCTCAGCGATCATGGCCCGGGCGCCGTCGGCCGTCTCCTCGGCGGGCTGCCACAGCAGGCGCACGCCCACGGGCGGCGGGTTCTCCACAAGCAAGGAGGCGGCGCCAACGAGGATGCTGCTATGACCGTCGTGGCCGCAGGCGTGCATGACGCCGGGGGTGTCGGAGGCAAAGGGCAGTCCCGTCTCTTCGTGGATGGGAAGGGCGTCCATGTCGGCGCGCAAAGCGACCATGGGGGCATCGGCGTGGGTGCCTTCGATATCGGCGACGAGGCCGTGACCGGCGACGCGCCGGTAGTCCAGCCCCAGGGCCTCAAGTTCCTGGGCGATGCGTTGGCCGGTGCGTTCCTCCTGCCAGCTCAGCTCCGGGTGGCGATGAAGATCTCGTCGGAGGGTGACGATGCGCTCAAATAGGGTGTCCGAGATGGGTCGATCGTCGGGCGGTGTACTCATGGGTCCATCCTCTGTGGGTCAAAGCTGGAGTGCTATCGAATATAAGAACGAGATCTCCCGATTGGAGGGGACTTTTGATTCATGGGAGGGGATTTCATAGTATGATCGCATTGCTTGGCAACTATGCATAAGTCACCCTTGGAGATTTCGGGGGTATTGTTAAAGGCGGTTGATGATGGCGCGATCCGTGATTGGAAAGGTTTGGTGCGTGGCGCTGGTGGCGGTGCTGGTGGGGTGCGGCAGCGACGATGTCGATGAAGAGGGTGGGTTCAATACGGAGGAAGACCCCTGGGTCTCGGCGGTGCTGGAGGTGAGCCCTCAGGTGCTCGAGTTTTCTCCCGACATAGACACAGAAGAGTCGTTGGAGACGGTGGTCACCAATGAGGGACCGGGTCCGGTGATGTTGCAGGATCTGGAGTGGGACCAAGATAGCTCGTCGGCCTTTAGCCTGGGCCAGGGAGCGGTGGACGAGCCGATCGAGCTCGATGAGGGGAGTAGCCATATTATCGAGGTGGTCTATGCCCCGGAGGCGATGGGTTACCACGAGGGTCGGCTGGAGATTCTGAGCAACTCCGAGACGATGCCCACGGTGGATGTGGAGATGGTGAGCGAGGACGTACGGCGCACGCTATTTGTGCAGCCCTCGTTTGTGCATTTTCCGCAGACCGTGGTGGGCGGGCAACAGGAGCGATCTGTGGTGCTCAGGAATCTGGGGCGCGACGCGCTGACGGTGGAGTCCGCCGATATTGCTGAGGGCAGCGCCTATTTCCGGGTGGAAGATGAGCGGTGGGACTCGCCGGTGACCATCGATGCGGGGGAGCGAGAAGAGCTGATTCTGGTCTTTGAGCCGGACGATGAAGAGCCACGGGCCGGAGAGTTGGTCCTGGAGAGCGATGATCCCGACGCCGCCGAGGTCTCCGTCGAGTTATCTGGAAACGGCGTGGAGCCCTGCTTGGAGGTGGTCAGTGGAGATCTGGATTTTGGAGGGTCCACGGTGGGGCAGCAGAGTCGGGAGCTTGTGAGCCTCCGAAATTGCGGTCCCTTGGAGGATGTCGAGATCGGGTCCATCGAGCCCGGAGAGCTTGACGGGGAGGGGCAATTCGAAGCGGTGGACGGCGTGTTTTCGCTGGATGAAGACTCGGTGGAGGGGGGCGATACGTTGGTGACGTTGGAGCCGGGCCAGATGGACTATTTCTGGGTTCAATATACGCCGGAGTCCGAGGCCACCGACGAGGGGATGCTCAAGCTGAGTAGCAATGATCCGGCGTCGCCCCACTACCTGGAGATGACGGGGGAAGGGATTCCCGATCCCTGTCCAGAGGCCGTGATCGAGGCGTCGCTCGAGGGCGAATCTGTGGCATTGGAGGAGCCGACGATCATCAGCCCCCTGGATACGCTGACCTTTGACGCCGGGCAGTCCGCGGACCCCGATGGGGAGGCCCTGGAGTATCACTGGGAATTGGTGGAGCGTCCCATGACCTCGATGGTGGAGTTCGACGATCCATCGGCGGTGGAGCAATCCCTGATGTTTAGCACCACCGGTCAATACCGGGTGGAGCTGCAGGTGGAGACGTCGGCTGGCGTGGAGGCCTGTGAGCCGGCGACGGTGACATTGATGGCGCTGCCGGGCGATGAGATCCACGTGGAGCTTAGCTGGCACGCCCCCCTGACGGACGACGGCACGGGGGCCGATCTGGATCTGCACTATCTAAATTCCAACGGGCATTGGGGAGATAACTATTACAGCATATTTTGGAATAACCGCACTCCCGACTGGGGAGACGGGAGCCACGTGAGTCTGGATATTGACGACATGACAGGAGAATTTCCAGAGACCGTGGTTCATCAGGATCCGTCACCGGCGAGCGATTATCACGTGGGGGTGCACTATTTCGGAAAAATGGGTGCGGTGGGCCCCGCCCAGGCGGTGGTGGAGATCTATGTGGACGGCCACCTGCGCCATAGCTCTCAGCGCGTTCTCTACGAATCAGGCAACGGGGGCGTCGTTGGGGAGAGTGGGGATTTCTGGCACGTCGCCGATATCGAGGTCGACGAGTCGGATGTTATCGAGGTAGTACCCGTCGATCAGTATACGGAGGATCAGGGGTTTCCGGGAGCCGATCCCTGATGGGTGGCAGGCCTCGCCGGTGGATGGGGGTTAAAAATTGCGGGGAAGATATCGGATGGAGGTCGTGTTGCACATAATAAGGCGTGTCGGACGGTGGTGTCGTAAGGCGAAGACGGTGGTGTCGAAAGGCAAAGAGGAGCCGGTGATGAGTGGTGATAACGAGGCAAAGCGGGCCCTGGTGGTGGAGGGCGATGAGGCGTTTCGCGAGCGGCTGGTGGGATGGGTCGAGGAATTGGGCTGGACGGTGGAGGCCTTCGGCGACGGCATGGAAGCCATCGCCTATCTGGGGGCCTCCCAGGTTTATTGGCGAGATGATGGATGGCCGGATGTGGTGATCGCCGACGTGGATATGCCCGCCTACTCGGGGCTCGATCTGCTGACGGCCATGCGTGCCAGCCGCGAGCGCGTTCCCACGATGTTGATCCTCAACTGCGAGGATGGGGATGTGGAACGGGAGGCCAGGCAACTGGGCGCCGCTGGCGTGTTGTGCAAGCCCTTCGACAAGGCGACCTTCCAGCGCCGGGTGATGAGCTGCGCCGGGCGGCCCGTGGTCCGGACGACGCCCATTGGAAATTATTGAGCCTTGGTCCAGTCCAGGATGGGCCAGCCACGGCGCTGGGCCACCCGTTGCAGTCGCGGGTCGGGGTTGACGATGCGAGGGTTGTCGACGACCTCCAGCATGGGCAGATCAGAGAGAGAATCGCTATAAAAATAGGAGCGGGAGAGATCGACGTTGGCCTCTTCGGCCCATCGGCGGGCCCGGTGGACCTTGCCCTCGCCATAGCAGAAGGGGTCCTCGAATTCGCCGAGGAGATGGCCTTGGTCGTCGGTGGGGAAATGGTTGGCCAGGATGGCGTCCAGGTCCCAGTGCTGGGCCACGCATTCGGAGAGGTAGGTGGAGCTGGCGGTGAGAAGGACCAAGGGGTGTCCCTGCTGACGGTGGCTTTGGAGGGCGTGGAGGGCGCCGGGTTGAATGGCGGAGGTCACGTATTGATGAAAGAAGTCCTCGGTGCGCTGGCGAAGCTCCCGTTCCGGCAGCCCCTCATAGTGGCGGACCGCCTGGTCGAAGGCCTTCTCCATATCGATGAGGGAGAAGTGGTAGAGGGCCATCCAGAGAATGGATTTTAAAAATTGGCGGTGGGTGATCTCGCCATTGCGCCATTCGTAGAATGCGTAATAGGCGCCGCTATTGACCTCAATGAGGGTGCGGTCCAGATCAAAAAAGGCGGCCACGTTTGAGGGGTTGGAAGTCATGAGGCCTCAGTGCGAGAGGACCGATTTTCAATAACCGAGCGGAATCGCTCCATATCCTCTGAGAGATAACGCACGGGGAGCTCTTCCAGCCACTCCATGAGGGCGGCTCCAAGCCGCCCGGCGGGGGCGAGGGTGGAGAGCTTGAAGCGAAGGAGGGTAGATTGGCCATCTCGACGGGGCTCGAAGGCGATCCACCCCTCCTGGTAGAGGTCGGAAGGGGCGCGCGTGCGCCACACCAGGAGTTCGCCAGGTTGGTCTTCGATCAACTCGGCGGTCCACTCGACGCGCAGAGCGTCCGTGAGTTTGAGCTGCCACCAGGTGGTGGTGGAGTTGACGGTCTGGACGTCGCGGATGCGCGGAAGGTAGACGGCCGTGAGCTCGGGGTTTCGCCAGAATTGATAGACCTCGTCGGGCGCGCGGTCGACGATCATCTGATATTCTAGGCTGACCAGGTGTCGGTTCCGCGTCTTCAGGAGGCGTCGCAACCAGCCACCGTCGAGGAGCCCGTTAGCCCGGGCCCCGCCGTAGAGTAGCCCGGCCCCGAGGCCGCCCAAAAGGATGCCCGATAGGTCGCGGCGCTTAAGGGCCAGGGCGCCCAGTAGGCCGCCGGCGACCAGCGGCAGGGGTTGGGGAAGATCATCGAAGCCTCCGCTCATCTCCGGCAGTGGCTGGCGAGATAGCACGAGATCGCCGCGCTGAGCGGGCGATTGGAGACGGGGTAGTTCAGACATAGACAAGCCGGGGCAAAAAAAACCGAAGGGCCAGCGGGGCGCTGACTGTAGTGGAGTTAAGCGCTGAAGTGCAATAGTCAACCGACGGTGGCGCGTTGACGGGGCATAAGGGAGGGATTACCTATGGCGGGCGGCACGTTGCGATGATCGCAACCGATGAGCGAGGAGTAGAAAATGAGAGCACAGGACCAACGATTATATCTGGATTGGAACGCCACTGCACCGGTGTTGGAGTCGGCGTGGCAGGCCATGAGTCAGGCGCTGCGCGAGGTGCCGGGAAACGCCTCTAGCGTCCACCGCGAGGGTCAGGCGGCGCGGGCGATCGTGGAGCGAGCCAGACGGTCTGTGGCGGCGGCGGTGGGCGCACCCTCGCAGGCCGTGATTTTGACCGGTGGAGCCACGGAGAGCAATAATCAGGTGCTCAAGGACCACGTGGCGACCACGCAAGACCCCAGGATCGTCTGCAGCGCCGTGGAGCATCCGTCGGTCCTTGAGGTCACGGAAGCGTTAGAAACACAGGGGGTCAGTTGCGAGGTGTGGCCCGTCGATGAACGGGGGCGTCTACAGATGGATTGGCTCGATGCCCGGCTCGACGAAGGGGTCACCCTGGTCAGTGTGATGTGGGCCAATAACGAAATGGGCAATATCTATCCCATCCCGGAGATCGCCGAGCGCGTGCACGAGGCTGGAGCGCTGCTGCACGTCGATGGGACGCAGGCGCTGGGACGGATTCCCGTTGATTTCGACGACTGTGGTGCCGATTTAATGACCTTGTCGTTTCACAAGATGGGCGGGCCCAAGGGCATCGGCGCCACGGTGGTGCGCGAGGGGCTCAAGGTGGGGGCTCTCCTGGCCGGTGGTCACCAGGAGCGTGGACGACGTCCCGGCACGGAGAATGTACCGGCGGCAGCGGGGTTGGACGCCGCGATGAAAGAGTGCGTTCGGGAAGTTGAACGCTGGAATCGCGTTCTCAAGGGGCATCGACAGGCGTTTATGGAGACCCTGGTGTCGGAGAGCGAAGAGGTGACCTTTCGTGGGGATGTGGAGAGGCAATTGCCCAATACGGTCAACGCGGCCTTTCCCGGAGTCGATGGCGAAGACCTGTTGATGGCGCTGGATCTGGAGGGCATCTCAGCGTCTAGTGGGTCGGCCTGCACGGCCGGTTCCCTGGAGCCGAGTCACGTCATCCTGGCGATGGGATTCGATAAAGAGCGGGCCAGGGAGTCGGTACGGTTTAGCTTTGGGCCAGCCACATCCCGAGAAGAATTGGTGGAGGGGGCCCGCCAGATAGCGGAGATGGCGCGGCGACTGCGGGCCTTGAAGGCCGATTGGCGCTGACTATTGACCTTTGCACTTCGAGGGGATCGGCGCTAGATGTTGGGCAGGGGAGTAGAAGACGACCATAGAGTTAATCGGGTACCACTCATGACGATACAGAGACAGACAGATCAGATGCCGGCCAACTGCGCGCCGGAGCAGCGACCAGACACCCTGGAAGACGACGAGGCGATTCGCGAGGCCGTCAAAGACAGGGTCGTCATCGCCATGAGCGGCGGGGTGGACTCTTCGGTGACGGCGGGCATCCTGGCCAAAGAAGGGTACGACGCCGTGGGGATTTCGATGCGGCTCTACTCCACCCCTCAGGACCAATATACGAAGAGCTGTTGCTCACCAGACGATCTATTTGATGCGCGAACGGTGGCCGATTCACTGGGGATTCCCTTTTATGTGGCCAATTACGAAGATGAGTTCCAGAGGCGGGTGATCGATTATTTCGTCGGGGAATATCGGCGAGGGCGGACGCCGAACCCCTGTGTGGCGTGCAACGATCACCTCAAGTTCGATATCTTGCTCAAGCGCTCACTGGCGCTGGGGGCCAAATATCTGGCGACGGGTCATTTCGCGCGGATCGACCGCTCCGGGGACCAGCCCAAGCTGCTGCGAGGTGTCGACAGGAATAAGGACCAGTCCTACTTTCTTTTCGGACTGCCGAGAAAGGCGCTGGGGCGGATCATCTTTCCCCTGGGCGAGATGGAAAAGGACGAGGTCCGAGATCGCGCTCGGGGCCTGGATCTGGAGACGGCGGAAAAACCGGAGAGCCAAGAGATTTGCTTCGTCGGGGGAGGAGACTACAAAGAATTTGTCGCCGATCTATTAGCCAATGAAGAGACGACGCCCGGCCAGATTGTGACCGTCGACGGCGAGGTGCTTGGGGAGCACGATGGGATCCATAATTTTACCATCGGCCAGCGACGGGGTCTGGGCATCAGCTACCACGAAGCGCTGTACGTCAAATCGATACAACCGGAGGATGGAACGGTGGTCGTTGGCGGGCAGCAGGATCTGTTGGCGCGGGGATTGGTGGCCGAGCGCTGCAATTGGTTGTCCTTTGAGCGCCCGCCCGGTCCCTTGGCATGCCAGGTCAAGATTCGTTACGGGAGCGACGCCGTGCCGGCGCTGGTGACGGTGGGCGATGACCCGACGACGGCGTTTGTGGAATTCGAGGAGCCTCAGCGGGCGGTGACGCCCGGTCAGGCGGCCGTCTTCTACCAGGGAGAGGAGGTACTGGGAGGCGGATGGATTGAGGAACCACGCGGGTGAGCCAATTGGAAGACGAGACCCATATACCAGATGTGGACATGGACGCGGTCAAGGATCTTCAGGAGCGGTTGGATTACCGTTTTGAGGAGCCCGGCCTGCTCATCCGTGCCCTGACCCACCGATCCTATGCCAACGAGCACGACCATACGGAGGAGGACAACCAGCGCCTGGAGTTTTTGGGGGACTCGGTGCTGGGGTTGGTGATCGCCGAGGTGTTATTTCGGCGCGACGAGGAGGCGCCAGAGGGCATGCTGTCGACGCGCCTGAGTGAATTGGTATGTGAGTCGGCGTTGGTAAAGCAGGCGAAGGCCATTTATCTAGGTGAGATGCTCAGGCTCGGGCGGGGCGAGGAATTGACGGGAGGTCGCCAGAAGCCAGCCGTGCTGGCCGATGCCTACGAAGCGGTGCTGGGCGCGGTCTATCTGGACGGGGGCTATGAGGCGTCGCGGAAGATGATCGAGGACCAGTTTTCGCAGATGTTGGAGGCCGTGCTCAGTGGGAAATCGGCGCGGTCGGTCAACGCGTCGGACGATCATAAGAGTGCGCTTCAGCGAGAAGTGCAGAGTCGGCGCCCCACACGGCCGGTCTACGAGATCATTGAGCGCTCTGGCCCTCCCCATGATCGCCGCTTTCTGGCGGCCGTGCTGGTGGAGGAACGGGAAGTTGGACGGGGCAAGGGACGTTCTAAAAAAGAAGCGGAGCAAGCGGCGGCCCGAGAGGCGATGGCTGCTCTGGAAGATTCGGAGAGTCAAATCAGTCGCGTCCTGAGCGGTGTCGCTCAAGACTAGTCGGCGTCAAGGAGAAGCATATGTTCGGTTTAGGCGTACCAGAATTACTCATCATCTTGGTTATTTTGACGGTGATCTTCGGGCTGGGCAAGCTGCCGCGGGCGGCCGGCCAGTTGGGTGAGGCCGCCCGAAATTTTCAGGATGCCATCAAGGGCAAGGACCAGGAAATCGAGATCGGCGACGATGAGCCCAAGGCGATCGAGGATAAGAAGACGTCGCAGGCGATGCGCGACAGTGGGGTGTCGGAGGGGCGCGAAAGCGAGGAAGCGCCGATCGACGGAAAGGCCTTTTGAGTTATCTGTGGGATGGGACGCGGTGAGCGATGGCGACGTCACTGATGAGCATGACAGGGTACGGGGAGGCGCAAGCGACGTTGGACGAGGTGACCCTTCGCGTGCACTGCAGGAGTGTGAATCAGAAGGGGCTCAAGCTTCGAGTGGTGCTTCCGGCGGGGCTTGAAGCGTGGGAGGCGAAGGTCCGTCGGGCCGTCAAGGAGCGGGTTCATCGCGGACGGGTGGAGATTCGGGTGTCGCTGGAGAAGGCCGGTAAGGGTGGGGGCCCGCTGGCGATCGACGAAGAGCGCTTTGGCGAGGTGGTGACGCGTCTTAAACGGCTGTGCGAAGATCACCGGTTGGAGCCGCCGACGTTAACGGGGCTCCATCCCTTTCGAGATCACTTTACGATGGGCGAGGAGCAGTTGGGGCGGACCATCACTGCCCAGGAAGGTCTGGCGCTCGTGCAGCGTGCCCTGGACGCGATGATGGAACAACGTCGGCGGGAGGGAGAGGCGCTGAGAAGCGATCTTTTAACTTACCAGGCGCAGATCAATAACGCGTTGGACGATGTGGAGACGGTGTGGCCACGGGAGCGCCAGCGACGGGTTAGTCGCGCCCGACGACGGTTGGAGGAGACCCTGGATGCCTTCGAGGTCGACGAGGTGGACGACGACCGCGTGGCTCAGGAGTTGGCATATATCGCCGATCGGGGCGATATATCGGAGGAGTTGCAGCGGGCCATGGCCCATGCAAAACAACTGCGGGTCGTCATCGAGGACGAGGATGGGGCGCGGGGAAAAAAGATCGACTTTTATCTCCAGGAGCTCATCAGGGAGACCAATACCATGGGCTCCAAATGCCAGACGGCGCAGCTTCGAGATCGGGTCATAGAAATGAAGAGCATCGTCGAAAAGATGCGCGAACAGGCCGCCAATGTGGAGTGATGGAACATGAAATCAGCGTCCGGTGTACTGATGATCTTATGTGGGCCCTCGGGGGTGGGAAAGACGAGCATTGCCCAGGCGCTTTTGGAGCGCCATGAGGCCCTGTCGATGAGCATTAGCTACACGACGCGAGACCGACGGGGGGAGGAGATGGACGGGGTGGATTATCACTTCGTCAGCGGACAGCGCTTCGAGGAGATGCGACGACGCGAGGCCTTTGCGGAGTGGGCAGAGGTTCACGGCAATCACTATGGGACGTCGGTCCAGGTCATTGAGGATGCCTGGCAAGAGGGACGGGATTTATTATTTGATATTGATTACCAGGGCGCCGAGCAGCTCAAGGGGAGATATCTCGATGCCACGGCGGTGCTGATCGCGCCACCGGATATGGAGGAATTGGAGCGGCGGCTCCGGGGGCGTAATACAGATAGCGAGGAAGTGATTCAGGGGCGTCTGGAGGTGGCACGCCATGAACTCTCCCAATACGAATCCTTTGATTATGTGATGGCCAACGACCAGCTGGAAGAGGCCATCGACGTGGCGAGCGCCATCTATCGGGCAGCGCGTCACGAGCTGAGGCTTCAGCGGCCCTGGATTCGGGACTTGCTGGGCAGCCACTGAGCCATCACCACATACCCGGGGGTCATCGGAGGGCTTTTTTGAGCTTTTTAATATGGATCGCCAGTTCGGCGAGGCCCTCGTACCAGCCGATCTCTTCGGCGATGCTTCGCGCTTTTTTGAAATAAGATTTGGCGTCCGGCAGGCGGTTGGCCTCCAGGGCGGCGACGCCGAGGTTGGTGAGGATACGACTCTGATTGAGGAGGTCGCCGGTGGAGGCCGCGAAATGAGCAGCCCGCTCAAAGTGCTGCTGGGCACGGTCCACGTCGCGCATGCTCAAACTGAGGGCGCCGAGGTTACTCATGACCCGTACCAGGCCCCGGAAGTCCTCGATGGTGCGCGCTTTTTCATAGGCCGATCGAAGGAATTGCTGGGCCTTTTGATAGTCTTTCTGGCGGATAAAGAGGGTGCCCAATTGGTTATAAGCCGTCCAATAGAGTTTGCGGTCGTCGGGGTGCTTAAGATCGAGCTCGCCGAGGGTCTGGACCTTCTGTGAGACATCTTGGAGGAGGCGTGCTGAGCGGGGAAGCTGGTTTTGCTTATCGTAGACCTGGGCGATGCCGAGCATGGCGTTGACCTCGGCCTTGCTATCGTTGAGCTCGACGGCGATGTCGCGAGCGGTCTCCAGGTGGTGAAGGCTCTGTCCGAGACTTCCGGCCTCCAGGGCGATCATGCCCTGTTCGTAGTGCAGCTCCCGCTTCATGGAGGGGTCGATATGATCGAGGGCCGGTAGGCGTTCGATGATTTGTCGAGCGTCCTCCAGGCGACCTGATTCACGCAGGGCGACGAGCAAGCTGGTACGGGCCTGGAGCAGGATTTGATTGTCGGGATCGACGTGGGGTTCGACGACGTCGATGGCTTCCTCAAATTGGTCGATGGCCCCGGCGTAGTCGTAGAGGTCGAGGAGCATGTCGCCGGCCATCGATAGGTAGTAGGCCGCCCCTTCAAAGCCGTCGACGCTGCGATAATGGAAGGCCAGCATCAGGGGGTATTCCAGAGGGTCGACGGCGGCGTAATCCGGGGATTGCTCCAAGAACTCGATGATTCGAGCGTGGAGCTGCTGGCGCGACTTCTTGGGCAGGCGTTGATAGACGACCCGGCGAAGGGCCCGGGGCTGGAATTGTAACTGAACGCGCTCAAAATTATCGAAGGACGCTTCTAAAAAGTTGAGGGCCACCAGGTGCTGGAGGTTTTCCTCGGGTTCCAGGTGTGAGGGAGTGACTTGAAAAAAGAAGTCTTCGCGAAAGCTCTCGCCGATCACGGAGGCGATGGAGAGCAGGTCACGGAGTTGGTCGGGCAGGGCGTCGATGCGGGCGCCCATCAATTCCTGGAGGGTGGTGGGCATGTCGGCGTCCAGCAGATCGGCGCCGCTATCCAAGGTTCCGTCTTGTTTTTGAAGGACGGTGCGAACCATCTGGTTGAGGAACATCGGGTTGCCGCTGGAACGTTGATGGACCTGGGCGACGATGTCCGGTTGCGGCGTATAGCCCAGTACCTGGGCGATATATTGGCGGGACTCCTTTTCGCTAAAACCGCTGATGCTGAGGGTCTCAAAATTTCCGGGCAACCCGTGATCGAGGGCGGAGGATTCGATGCGGCGGGTGACGACGATGAGGATGGGCTGTTTGGTGATGCCCGACAATAAGGAGTCGATGAAGTCAATGGTAAAGGTGTCGGCGACGGCGATGTCGTCGATGCCGAGCATGACCGGCCCCTTGCGCATGGCAAAGCGGAGCATCCGATAGAGCAGGGCGCCGGTGAAGTGAGCAAAGCCGGAGGCATCATTCCAGGGCAGCTCGGTCTGCTCCATGGCTTGCTTCTGCTCACCCAAAAAGACCTCGATGACGGCGTCGATATGCTGTTCCAGTCCGATGTCGCCGCAGGCCTTGCGCAGGAGTTTTTCGGGATCTTTGTAGGTATTGGCGATTTGGCGAATCCAGGCCCGGATGGGGGCCAGGCCGAGTTGGCCACCAAGGCCTGTATCGTGGGTGACGAAGGCCTGCCACCCGTTCTCGGAGAGCCGCTGCTGGAGGCGTTCTAAGAGGACGGATTTGCCGGTGCCGAGGTCGCCGAGGATGGCGACGCCGCCGCCTGCCTTTTGTTTGGCAGAGCCCGCACGGCGCATCAATTCGTCGAAGTAGGTCGGCCGGGGGACGTAGATATCGAGTTCTTCAAGGGCTCCTTCGTCGTCCTCCTCGGAGACTTGAGTGACCGCCACCACTTCGTGGGCGTCATAATTGGCGATGGAGCGCGCGGGCTTGAAGTCGACGCGGTCGCGGGCGGTATCCCGCATGGCGGCGTCGGCAAAAATCTGAGCGTGTTGGGTGGCGCGGGCCATTTCCACGGCGCGGTCGATGGCCTCGCCATAGGCATTTCCGCCTTTGCGGTTGGCGATATAGACCTCGCCATAGACGAGGCTAATTCCGATGTGGTCGGCCCCTTGCTCCAGGGATCGGAGCTTGTCGCGAAGGGTCAGGGCGCATTCGGCGGCGCGAATATTATCGCCAATACGGGCCTTGCGGGCGCCGAAGAGGATGGTAAAGGTTCCACCCAGTTGACTATCCAATTCACCGTCGTAGTGGTCGACGACGCGCTGGACGAGCTTCTTTTCCTCGGCGCTTCGACGAGCGATCTCCTCGGGATCGAGGCCCGATTGGCGACGGGAGCGCTGCTGGATGGCGAGGACGGCGACCTTTCGGCGTTCGCCAACCAGGGTGCCGTCGATCTCGTCGGCGCTAAAGGTCTGGTCCAGAACAGACGTGCCCTGGGCGAGCTCGTCGGCCATATTGGAGGAGTCGCTAAAGCGACCGAAGCTACCGGATCGGGTGTAGAGGCTGCTGATGCTCGTACGGCTGCTGGTTCGGCTACTGGTCCGGTCGCTATAGGGCCCGGTGTGACGACCGGAGTCGTCGCCCTGGACGAGGCCGCTGTTGGCCAGAGAGCCAGAGTGGCGACCGCTGTGGCGCCCGGTGTGGCCATCTTCTAGCTCTTTGAGAGCGTTTTTGAGGGCGTCGCGCATTTCCTTGGCCGTCTGGTAGCGCTTCTTTTTGTTGCGCTCCATGGCCTTGAGGGTGATGCGCTCCAGGTTTTGAGGGATGCGCACGTCCGGGGCGCTCTCCGAGGGCGGCGGAATGGGCATCTGCATGACACGGCCGATGATGCTGACGGCGTCCTTGTCATGAAAAAGCCGCTTGCGCGTCAGCATTTCGTAGAGGATGACCCCCACAGACCAGATATCGGCGCGACCGTCGAGGTCTTTGCGCATGATCTGTTCGGGGCTCATATAGTCAAAGGTGCCCACGATATCACCGGCCTGGGTGTAGGGGCCGGCTTCCATGGCCGGTCCCTTGACCTTGGCGATGCCGAAGTCCAAGACCTTGACGAAGTCGGGCTGGCCGGCGACGCGCTCGACCATGATGTTGCCGGGCTTGAGATCGCAGTGAATGATCTCGGTATCGTGGGCCTGTTCCAGGGCGCCCAAAAGTTGAATGAGGATCTGGCAGATGCGCTTGGGGTCGAGGGGAAATTCCTTTTTGATGATGCGCTTGAGCGTGTGGCCAGGCAGGTGCTCCATGACCAGGTAGAGCATCCCGGAGTCCGGGGCTTTTCCATAGTCGACGATATTGACGATATTGGGGTGGCGCAGGGCGTTGATGGCACGCACCTCGCGCATAAAGTAGTGCTCGCCCTCGGGGTTGCTCTCCGTCGGCTTGAGGACCTTGACGGCGACCTGACGCTCCAGGGGGTATTGGATGGCGGCGTAGACATTGCCCATGCCACCTTCGCCGATCTTTTTGGTCAACTCATAGGTGTCCTTGAGACGGATTCCGATGAGGGGATCGTCGGCCTGGGAGTCCGTGGGGTCTGTATCGTCGGAGAGGTCTGCATCGGCGGATGGAGGCTCTTCGAGGGCCTCCACGGGTTGGATGTCCAGCTCCGGTAAATCGTCGTTGCTCATGGCGTTTGGCCGTCGAAAAAGGTGGAGAGGGATGTATCAGGGGTCAGGCTGGAGTAATTCAGCGATGATGGACTCCCGTTCTCGTCGTTCCTCCTCGATGAGGTCCTCCACGGTCTGGGTGAGGGCTTCTTCATTGGCGTCAAGCCATTGCATGGCCCGATCGTCGAAGGCATCGGAGTCGACAAAGTTGACAAACCATTGATCGTCTTGGCGAACCAGGTCGAATTCTTGGTCGCTGCGCGTGATCAGGCGAGCGGTGTCGCCCTCTTCGGCCATTCGGACCTGGGCCGCGGAGGCCCCAAATTGGATGGCCGCCTGGTCGTCGACAGCCAGGCCGTCAAAAATATGAATAAAGAGCTCGCGGCCGTCATCGAGCTCATCGGTGAGCTCGGCGCCCGATTGTGCACGGGCAAGCTGATGGTCCGTAGGGGGAAGGTAGCGCTCGATGAGTTCATTCATGTGTTCCAGAGCTTCGTAGCGCTGCTGAAAGTAGTTGCGCGTCGTCTCGTCGCTGCGCTCCCATACCCCTTCGGCGTCACCGTCGAAGAGGGCCTGATGAAAGAGTGCGTAGGCGTCCTCTGGATCTTCGGGGTCGAGGTCACCGCCGCAGGCGGCCATGAGCAGGCACAGCGATAGGACGAAGGCGGGGGACAGCCGGGATAGCCATGGGCGAAGCAAGGGAGTCATCCTGGGGGTGATGGGAGCGGGAAAAAAGGGCCTGAAAGATGTAACAAGTCTATCCTCGGGGCGGCGAGGTGTAAAGGTGCGACCGCCCGTCAAGAGAGTCAATCATCGGGGGGAGAGTAGCCATCGGCGGTCGATAATTCGGCGGGGACCGGTGGAAGTCCCAGGGCCTGCTGGCGACGCTCGAAATAGCGGCGCCAGAAAAAGTTGGCGTCGTAGGCTGACCAACGGAGGCTTCCTGGGGAGTGGTCGGCCAGGGACTTAAGGGCCAGTTGGGCGTTAACATTGAGGTGGCGTTCGTCGTCGATGGCGCGGGTGAGCGTCCATACGTCGTCGACGCCCAGATCCTCGACGGTATACCCGGCTTGCTGGAACCCTCGGACGATCCATGTGTCGGGCGGTAGGTCGGCATGGTCGTGAAACCACTGGGCCCAGAGTCGGTGGGTCTCCACCGGGTCGGATAGGACGGTGGATCGGCTGACGGGGGCGTGATTGGTCAGGAGGCGAAGTGCCTGGTCCAGGGAGCGGCGAGCCGATGGGGAAGGGGTGGTATCCAGGGCCTCAATGAGGGCTGGAACGCCATCGTAATGGCGCATCACAGCGAGGGTGTTGGCCGTGACGGTGGAAAGGGATAGGGCCTCGCCAGTGGCCATCGGTAGGGCGCGCCAATCGTGGGGGGGCAAGAGGGCTTCCAGGAGATGGCCGGTCTTTCGGGGATGGTGGCGAAGGGCGCGGATGGCCTCGGCAGCCACTCGAGGATCGTCATCGTTGGTGCGCGCGGCGATGGAATCTGCGGCCAGTGGGTGACGCTGAAGAGCGTCGATGGCAGCGATACGAACGCCGGGATCTGCATCGTCGATAAGAGTTATGAGTCGCTCAGCCGGTGCGGCTTCGTCGAGGATGGCCAACCGATGAATCGCTGCCACGCGGTGGTCTGCATCAGGGGCATCAAGCAATGCTCGGGCGTGGGATATTGCTTGCTGGCGCAGGCGGTCGGAGGCGGTGTGCGTGGGACCGCGGGGCCCACGTTCCACGCAGCCCGCGCTGAGATCGCGCTCCGCGCAGTGGACCCGAACATGAAAGTGGTCGTCGTGAGGTGCAGCTCCCCCCGGCTGGCGTAGGAGGGTTCGGGCCTGGGAAATGATGTCGGCGTCGGCGCCCAGCTCACGAGCGCGAGATAGAAGTTTGGAGCGTAGGGGATCGGATACAAATATATACTGAATGGACGCCGCCTCGGATTGAATGAGACCCTCCACAAGGCGCCAGTTGGCCGTCGTATCAAAGCGAAGGGAGCGCCTGGGGTCGTCGTTATCGAGTTCCTCTCGGGCGCTCAGGCGCCCCTCTCTATCGAAGGCCTTGAGTTTGGTGGGGGCGGTGATGCGGTCGTCGCCATCGCGCACGAAAAAGCCGATGTCGGCGTCCCGTCCGCTGTTGTGGGACACGGAATGGGGGATATTGCCTCCTCGCGGGCCGCTGAGGTTACCCAGATGGATGTGGCGCTGCGGTTTGGTCTCTCCGATATGGTCGGCGGCGTCCATCAATAGATGGATGAGTTGGTCAGAGCCATAGTGCAGACCACGCTCGGCATGAACCGGCATAAAAGACAGATGTGGATGGGGCAGGGGGACGGGCTTTGCGTTGACCAGGTAGCCCCTTGTGACGGAGCCCACGGAGAGCGATCGGTGACGGTCTTCATCGGGCAGGAAGGGGAAATGAGGAGTCAAAGGCCCGGGGTGGGGAAGCTGCGTTTGCCCGGCCGATGGAGGGGGAGGGGATTTAAACGGACGCGCAGGTGCTTTGTCGGCCTGCGGTGGTGGCTCATCGACGGTCGTTGGTGGCTCATCGACGGGGTCCGATGGCGACGAGCAGCCGGCTTGTAAAGCGATTATCCCCAGGACCAAGACCATGACGTATGGGCCGCGTTTCCACGGGGGGGGCGCGTTCAGGGGATGGCGGTCCGGTCCTGGAGAGGCAATCATGACGGGGGCTCGTAGGGGGGGTCAGTCGGCGTCAGGGTCGGCGGCGATCATATCGATTTCGACGAGGACGTCCTTCGGCAGCCGTGAGACCTCGACGCAGGCGCGGGCAGGAGGCGTATCGTCGAAGCGCTCGGCATAAATACCGTTGACGGTGTCGAAATCGCTGAGGTTTTTGAGGAATATGGTGGTTCGAAGGACGTGGTCGAAGGTCAGGCCGGCGGCCTCCAGGACGGCTTCCAGGTTGGCCATGACCTGCTCGGTTTGAGCTTCGATGCCGCCGTCAATGAGCTCTTCGCTTTCCGGGTCGATGGGGATTTGCCCGCTAAAGAAGAAGAGGCCGTTAAAGCCGACCCCCTGAGAATAAGGGCCGATGGCAGCAGGGGCTTGGTCGGTTTGAATGGTCGTCTTGTGGGCCATGGTGCGCGTCCTCCAGAAAAGAAATTATCAATGGGGAAATGATGGCGATATCGCCGATGCCGATCATAGGACGAAGAGGGGGGATGGAGCAATCTCTCCTTTACCGGTTTGACCGTTCAATGCTAGCGTCTGGGGGTACCGATTTCCACACGACACCGATGCCACAGAGCAGTCATCGTGGGACTGGATCTGTTTCATCGCCGTGGGCGTCAGCGCTCGGGCTGGACAGTGGGAAGCGGCAATTTAACGGTCTGTTGTAATGTGATGGTATCGCCCGGAGGCACGGTCAAGGATGAGTCTTCCTCTGAGTCGCGAAGTTGGGTCGGTCTACGAGAAAGCCAGGGAAATGGCAGCCATGGAAGAGCGGCCGGTCTCGACGGCAGATCTATTGCTGGCGCTCTACGAAATTCCATCTCAGGCGGGAAAGCTGCTGGGCGACCGGGCGATTGATCGTCAGTTGTTGGCGGGCAAGAGCCATGCCCTCGGAGAGGAAGGGGCCCATCACTGCCGGCGCGTGGAACAACGCAGCCAGCGGTTGGCGCAAGGGGCGCGATCAGAGCGAGTGACGACGCTGCATTTATTGGCGGCGCTGATCCGGGAGTCGTCCAGTCAGGCCCGTCAATTATTAGAAGCTGCAGGGGCCGATATCGGGGCGTTGCGGACGGCGGTGATGAGTTTTGCGACCTCGTCCAGGCCGATCCCCCGCAGGTACCGGGAGCATCGGCCGACGCAGTCGACGGCCGGGACGTCGGCCAAGAGTGACGCCGAAGAGAATCCGTCGCCGATTGGGTTTCACCCGTCGCTGGGACTGGGCGTTGATAGGGAGAAGCCCATGGCCCGGCGCCGATCGGTGCCCGTCAAAGAGGAGATAACCCCGTCGGAGGAGCCGCCGGCACCAAAAGAGGAACGGAGTCCGTCGAAGCGCCGACAGCAACGGCGAAGGGACGCCCAGATCGAACATCTTCGCGAGACCGGGAGCGGTCTGGCGTTGGACAATCATCCGGGGATCAACCGTGGAGGTCGTCCCAAGATCGGGGGGCGGATGCGACGCACGCGTCGGATGGAAGACCACCAGGAAGAGAGGGAGCGACAGCGCGCCATCGAGGAAGCGCAGGAAGATGCGGAGGAGACGACCCGTGATCTGGCGGCTCGACTGTTCAGCGGAGTCGAGGGGCTCGATGCAGGGGAGGAGGAGGGCAGGGAGCTGGAGCCGGAGGAATCGCTTGATGAGACTGGGGAGGAGGTAGAAATCGTCCCTGGAGATGAGGATTACCTGCTGGACCCCGATCTATTTCCCACTCTCTGCGAGTTTGGACGAAACCTCAGCGCGGAAGCTGCTCGCGGCGAGATCGATGCCGTCGTCGGGCGCGACGAAGAGATCGGTCAATTGATCGATATTTTGGGGAAGCGCCGATCCAATAATCCCCTGTTGGTGGGCGAGCCCGGGGTGGGTAAGACCGCCATCGTGGAGGGCCTGGCCAGGGAGTTTGTGGCCATGGCGCAGCGTGGCAGTCGAGCCGGTCAGCGCATCATCATCGAGCTGGGGGTCGGACGCCTGCTCAGCGGCACCCAGTTGCGCGGGGCGTTTTCGGAGCGCTTAATGGGGATCAAGGACGAGGTGGCGGCCGCCGAAGGGGAGGTCATCGTCTTTATGGATGAGATTCATCGCTGGCTGGGAGCCGGCGGCGGGGGAGATGGGGCCGACGCCAGCGGCGAACTCAAGACGGCATTGGCCAGGGGACGATTCCCATGCATCGGGGCAACGACCTTTGACGAATGCCGAGAGTTCGTGGAGAGCGATCCGGCGTTTCAGCGACGCTTCCAGCGGGTGACCGTCGATGAGCCCGATGAGGAGACGGCCTTGAGGATCGTGGAGGGCGTGCGAACGCATTACGAACGCCATCACGGCATCGAGTATACGCCCGGCGCGCTATCGGCGGCGGTCACATTATCGACGCGCTATATCCACGACCGTCAATTGCCCGACAAAGCCATTGGGGTCATTGATCTGGCGGGGAGTCGGGCCGGGCGTCAGGCCACGGATGTGGTCGACCGCGACGCCGTGGCGCGGGTGGTGGCCGATATGGCGTCGATTCCCAAAGAGCGGTTGACGGGCAGTGATGGGGCGCGCTTTTTGGAGATGGAGACCTACCTTAGCGAGCATATCGTGGGCCATGATGATGTGGTGGCCACGGTGTCGGAGTTGTTGCGTCGTAATTATGCGGGCTTCCGGAGTGGAAGACCTATCGGGAGCCTTTTGTTTTTGGGCCCCACAGGGGTGGGCAAGACCGAGATGGTCAAGGTGTTGGCAGATTTTCTATTCCACGACCGCGAGGCCATCGTTCGAGTCGATATGTCGGAGTATATGGAGTCCCATTCGGTCAGCCGCCTCATCGGGGCGCCTCCAGGCTATGTGGGTCACGACCAGGGAGGACTATTGACGGAGCGCGTTCGGCAGCGGCCCTATCAGGTGGTGTTGCTCGATGAGATCGAGAAGGGTCACCCCGATATTCTGAATTTGCTATTGCAGCTCTTCGATGAAGGTCAGCTTACCGACGGCCAGGGGCGGACGGTGGATTTTTCCAACACCCTGGTGGTGATGACCTCCAATCTGGGGTCGGACGTATTCTCTCAGTCGGAGGACAAGCGCCGGGAGGCACCCATTGGTTTTGGTTCCCGGGGCTCCCGAGAGGGGGTCAAGCGACATCAGCGCGAGCGCAGGCGGGTCGATGTGCTGGAGGCCGCCAAAGAGCATTTTACGCCGGAGCTGTGGAATCGTATCGACGAGCGACTGGTCTTTTTGCCCCTGAGCCGGGCGGAGATCGCCGAGGTGGCGGTATTGCAATTGGCGGACAGTGGGCGACGCCTCCGAGAGGAGAGCAATATCTCGATGCGATACGAGCGGGCGGTCGTCGACCACCTCATCGATCATGGAGGGTACGACCCGGCGCTGGGGGCCCGTCCCATGCGTCAGACCATTCAGCGATTGGTGGAGAGTAAGGTGGCCCGAGAAATCCTCGCCGGGCGGGCCAGGGAGGGCGGAGAGGTCATGGTCCGCGTGGAGGAGGGGAGCATCGTGGTGGACGCCACTCCCTGAAGAGCGTCAGCGAAGCCCCGCGAGGGCTCGCTGTGTCAGTAGATGGTAGATCGCTTGAAGTTGGGGGTCATCGAGATCGGCCAACGCCCGGAGGTGTTGGTCGATGACGCCTTGATCGCCGCGTGCTGCGGGACCGGTCAGGGCCTGAGAGGGTGGCGAATCCTCCAGGTTTTTGAGGCTTGATTGGCTGAGGTTGAGGAGGACCTCTTGGGCCTGGTCGGGATCGAGGCCCGCGCACTGGGCCATGGTTGTGGCGGCGTCGAAAAGGCTGATCAAGAGGTTGGCCGCCGTGACCGCCGAGGCATGGTAGAGTGTCTTTTGATGAGATTCGATGGGGGCCGGGTCAATGGCACTTCCCTGAAGGGCCAATTGGAGCTGATGGATGGCCACCGGGTCACCCTCCACGGTCCAGAAGGCGTCAGCCAGGTCATCGATGGCCTGGTGGGGATCGGCGATGGCCAATAAGGGGTGAAGGGAGGCGACGTGCAAGCCATCAGGGGCTTCTAAGGCGGTGCTCGCGAGATTTCCCGACGTGTGAACGACGACACTACCCGGGGCTAGTTGCGGCGATAAGGCGTTAAAGGTGTCGACGATGGCGTCGTCGACGACGCATAACCAGATCAATAGAGGGCGGGCGGTATCGTCGGCCAGGGCGTCGGGCAGTGGGCCGACGCGGGGAGCGGGCGACGTGACGGATGCCTCCTCCAAAGAGGCCTGGCTGCGATTCCACGTCCAGGCCAGGTGACGTTGCAGGCGGTCGGCGAGCAGACCGAGGGTCTGGCCAACGCGTCCAAAGCCGACGATGGCCCAGGGCAATAGAGAGCTCTCATCACGGTGGTTCATGAGCCGTCGGTGGGATAATAGAGGCGATGCTCGGCGATATAATCGAGGACCGGTCGGGCGATCCAGGCGGAGACGGCATCGTATTGACCATCGATCAGCCCCTGACGGACGTCGGTGGAGCTAATATCGGGGAGTTCCAGATTCCATTTGACGGCGTCTTCCAGATCGCGATCGGCTTCGAAGAGCTGTTGGCGCTCCTCGTCGTAACCGCGGCGGCCAACGACGATCAGGGGCACTTCGTCGAGAAGGGTGCGCCAGTCCTTCCATTCCGTGAATTCATCGAGGATGTCCGTGCCAATGACCAACCAGAATCGCGTCGATGGATGGCGTTTACGAAGAGCCCGGACGGTGTCGATGGTTCGGCTCTCTCCTCCGAGATCTCGTTCGATGGTGGACAGCCGTGTTCGCTGCACATCGGCGATGCTCTGTTGGCACATTTCGACGCGATGATGGAAGTCCACCAGTTGCTTGTCGAAGGCGTGTTGGTAGGTAGGGACCCACCAGATCTCATCGACGGCCTGCGTCTGGAGAACCCAGAGCGATGCCAAGGCGTGGCAAATATGGGGAGGGTTGAAGCTGCCGCCAAAGAGGGCGACGTCGTCAGGCGAGGGGAGGTTACTCATCGGTGGATGGGTATAAGAGGCATTGACGGCGCTGGGCCTCAAAGGGGGCGCGCTCATCGGCAAAGTGGGCGATCACGTCTTGCACAGGTGCGCCGTCTTCCAGGCGACGGCGGACCTCCTTGTCACCGATCAGGAGGTCGATGGCAAGCTCGTCGTCCACGAATTCATAGGCATCCTGTCGCCATTGAAAATCATCGGGGTATAGCTCCAGCATGGCCGATAGAATCGCGTAGGAGCAGTGAAGTGATGAGAAACGCCGCCGGTCGGTGATGTGGAGTTGCAGTCCGGAGCACGTATGGCCAGCCCATTTTTGAAAGGTGGGTCGAAAGGCGGTGGGCCGGAAGGTCACACCGGGCAGGTGGTGCTCATCGAGGCGGTCGCGAAGGGCGAAGGCATCGATATAGGGGGCTCCGAAGAGTTCGAAGGGGCGCGTGGTGCCCCGCCCCTCGCTGAGGTGGGTACCCTCCAGAAGGCACTGGCCGGGATAGACGGTGGCCGTGTCCAGGGTGGGCATATTGGGGCTGGGCAGCACCCAGGGAAGTTCCGTGTCGTCAAACCACATGGCGCGTTGCCACCCCTCCATGGCGATGAGCTGTAAATCGCACTCCCAACCGCCGAAACGGTGAAAAAACTGGGCGAGCTCCCCGGCGGTCATGGCGTGCCGCGTGGGGATGGGTTGCATCCCGACGAAAGAACGGCAGTCATCGGCCACGAGGTTACCTTCCAGGCGCACGCCGCCGATGGGGTTGGGTCGATCGAGAACCAGGACATCTACGCCGGCGTCGCCGCAGGCGTCCATCATGAGGCCGATGGTGTAGACGTAGGTATAGTAGCGGGCGCCGATGTCCTGGATGTCGCAGATGACGCAGTCGAGGCCGTCGAGATCGCCGGGCGAGGGGCGCAGGCTATCGAAGGTGTCGCCATAGAGGCTCACGCAAGGCAAGCCCGAGATGGGATCGCGTTGCTCATGGACGGACTCCATGTCCTGGGCATCGGCGCGCACGCCATGTTCGGGACCGAAGAGGCGATGGATGTCGAGATCCAATGCGCGAAGTGCCTCGATGGCGTGGGTCAGGTCCTGGGTGACGCTGGTCGGATTGACGAGCAGGCCCAGGCGACGCCCCTCAAGGGGGCGGCGAAGCTCTGGATCGTCGACCAGGCGCTGGAGTCCGGTGAGCACGGGGGCATCAGTCATCGCTGTTGTCCTTGTCGTCGTCGGCTTTCTTTTTGGACCCCAGATCCATGGGGACTCCGGCGACTTTCGATGAGCCCCCATCGCTGGCGTCGGCGGGGTCGGAGCCGTCGAGGGGGCCCCAGCCGCCGATGTCGATATCTTCGTCGGGCATCGGTTTGCCCTGGAGGTAGGCGCTCATCAGGTTGAGGTGACTGGCCATATTGGAGGCGTAGGGGTTGGGGCCATCGGTCTCAAAGGTGTGGTCCTTGTCGCCGCCGATGACGTTTTGGATGCCTTCTTCCAGACGCTCAAACGGACTGAGGAGAAGGTGAAAGAAGAGCCACATCAAGATCAGGCCCACGCCGAAGAGCGCGAGGGTTAGCCAGATGACTTGCCCCCGAAGAGCGTCGTATGGCGCGGTGACAGCGCCGGCGTCCGCCAGAAGGACGACCCCGGCGGGGTCATCGGTCTCAAATTGGCCGGGGAAAAACCGGACCATCGCGCGGTAGGGGCGCCCATCGAGTTCGATGCCGTGGATGCGCTCCGGGGTGTCGGCGTCGAGAATATTGGCATCCTCGCCAAAGAGGGTGGTTCCCAGGTCGTCGGTTTGACGCGAGCTGAGCGTGGAGCTGTGAATGCGCTCTCCGCGAAAGAAGGTGACCTCCGGGGCTTGCTCCCGTGCCCGCGTGGTATAATCGCCGTCGCCCTCTTCGCCGAGGCCGTCGGTCAGAAGTGCCTTTCGTCGTTCGGCGACGCTGTCGGTGATACGGTGGCCCAGGATGACGAGGCCGATATTGTCCTCGCCGCTCAGGTCCGGGATGGGGGCCATGGCCACAAGGTATAGTTCGCGGTCATCGTCGGGGCTCCAGGACCAATTCCAGAGATCGATGGTCACGTCATCGCCCTCGACCGCCTCCTTGGTAGCGGGAAAGCGTGAGCCAATATCATCGCCCATCATGTGGATTCGGCCCCGTCCGCGCGTGGCGATGAGGCGCCCCGTTTCGTCGAGGGCAAAGAAGAGATCGTGCTCCAGGGGGCGGCGGTGGAGCAGGTCGAGGTCCAGGTTTCTCTGGTCTCCGATGCGGTTGGCGAAGGTAGTGGTGAACCGGAAATTCTCGGTCTCCAACTGGCGCAAGACATTTTGGTGGCGTTGAGCCTCCCAATCGCCATCGTAATCGCGGACGATATCTCGTCGAAGAGCACGGCGATTGGCGACGAAGCTGGCCTTTTCCTTGAGGGCGTACTCATCGATGCGGTGAGACTTTTCGATGAGGGTGGCCGATCGCTGGAGGGCGATCTCGCTGTCCTCGATCGCCAGAGGCGCCAGCTCGCTATCCAGGGCGTGGGTCACGAAGACGGCTTGGATCGCCAGGAGAATCGCCAGGCCAATCACTAGTTTGAGTCGAAGCATGGGGCACCCCGTGGAGAATGGAGGAATAGGACCGACCAGCTTTGGGCCCTCATCGCATTGCGCAACCGAGTGGTAATGATAAACCGAAGGCGCCGTTACTCACAAGGTACGTCGAGGGACTAAGGGATTAGGCTGTGCTTTGTGCCCGCTCCTCATGGCAGCGACTGACCCAGTCGACAAGGCGTTGATAATCGGTGGCGCCGCGGCTCGACGGGGCATATTCAAAGATGGTCTGGCTATGCTGGGGGGCCTCCTTGAGCCGGGTGTTGACGCGAATGGGCTCCAGCACCTGGTCATGAAAATAGCCCTTGAGGGTCTTGATGGCTTCGTCGCTGATATTGTTTCGCATATCGTAGAAGGTGGGCAAGATCCCCAGGATTTGAATGGGATGAAGCAAGACCTTGTTGATATTTTTGAGGGTTTTTAGGACCTGTTTGACACCCACGAGGGATAGGAAATCACAGGAGACGGGAACCAAGAGATGGTCGGCAAAGGTCAGGGCGTTCATATTGAGGAGCGATAGACTGGGGCCGCAGTCAAGGAGGATGAAATCGTAGTCCTTGTGGTCGCCCAGCACTCGGCGAAGCCGCTTGTCTCGGTCATCGGATTGGCGAGCCAAAAAGATCTCGGCGCTGGCCAGGCTATCGTCGCCGGGAAGGACGTCGAGGTTCGGTCTGGCTTCCACGATGCATTGCTCCAGGGGCAGGCCCTCGATCATGAGGTGATAGAGGCTCCGCTCGGCGCGGTCATCGCACCCCAGACTGATTCCCACGTGGCCCTGACTATCGACATCGATGATCAACACACGGTGTCCGGCTTCTGCCAGACCGGCTCCCAGAGAGACGGTGGTGGTGGTCTTGCCGGTGCCCCCTTTTTGGTTGAGGACGGCAATCCGCATGGGTCCGCGTTGTTCTTTGGTGGCACGGCGGCGAAATTCCTGAACATTGGGCTGGCGGCACTCCATGGAGCAATAGTGGAGGACCTGATTTCCTTTTTTGACCCGTTGGTAGGCGTAGGTGGGCTCAAAGGAGGTGTCGCAGGCGTGGCATTGGACCTTGCCGTCGGCCTCCATGGCCTGCTGCCGGCACTGTTGGCTGCAATAGTAGGTGACCTGATTGTCCTGATGAACGATCTGGTAGCGAAATTTGACCAGGAAATCACTCTGGCAGTGTGAGCAAGTCTTGAGAGCCGAAGTCATGGGAACGTCCTTGTACGATGCCATCTTGAAACGCCCGATACGTGGAAGCGTCACTAGCCTATAGCAGACAAGGGATGGAGGCGACAATCATGGCGACAACCCGGGCGGTAGGCCATGGTCCCTGGTGGCTCATCGGGTCGCCAAGGGGAACGGTGATATGGTATATCAAAAGGGTAAAGGGCTGCGTCGGCAAAGAAAGGCGATTGGAGGAGATGGTGAGCGCGTTGGAAAATCAGAAGGACACCAACAAAGCGGGTGGAGACGAGGCAGCAGCGGGGCTGAGTCCCGAGTTACGCGAAGAGTTGAGACTGGCTCGAAATTGCTTTGCCCAGATAGAGCGATTGACGCAGTTGATGTCGGGTTATCCACCGGGTCACCCGATGGTCGAAGAGGGTGTGGAGCGCCTCAACGAAGCGTTTTATGCATTTTTTGAGTTGACGGATCGCCTGACGGTGCAGGTTCACCCCCACTGGATGGACCTCTACGGCACGGGAGAGGCGGTGTGGGAAACGGCGGAGCCCAAGGACTATTGCTTCAATTTGAGCCGCGATGGGGTTTATCTCCTCCATATTCTGGCGGGCGTAACGGAGGCCGAGCTCCAGGTTTTTGTGGAGGTGCTCAATGAATTGGTGGACCAGCAGAGTTTGGAGCGCGACGCCGTAACCATGCTCTTCGATGCCGAGTTTCGCTACATCTCGTGGGACGCCATCGATGAGTCGCTGGCGGCGTTGGCCGGCCTGGATAGCGATTTGAAGAATCGCGATACCCGCGAAGAGCAGGAGATGATCGAAGAGCTCTTCGATGAGGCCTTTGATGATCGGGATGTGAGCGCCGACGACGGGGGGATGTTCAACGAGGAGGAGTTTGAAGTGCGCCTGCAATCGCGGCGGGAGCAGCAACTCAAATTGGAGGTGGGCTCCAGGCATTTTCTGCGACTCAGCGAGGCGTCTCGTCAACGACTCAAGGAGTTGAAGAAGGGATTTACGGAGCACGCGGAGTTGGAGCACCGCCAAGGAGAGATGTTGTCGGCCGTGCTGGGCGCCAAGCCACGGAGCCGGTTGAGGAAAGACGCCGTGGCCCAGATCGGTCAGGTGATGGGGCAGTTATTGGAGACCGAGGAACCCTGGGAAGCCCTGGCGTTTCTCAAGCTCATCCATCGGTGGCGTGACAAATTTCAACCCCAGGTGGCGGGAGAGCTCAAGCAAGTCGTCCGGCGGGCATTTTCCGAGGAGCGAATTCGAAAAATGGCCAAAAAGGTTGCCAAGCAAGACAAAAAAGGGCGCCGGGCCATACTTCAGATGTTTGATGCCCTGGGATTGCAGCAGGCCAATGCCCCGGTGGCGGAATTGTTGGCCTGGGAGCTAGACGATGGGGCCAGAAGCGATGTGTTGGCGTTTATTCGCAAACAGGCCAACAGGGATCTCGGCTTTCTGGAAGAGGCCATCGATGGTGTGCCCGAAGATCGTCTGGAAGCCCTGATTGACATCGCCTGTGCGGCGATGCCCAGGACGCGCCCGATCCTGATCAAGCAATTGTCCAGGGCGTTGGACCCGATGCTGAAGGTCAAAGTGCTGGGGGCTCTCGATGGGACATGGGAGGACAGCACGGACATCCGTGATTATCTGGTGCCTCTGGTGCGCAGCGGCCATACGGAGTTGCGATTGACGGCGGCGCGTAGCCTGGGCCGGGCGGCGCCACAACACGTGGTTCGCGTGATGGGGCCCATGTTGACCCCGTCGCTGGCCAAGCGGCCGGAGCAAGAGGTCCAGGAGTTGATTCATATTTTCGTCACTCGGGGGGGGCCGAAGGCCATGGAGAAGTTGGAGGAGCTGGTGCGCCGAAAGGGGCTGGTCAGCGATGAGGAAAAAGAGCTGGCAGTGACGGTCGTGCAGGCCATGATCAAGACGCCGACCGACGAGGTCATGGAATTGTTGGAGACAGTGGCCGGCGACTGGCTGGTCGCTGGGCGTATTCGCTCGGTGTGTCAAGAGATCGTCGATCTCGTCAAAGAGGACTGACGATTACGGTGATCGGACCCCTATCGTATCGAAGAACGCGAGGACATGGAGTATGAGCCAGCAAGCATCAGTGATGGAGCCCGGAAAGGGCGTCGATATGCAGGCCCTGGGGCGATATTTTATCGACGGCCTCTATCGGATTTTAAAGGTGGCGTCGATCTATAGTGTGGACCACAATCAGACGCGGGAGGCCATCGATGAATTTATGCCGACCTTCCGCGAAAGCGTGGGCCAATTGGAGGAGCGCCGTATCAGCGTCACCATCCGTGGCGAGTTATGCAGTGTCAACGGCGAAACCTTAAGGCTTAAGCGAAAGGAACAGGAGCGACTCGATGAGCTGCACGGTATTTTTGCGGCGGCTCATATTCGGGGGCTGTCTTTTCAGGAGGCGATGACCACCGAAGATTTGATGGCCATGCTCGATGCGCTCAATGAGGCCTCGGACAGTCGAAATGACGTCGAGGGAATGGAACACGTCGACATCGCGACCATTACTATCAACCATGGCTCGCCGGATGAGACGATCATGGAGGCCATCGCCAAGGTAAATAAGGCGATGTACGTCGCTCATATCTATATTCGCGCCCTGGTGAAGGTGCGAAATATGCATGAGCAGGTGCGGGAAAAGAATAGTCCCGACGTGCCCACGGGGGTGGTCAAGCGCATCTTGCAGTCGGTCTCAGAGTTGTTATCGGACGAGGACTTTATGATCCTCGGGTTATTGCCCATGAGACTGGTGTCGCCCGATATCAGTTCCCACTCCGCCAATAGCGCCATTTATTCGATGTTGATCGCCGATCGCCTGGGGTTGAGCAAGGCGATGGTGACCCGGGTGGGGATGACGGTGATTTACCAGGACATCGATCGCCTTGTCGGCATCGCGCCAGGGCGTCGAGATCGAGAGACCTCTCTGGACACGCACCGTCAGTTCTCGGCGAATATGCGCGACGTGGCAGAGATGTTCGGCTATGTCGAGGGCGACGTCGTGTCGACCTTGCGGCTTCTATTGACCTATGAACGAGGGATCCGCTTCGACGAGGAGTTGGGACGTCCCTTTTATCGCCGCAAGCGATCGCTGCACCTGGTCAGCCGGATCATCGACCTGTGTCGGACCTACGATCTGCTCATCCAGGGCCTGGAGGGCTATAAGAGCCGACGGCCAGACCTGGCGATTCAATACGTCAAGAGTCGGGCAGGAGAAGTATTCGACCCGGATTTGACGGAGCTTTTGGTGTCCACGTTGGGGATGTATCCCGTGGGAACGACGGTGGAGCTGACCTCTGGAGAGAAAGGGGTGGTGATTCGAACGCCAGAGCCGGCCTCCGATCCACGGCGTCCCTCGGTGCGGTTGATGGGGGCTCAGAGTGAGACGGTGATTGACCTGGCTGACGAGCGCTTTAATCACATCGAGATCGCTCGCTCCATCGATATTGACGAGATGGTGGATAACTCGGCGAAGGTGTTCTTGCTTACTTAGCGTCGCCGGGGAGGGGGACGTCGAGATCAATCAATGCCGATGATTTCCTGCTCATAGAGGTCCGCCAATAAGGTCAAGGTTTCCAGTCGGTCCATGGCGCTCATGTCCAAAATATCTTCGAAGGTCAAGACGCCATCGATTTGACTGAGGAGAAAGCCACCCCGGTGGTCCAGGTCTAGCTGGGCAATATCTCCCATGGGGATCTGAAGTCTGGGGGTTCGGGCCAGTGATCCCAGTCGGTCGGCTTGCTTGCGCTCTAACTCTTGAACAAGTTGGTCATGGAGTTGTCGGGCGTCGTCGTTGGCCTCCAGCTCGAGGATGGCTTCCACGAGCTCCATGGCGGTATCAAATTCGCCTTGTTCGTAGAGAGCACGGGCGCGATTGATGGCGTCGTCAATGGTGACATCATCGTCCTGAGGGTCGGAGGCTGGAGCGGGAGACTCGTCGACCTCCTCCAAAAAGAAGGAGGACTCCTCGGTCAGGGGTTTGGCGGGAGGGGCGTGGGCCCCGGCGGGGGTCTTGTGGCTCTGAGCGGGCGCGTCAAAAGGATTGGACGGCTCCTGTGGTTGAGAAAAGGGAGAGGCGCCGTCGTGGGCCGGTGTGGGCTCGTTGCCCAGAGAGGCTGGAGGTGGATCGTCGGGAAGCATGGGCTCACCGCGATAGCCGGACCCACTGGCTGGGGTGGAGGAACTGGAGGGAACACCGGGAGCTGTGGACGTTGGTTGGCGTGGACGGGACTGGCTCGATGACAGTTCCTCACCGAGGGCCAGCAATTCGTCTTCGCTCAGCGGCGAGGAGGCGTGTTCCGCCGTTTCCTGGGGTGAAGAGGCCTGAGCCAGACCCAGATTCTCCATATCTGCCAGAGGTGTCTTTTGAGATCGACGTTGAGGGGTTTGTCGATTCGGTGGGGAGGGTTCCGATGGAGGAGACGCAGCGGCCGATGGGCTCTGAGGGAAGGGGCCGGGGCGTGAGGAGTCATCAGAGGGCGACGAGTCGTCTTCATCGGTTAGCGGCGGTGGAAAGAAGGACTCCTGCTCGGCCGGTGGGGGGGCATAGTCCATATCGGCTACAGGAGCATCGATGTCGGAGGACGGCGATTGGAAAGGGTCAGGGGTGGCAGAAGCTGTGGGACCCAAATCGAAATCGAAGTCCAGGTCGTCGGCGTCATCCGAGGTGTGCGACACCTCGGACTCTGGTGGGGCTGAGGAAGGATGGCTCTCGGAGGTCAATGGAGCTGGGATTTCTCCCGGAGCAAACCCATCGGAGGGGGCGTCGCTCGTCGGGCTATTCCCTCCTGCCGGGGCTTGGAATTGCCGCCGCGTTGGGTGGTCAAAGACGTTGCTGGAGTCGGCGTTGGAGGCTTCACTGAGGGCTCGTAGGTGATCGGGTCCCATCTGACGGGTAAATTCGCGCTCCCCGGTAATGGCCTTGGAGGTCTCCGATTCTTGGGTCGCTGAAGCGCTGGAGGAGTCGGTGGAGGGCTGATTGGGGAGCTGCCCGGTGGTGGGTCCGGGCGCCGGGGTGTGACCAGAAGAAAAGGGCACCTGGGAGGTATCACCAGAGGGGGCCATCTCGGATTCGCCGTCTTCTGGTCGTTCCGTGTGATCCGGGTTCAAATCGAAGTCATCGAAGTCATCGAAGTCGTCGAGCCCTTCCACCTCTTGAAGATCGTCGACGTCATCGAAGTCAGAGATTTCGCTGATCCCCTCCAACTCTTCGAAGTCCCCGAAACTATCGATATCATCGAGGTCGGCGTCGAAATCGAAGTCCAATAGGGAGTCGTCGGACCGCTCCGTCTCATTGAGACGCTCTCGATGGTCGGCGATCCACTGTCGGGTGGTATCTAAGTCGGACGGTTGGGGAGTGGCTGCGAAAGCAGATACCAGGTCCGCCGAGCGCTGATCATCGATACCGTTCATGCGCAGGACTCGCAAAAACGCGAGGACATCCGACGGGTTGCCCTCGTCAAGCGCCTCCTCGAGAGAGTCAAGGAGGGTAGCGATCCTGGAATGTTGGTCTGATGAACTCATGATTTGATGGTACCAAAGGATAACCGGGTAAACGAGCGAAGCAGTATCACGCCAGGTCTACTAAGCCAGCGCGGAGCGCAGCGATTGGAGTAGGCGGTCCAGTGTTTCGGCGGCGCCCGTGAGCTGTTCTCGGTCCGTGGTTTCAAGGATTTGACGGGCGTCCGAAATGGCGTCCTCGGCGCGTTGGTCGAGGTTGTCAGGCATACCCGAGGAGTCCTCGGGATAGTCATCGAGGAGGGATTCGATTCGGCGGATGTCCTTTCGGATTTGGGTTCGCAGTTCTTCCAGCGCTTCGCCTTGCTTGACTTCCACCAGGTAGTCCTCGTTTTCCTCGATCATCGCCTGGATTTCTTGCTCGCTGAGTCCGCTGGTCGCCGAGACGGTAATGGATTGTTCCTTACCGGTCTCCAGGTCGGTGGCGCTGACGGATACGATGCCATCGGCGCTGATGTCGAAGGTGACCTCGATTTCCACCTCGCCAGCGGGCGCATCGCGAAGGCCGCTCAGGACGAATTCGCCGAGGAGTTCATTTTGTTCGGCCCGATCGTTGTCGCCCTGGAGTACGACGATTTTGACGGAGGTCTGGTTGTCTCGCACCGTGGTGAAGATATGGCTGT
>CAZMJS010000024.1:0-46361 GCA_964566695.1 uncultured Bradymonadales bacterium
CTGCCTCTGGGTCGTCGGCATCGCGAAGGTTTAACCCCATCTGAAAGAGATGCAACTTTCTCTCGTAATGACGGTGCTCCAGCCGCCGTGCCAGGGCCAACCCCTCCTGAATCCGCCGCTGAGCTGCCTGGGGTTGGCGCTTTAACAACAATACCCAGGCCAACTCGAAGAGCGCATCGATATAGAGGTGAGGACCTACCGACGAACTCAGTGATTCCAACGCCCTCTCCAGCGATGTCCGAGCCTCGCTCAGGCTATTGAGTCGACGAAGGTCCCGTCCATAATAGAGATACACCAACCCCTCAAACTCCGTCGCGCCATCATTGACGGCGGTGTCCAACACTTCTTGGTAATGGCGCAGCGCTTTTGCCTCCTGCCCTCTCAAGCCTGCGATATGAGCCCTCGCCAAATGGTAAGCTCCCTGCCTCTGCCGATTCTTTTCATACCCCTTGGTGGATCGAAGGCCCTCTAAGCACGCCTCACTCCTGTCGAGGTGGCCCGTGGTGATTTCGAAGAGGGCCTCCAAAAAGCTCCACGACGCATCTGGCTGTCCTTCCAGCGATTGCAGAGACTCTTCCATCCACTGGGGAAGCCCCAACGCCCAGCCCACGTAGGCACGACTCAATAGACATTTCTGCCACAACCAGGGCTGGCCAGCGCCATCGACGGTGTCCAAAGCCTTGGATATATGGTGCTTACTTCGCCCGGCATTGAAGCGGGCGAGTTGGCTCAATGCCAACTGGTGGTGAACCCAGGCCCGCGACGGACTCGTCTGACTGCTCTCCAGCGCCGATTCCCATAACGCGATCGCCTGGCGATGCTTGCCCTGCGATGCCAGACCTTCCGCCGCCAACTCCAAGAACGTCGCCCCTTCCTCATCCAGCCCCCCCTTTTTTAAGTGATCGGCGATTTCCCCGGGATCCTGTCCCTCCGTACGCCACCGCTCCCACAGAACCCTCCCGATCCGTCGATGCAAGGCCCGTCGCCACTTTGAACTGAGCATATCCAGGACGGCCTCTCCCAGTTGGGGCTCCACCAGGTCGACGGTGCGCTCCTGGGCCGATAACTCCATGACGATCAGGTGGCGATTGAGCGCCCGGTGCATGATACGCTCCGCCTCTTGGCGATCGTGCCCCCCTTTGAGCAATAGATCGCGCACCAACTCCCAGGTGGTGGCGTGGCCCACGAGCACCAACAACTCCACGCACTCCCGAACGGCCACCCCAACCCGTGATAACCTCTGGCGTAGCGACTGGCGCAAGGAGTCCGGCACCCCCATCACCTCGATATCTTCCAATCGCCCCTTCCATTGCCCGACCGACGCCCGCCACATCAATCCCTCGTCGATATACTGCCGGCACAATTCCTGGACGTAGGACGGCCTCCCCGCGGCCCCCTTTTCCACTGCCTCAATCCATTCCTCGCTCAAGCCCTCCAAGCCCAGTTGATCGATGAAGAAGGACTCGATATCCGAGCGGTTGACCCCTTCGATGGGCATGACGTGCCCTCCTTCGAGTTGCTGGCAACGCATGCTGACGGACCCCGGCGTACTCGTGGCCACCACGGCCGGCCTTCCCCCCTCGTCGCTGGCCTCGCGATACCACCGGTAGAATAACTCCAGAGAAAAATCGTCACATCGCTCCAGGTCATCGATCAAAATCACCAATGGCGTCGCCGATAACCGTTTGGAGATCACGCCCAGCGTCTCCACCATCCACCACTCTTGGTCCATGTACTTGTCGCGACTTCCCGCTGTCACCACCCCTACCCTCGACAGTTCGCGGCGCACCTCAAACGCCTCCCACATGCGATGCAACTCCCGATGGCCCTGACCAATGGCTAACTGCAGCGATTTCTCCGCCCACTCCAAGAAGTCGCCAAAGGGGCCCACCCCCTCTCCGCCCTGATGCTTGATGACTTGATAGCCACTGAGCTTGGCCGCGCTGGCCAACTCATCCAACAGGCGGCTCTTCCCACTGCCTTCGTCTGCTTCAATGAGGTAGAGCCCCCCTCCCCGTTCCGGTTCACTGACCGATAGCCATTCCTGAATCAGGTCGGACTCCTGACGACGCCGCGACAAGATCCCTCGTTCGAAATACCCGCGGATCACCGGAATCGCCGAGGCATCGAAGGAGTTGGCCAATTGACCGATTGATTTTTCTCTCTCCACGGGCGCCTGGCGCGACAGCGCTTGCAGTGCTTCCCCGGCATCGGCAAAATCCACGCCATCGACTTGGCGCAGCAGGGCCATCGTAAATCGGCTCAGCTCCAGAGGCACCTCTTCGTTCAGGCGATGTGGATCGGGAGGACGAAATCCCTCCTCCGTCGGCGGTGGATCATCCTTGCTGCGCGGACCAAAGGGAAGCACCCCGCACAACGCGTAGTATAGAGTGACCCCAAGGCTGTAGAGATCAGAGCGGACCTGAGCCTTCTCTCCACGGATGATCTCAGGCGCCATATAGGATCGCGTGCCCCCCCGCAGCGTGTCCCGCTTGGGGTTCATGCTCGAGAGACCAAAATCCACCAATTTTACCATCGGCCGCGCGGCGGCGTCATCGAGCCATAGCAGCATCACGTTGGCCGGCTTGATGTCTCGATGAATCGTCCCCATGGCGTGCAGATAAGCCAGACCACTGAGTATCTGAATGGTGACATCTACCAGGGCGTCCGGTTCCAGCAGGGCCCGGGCGTCCTGCAAACTAAACCCGTCGATATACTCCTCCGCCAGGTAAACCCCGCCGTCGGGAAGCGTCCCGTAGTCATAGACCTCCACCAGGTTGGGATGCTTGAGCTTCGATAAAATCTCAAACTCCCGTCGCAACATCTTGCCCTGGACCGTGTCGTAGGCCTCGGCACTCAGGACCTTAAGCGCTGCGTGGCGCTGGTTTTGGTAGCGATCTCGCACGAGGTAGACCGCCCCACCGGCCCCGCGTCCCAGGGGTTTTTCGTATTCGTAGCGACCGGCGAAGATACGCATCTCGCCAAGGCCCGCCTGACTCTCTCTACGTCTGCTCATCAGCCGACCTTCTCATCGATATGGGTCGTTGTCCTCTGGACTCCCTAATTGCCCATCATAGGCAAAAATACCGTGACTGACCATCGCCTCCCATCCCGGGCGGATGGTCTCCGTTGTCACCTCCCGATCATTCCGGTATCACTGGGGTGTGAGACGTAACCAATAACTCCTACCGGCTTACTATGAAAAACAATCTCCTTGTCGTAATCGCCCTGGTGACGTTGACCCTGGTAGCGGTGGGCCCATCGGAGGCCGACGCCAGCCCCTGGACCAAAAGCCAAGGGGAGTACTACTTTAAGTTGGGTCATACCTATTATAGCGCCAGCGGCCACCGAACCCCCTCCGGGGAGGTCATCGATTCCGACCACTACAGCCTGACGACCTTTCTCTACGGCGAGGTGGGGCTGTGGGACGACCTCCACGCCCGTTTCTACCTGCCGTTGGGCTATGCCCGAACGACCTATGACAACGACACCTACGGATCCTATTTCGGCTTCCAGGATAGCGAGTGGTCTCTGCAATATTCGCCCCTGGACCTGGGTTTCCCCACAGCCGTTCGGGCTGAGGTAAAGCTTCCCCTCTATGGCTACCAATTTGAGAACCCACCGGTTCCGGCCCGAGGCGATCACCAGATCGACTATACCCTCTGGGTGTCGGCCGGTGGCAGTCTCCACACCCGCGATATTCCCCTCTACTACTCTCTCGATATGGGCTATCGCTGGCGAACGAGCACCACCCCTGGCTCCTCGATTGATTTTGACGACTTCCAATTTTCGGACGCCGTCGTTGGCTTCGCTCAAATGGGCTACACCCTGGGCGGCCGACTGGATATGGGCATCAACTCCTCGGCCATTATCCCCGTAGACCGTGGTGATTTCGACGAGTCCTTCATCACGGTAGGCCCTGCCCTATTCGCTCCGGTCAACGACCGCCTGGCCCTGGAGGCCGATGCCTATACCATGCCGTTTGTGCGCAATACGGGGCAGGGTTGGGCGGTCACAGCCGGCATCTCGCTTCGCCGCGACACCTATTAGTCCCCATCTCGGTCCCCGTTCAAAAACTCCATGGCTCCCTCCAGGGCGTGGTCCACCCGACCTCCACCATTTCCCTTGGGTAAATAGCGATGAGGGGGCACGCCCAGGCGCTCATAGGACCGACCCTTGATGCAGCGCGTATCTTGCACGGAGATGGTGAACATCCAACCGTTGGCCAACTCCCGGGGCAAAAACATCGCCATTCCCCCTCCGCTATGGGTGCCCATATGATAGACATGGTCGTATTGACGAAGGCCCAGGGTCAGCCATTCGGCGGCACTAAACGTGCGTCGATTCGTCAATACCACCACCGGTCGGGTATAGGGCTCTCCCCCCGTTGGCTTGACCACCCACTCCCGGGGCGACGAAAAGTCCTCTCGTCCGGGACCATTTCGGCTTCGCGTCAATAAAAAGGGCCGGGGCTCCGGGGCAAATAACCCGGCGATATACTGGGCGTTGAAGGCCCGTCCGCCACTATTATTGCGCAGATCCACAATCATGGCCTCCGTATCGGACAATTCGTCAACCAGGCCGTCCAACTCTCTGACCCAACCGGACACATCGGTTCCGCGACCGCTTCCGCCGGCCAACGTGGAAATCCTCAAATAGCCAATATTTCCCTCGAGCCTTCCGTAGGTCACCTCTTGAGGGCCCCCACGTCCCTTGTCGTCTCCCAGCAACTCCTTTCGAATCGCATCGCCATCAAACCCGTCATCCCTGGCGCGCAGTCGCCGATTGCTTAGCGCTCGGTTTCCGTTTCCCACCAGATAGACGTGGCCATCTTCCAGGTGGGCGATCATATCTGCGAAGACCTCAAATAACTGCTCGTCCGTCGTATGTGCGTCGACCTTTGGTCGATAGGTTGCGTAAATCTCATCCCAGTCCACATCCTTGATGCCGAAGTGGGCATAGTGGCGATCGTAGGCCATCCAGAACTCCTCGAAGAGCGATTCTGGATCGGTCTCTGGCTCATCGCCCATCCACAACCCACCGCAAGCCGACACCCACACCGTCAAGCTGAGCACCCATGCCTTCCACGTCATTGCTTTCCCCCTTGGTCCTAAACCCCACCGATGGCGCAAACGCCTACCATGCGATGGCGCTTCCCATGATGATCCCCCGCTGATACGCCCGCGTCGAGCGTCCGTCATCGACGGCCGTGGCGCGTATATAAGCCGTCCCACTCAACCCCCATCGGTCGGTCACTGCCCACTGCAGGCGCGCCTGCAGATCGCCCATCTGCAGCTGTCGTGGCCCCACCCACTGGCCGTAGCGCACGATATGCCTTCGTTGCTCCACCAATTGAAGACGCCGATCCCCACGCAGCGCATGGTTGGGACGCATCGCCCATCCACCCAGCGCCATCCCGGCCTCCAGGGCTCCCGACCAGGGCCCCCGGTGCGCTTCCAGCCCCACCTCCATATCGGCACTTAGCGTGGCCTCCCAGGTCTCCACGGATCCAATTTGGGCAGCGCTATAGGTATAGCGTCGGAAGAACGCCCAGGTCCTCAGTCTCCCCCCAATATAGGGCCGCAGTCGCTCGCCGTGGCGCCACCGATAAGCCCCACCAACCTTCAGATCGCCGACGCCGCTCTGGGCCATGCTGGGTCCGTCCGCCGAGATCGCGCGCAGGTGGCCGCCGTTGACCCCACTGCCGTGCCCCTGGACCGAGGCATACCACCGGGTGCGCTGGCGGATATGGTCTCCCCTCAATCGCATCGGATACCCTCGCCCCTCATAGCGAAGAGGAGACCCCAGGTCATCCCGGCTCTGAGTGCTCTCGACTCCCACCCCCACCTCGACATGCCATCGCGGCGTCGTCGCCGCCTCCCCGGCGTCGCGCTCCTCCACCATCTCCGCACCGCTGGCCACGCCCGTCCAGCCCATGCCAATGGACCCCACCAGCATCACCACCACCCACCATCGCCACCCTCCATCATGCGGTCGCTGACGGCCTCCGCCCCCCTTCTCCATGGTCCCCCCGAACCGTTGGTTGGATTGATCACCTATTTAAACCTAGGCCATCGTGGGTCCTTGGCAATGCCTGCTCTTACTTCTCCACCCTGCCATCGGCCCCGCTTGCCCGATCGGCGGCCTCGGCCTCCGCCGCCCACTCCTGGACCCGCTCCAATTGCGTGCGGACATCCCCCAGGGCTTTGTCGAGCTTGGTGAGTTCTTGGCTCAGGCTCCGCGGCCCCTTGAGAGACTCTCGCAATTCCTCGCGATTGGCTTCCTCACGGGCCTCATCCATACTGCTGATAATCACCCCGATAAATAGATTGAGTACGATCATCGTGCCCATCAGCACAAAGGAGATAAAATAGATGGGCGCAATGATCGGAAAGCTCTGCGGCGAGGTACACATCTCCTCGCGGAACCCAAAGCCATAGACGTCGCAGCCGTAGAGCTGGGTGTATAAAATATTGGTCCAGTCCTCGAGGGTCACGATCCGAAACAGGGTCAGCAGCGACTCCTGGAGCGTGCCAAAGTGAACGGGATCATTCTTGGCAAATAGGAAGGACCCCGCCACGGCGTAGATATAAAACATCAGGACCAATAGAAGGCTGACATATACCATGGAGGGAACGCTTTTGAGCAGCGCCGTGACCAGGATGCGAAGCCGAGGCACAAAGCGAACCAGACGCAGCACCCGCAGCAATCTCGCCAGTCGGGCCACCAACGCGTATTGACCGGCCGCCGGAATCAGGGCCAAGGCGACGATCGAAAAATCAAAGACATTCCAGGGGTCCTCAAAGTACTTCCAGGGTCGCCGCCCCTGAGCCCCCATTTTCATGACGATCTCAATGATGAAAATCGCCAACACCAGGCGATCCAATCGCATCAGCCAGTCCCCATAGGCCTCCACCATCGAGGGGTAGGTCTCGATGCCTACCAAGACCCCGGCGACGAGAATGACGCCGATGATAAAGGTCTCAAAGGGTTTGGATTCGGTGATCGCTTTGAGCGTCTGACTCAGGCCGTGCATGGTGGTTGCCCTTGCCTTGAAGGGTGGGTTCGGTGCTATTTTCCGCCCTCATGAGGGGCTCAGCGCTACTCTATATACCGGCTGACCAACGCCGCCAAGCGCGAACCCACCTCGACCTTCGGACTTCCCCAGGGCATCGACAATTCCCGGAGCACATCGCGGCCCAACGCCTGATTCTTCCACGTCCCGGCCGACTTGCGCACCCGAACCAGGGGCCCCGGCGCCAGTCCGCTGGCCTCGTCGATGGGACAGCTGCCCCACTGAACCTCCAATTCTGTTTGCTGGGCCAAAACCACCGCCACCAGGTCACAAATCCCTTGAAAGATCATCGGTTCCACCAGCCACATCGAATTGTGGCGCTGCTCCCCTTCGGGCACCCAGGCTTTCTCCAGCGTCGACAGCCCCTCCACAGTGGGTCCGATGGCTGGAAGATGGCCCTGACGTTGACCGGCATCGCATAGCACCTTGCTAAACCATCCCGGGGACTGGCCCCACACCTGCCCGTCCATCGCGCCTCGGACCGTCTTGGCCAGATCGCGCTGCTCCTCCGTGCTCGGCCGGGTCTCCAATCGCCACAGCGCTGATGGGCGATCGGCGATCTGATGGCCCACCGCCGCCGCTTCCCGCCTCAGCACATCCAATTGCTCGTACTCCTGAGCGCTCATGCCCAGGCTCCGTTCCTCGCGCCACCCATCGCCTTCCAGCGCCTCCGCCAACGCCTCGGACGGCGTTTCATAAAAAATCACGTCGAGGGAATTGACGTCCTCCCTCATTTCTTCATAGGATGAAGGAGGTTGCGATACTGCTGCCAGTGTCGTAACCTCTATCAAGTCGCGAATGCCAGTGACTAACTTGTCTTCACCGGGGTCGGTAGACCACACCGCCATGCACCATCTGCGCGTCTGGTCGCCTTGAACTGTGATGACGGCGGGGTGAACCGCGGCTTCCTTTAAAACCTGAGACCCATCTTCTTGGCGCATGATTTTGTCCTTTGTGGAAGGTGTTCCATCTTGGGAGAGTCAACGCCCTACCAGGCGTGGTTGGCCCCCATCGTGGTTCATAGACCACTCATCCTTCAACCCGAAAGAAATAAATCAACATGAGCAGAAAACGACGCCGCGGACGGCGCAATAATCGAAACGGTGGCAATCGACGTGGATCGCGCAAACTCCATGAGTTGACGGCCCGACTCGCCGACTTTACGCCCGTGCAACCTACCCAGCGCATCCGCCTGGAGACCAAGCGCCACGAGTATATCGGGCGGATCATGGATATGGTGACCCCGATCGCCCGCGGTCAGCGGTGCCTTATCACGGCGCCGCCCAAGGCGGGCAAAACCACCATCCTCAAGGCCATCGGTCAGGCGGTCCATAAAAACGACCCCGACATCTATCAGATGGCCCTACTCATCGATGAGCGCCCTGAGGAGGCCACGGACTTTAAGCGCTCCATGCCCTTTAAGGTCTACTCCTCGACGGCCGACCGGCGTCCCTCCAACCACACCAATCTGGCCGAACAAGTCTTCACCAACGCCATCAAGCGCATGCTGGACGGCCAAGATGTGCTGATCTTGCTGGATTCCATCACCCGACTGGCCAGGGCCTATAATACCACCCACGGAAGCAATGGCGGCAAAACGCTCTCCGGCGGAGTCACCGCTGGCGCCTTGGATATGCCTCGCCAGCTCTTCGGATCGGCTCGAAACCTCGAGGAGCAGGGAAGTTTGACCATCCTCGGTACGGCCCTCATCGACACCGGAAGCCGGATGGATGAGGTGATCTTTCAGGAGTTTAAGGGCACGGGCAATATGGAGCTGGTCCTCGATCGCGAATTGGCGGACCGGCGCATCTTCCCCGCCGTCGACATCCCGGCCAGCGGAACCCGTCGCGAGGAAAAAATGCTCGACGACCACGAGCAAAAATACGTCCCACGGCTGCGGCGCTACATGATGGACCAGCATCCGGCCGATGGCCTCAAGTGGATGCTCAAGCGCCTCAAAGACTCTAAAAATAACGAAAACTTCCTCCGCTCCATCCCCACCCGCTGAATAGCTCGCCCGTCACGGCTCGATCTGGGCGTCGATCCAGGCCATCACCTGGTCTTCTACGGATCCCCCGGACCCCAGGCCCAGATCGGCGCGGGCCGGGAAATAGACGTGTCCACCACCATCGACCCACCGCGTGGTCACGGCGTCCGGTGCCTCCTTTAGATGAGGCCGCAACGAGGACGCCGGGATCATCGGATCGCCCGGGCTCGCCACGATCAGGGTCGGTCGGTCGATGGCCTGGAGACGCGGCCCGACCGACTGGCTTCGGTAGTAATGATCCACATTGCCAAAGCCAAAGCGCGGCACCACTGTCAGGGCATCCCACTCCCTCAAGCTCCGGCACCGCAGCACCCGATCTACGGGCGTGGGCTCGCAACCCAACGATACCAATCGGGCATACATCTCCTTGAGGGCCCTCAGGATATATTCTCGGTATATCCAATTGCGCCGACGATCGATGCTTCGCTGCGCCTCGCTCAAATCCAAGGGTGGACAGATGGCCACCGTGGCCCTCAGCCGATCGTCGATGCACCTCGATTGGGCGCTGAGCGCCACGTGGCCCCCCAGCGAGTAGCCAACCAGCGCGATGCGCTCATACGCGTCCAGCGGCGGCGCCTGGAGCACCCGGGCGAGATCGCTGGTCAATCCCGCATGGTGAAAATCGGCCCCCCGCCCATCGCTTCCCCGCAGCGCAAGTCGCAGCGTCGACAGGCCCTGACGATCGGCTGCCACAGCCGCATTTAAGCAATAACCTCGGTCCACATGCCCTCCCAGCCCGTGGAGAATGACGACCAATAGATCCCGACGTTCACCTTGGTGGTAGGCCCCGCTGTGTTCAATGAGTTCTCCTCGCTCGTTGGTCACCGACGCACACCACGGCGTCGCCTCCAGGGCTGGCTCCTGGAAATCGTCCACCAGACCCGGGCCCACGGTTTGCCAATGCCCCCGCCACCGCTCCAAGAGTTGGCCGACGCTGGCTCCCACTTTGTCCATTGTGATACGCTCCTCGTGCATTGTATTCACGCCTTTTTCTCAGTGGAGACCTCTATGAGCCTGCAAGCTGACTTCGAAGCCGCCGCCGAGCGGGTCCAATCCCTAAGCTCCAAACCCGATAATGCGACCCTTCTCAAACTCTACGCCCTCTACAAACAGGGCTCCGAGGGCGACGTCACTGGAAAGCGACCATCGCGCCTCAAGATGCGAGCCCGCGCTAAGTACGATGCCCGCAAAGATATTGAAGGCATGAGCCAAGAGGACGCCAAGCAAGCCTATGTCGACCTGGTTGATGACCTCGTCAGCGCCGATGGCTGATAATATATCCCTACCACCCGGCCTCCACCCAGTAGACGAAGTCTTCGGTGACCCCTTGACCCATCGAGGCCCCGTGGAGGGTGGCACGCAAGGTGCACTCACCCAGGTTCATGGCTTGGATGGCGGCGTTTCCTCGATCGACGGTCACCCCCACAATATCACAAATAGCCGGGCTTAGCGTCTCGATTTCCCAATCCATACTTCCCCCGCATAGCGGGGGATAGCCCTGCAAATCGGGACCAATTTCGGCCTCGTAGAGCTCCCCCTCCAGAAGCTGCTCCGCCGCCCCGGCACGTCGCCCCTCACCATCCAGGCGATATAATTCCTTGGTCAACGACGAAATATCGCCGTGACCCACGAATTCCATGGCCAGACTGCCCTCGCCGTCCACGGCCTGAAACTGCACTTCCCCATAGCTCTCGGCACGGACAAGGTAGCGGCTCGGATCATCGCCTCGTTCTACCGACACCGCCTCCTCCGGCGCGACCTCGAAGGGCGTCTCTTGGACGCCATGCAGCGGAGTTCCGGATCGATCCATGAATTCGGCGATAAATGACACGCGATACTGGCCCAACTCATCCATCAAATAGAGCCCACCGCCCTGCTCTGGGCAGTCCTCATAGGGGCTTGGCTCCTCCATATCGCCCAGGTCTCTTGCCAGCCGAAGCTCGTCGGCCTCCGAGGCACTGGCCAGATAGCTATCTTCTCTCAGCGGAACCTCCTCGTCATCGTCATCGTCTTGCTCCCGATAGGTCGGCAACCGGACCTCAAATTCCAGGTCGGCTTGTCCCGACGCATGGGCCTCGATCTCCAGAATGACGGCATCCACCCCACCCACGGTCTCCGAACGATGATCGATGACCTCCAATACCGATCCGTCACTGGTTCTGACGGCCTCCACTTCCACTCGATGGTGATCGTGGCGACACCCCTGGTCGTCGACGCATACGGTCTCGCCGTTTAGAGGGCCCATGACTGTCACCTCCGATACCCAGTCAACGGCCAGGTCCCGCTCCAATTCCACAAATAAATATCCTTCGGCGCTATTGGGTTCCGGTGTCGGCTCCTCCACGCAACCCATTGCCCCAACAATCAACACCGCCAGACCAACGATTGTCTTTCTCACCATCTTCACTCCTCTTGACTGCTCAAGCGCCGCCGACCCATCCACCTTGGTGAGATGGGTTTGAATGTCAACTAAGCGAACACTAACATCCATTACCATGTGGAAGATCGTCGTCGGCCTTCGCCCTTCCCTGGAAGGGATGTTGCACGGCCATGACGACGCGCTTGTTATTCGACCATCAACGATAATCGCCTCCATGGCGGGGCATGCGGCCAGCGGACGCGATAGCATTGACGAATGGACTGCCGGCGACCCCGCAGTACCTCGTCGTAATCAGGAGTAAGCAATGTCACAACGACTCGAAGGCACGGTAAAGTGGTTCAGTGAACAGAAGGGATATGGATTCATCACCCAGCCCGACGGCGAGGATGTCTTCTGTCATTTCAGCGCCATCCAAATGCCGGGATTCAAGACCCTCGAAGAAGATCAAAAGGTCGAATTCGAAGTGGAGGATGGGCCCAAAGGCCTGCAAGCCATCAACGTTATCCCCCTCGAGGGCTAACCGCCATCTCACCGATGAACTTGCGTCCGGGCCGGCAGGCCCGGATTAAATTTTGCCCGTCGCAATAACAATTATTATGTAAACATTTAACCTCCGCTCGCAACGCTCGTCTACGCAGCCCCGACGGCGCTACTCTTTGATATAAACGGCTGCCATAACGTATCCACGCTCGCTGCGAATGACCCCAATACCGACGTGCGTCGCCTCGCCTCGAAGAATATTGACCCGATGGCCCTCGGACTGCATCCAGCCGCTGTGCGCCAGGGCCATCGTGGGCGCCATCGCGAGGTTTTCGGCGGTCATGCGCCATTGCACGCCGCGCTTTTCCAGACGCTGACCGGGGTCCACGCCCTCCGGGCTGCGGTGATCGAAGAACCCTCGATCCAGCATATCTCGACTGTGATCGCGACCGGCCCACACCAAGCGCTTATCGCATTGCAGTGGCTCCAATCCCCGCCGCTGGCGCTCACAGTTGTGAAGCCGGTAAAGGATGGTCTCGTAGTCATCACCACACCGATCGGCCGACTCAGAGGGTCTACTCTCCCACTTCCCCCCGGGCACCCGCGTTGATAGCTCATCGCCCAGATCGTCGGACTCGATATCGCCGAGCTCGCATTGCACGTGCGATTCGGCGATGGCCGACGCCCAGTCACCGTCGGTGGCTGGGCCATCCAAGGGTCCTTGCACGGCCACCCACTGACCGCCGTCGGCTGCGTCGTCTATCGGCGCCCCGGCGTTCTCCTGGCCAGACTCCGATGATGCACACCCCATCGCGCTAACCACCACCGCTATCGATATGGCCCAACGCATCATTGCCGCCTCTTTGAAGTGATGAACAAAAAAGCGACCCCACCAACCGAACCTGGTCATGGGGCCGCTTCAGAGCGTATCTCAATTGTCACCGGACCTCAAAGCGGGGTCACATTGACCGCCTGCAACCCTTTGGGGCTCTCCTCGACCTCGAATTCCACCTCCTGAGCCTCCTCCAACGTTTTAAAGCCCGACATCTCAATGGCGCTATAATGGCAAAACACATCTTCGCCATCGGGCTGAGTGATAAACCCATAGCCCTTGTCAGCATTAAACCACTTGACCGTACCTACCACTTTTTGCGACATCTCTAACTCCTGCGATTGAATCACCGTCGCCTGGTGGGCAAAACGCCCCAGACAACCCAGCTTTACGCCGGTGCAACTTGCCACCTTCGCCTCCCAGACACCACGTCTTGAGAGGGACTTTCTCGATGGTGGTCGTCACCGACCGGCCACCGAGCCAGTTCATCGCCGACGACTGGACGCCGGCTTAATCATCCTTAGATTGTTGGCCTCCGCCCCAAAACCCGACCAGGGGTCGGTGGCGGCCTTCCGTCCATCAGTTGTCTCAACTATGGTCAGTATGGCAGATCCAAAGGGCTTCATCAACACACCGGCGACGACTTCCGCCCTTTTACGCGCCTTTTTTCGTATCTTTACCTGAGAAATCGATATGAACCCCTCCAAATGGGTTGTCTTAGTGGTCCTTCTCTTCATCGTCCTCGGCGTTGGCGCCTGGAGCTATGTGAATATGTTTCACAATCCGGGCTATAACCCGGAAAAAGCTCACTTATTTCTGGAATATTATGCCCAGCAATGTGACGCCGACCATCCCCAGGAGGTCTGCGACTATGCCATCGGTCACCACCACCGTCCGTGCTTCCGCGATCACCTGGAGGAGGTCCCGGAGGATAAGATCGCGGAAGAGGGACTCTATCGCTACAACCTGCGTCACTATATCGACTGCATGGAGTCCGCCAGCCAGGACTATTTGCAGTCAACCCCTCCGTGATTACACCTTGATCGTCGCTTCAACTCCCAGTCCCCGTTATCTCAAGGAGGCCCCTATGAGCCAGCGCGTGAGCCGAACCGATCTCATGCTCATCCTCGAAGAATGGGAGCGTGGTGAATTTGGCGAGCCTGAACTTCGCCGCCGTCTGGATGCTTTGGAACTCATGATGAGCAACGATGATGCCGTCGATCTGATTCACGATGAGGAGCTGAGTTCAGCTCAGATCGCCGACCACATTCTGGGCTATCCGGAGCAGGATGCCTAATCCGATCACCCCCATTGACTGAATGATTTTACAGAACAAGCACCTCGAAAAGGCCCTTAACCAGTTGGAGTCGGCCTACGATAGTGTGCCCGGCGACAACCACGAATACGAAGACCACAGCATTGCCTGTGCGATCGTGGAGCGCGCTCTGTCGGAAGCCCTGCGCACGAAGCCGGAGTTATTGCCCTTCGTCGGTGAGCCCGAGATCGCTGATCTGGAGCGGCCGCTCAAGGCGCAGGTCGGCCGACTTCTCTTTGTTCGAGCTCAACTCCTCGATGAATTGAACCACGGCGATCTCGCCGTCCACAGTCACCGTCTTGCTTGCCAGGCCTTTCGAGACTGCCTGGGACATATCTTTGATGACGACGATCGCTACGTCGCCAACCATCTTCACCAATTGCTTCGCCATCCCCTATCGACCCGTGCCCTCTCCACGAGAGAGGCCGGCGTGATCTACACCCAACTTTTTGACTTCTACGCCGATCAGGACCTCCTCGACCGCGCCGAGGATATGCTCTTTCACGCCCTCGATCTCCTGGCCGATCCACCGGACCTGCTCCAGGCCGGCATCGACTTTTACGACCGTCAACTTCAGCGACCAACCGTTGAATTGCAGCGCCGCGGCCTACCCCGCCATGAAGTCCGAGCCTCGCGGCGCGAACTCCTCGATCGCTCTTCCTGAGACGTGGCAGGGCTCTTCCACCTTGCGTTCTGCGCTCGCTAATGCGATCCCATCGGCCACTGAACTCCGTTCCTACAATTTAATGGACGTGCCATGAGTGCTGATGACTCTTCGCCCAATCCCAATCAGGACGCCCTCGACTACCACCGGTATCCCCGGCCGGGAAAACTGGAAGTCATCGCTACCAAGCCCCTATCCAGCCAACGCGATCTATCGCTGGCCTATAGTCCCGGCGTCGCCGACCCCTGCCGGGAAATCGATCGCGACCCCACGACGGCCGCTCTCTACACCAACCGTCAAAACCTGGTGGGCATCGTCTCCAACGGGACGGCGACGTTGGGCCTGGGCGATATCGGCCCCCTGGCCTCCAAACCCGTGATGGAGGGCAAGGCCGTCCTCTTTAAGTCCCTGGCCGACCTCGACGCCTTCGATATCGAGCTGGATGCCTCCGATACCGACACCTTCATTCAATGCGTCAAGGCTCTGGAGCCCACCTTCGGTGGCATCAATCTGGAAGATATTGCGGCGCCGGCATGCTTTGAGATCGAGGACCGCCTCCGCCAGACCATGGACATTCCCGTCTTCCATGATGACCAACATGGCACCGCCATTATCAGCGGAGCCGCCCTGCTCAATGCCCTCAAATTGCAGGCTAAGGCCATCGATGACGTCAAGGTTGTCTTCGCCGGCGCCGGGGCGGCCGCCATGGCATGCGCTCGACTCTACGAGACCCTGGGAGTATCCCACGACCACATCTTGATGACCGATATTGACGGCGTGATCTATCGCGGTCGCAGCGACGATATGCACCGCTATATGGAGTATTTTGCCCAGGATACCGACAAGCGCACCCTCGCCGAGGCCATGGAGGGCGCCGACGTCTTCGTCGGTCTCTCGGCCGGGGGGATCGTCTCCCCCGACATGGTGCAATCCATGGCCGATCGCCCCATCATCTTCGCCCTCGCCAACCCGGAGCCGGAGATTTCCTACCCCGAGGTCATGGCGGTCCGAGACGACGCCATCGTCGCCACCGGTCGCAGCGATTACCCCAACCAAGTCAATAACGTCCTGGGATTCCCCTTTATCTTCCGAGGCGCTCTGGACGTGGGGGCCCGTCAAATCACGGAGTCCATGAAGAGTGCTGCCTGCCATGCCATTGCATCGCTGGCCCGAGAGGACGTCCCCGAGGTCGTGGCCGAAGCCTACGACAAGGAGCATATCGCCTTTGGGCCCGACTATATTATCCCCAAACCCTTCGATCCCCGCGTCCTGCTCCGTGTGGCGCCCGCCGTGGCCAAGGCGGCGATGGATGAAGAGGTGGCGCGTCAGCACGTCGATCTCGACGACTATGAAGAGCGCCTGGAGCGCCTTCAGGGCATGGCCAAGGGACTTGTGCGCCGCCTCATCAATATCGCTCGTCGAAAGCGCCGCCGCATCATCTTTCCCGAGGGCAAGGAGGCCAAGATCCTCAAGGCTGCGCAGATCCTCGTCGACGAGGATATCGCCACTCCCTTACTTCTCGGCAGGACAAAGGATATCAAAGCCAAGGCCAACGAACTCGAGATTTCTCTCGATGGCGTTGAGTTACTGGACCACCTTCAAGACCCGCGCTTCGACGATCTCGTCGACATCTATTACCGCAAACGCCAGCGAAAAGGGGTGACCCGCGACGATGCGCGAAGTCACCTCCGGCATCGAGAGACCTATGGCATGCTCATGGTCCAGGCCGGCTTCGCCGATGGCCTCGTCTCCGGCGTCACCAAGCCCTATCGCGAAAGCCTCATCCCGGCGCTACGTATCATCGGCGTTGAAGAGGGAGTCAGTCGCGCCGCCGGCATGCATATCGTGGTCACACGCAGGGGCCCCCTGTTCTTCGCGGATACCACCGTCAATATCGAACCAACCGCTGAAATTCTGGCTGAGACGGCCATCGCCACCGCCGAGGTCGCCAAGACCTTCGATATCGAGCCTCGTATCGGCATGATCAGCTACTCTAACTTTGGCACCAGCCGTCACCCCGACGCCGCCCGCGTCGCCGAGGCCACTCGCCTCATCAAACAACGCGCCCCACAACTGGAGGTTGACGGCGAAATGCAGCTCCAATTCGCCGCCGATAGCGACCTGCGTCGCGAGGAATTCGAATTCTCCACCCTCGAGGGCGACGCCAACGTCTATATCTTTCCCGACCTCAATGCCGGAAATATCGGCTACAAATTGCTCCACCAATTTAGCAATGCCGAAGTCATCGGACCCGTCCTCTTGGGAATGAAACAACCGGTCAACGTTCTCCAACTGGCCTGCTCCGTCAATTCCATCGTCAACCTGACGGTGGCCACCTGTCTGCGCGCCGATCAGTTGGAACAACAGCAGCGATGATGACTTCCCCCCATTGGGTAGGTCTTTAGCCCTCGGCTTTTTGCGATAATTCCATCCAGCGAAGGAAGGCTTCCTCGTATTCCTCCTCGATCGCCTTCTTTTCATCATCCAGCTCTCGGACCTTCTCAAAGTCGGTGGCCCACTTGACCATCAACTCATCGAGCTCGCTCTGGCGCGACTCGATCTGGGCGATGCGCTCCTCCAGCCGCGCCAGTTCTTGGCCCTCTCGATAGGACAAGCCGGATGAGGCTTTCTTAGCTCGCCTCGCCGATTGGTCATCCTTTTTCTTCGCCTCGGCTTTTCGCTCCGCTTCTTTTTGACGACGCCGGGTGCGCTCCTCCTCCAACCGCTCCTCATAATACGAATAATTCCCCGGTATCTCTTGGACCTGCCCCTGTGGACCAAAGGCCAATAGATGCTCCACCGTGCGGTCCAGGAAATAGCGATCGTGGCTTACCGTCACCACCGCTCCTTCAAAATCATCCAGATAATCTTCCAGCACCGTCAGGGTATCTACATCCAGATCATTGGTGGGCTCGTCCAGGAAGAGAATATTGGGCTGCCCCATCAATACCCTTAGCAGGTATAGCCGTCGTCTCTCACCGCCGGAGAGCTTCTCGATATAGGTCCACTGCTTGCGCTTATCGAAGAGAAATAGTTCCAACATTTGCGATGCTGTCATCCAACCATCTGACGTCGGGACCCGGTGTGCCACCTCCGAGACATAATCGTGGACCCGCTGGGTGGGGTCCAAGCCCTGCGTGCGTTGGTCGTAATACCCAATTTCGACCGTGCTGCCCCTCTCGACCTCCCCCTCGTCGGGCTCCAGGCGTCCTGCTAATAAGTCCAAAAGCGTTGACTTCCCAACGCCATTGGGCCCCACGATACCCAGCCGATCGCGTCGGTCCACATGGTAGTCGAAGTCCTCAATCAGGGTTCGCCCATCTCGCCTCTTGGTTACGCCGCGAGCCGCGATGACCTTCTTTCCCAACCGCCTCTCCACGGTATCGATCTCGACGGACTGCTCATCGACCTCGTAGCTGGTATTTATGAGCTTTTTGGCTCGCTTGATCCGAGCCTTTGCCTTGGTTCCCCGCGCTTTTGGTCCCCGGCGTAGCCATTCCAACTCTTTTTTGGCCAGCTTAGAGCGTTTTTGCTCTTTTTTGCGCAACTCCTCGTGGCGTTTCTCCCTGGCCTCGATGAAGTCGCTATAATTGCCGCGGTGTCGATAAATACGCTGATCGGCCAGTTCCAGGATCATATTGGTCACCCGATCCAAAAAGTAGCGATCGTGGGTGATCAGCAACAATCCCGACGTCCGCCGGGCCAAATAGCCCTCCAGCCAGGCAATCACGTCGACATCCAGGTGGTTGGTCGGTTCGTCGAGGATCAATAAGTCCGCCGGGCGGATCAACGCCCGCGCCAGGGCTACCCGCTTTTGCTGCCCCCCACTCATGGAAGATACGGCCATCGCCGCATCATCGATGCCCAGCTGGCTCAGAATCCGCTTGGCCTCACTCTCCAGGGTCCACCCCTTCACCCGATCCATGACCTCTGACAAACGGGTGACCTCCTGGAGAACCTCTTCATCCTGGGGGTTGGCCTCTAACCGGCGACACGCTTCCTCATAGGACTGAACCACTTCGAAGGCCTGTGGCCCCTCGGCCAATACGGCCTCCATCGCACTATGCGATGGATCGAGGCCTGGCCGTTGCGACAGATACTCAATGCGCGCCCCCTTCGCTCGGTTAACCTCCCCCTCATCGGGCTCCATCTTCCCCATTAATATCTTGAGAAGCGTGGATTTACCGGAGCCGTTGACCCCAATCAGGCCCACGCGGTCCTCCCGGGAAATCCCGAAACGCACCCCTTCAAAGAGCACCCGGTCGCCGAAGGCCTTCGACAGTCCCTCTGCCGTCAATATCGTCATATCAGGTTCCGTTCACATCGCCCGGCGATACTCACCACCGACTTCGTAGAGGGTGTGTGAGATCTCTCCCAAACTGGCATGACGCACCGTATGCATCAGCTCGGCAAAGATATTGCCCCCCTCCAGCGCAACCTGACGAAGCCGCTCAAGGGCCTGCTGACCTTTGTCGCCATGGCGATCTTTAAATTGATTCAGGTGCTGGATCTGCGTTTCTTTCTCTTCGTCTGTGGACCGGATCAACTCCAACTCCTGCTCCTCCTCTTCCCCTTTTAGGTGGTCGGGGGCCAGGAAGGTATTCACGCCGATGATCGGGCGTTCCCCGGAGTGCTTCTTGCGCTCATAGAGCATGGACTCTTCTTGAATCTTTCCTCGCTGATACTGATTCTCCATCGCCCCAAGGACTCCGCCTCGCCGGTTAAGTCTCTCAAATTCCTTCAGCACCGCCTCCTCCACCAGATCCGTCAACTCCTCGACGATAAACGAGCCCTGGTGGGGGTTTTCATTTTTCGCCAAACCGAACTCCCGGTTGATGATCATTTGTATGGCCATCGCCCGCCGAACGCTCTCCTCGGTGGGCGTGGTGATCGCTTCATCGTAGGCGTTGGTATGAAGGCTATTGCAATTATCGAAGAGCGCCAGCAACGCCTGAAGAGTGGTCCGAATATCGTTGAATTGGATCTCTTGGGCGTGCAGGGAGCGCCCCGAGGTCTGGATGTGATACTTCAGTCGCTGCGAGCGTCGGCTGGCGCCGTACTTCTCGCGCATGGCCACCGACCAGATGCGTCTGGCGACCCGACCCAGGACCGTATACTCCGGGTCCATCCCGTTGGAGAAGAAAAATGATAAGTTGGGGGCAAATTCATCGATCGCCATCCCCCGCGACAGGTAATACTCCACGTAGGTAAAGCCATTGGCCAACGTGAAGGCCAGTTGGGTAATGGGATTGGCCCCCGCTTCCGCGATATGATATCCGCTGATGGAGACGGAGTAATAATTTCGCACCTCCTTCGCCACGAAATACTCTTGGATGTCGCCCATCATCTTCAGGGCAAATTCCGTGGAGAAGATGCAGGTATTCTGAGCCTGGTCCTCTTTGAGGATGTCGGCCTGGACGGTCCCCCTTACCACCTTGAGCGTATCATCTTGGATGCGCTCCAATTCGTCCGGGGTCGGGGCCCGGCCCTCTTCGTCGCGAAACCGATCGACCTGCTGATCGATCGCGGTATTGAGGAACATCGCCAAAATGATGGGCGCCGGACCGTTGATGGTCATCGACACACTGGTATTGGGCGCACATAGGTCGAAGCCGTCGTAGAGCCGCTTCATATCGTCCAGGGTGCACACGCTGACCCCTGAATTGCCTACCTTCCCATAGATATCGGGGCGATGCGCAGGGTCTTCCCCGTAGAGGGTGACCGAATCAAAGGCCGTGCTCAGGCGATTGGCCGGTTCGCCCTCACAGAGATAGTGAAAGCGCTTATTTGTCCGATCGGGAGTGCCCTCGCCGGCGAACATGCGCTTGGGCTCTTCATCGCGACGCTTAAATGGAAAGACACCGGCGGTAAAGGGAAAGCGCCCGGGCACATTCTCCAATAGTTGCCAGCCTACTATATCGCCCCAATCGCGGTATTTGGGCAGGACAACCCTCGGAATCTCGGTGCCGGAAAGGGAGCGCGTTGTGAGGTCGAAGGATACCGTCCGGTCTCGTATCTGCACCTCGTAGACATCCCCCCCGTAGGCTTCCTGAAGGTCTTCCCAACCCTCCAGAAGAGCCCGAGGCTCCTCATCAAGCGCCTCCCATAGCTCCTCCTGTTTGGCCTCAATGGCGCCACCTTCGCCCACCAGGTCCAACGCCCCCTGCAGGCGGTATAGACCGGAGGCAATCTCGCTCTGTTCTTCGACCCACTGCCGGTATCCTCGGCAACTTTCCGCGATCTCCGCCAGGTACCGACTACGCGACCCGGGAATGATGGTATGATTCTTCTCAGTCACCGGTCCCGGCGCCTCCCAGCGAGACTCCGAGATATCGTGGCCCGTCGCCTCCATCACTCGGTGGTATAGGGCGGTCACGCCCGTATCATTGAACTGACTGGCGATGGTCCCAAAGACCGGCAGATCCTCGTCGTCGACATCGTAGCCGATCTGATGATTTCGCCGCAATTGCTTGCGGACCGCCCTCAAGGCGTCCTCGCTACCCAGCTTCTCAAATTTATTGATCGCCACGAAATCGGCATAATCGAGCATCCCGATCTTTTCCAATTGGCTGGCCGCCCCGAATTCGCTGGTCATCACGTATAGCGCCTGGTCCGCGTGGTCCACGATCTGGGCGTCTCCCTGACCGATGCCACTGGTCTCGATGATGATAAAATCAAAGCCCGCCGTCTGGGTGATCTCGATGGCCTCCTCCAGGGCATCGGCCACCTCGCCTTGGCTATCGCGCGTGGCCAGTGAGCGCATAAACACCCGCTCGCCATCGATGGCATTCATGCGAATGCGGTCGCCGAGCAAGGCCCCACCGCTCTTTCTTCGAGAGGGGTCGCTGCACAACAACGCCACTTTGTGATCCGGAAAATCCAGCAAGTATCGCCGGATGACCTCGTCGGTCAGGCTGCTCTTTCCAGCCCCACCGGTCCCGGTGATGCCCAGCACCGGGACGCGCCTGGCCGGAGTGGGCAACTCCAGGCGCTGAAAGCGCCCCGTTTCTGCCATGGTCAGCGCCCTCGCCAGTGCCGAAAAATCACCGGAGGTCACCGCATCGGCGCTCACCGACCCTTGGTCGGCCACCAGATCGTAGTCCGTCTCCTCCATCATATGGTTGATCATGCCCTGAAGGCCGAGGCGTCGACCGTCTTCGGGGCTGAAGATTTTTGCCACCCCATAGGCCTCTAGCTCCTCTATCTCCTCATCCACGATGACCCCTCCACCACCTCCATATACCCGGATATGGCCGGCCCCCCGTTCCTCCAGAAGGTCCACCATATATTTGAAGTACTCCACGTGACCGCCCTGGTAACTGGAGACCGCAATGCCCTGGACATCCTCCTGGATGGCGGCGTCCACAATATCCGCCACCGATCGATTATGGCCCAGGTGAATGACTTCCGCCCCCGTGGCCTGGAGAATCCGCCGCATCACATTGATCGCTGCATCATGGCCGTCGAATAAGCTCGCCGCGGTCACGAAGCGAACCGGTTCTTGCGGTTGATATTTTTCCGGCGCTTCCGACGCTGACGGGGCAGATGCACACATGGCTCTCTCGCTTGGTTTGGGGGCAATGACTATGTCGGGGCTCAATAAATCAAAGGCTCCACGCCGTGGCAAGCCCACTGCGAAGAGCCAAGGGTTGGTCTCTTTAACAAACGCACGCGACCGCCCATCGGACGCTCAGAAGATGGGCGGAACGCCACCCATGAGGCCCCCTCCGCCACCGCCCTCCAAGCTGGTGACGCGCAGGTTTTCGTCGACCTCCGTCTGCAGCAAGTTCTCAATCGCCATCAGCGTTCCTGACATGGAGGCCGGGCAGGTTCCACAGGCCCCTTCGTAGCGAATCATCAATTCATCATCGACCAGCCCCTCGATCTTGAGACCGCCCCCATCGCCCTGCAAAAAGGGCAAAATTTCGCTCTCGATAATCGCCTCGATGCGCTCCATCCGCGGGTCGTCCTTTCCCGGCATCTCCTCCCCATCGTCGACCATCAACCCCCCCTGACCACCGGCTTCACCAGCATCGATCTCAGCATTGAGATCCTCTTTACTGGCCTCCCGAATGGGCTCTGCCACCTCCCGCAGCAGCTCTGCCCAGTCTGCTTGCCCGTCTTGTGTTACAGTGATCCACCGATCCGCAAAATACACAGAAATCACGTGGTCGATCGCAAAGATATCTCGAGCCAACGGCACGTTGGCCGCCGCCTCAGCATCCTCGAAGGAGTGCGTCATAAACCCGGTGGTGATGCGCTCATCCACCACGAATTTCATGGCGTTGGGGTTGGGCGTCGGTTCGATTTCTTTGATCTTCATCTCAATCCTCCTGTTCCAACGGGTCGTCAGCTCCCTCGGTGGACACCTGGTCGCGACCCTTGAGGGCAGCGTCCAATGCATGCCATGGCAATACCGCGCATTTAACGCGCTCGGGTCGCTGGCTTACCCCCTTAAATACGGTGAGGTGACCGAGCTGCGTGGGCTCGCTGTCGGGATCGAGCTCGCCCATCAACATCTGACGAAACTCGCCAATCAACTCCTGGGCCTCATCAACACTCTTTCCCTTCATGCGCACCGTCATCATGGACGCTGCGGCTTTGGATATCGCGCACCCCGTGCCCGAGAAACTCACGGCCTCAATGGTTTTATCCTCTGCCAATCGGGCGTAGATCGTATAATTATCCCCGCACAGAGGATTGTCTCCCTCGGCACTACAGGTGTGCTCATCGAGCGGGCCAAAATTTCTGGGCTTTTTATTATGGTCCAGGATTACTTCCTGGTAGAGAGCTCGCATACTCATGCGCCAAAAATCTCCTTGACCGTATGCAGCCCAGCGATCAGCCGACTGATATCGGTATCATCGTTATAAAATGCCAGCGACGCCCGTGCCGTCGCCGGGATACCAAAGCGCTCCATAACCGGCTGAGCGCAGTGGTGCCCGGCGCGAATGGCCACGCCCTCGCTATCCAAAATCGTTCCAATATCGTGGGGGTGAACGCCCTCGATCTCGAATGAGAATACCGACGCCTTGTGGTCCGCTTCTCCTACCACTCGAATGCCCTCTAACTCCCCCACTCGCCTCGTGAGCATCGCCAATAACTCGCGCTCCCGCGCGTCGATGCGCTCCATCCCGATCGATTGCAGGTAATCGATGGCCGCGCCCAGGGTAATGGCATCTGCAATCGCCGGCGTACCAGCCTCAAATTTGAAGGGCAATTCGTTATACTTCGTCCCTTCCCAGCTCACGCTGAGGATCATATCCCCGCCGCCCTGATAGGGCGTCATCTCTTCGAGCCAGCGCTTCTTCCCCCACAGCGCACCGATGCCCGTGGGACCGCACATCTTATGACCCGAGAAGGCGTAAAAATCACACCCGAGCTGCTGCACATCAACCTTCATATGGGGCACAGCCTGGGCGCCATCGACCAGCACAGCCACTCCCTGGGGCTCGGCCAGAGCCACGATGTCTTCTATGGGGTTTACCGTCCCCAGGGCGTTGGACACGTGGTTCACCCCGATGAGCTTGACCCGATCATCGAGCATCTCCTCCAGAGCATCGAGTTCCAGCTCTCCTTTATCGGTCATGGGGATCACTCGTATCTCCGCTCCCCGCCGCTCACACAGCTGCTGCCAGGGAACGATATTGGAGTGATGCTCCATCGCCGACAGGATAATGACATCCCCCTCCTCAACATAGGTCTCGCCGAAACTGGAGGCCACCAGGTTGATGGCCTCCGTGGTGCCTCGGGTAAAGATGCACTCTTCGACGCGTGGCGCGTTCAAAAAGTCCCTTACCTTCTCCCTGGCCTTGTCATGAGCCTCGGTGGCCCGCTGACTGAGACGATGTACCCCTCGGTGCACATTGGAGTGCTCCGCGCTCTGGTACCATACCCACCGATCGATGACCGGCTGGGGCATCTGGCTCGATGCCGCATTATCCAGGTAACTGAGACGATGCTCTCCAATCGTTTGCTTGAGGACGGGAAACTCCCCCCGGATTTTGTCCCATCCCCATTGGCTTCGATCGGCCGTCACGGGGGTTTCTTTCGCTTCGAACTGCATGGTTGACCTCAATGGGTTTTCTCCATCAGGTATTGCTCCAAGCGCTGACGGAGGGAGCTGATGGTCACGTCCTCCAAGATCTCTGCGGCAAATGCATAGGTCAGCAGGGACTGCGCTCGCTCCTTCTCAATGCCACGCGCTAACATATAGAAGAGTTGTTCCTCTTCTAGTTGCCCCACCGTCGCCCCGTGAGAACAGACGACGTCATCGGCGAAAATCTCGAGCTGTGGCTTGGTATCCACCTTGGCTCGATCGCTGAGCAAAAGATTTTGATTGAGCTGGTTGGAATCGATGCGCTGAGCGTCTTGGCGGACGAAGATTTTGCCGTTGAACACGCTGTGCGCTCGGTCATCGACGATGGCCTTCTGCAGTTGATAGCTCGTCGAATCGGGCAACGCATGGTCGATGGCCGTATGCGTATCGGACACCTTGCTTCCGGTCAGATAAACCAACCCATCCAAGGTGCACTCGATATGCTTGCCATCGAATAAGGCGTAGGAATCGTTTCGCGACAGCTCGCTTCCCAGATTCACCGCCGTGGCGTCATAATTGGCGTCGCGCTTCAGGGTCACCTGGTTGCGGGCCACATGAAAACTGGCGTCTCCCTGGTCTTGGAGCTTGATGTGGCGAATATAGGCATTCTTACTGAGGCTATATTCCCCCACCACATTGGTCAGATAGACCGAGTCCTTCCCGGAGATATGCTCCTCGATCACCGTGACCTGAGAGCTTTCACCGGCCACCACGATCTGACGTGGGTGAGTCATAAAAGGCCGATCAGCGCCTCCTACGTAGACAATATGGATCGGCGTTTCCACCACGACTCCATCGTCCACCAGCACGACCGCTCCTTCCTGGCTATTGGCGCCGTTGGCCAGGTAAAAGACGTCGTCTTTCCAGTAATCGGCGATATCGACGAACTCTTCGATCTTCGCCAGGTCGCCCGCGTCTCGCAGTTCGCCCAAGGTGGTGACCTCGACGCCCTCATCGGGCAGCGCTGAGGTATCGGACAGATCTGCAAGGAATCGCCCATTGGAGAACACCAGGCGCGCTCCCTCGGACTCCGACACCGCACGACTGCGCAGCAGCGACTCATCAACCACCGGCGCCACGTCCTCATCGCTGATATAATCTGGCTCCGACAGTCCCTTTAGGGAGATGAACTTCCACTCCTCATCCTTGCGGGTCGGCAGTGCTTTGCCCACCAATCCCTGCGCCTGCTCGCGCCGGAAGGTCTGCCACCACTGGTCACCATCTCCATCTTTACGAGCGTTGGCCTGATCGATGACCCGACCGACGAATGCGTCTCGGGCCAACCCTTCTTTTCTATCTTCAGCAGTACTCATTCCGCCGCTCCCTTTGCTGCGATTTGCTCATAACCGTGCTCTTCCAGCTCCACAGCCAACTCTTTACCGCCCGAGCGCACGATCTTTCCATCGAACATCACGTGCACGTAATCGGGCTCCACATAGTCCAGAATGCGCTGGTAGTGCGTGACCATGACCACGGCATTATCTTCGTTGGTCAGGCTGTTAATGCCGTTGGCGACGACCCGGAGGGCATCGATATCCAACCCGCTATCGGTCTCATCGAGGATGGCCAGCGTCGGCTCCAGGACCGCCATCTGAAGGATTTCGTTGCGCTTTTTTTCGCCGCCTGAGAAATCCACATTGACGCTGCGGTTTAGAAAGTTGGGGTCCATATCCACGACCTTGGCTTTCTCGCGGATATAGTCGTCGAATTGCAGCGGGTCCAACTCCTCTTTGCCCTGGGCCTTGCGCCGTTCGTTATAGGCCTGACGAAGAAATTTGGCATTGCTCACGCCGGGGATCTCCACCGGGTATTGGAAGGCCAAGAAGACGCCCTCTCGCGAGCGCTCGTCGGTCTCCAACTCCAACAGGTCTTGCCCTTCAAAATCCACCTCTCCCTTGTCGACCTCATAAGAGGGATGACCCGCCAAGACTTTGGCAAAGGTGCTCTTGCCACTCCCATTGGGGCCCATAATGGCGTGGACTTCCCCAGGCTTAACCTCGAGGTCAACCCCCTTGAGGATCGCCGTATCGTTGGCGCTGACGTGCAAATTTTTGACGTTTAACAACATGGATGAGTCCTTGGTTTGATTGGTCTCCCCCGGCCGGCGCGTATCGACCGCCGGGGGGTCGTTCGTTTTGATAGCAATGGCAAATTTAACCGACGCTTCCCTCGAGCTTGATGCCCAGCAACTTCTGCGCTTCCACGGCAAATTCCATGGGCAACTCGTGGAAGACGTCTTTGCAAAAACCGCTGATGATCATTGAGATAGCATCTTCTTCATCGATGCCTCGCTGCAGGAAGTAGAAGAGCTGTTCTTCACCGATCCGCGAGGTCGAGGCCTCGTGCTCCACCTGCGCCGTGGCGTTCTGAACGTCGATATAGGGGAAGGTATGCGCCCCGCAGCGATCGCCGATGAGCATGGAGTCACACTCCGAATAATTTCTCGCGCCTTCGGCGGACTTGGCCATCTTGACCAGACCCCGGTAGCTATTCTGCGAGACACCGGCCGAGATCCCCTTGGAGATAATCGTGCTCTTCGTATTTTCGCCGATGTGGACCATCTTGGTCCCCGTATCGGCCTGCTGGTGATTATTGGTCAGGGCCACCGAATAAAACTCACCCACCGAGTTATCACCCTTGAGGATGCACGAGGGATATTTCCAGGTCACAGCCGACCCGGTCTCCACCTGGCTCCAGGAAATCTTGGAATTATCTCCTTCACAGGAGCCGCGCTTGGTCACGAAATTGTAGATACCGCCCTTTCCGTCTTCGTCGCCTGCATACCAGTTCTGGACGGTGGAGTACTTGATCTCGGCGTTTTCCAAGGCCACCAACTCCACCACCGCCGCGTGCAACTGATTGGTGTCAAACTGAGGCGCCGTGCACCCCTCGAGGTAGCTGACATAAGCGTCGTCTTCGCAGATAATCAGCGTCCGCTCGAACTGACCGGCGTCTTCGGTATTGATCCGGAAGTACGTCGACAGCTCCATGGGGCAAGTCACGCCCTCGGGCACGTAGACAAAGGACCCATCACTGAATACTGCCGAGTTCAGCGCGGCGTAGAAGTTGTCGGTATAAGGCACCACGCTGCCGAGATACTTCTCGACCAGCTCCGGAAACTCCTGAACTGCTTCGCTCACCGAGCAAAAGACGACGCCCGCCTCGCGCAGCTTCTTTTTGAAGGTGGTGGCCACACTGACACTATCAAACACGGCGTCCACCGCCACATTCTGGAGCATCTTTTGTTCTTCCAGGGGGATCCCCAGCTTCTCGTAGGTCTCCAGAATGGCCGGATCCACCTCGTCGAGGCTATCTTTCTTCGGCTTTTGCTTGGGCTCCGAGTAGTAGATGATATCCTCGAAATTCGGCTTCTCGTAGGTAGCGTTTACCCATTCCGGCTCTTCCAGGGTCCGCCAATGCCGATAGGCCTTGAGTCGAAAATCCAGCAAGAATTGGGGCTCTTCTTTTTTGGCCGATATTTTTCGGATGGTCTCTTCGTCCAGACCAGGAGAGAAACTCTCCATATCGACATCTGACTGAAATCCGGCCTCATAGGGCTGGTCCAAGAAATTTTCGATATTGCTACTCATATGCCACCTCAAAGGTGCTGGGTTATGGCTGCTGATGCAGCCCTTTTGTTCGTCTGCTCTGGCTCACTGACCGCTTATGCCTGCTCTCTGCTGCACTGTTGACTCCACGGGAAACTTTTGCTGCAAGTGCCGACTGACCTCACTATCATCATTCATCAACATCGCCAGGCTTATGCCATCCAGGGTCGCCACAACGAACCCTGAAATATGTTCCCATACCGGCCGAATGCCGCAATCGCACCGATTGGCACACTCATCCAATTCGCCGGTGTGGCGTTCGCAGATTTGCTTGGTATCGAAGACGCCGCCCAAGACGCGAATGGCATCGCCCACCGTCATCTCATCGGATGGCCGGGTAAGCACATAACCGCCGTTGGCACCACGCCTGGCCTCCACCAAATCTCCCTTGGAGAGGACTCTCAGAATTTTTTGGGTATAACTGAGCGACAGCCCTTCCGCTTCTGCGATATCGGAGGCCGAAATCGCTCCCGTATGCGAATGCTCGGCCACTTGCAGCAAGCAGCGAAGCCCATATTCTTCCAGCGCTGTGATCTTCATGATCTCGGCCTCGGTTCTAATTCATACCAAGCAGTGTGATTTCTGACGGCGAATTCACACCAAAGAGTGTGCATTGCCTCTCAACCGCGTGCCCCCACATATTGGGCACCCGATAAAAAAAGGCAAGTGAAAATATACTAATCAGTGTGGTTTCGGTTCTTACCACCGTAGCCGGGTCGAGATATGACCCGGCCCAAGTTCAATGGTCGCTCGCCGGGCGTGCCCCTCGCCGCCCTCTTCTTCCCCGAAATCGATGATCGTCAACGCGACGCCAGTGCCCAACAACGCCGCCCCAACACCATAGAATCCCAGCGTCAGGCCTCGCGATCGGGAGGCCGAGCTCTGTAGCGACTCCACGCGCTCCACGTCTCCTTCATCACGGGCGTCCAGTAGATCGTCTCGTCGACCGCTGGATCTCAGATCCATCAGCCCCCCACCGGCGATCATCAAGGCACCAGCCCCCATCGAGGCCCATCCCACGTGATTGAGCCGATGACGTCCTTCCTCTGGAGCTTCATCGCCCGACGGAGTATCCAACTCCGCCACGGATGGCTCCTCCTCCGGCTCGACATCTTCGCTGAGTCGCAGTTGGGCACGAATCTCCTCGCCCTCGCGAACCTGCACAGAGATCGTGGCGTCTCGGTATCCGTCAGCCCGACCCTGGAGGCGATATTCCCCTGCCGACACATCCTCGGCGATGGGGCAATTCATGATCCGCGGCCCCTCCAGATCGCCACCACTCATCTCCACGGTCGTACTCTCCGGCACGCACTCCACGTGCATGCGACCCGGCTCCACGCACTCCCCTAACTCGTCCAACAGTTGACGAACGCCCTCCTGATCCTCGTCGCTCACATCGTCTCGCCCCAGTACATCTTGGAAGGTCTCTTCCGCATCCAGGCATCGCCCCCATTCGTCATAGGCCTGGCCCATTCGTATGGCGATGCGAGGATGATCGATAATCTCGCGCGCCTTTCTCAACTCGTCGATGGCCTGTCCAAACTCGTCGTCGTTGAGATAATCACCGCTTTGGCGAATATGCTGCTCGAAGGTCTCCAGCTCCTCGCGGCTGAGATCGGAGGCTGAGGCGGTCTGTGGGACGAAGACACCAAGACAGATGGCGATCGCCAACGCCCACATCTTTTTGGCATGGTTCATCGACATAGGTGCCTCGTTAGAAAAGGTGTTCATCTATCATTCCATCGATGTCGGGCGGATCGTCATCCTGCTCTTCCGCATCGCTTTCCTCCTGCTCCGGCGGAGGAGTATCCTGTTCGGCGGGTGCCGGTGCTGGATCCGGCGGCGGCGACGAGGGCTCTGGTTCGGGCTCCGGCTCCGTATCCGAGACCTGACCTCCACCAGCGCGCCCCTCGCCCGCCCCGGTCATCTCATCATCGCCATCGTCGACCTCCTCCATGGCGATGACGTGCCACTCCTCGTCGGGGAATTCAGCCAATTCTACGTCCTCATGGTCACTGAGGCTTAGCCGAATCGGTGACAATTCCTCCCATGTCGCGCGGTCAAACTCCATGGCTGTTTCCCCCACCTGCTCGTCGCCAGACCACACTTCGGCGCCCGTGGGCTCACTATCGACGAGGACAAAGGAAGGCTCCCCGTCTGAGTCCCGGGCCTCCTCCGAATCGCCCTCCTGGTCGGCGGCCTCGTCAACGTCGGCGGCCTCCCGCACAGACTCTGCCGACTCCGATGCATCTCTCTCTGCCCCCTGCGCAAGCTCCGCCGAGTCCGTCGTCTCCGACGAATCACCGACGACCCACCAGGCCCCAATACCACCCAATAGCACCACCGCGACCGCGGCCATGCCGTAGACCGCCGGGTGCTTCCATAGGCTGCGCTCAGCCTCTTGCTCCAACAGATCCGTTGACTCCCGAGAGGGCGACGATGTCCTCACATCTTGCGGTGCCCTCATGAGCTGCGTCGGCTCTTCCTCCAGGTCCTCCGCCGGCGCCGGCGTGATGTCTTGCGAAGTAGCTTTATCGTCGTCGAGGTTATCCAATGGATATGCCGCCAGCGTCCCCTGCTCCCCGGGAAGATCTCCGATGGGCTCTCCCGAGCCCTCCACCACATGTTGTGGCAGTTGGCGCAGAACGCTCAAATCAGCGCCTTCGGCGTTATAAAGTCCGGAGTGCGATATTTGAGAGGAAGAGGCTTCGTGCCGCGGCTTCCCATCGAAATCAAAGACCACCAGGTCTCCATCGACGCACCCCTGGCAATTCCTCAGAGCTAGATACATCTCATCGGCGTCTTGGAAGCGGTCGTCTGGATGCTTCGCCGTCGCACGGACGAGTACCTGAGCCAGTTCGGTGTCGGCAATGGCAGCCGGGATAACCACTGGCTCTTTGAGATGCTGGAGCATCGTCTGGGCCATGGCCTCCGCTTCGAAATTGCGCTGTCCCGTCATCATCTCCAATATGACAAGGCCTGCGGCGTAGACATCGGCGGCCTTCCAGTTGTTTTCCTCGTCCTGAAACATCGACTCCGGCGCAATATAAGACGGTGTCCCCGTAATGCTTCCCGTCTTCGTGATCTGTGTCGCCGACGAGTTGACCAGCTTCGCCACCCCAAAATCCAGGAGTTTGACGTCGTCCTCGCCCCGTCGATTCTGGCATACAAATACATTGGCCGGTTTAATATCGCGGTGAACCACTCCCTCGCTATGGGCCTCCGCTAAACCATCGAGCATCTGGAGGGACATATTCATGACGCGACCCAGCTTCAGGGGCGACTCGCGCTTAATGACGTCGTCTAACTCCTCGCCTTTGAGGAGTTCCATGACCAGAAAAAGCACCCCCGATTCGGTCTCGCCCACGTCATAGACGCGTACGATGGAGTTATGGTCAAAAAGGGTGGCCACCTCCGCTTCCCGTCGAAAACGCGTCGCAAAGTCGGGCTGGTTGGCCACGTGGGGGTGTAGCAATTTCATCGCCACCTGGCGCCCCGTTCGCAGTTGATCGGCTTTCATCACCACGCCCATCCCGCCGCTGGCCACCACCGCCCCCAGGCGATAGCGCCCATCGATGATATCCCCCGGGAAGGGAAGCCTGGCTAGTCCCGATGTATTTGCCTCATTGGCCATAGGCGGTCATCAATCCGTGAGGAGTTCCTGAGTTCACTCGGCATACCACTGTAGCTGGGGCCGGTCGTTCCCATCATCAATTTCTTCGATCTGCCATCGATCGTCAAAATCCCACCCCGGAAACGATGACTCCAGACCAAAGTCGGAGGTGTTGAGCCCCTCGCCACCGGGAGGACTGCTGCCTTGCTCCGAGGTATTTATGTCCCAGTAGGAGTCTTCGATGATCACCGTGCCACCAGGTGCCCCCACAAGCCCGCCGGCGCCTCCGTCCAATACAACCACCTCACCAAAGGCGTAGGTCCGCTCCAGTTGGCCGTCTACCAGAGCGCCCGCAAGGCCACCGGCGATAAAGGACGCCGTCGCCTCGGCGCCGCTATAGGAGTCGCTCACCACGCCATCAGTCCCCACCTGACCGACCAATCCTCCAGCATAGTCATCGGTCGCCGTGGCCTCTCCCATGCTCCAGCTCTCTTCAATAGTTCCCACGCTTAACCCCACCAATCCGCCTGCCACATCGTCCGTATCCACCGTGGCATCGGCCCAGCTTCGGCTCACCGTACCGTGGAGTTCACCCACCAACCCTCCGCCGACCTCGCCATTTACGGTCACCGTGGCTGTGGACCACGAATCCTCCACCGTCCCCGAGGTCCACCCCACCAACCCCCCCGACCGTGCCGTGGCCACCACCGTCCCCTGCGCCTGAGACGACTCGACCTCCGAATCGTCGGAGCCCCACCCCAGTATACCGGCCACGCGCAGATCGCCCTCCACCGTGGCCGTGGAACTGCTATTTTCGATGTTTCCTTCAATCATATGTCCCACCAGTCCCCCGGTTCCCTCCTCGCCCTCCACCGTGGCATCCGACATACTGTCTTCTACCGTCCCGTCCAGAATGAAGCCCACCAAGCCCCCCGTGCCATTTTCTCCGACCACCGTGGCCGATGACTCCCCATTGGTCAGGGTGCCGCCCCCCTCGATTCGCCCCACCAAGCCCCCCGTGTAATTTTCACCGGTGACCGTCACACTGGCATCGGCGCTGCTGTCCTCCATGGTGTCTCGCAACAGACCCGCCGCACCGCCGACGACCTCCACACCCATCACGGAAGTCCCCGATATCTCCAGGTTCTCCACGGCCGCCGCGGCCCGGCCAACGCCCCCACCCACAAATAGAGCGTCGCTCTCCACGGTCGAATCTTCCACGATGCAATCCTTTAGCACCGCATCGTCATTGAGCTCTCCCACCAGGCCGCCTACGCGAAAGCTCGTGGCGTCCACCTGAGCGGCGACGACCTCCACATTCTCGATGAGACCATAACTTCGACCGGCAACCACCCCAACTCGCTGACTTCCCTGAATATCAGCATCCTCCAATCGGACGTCTCGGACTTCTCCGCTGGCACCGATGGTCCCGAACAATCCCCGATAGCTATCGGAGCCGCTGATGGTCAATCCATCCAGCGTATATCCTCCCCCGTCAAAATGGCCCTCGAATGGCGAACTTTGATTTCCTATGGGAAGCCAACTGGTTGCGCTAAAGCTCAGATCCTCCGCCAGCTCATAATACGCGTCTTCCGACGACTGCCCGCCAATGGATTCCAGGTGGGATATGGAGCAAATCCGGTAGGGTTCGCTCACGGACCCCTCTCCACCACCAAAGGGCAGTGCCGACGGGATGCATTCGTCGTCCGAGATGCATTGCCCATCGAAACAATTCTCCCCAGCGGCACAACTATTTCCGCACTCCCCGCAGTGGTCATCGCTCTCCAGATCGGTACATACCTCATCGTCGCACAGCACTTCATCGCTATCGGCGCAATATAGCTCGCAGGTGCTGCTTACACACTGAGCGACTGCACCATCGATGTTGGTCTCGCAACTCTCGCCACAGGTCCCGCAGTTTTCGTCATCCGTGGCAAGATTGGCGCACACGCCCTCATCCTCGCACAGGGTCTCACTGCCGTCGTCGCACTGGTAGTCGCATCCCTGGGCGGTACATAGGGGCGAGGCTCCGGCGATATCCGCGTCGCATTGATTTCCACATGTCTGGCAATGCTCCACGCTGGTATCCAGATCCACGCATGTGCCACTGCAGGCGCTCAGCCCATCGGGGCAATCGTCGGTGCACGAGCCGGCGACACATACCTCCACCGAGTCGCAGGCTTCGCCACAACCACCGCAATGTTGTGGATCCTCGTCGGTATCCACACAGTCCCCACCGCAATCCACCAGCCCCTCAGCACACTCGCATTGGCCATCCACGCAGGTCTCGTCAGCGCCGCATGCATTGCCGCAAGTCCCGCAGTGCTCGTCATCCTCATCGGTGTCGGTGCACAGGCCGGCATCTTCGCATAGCGTTTGCGTCTCATCGTCACAGACGTAGGCGCAACCCGATGACTCCTCACATACTGCAGAAGCGCCCGCGATGTCTTCATCACAGGCGTTGAAACACTCCTGACAATGCTCGGTACTCGTCGTTATATCGACGCAACTTCCATCACAGAATGCCTCCCCCTCGCCGCAATCGGGTGGTCCACAAACCCCATCGTGGCACGCGTCTCCCTCATCGCAGGGGTTGTCACACTGTCCGCAATGGGTCACGTCCGACGCCGTGTCGACACAGTCCTCATCGCACCGTTCGGTATCCTCGTGACAGCTAAAGTCGCAGATACCGGCATTGCAGAAGGGCTCCCCAGCGTCCGGTGCTTCGCACTCATTATCGCAGCCGCCGCAATGATCGACGTCCTCTTGAGGGTCCACGCATTGATTTCCACAGGCCACCAGCTCTCCCTGGCAGTCTGGCTCCTGATTCGGATCTTCCTGGTTTGGATCTTCTTGGTTCGCCCGGTCTTCGCCGAAATCATCGGCCAGGCAAATGCCATCCCGGACCAACACACCTTGGCCAATGCAGCTCTCCCCGTCGGCGCAGTCCGAGTCGCTCTGGCATTCTGCATCGTCGTCGAGGCTGCACCCACTCGAAAGAGAGACCACCCCGATCAGCCCCATCATCAAGAACAATCGATTTATATTGCACCATCGAAGCAAACCATCGCTCCTAAAATGACTCCGCGGCGTTGCGATCAACGTGTGCCTCACCGACCGGTGCCACACATGCAACCCGACCACCGCACTGATATTACATCTCGAGAGGCCCAACCGTAGTCGTTAGTATCCCCCTTGGCCACGTTGCAGAGTTTAACACACCCTTAAGCGTGATTAACAGCTAATTCCCCCCGGTCCCTGAACACGTATTTGCGCAAACGCAGTGGACGTTGCATAAGGGGCACAACTCGTCGCCCCCTCGCCCTCCCCAAAATTGGAGAATTATCCCATGTCGAGTCCCGTCGCTCAGCCCCCTGGCTGGGAATCCTACTCGGTCCAGGAGTTGGAAGAGGCCCTGCGCTACCACAATCGAAAGTACTGGATTGATGATGATCCCGAGATCAGCGATCCCGAGTTCGATCGACTTGTCGAGGCACTGCGCGTAAAAGCCCCGAACTCCGACGCTCTGCAAGAGATTGGGCCGGCCGGTGCCGATGTCGACGCCCTCGACGAGGAAAGCGAAAAGGTCTCCCATGACCCGCCCATGCTCTCTTTGGGAAAATGCTACGAAGAGGAGACCCTATTAAAGTGGTACGATAAATTTGAGGGCAACGCCTTGGTGACCCCGAAAATAGACGGCGTGGCCGCCTCCATCCGCTATGACGCCTCCGGTCGCCTCCAGGTTGCCGCCACACGTGGGTCCGGGGAACTTGGCGAGGTCATGACGGCGCAGGCGCGCCAAATTGAGAACCTACCCCACCAGATCGACCTCCCGGACGACGCCTTACAGGGGCTAGAGGTCCGCGGCGAGGCCGTCATGCCCATCGCCGTTTTTCAGGAGCATTTTCAGCACGACTACGCATCGCCGCGCAATCTGACAGCCGGCGCCCTCAAGCGCGACGACCCTCAGGAAACGGCGCGCTACCAAATTGCGTTCTTTGCCTTCGACCTCCTGGGCGTAGAGCTCGACGAAGAACAGGAGAAGATGAAATTGATGGACACCCTCGGGTTCGCCGTTCCGGACTATCAGATCGTTGATCGCGATGGTGCCCAAGCCCTTTACGACGACATTTCCGACCGTCGAGCCGCCCTGCCCTACGAGACCGATGGCGTGGTCTACAAGGTCAATCGCGTCGATGAACAGCAGCGCATGGGCCACACCGCCCACCATCCCCGTTACGCCCTGGCCTATAAATTTTTGGGCGACGCCGGCGAGACGACCCTTCGCGATATCCAGTGGAGCGTCTCCCGCACCGGCGCCATCAATCCGGTAGGTGTCGTCGACCCCGTGGAATTGTCCGGCGCCGAGGTATCGCGTGTCAGCCTCCACAACCTGGCCATCATGGAACACCTCGGCGGTCAGCAAGGACTGACCCTGGGAGCGCGGGTTAAAATGCGCCGCCGTGGCGGTGTCATCCCCAACCTTGAAGAGGTCCTGGAGCCAGGCCACACCCCGATCACGATCCCCTCTACGTGCCCCGGTTGTGGCGCTGAGACCCGGCGGGACAATGATGTCCTCGTGGCCGACCACGGCGACGATTGCCGAAGCGCTCAAATTCGCCGACTTCGCCACTTCGTCTCCGAGCTCGGCATCAAAGGGTTCGGTCCCAAGCTCCTGGAACAGCTCTATGACCGGGAGCTGGTGACCAACCCCGTCGACTTTTTCACCCTGGACGTTCCAGACCTCCTCACCCTGGAACGGGTCGGGCAGAAAACGGCCGACAAGCAACTTCGGCGCATCGACCGCGCCACCACCCCAGATGTCCGTGCATTCCTGCGAGCCCTTGGCATCGATGAGTTGAGCCACCACGTCGCCAATTTATTGGTCGAGCATTTTGACTCCTTAGAGGCCATCCGCCAGGCCACCCCGGCGGAGTTGGTTGATATACACACCATTGGCGACGTGATTGCTCAAAAAGTAACTCAGGGCTTCGATGAGCACGACGCGTTGATCGACGACCTCCTCCAATATATGACCCCTCAATTTCCGACCTTGGAGGAGGACTCTCCCGAGGTCTCCGACAGCCCCCTGGCCGGCAAGAAAGTATTATTTACCGGTAAGATGGAGAGCATGTCCCGAAGCGAGGCCAAAGACGAGGTCAAACGCCGCGGGGGTGAGTGTCCCTCCTCGGTCGTCAAGAGCCTTGACTATCTCGTCATGGGTGATGCCGATATGGAGCGCTTCCAGCAAGGATGGCGGACCAATAAAATCAAAAAAGCCCAGCGCTACCAGGACGACGGCGCCGATCTCCAGATCATTTCGGAAAGCGACTTCTTGCCCCTCTTAGACGGTGACTGACCCAATCGGGGGAAATACTTGCCCCGCCATTCGTTGTTCCTCTCATGACGCCTCCAACCAAGGGCCCTTCATCGCTCACTTTTGCTTCCCCTGGAGCCCGTTGCGTGATAATTAACAACCATACTCTTTTCGACTGACCTCCCTTGTGTTCTGCCAGGTCTCGCCTCTCCACGGAGAACGGCGAACCACTGCCAGGAAACCACCATGGATCCAATGGATCATGAACAGAAACGCGGCACCTTTCTGGTCGTCGACGACGAGCCGGATATTCTGGATGCCATCAAGCGATTGCTTCGCAAAGACTACCATGTTCTGACGGCTTCCTCGGTATCTGAGGCCAGGCAACTTATCCACGACGAGCCCGTCGAGGTCGTGATGACCGACCAGCGCATGCCCGAGATGTCGGGTATCGAATTCCTGTCGGAGCTACGTCGCACTCACCCCTATATCGTACGCGTGCTCTTCACGGGCTATTCCAATATCAGCGATGTCATCGACGCCATCAACGAGGGGCATGTCTATCGCTATATTAGTAAACCTTGGAAACCCGTGGAGCTGCGCCTCTTCGTCGCTCAGGCCTTCGAGTTTTACCGCACTCAGCGCGAACGCGACGAATTACTCCATCAGCTTCAAAGCGCGAATCAAAAACTGGAGAACCAAAACGCCCTCCTCAGCGCCGCCAACGAAGAACTCAAGGTCGTCGACCGCGTCAAAGACGTCTTCATGGAGGTCGTCAGCCACGAGCTCAACACCCCCATCGCTATTCTCGTGGGCTATACCTTCCTGCTCCGAAAAGAATTGGGCGACGACCTCTCCGACGTGGCTCATAAGGCACTCTCCGGCATTGACGCCAGTGCCATCCGCCTGAAGCATATTTCCAACCGCATCTTCAAAATGCTGGAGGAAGAGGACGCCGAAGCCACCCTCGATTTGACCTGGATTGATCTGGAAAAATTTGTCGACAGCCTGGTGGAGCAGATCGAGCCCTTCATCAATAAGCGCAATCAACACCTCCAGATACACATCGATCCCAAGGTCGGCCGACTCATGGCCGATGAGGACAAACTCAATGATTTGCTCCTCAACTTGTTGATGAACGCCATCAAATTCTCTCAAGACGAGCAGGCCATCCATCTATCCATCGATCCCGACGGACCCGATGGCGTTGCCATCACCGTCAAGGATAGCGGAGTGGGCATCCCGGCCGACGAGGTTCCCCAGATATTCAACGTCTTTTTTAGCACCTTTAATAGCGGCCACCACTCGTCGGGCCAATTCGAGTATCAGAAACGGGGCATTGGACTGGGATTGGCGGTGGCCAAGCATTTCGCAGAGATGCACGGCGGCCGCATCCAGGTCCAGAGTCAGGAAGGGCAAGGCTCGCACTTCACGGTCTACCTTCCCACGCGCCCCGAACAGCCCGATGTGCGCCATTTCAGCTCAGCTTCCCATGGGCCTCACTGACCTGTCCGAGGCACAGAGCCGCAGTCGCCGACGAAGCAAGTCCAATTCCCGACTGGTCACCGTGGCCGCGTCAATGGCCTCTGCGGCCAGTTCCCACCGATGGAGATGCATCCAGTAGCGGGCCTTTTCCACCGCGGTGGGCGTCGAGAGGCCTTCGACCCTCTGGAGCACCTGCCGATAGAGCGTGAGCAGTTGCTGTTCATTCAGCCGAGTCGCCCCACTCCCGCTCGCCACTACCCACTCGCCGGGAATCCAACGGTTGTCGGCAATCACACTCACCTCCCTGCAACGCGCCCAGCCCTCCAACTCCGCCCGGTCAATGCCCTGGAGACAGGGATCGAGCCGAAGGGGCTGACCCGATGACTGATAGCCCTGATCCAACAGGATCACCACCCAGCGCCCGGCGCTCAAGTCGTCGACCCGGTCCAACAGCCGCCACATGTGGCGCCGCCGGGCCGCCGGCGCCCGCTCCTTCCCGTCGATCTGGGCTCCGATGGCGCATACTAAATCGGCCTCCACCCCCTTCAGGCGTCGATCCTTGAATAAGTCACCCACCCACCTCTGGAAGTCATCGTCTTGGCGATAAGAGGGGGCCCCTGCTGGCGACAATGCCCGGCCATCAATGCCTCGATACGGACCATCCCACTCCCCCCGGAGGTACTCTGCCAGCCCCCCCGTGCCACACCCCAGATCCAAGATGCTGTCCCCATCAGCAAGCCCACCCACGCGGCGTACGACTTCGTAACGTAGCCGCTGGATCAACGCGCTGCGCCACCCATCGATCGTGGTCGCCTCACGGGATGCCACATCGTCGTAATACCCCCTCAACATGGCTCCTCGGTTCCCGAAAAACGCTGGAGCAATTGGTTGATGGCCGTGACCGCTTTGTCGCGTCCCGCCTCCTGAGCATGAGTCAATGCCACCGACAACCCCTTGCTGATCGTCGGCGAATAGGCGCTGGTCAACGCCAGATGCTCCGCCAGTTCCCGAAGCCCCGTCATAAACCCCACCCATTGCCCGCGACCGGCGTTGGCCGCAAGAAGCCCGGCCTTGGCGCGCATCTCCATGGCGCGCCGTCCCTCGCGCTCAAAAGCTCGATGGACCTCCAGAAAGCGCTCCGCCGCCTCCTCCCAACGCTTTTGCTCCAATTCAATCATCGCAAGATTCAATGCCACAAATGAGCTCTCCCGCGATCCCAAAGCCCGATAAAGCCGCAGTGATTCTTGCCCAAATTGACGGGCGTCACCAAATTCGCCTTTCATCCGACTCAACTCCGCCAAGTCATTCAAACAATCGGCGATCCCTGAGATATTATCGAGTTCGCGAAATAGCGCCAGCGCCTGCAGGCTCGCGCGATGAGCCCGCTCGTAGTGGCGGAGCCGCCGATGGGCATCGCCAATGGCGTTGAGAGCCTGTCCCTGACCGTAGGCGTTATCCAACGCCTCGTAGGCCTCTCTGGCTCGCTCAAAGTAGTCCAACGCCCCCTCAAAGCGCCCCCGCTGCTCCTCCACACGGCCTCTCTCCAGCAACAGGCGGGCCTCCAACTCGCCGCCCTCCATCGAGGCCCCGGCCAGGCCCTCTTCCAGGGCTTCCTCGGCCAACTGCAGATGTCCCAGCGCTCGCAGCGCCAGCCCCTTCCATAGTAGGACCTCCGCCCGATCCCTCTCTCCCGATTGGCGCGCCCTGTCCTGGATGCCATCGATCCATTTCAGGCTGGCCTTATAATCTCCTCGGTGAGCGGCCAATCGAGCCCGATCGACACCGTCGCGAAGGACCAGAGCCTGGCGATCAGCGATCCATTCACGACGCCTATCCACCAACTCCTGAGCTTCCTCATAATCGGCTCCCCAGATCGCCTCCTCGACAGCCTTGCCCAGATAGGTCGCCGCACGCATTGGCTCGCCGGCCTGCTTCCAATGCCAGGCGATGCGCCGCGGCGCCACCCGACGCCCCGGTGATCGCGCGGCCAGTTCCTCCAGGCTCTCTGCGCAATGGCGTTGCCAGCGCTGCCATCGCCCCCCTTCCACGGCCCGCCGCACCAGGCTCTCTCGAAGCATGCCGTGGGCAAATTGCCAGCCCTCGTCGCGGCGAAACGCCATTCCCTCATCGACCAATTGCTCCACCAACCGCGACAGGGGCGGCAGCGATGCCGCGTCAATCGCCGCGCGCCAGGCCTCGGCGTCCACCTGCCGGCCAAAGGCCGCCCCCAACTCCAGATGGCGCGCCGCCTCCGGCTTGCGGGTCGCCAAAAACCCCCGAATCCGCTCCTCCCACAATTGATGCAAATCATCGGGAATCGAGATATCGGCACCCTCTCGCAAGCTAAACCCTCCCGGGCCCATCTCCAACTTGCCTCGCGCTACCCAATCATCGACCAGCTGAATCGCGAAGAGAGGCACCCCATCGGCGCGCCTCAATACATGCTTCGCCACCGACTGCTGGAGTCTCAACAGACGCTCTAACAGCGTCTTCATAGTTTTTTCGTCGAGGGCGCTCAGCGTCCATCTCTCCACGTATGACGAGGCCAGATGAGCCTCCAGCTTCTCCTCGATGGTCGGTCGCCGCGCGATCGTCGATGGACGGGCCGTCATCACCACTAAAATGGGCGCTGGATCCACGTCCTGACGGGCCTCCATATATTGAGCAAACCCCAGCGCGTCGCGCCCCCAGGCAATATCATCGAGCACCAAAATCAACGGACGCAACCGACTCATCGCCATCAGCAGTTGATAGATCACTGCATAGCGGTCGCTTTTGCTCAAGGCCGCCCCCGACTCCCGGCTCCCCGCCTCCGTGTCGCCGAGGAGGGCCAAGACCATGCGCATATCCACCGTCGCCGCCAGACCTTCGCTGGACATAAATTGCACCAGATGATCTCGCCGATCCTTCCCACCCAGATGGCGGCACCGCAATTTGCGCTCCAACATGGCCACCAGACCATCGTTGGCCGACGTCACCGCGCTGTGGTGGGCCCGCGCGACCCGCGCCGCTCCCACTTCCTGAGCTCGACGACTGAGCCAGCGAACCAATTTCGTTTTCCCCACACCCGCCTGCCCCTCGACGAGGATTTGTCGGGCTCGCCCCTCGCTGGAGACCGCTTGCAACTGCTCCCAAAGCGCGTCGCGCTCGGCCTCCCGATCGATCAGTGGGATGGACCGAAGGCCAAAGAGGTTTAAGCTAATGCCAATGAGCTCGTTGGAGATATAGGCGTTGGTCTCGCATCGCCAATCGTGAGGCATCGGTGGACGCTCAAAGCTTCGCTGGGCCCGTGGCCAATTGCTCTCCAAAGCCTCCAGGCTTGCCGGCGGCCCCTCGCGGGTCTTCGCATCACCGAGGTCAGCACGGCCCATCAGGTGCTGTTGTGGAATCACCTGAGTGGCCACGACCTCCCCCGAATCCCCCTCGGTGGGGGGCTCTTCGCCACCGGAGGGCCGATTGAATAGCACCCCGAAGTGGTGGCGATCCTCCAGGGCCGCTAATTGAGCCAGATGGTACGCGGCGTCCGCCGCTCTCTGAAACCGCTCTCCCCGTCGCTTGGCTATGCAATTTCGAATCCACGACTCCGTCCCCGGGGGCACCTCAAAGCGAGGCGTCACGGGGGGAATCTCCTTTTCCAGATGGCCCTCCCCAATCTCCCATACGGTCTCCCCTCCATAGGGCCAGCGCCCGCAGACCAATTCGTAGGCCATGCATCCCAGCGCGTAGATATCGGTCCACGGGCCATAGTGGCGCCACAACCCTCGCAATTGCTCGGGAGCCATATACTGGGGCGTCCCCCAGGCCGTTTCTACCTTACCGTCCTCGAAATGGTCGGCGGCGTGCGCCAACCCGAAGTCAGTCAATTTGACATCCCAGCCCGGCCCGCACCCCACCAGGATATTCTCGGGCTTCAGATCGCGGTGCACCACCTGCCGAGCATGGGCGTGGGCCAGAGCATCCAGTACGGTCAACAGGAGCTGGCGCGTGTCGGGCCACGTCACTCGATTTACATAATCCTCTACCGACCCCCCATGAGCCAATTCCATGACCAGAAAAGGGGAGTTGGCCACCAACGCCTCCGAGCGGGCCGCCACCTCTTTGGGCACCGTTCCCACGTCCAAAATCGTCACAATATGGCGGTGCGATAGCGCCGCCACGGAGCGCACCTCCGTCTCGAACGCGTCGCGGTATGACTCCTCGCCCATCATCTCGGCGTGCATGACCTTGATCGCCGCCTCCGTCCCCTCTTGACGATGACGACCTCGCCACACCGCCCCCATCCCGCCCTGTCCCAGTGGCGCGATCAATTCAAACGAACCCAGGCGCATCATCGACTCCTCACCTACATCAACGCTCTCGGAGCACCGTCTTGATCGGCACGCCTTCAAATCCGTAGGTCTCGCGCAACAAATTGACCAAATACTGGCGGTAAGACGGCGCCACGGCCGTCGTCGAATTGACGGAAAACATAAAGGACGGCGGCCGAGTCCCTACCTGCGTGGCATAATAAAATTTGGGCCGCTTATTTTTGTGGATCGGCGGCTGATGGCGCGCCAGGGCCATCTCCAAAAAGTCATTGACCTCGGAGGTCGGTATGCGCCGGCAATACTGCTCGTAGACCGCGTCGACGGCATCGAAAATACGATCCGTTCGCTGACCGGTTAGCGCCGACACAAACACAATGGGGGTGTCTTTGAGAAACTCCATCTCGTGGCGCAAATACCTGGCGTACTCCCCGGCGGTCTCCGTCGTCGCCTCGATGAGGTCCCATTTATTGACCACCAATACACAGCCACAGTCGCGGTTCTGGACCACCGAGGCAATTCGCTTGTCCTGCCGTGCTGGCTCTTCGGTGGCGTCCAGGACCACCAGGCCAATATCGGCCCGATCCATGCTGCGAATGGCGTGGACCACCGAGAACTCCTCCAACTCCTGGGAGATGACATTCTTGCGTCGAAGCCCCGCCGTATCGATCACCAGATACTCCCGATCGCCGACCTCCACCTTGGTATCGATGGCGTCGCGGGTCGTCCCCGCTTCGTCGTTGGTCAACAACCGGTCCTCGCCCAGGAAGGCATTGACCAGGCTTGATTTGCCCACGTTCGGTCGGCCCACCACCGCCACTCGGGCATAGGGAGGGGGTTCCTCTTGCGATGGCTCCTCCACGGGCTCGGTGACCCGATCCATCAACTCCTGAATCCCCATGCCGTGCTCCGCACTGGTGGGAAATAGCTCCTGGCCCAACTGATAGAAATCGACCAGAAACTCCTCCTGGTCCACCCATCGATCGACCTTATTGACCGCGCAATAGACCGGCTTGTCCGTGCGTCGAAGCCATTGACCGATCTCCTCGTCGGCCGGCGTCAGCCCCGCCCGGCCATCGACCACAAAAATGATGGCGTCCGCTTCCTCCGTCGCCAACCGCACCTGATGGCGCATCTGGCTCAGTATCGGGTCATCGCTGCCGGGCATAAATCCCCCGGTATCGATGATGGTATAGGGCTTATCGTCCCACTCCCCATCGCCGTATTGGCGATCTCGGGTCACCCCTTCCTCGTCGTGGACGATGGCATCCGGCGCGTCGGAGAGGCGATTAAAAAGACGACTCTTGCCCACATTGGGGCGTCCTACGATGGCAATCATGAACGTCATGGTGTGTCTCTTGTCTCAGTCGAAAACGGGTGGGTTGGCCGCCCTACTCATAGTCAAATCGCTTCATAAAATGCGGGTCTTCGGTCCACGAGTCCTCCACGCGCACCACGGTCTCCAAAAATACCTTCTTGCCAAAGAAGGCCTCCAACTCTTTGCGAGCCGCTGTCCCGATGGCCTTGATGCGCCGCCCCCCTTTGCCGATGACGATTCCCTTTTGCCCCTCCCTTTCCACGTGAATCACCGCTCGGATGTCGAGCACGCCTCGGCGCTCGTCGTCTCGAAAGCGCTCGACTTCCACCGCCGTGCTATAGGGCACCTCCCGCTCGGTCTGCTCCAGGACTTGCTCGCGGACGTACTCGGCGGCGATAAATCGCTCCGCCTTGTCCGTCAAGGTATGCGCCGGAAACAGCAATCCCTGCTCCGGGAGGTGAGTCAGCAGCACATCGACCAGGGTGTCCAGGTTTTCTCCCTCCCTGGCGCTCACCGGCACCACATCGAGATAATCGTAGGCCTCGGCCAACACTTCGATCAGGGGCAGGAGCGCGACCTTTTTATTCACCTTATCGATCTTATTTAGCACCAGCACCGCCGGAACGTCGCGCTCCCGAAGTCTATCGCTGATGAAGGCCTCTCGATCGGGCATCCCCTGGTCTTTCGTCTTTCGCTGCCAGGCCAATAAATGTGGCGCGTCCACCAGGTGGGCCACCAGATCGACCTCCTGCATGCTTCGAAAGGCCGTGTCATTGAGCGCTCGATTGAGTCGATCGCCCCCTTTGTGGATGCCCGGCGTATCCACAAAGCATAGCTGTCCCTTTTCAGGGTACGTCTGGACCCCTAGAATGCGATTGCGCGTCGTCTGAGGCTTAGACGTCGTGATCGCCACCTTGACATCCAAAATGGCGTTCATCAGCGTCGACTTTCCCACGTTGGGCTGGCCGATCAGGGCCACCAATCCCGATGACACCTCCGCGGAGTATTCGTTGTCCGTCATGCCTGCACCTTCTATCTCATCGCTGAACGTTCAGGGGCTGTTGGTCTGCGCGTTGTTGGCCATCATGGCCCTCACCCTCACGGGTTGCGAGGATCGCATCGAGGCCGAAACCCGGGCCTTTGAGAGCGCCGAACTCCACTACCAACAAGGCGACTATGACGCCGCCTTAGAGGGGTACCATAGCTTCGTGGAGCGCTATCCCCAGAGCCCCTTGGCCACCACGGCTCGCATGCGCCTGAGGAGCATACACCATGAGGTCTCATCGATCATGGATCGCCATAGCTGGCCCCCCCCCTCCTATCATGGCCCGCAAGGCCAACAAAGCCCGGCGGTGTCAGACTCCCAGGACGACGCCTTTCAGATCGATGACTGGCTCGGCTCTCCCACTCCGGAGAGCGCCAATTGATGTTTGGTCGGGCTCCTGCCATATAAGCGGCGTCGTTTCTTTTCCTCCACCCAAAGCGAACCGATGGCACGATGGGCCACCATTTTTCGCCTGCGCCGCGCGCTGCTGACCAACCGATGGGCCGCCGTCTCTTCGGCGCGACGTCGAAAGGTCGCCCTGTTGGCCACGATCACCCTCGGGTTTCTGCTCGTCGCCGGGCATCTGGCCGCGCCGCTATTAATGGCACCTCCCCTGGACCTGGCGACACCTCGAGGGCTCACTGAAGATGACCTGCCGGCCGGAGCTGGCGCCCTGGAGGCCGCCTTCTGGCTGTCGGCGCTCATCGCCGCCGTCCTCAATTTCCGGGTGCTCGAGCTTCTCTTTCGACGCCCCGATGTCGTCGCCCTCCAACCCCTGC
>CAZMJS010000025.1:0-28950 GCA_964566695.1 uncultured Bradymonadales bacterium
TGCACGCCTCGGCTCGATCCACCTCCCGTGGTTGTGCTTTCTCCGAGCGCTGAGCGACCCGGTGCCTTCGATGACCTCCGAGATGCCCCCGGTGCCTTCGATGACCTCCGAGATGACCCGGTGCCTTCGATGACCCTCGGTATCTCATCGCTCTCCCCGCCAACCCCAACGTCTGAACCCACCCCGAACCCCTCCCCAGGACCCCTGGGGAGGTGCCCGCTTGCGGGCGGAGGGGCTGTCCGCATCATCTCTATGCCCGCCGCAGTGGGGCTCCCCGCATATCTCATTGCCACACCGAACCCCCCGTCATCACACTCCCCCAAAATAATTTAGATCCTTTTCAGCTCTCCACCGTTAGATAGGGTGTCGCCCATCTCATTTCTCATGTGGAGTTTCCAATGGCCAACCCATCGACCGCTCACTCACCCCCACCCTCTCGCCTCTTCGCCGGCTGGTTCACCCTGGTGGCCATGGCCCTCTTCGCGATCACGGCCTGCGCCTCCAACGGCGGCTGCGCCAGCTCTCCGGACGCCGATGAACCCACGGATGAACCCACCGACATCGAAGAACCTACCGACGCCCCTGCCAAACTGGAAACCGAGGTCGATGACACGGTGGACACCGAGGCCTGCGCCAGGGCCATCAACGCCCTGGCCTTCGACCTGTGGGCCACCCTGGAGCACGGCGACAACGCCGCCATCTCTCCGGCCAGCATCTCCACCGCCCTGAGCATGGTCCTCGCCGGCGCCGGCGGCCAGACGGCCCAGGAGCTGGCCGACGCCCTCCATCTGTCGACGGACGACGACACCCACCACTGCTGGGCCCAACTCCTGGAGAGCTGGCAGGACTTCGACGCCAAAGACGGCATGGACTTCCAGGTGGCCAACCGCCTCTTCGCCGACCAGCAGGCCACCCTCCGCGATGATTATCAGCGCTTTACGGAGCGCTTTTATGGCGCCGGCCTCCAGGCCATGGACTTTCGCCATCAGCCGGACGCCTCGCGCCAGGAGATCAACCAGTGGGTGGAAGAGGTGACCCGAGAGCGCATCCAGGATCTCCTTCCCCCTCCCGCCGTCACCCCCCAGACCGACCTCGTCCTGGTCAACGCCATCTACCTCCTCGGCGAGTGGGCCCACGCCTTTAATCCCGATCGCACCGAGGAACAGCCCTTCCACGGCGCCGACGGCTCCTCCCAGGAGGTCCCCATGATGCGCCAGACCGAGCATGTGCCCTACGCCGACGTCGACGGCGCCCAGATCGTGGAGCTCCCCTACGCCCACGAAGGCCTGTCCATGATCTTCATCCTGCCCCCGGAGGACCAGAACCTCCCCGACCTGATGGAGGACCTGGACGCCGCGACCCTCGATGGCTGGCTCGACGAGCTATCGACCACGGAGATCGGCCTGACGATCCCTCGCTTCCAGATCGACGCCGCCTCCGTCGATCTGGTCGACGCCTTCAGCGCCCTGGGCGTGGAGCGCCTCTTCGAGGGCGACGCCGACTTGAGCGCCATCATGGAGGAGCAGCTCTTCGTCAACGGCATCTTCCACCAGACCTTCGTGGCCGTCGACGAGGAGGGCACGGAGGCCGCCGGCGCCACCGGCGTGGCCGCCATCCGCGGCGCTGCCCCCACGCCCGAACCCACCCAATTTCGCGCCGATCGGCCCTTTCAATTCATGATCCGCGACGCCCACAGCGGGGCCATCCTCTTTCTGGGCCACGTCGGCAACCCCTGAGGCGGGGATGCTCACATTGATCAACAGCTCAGACCAGGCCCGCCAACCGATCCTTCCCCTGAGGACTCTTCGCCATCTTCGGCGCGATAAATAACCGCGACGCATGCTCGTCGGCGATCTTCTGCAACTCCTTTCGCTCCTCAATGGCGCGGGCGGCCAAGACGGGATCGTCTCCCCCATAGTCGCTCAGGCTCTGGTTGATGATCCACCCCGCCGGCTCGATGTCGGCGCGCCTCAAATCCTGCTGGAGGTGCGCCGCCTCCTGCACCGGCGTCGTCTCCGCCAGGGCGACCACGAAGATCTGGGTATACTCTGAATCCTGAAGCCGGTTTAGCGGGGTCTTGACCTCCACGTCCGCATCCGCCGTCTGCCGCATCATCTCGCGGTGGTAGGAGCCCGTGGCATCCAGCAATAGCAACGTATGGCCCGTGGGCGCCGTGTCCACGATCGTGATCTCTCGCTTGGCCCCGAAGACCACCTTGGAAAACGCCTGAAAGACGGCCACCTCTTCGGTGCACGGCGATCGCAGATCCTCCTCCAGAAGCGCCAGGCCCTCCGCGTCGAGGTCGCCACGAGAGCGCTCAATGACCTTTTGCTTATACTTCTCGGTCTCCTCCGCGGGATCGATGCGGGTGACCCGAAGGTTGTCCACCGCCTCGTCGAGCGCCGACGTCAAGTGGGCCGCCGGATCAGTGGTCGTCAGGTGCACCGACGCCCCTCGCCGGGCCACGGCCACCGCCAGCGCCGCCGCCATCGTCGTCTTGCCCACGCCGCCCTTGCCCATCATCATCACCAGCCCTTTTCCGGCCTCCACGAGCTCGTCGGCCACCGTCGACAGCTCGTCGACCTCCATGTCTGACCGTTCACCGACGACGTCCGGCGCCTCCACAGTGGCCCGCGCCTCGTCATCGAAGAAGGTCCGCAGCGCCTCCAGGCCCACCACGTTATTGGGCTTTAGCGGAACCTCAATGCTGCGAAGTGCCGAAAGCTCGATGGGCATCCCCTCCAGCGCTCGCCGGCCCTGCTCCTCCAGGGCTCTGGCCAGCTCATCGTCGCCGGCGGCCTTGAACAGCCCGTTGACGATCAGGAATTGATTGGTCACCCCTTGGTCGGCGAGCTCTCGCCGCGTGCGCTCCACCTCCTGGAGCGCCGTCGGCTCCGGCCGACTCACCAACACCAGGGTCGTGAGCTCCGGATTCGACAGCGCGTTCAATGCCCGCTCATAGCGCTCCTGCTGCGCCTCAAGCCCCGCCACCGGCCCCAGACAGGACGCCCCCGTCTCGTTGGTGTCAATAAACTCCGTCCACGCCGCCGGTAGCTGCAACAAACGCAGCGTGTGACCCGTGGGCGCCGTATCGAAGACCACCCGGTCGTACTCCGCCGCCAACCCCTCGACATCCAATAGCCCCGAAAACTCATCGAATGCCGCGATCTCCACGGTGCACGATCCCGACAACTGCTCCTCCATGGACTCGATGGAGTCGTCGGGCAACACTCCGCGATAGGGCTCAATGATTGTCTCCCGATAGCTCTTGGCCGCCTCCTGGGGATCGATATTGAGGGCGTGCAACCCCTCCACGCCCTTCACCGGACGAGGCTTTGGCCCCAGCGCCGTGCCCAGCACCGTGTCCAGGTTCGACGCCGGATCCGTACTCACCAACAGCACTTTCTCGCCGCCCTCGGCGATCTTCACCGCCAACGCCGCCGCCGACGACGTCTTGCCCACCCCGCCCTTGCCGGTGAAAAAGAGGAATCGATTTTTTAACTCATGGCTTATGCTCATCGCGAAGGCTCCCGGATCAAATGTCGGTTGGTGTCGCTGATACCGACGGCAACCATCGTCACATTACGATAAACTGTCAACCTCTCATCGCTCTTTCACGATTAATCGGCCCTGGAGACGGCCCCAAATATCGACCGTTGCTCTCCATCGCCGTTTTACGATACGGTATTCACCATCGCAATCTGGCGATATACACGATTCCAAGGAGATTCCGATGTCCAAACCAGTGAAAGTCTTTGATCCCCCCATGTGCTGTGACACCGGCGTCTGCGGCCCCGACGTCGATCCCAAACTCACCCAATTCGCCGCCGACCTGGACTGGCTTAAAGACCAGGGCGTCGACGTCTCCCGCTTCAACCTCTCCCAAGAACCCCAGGCCTTCGTCGACCACGCCACGGTCAAAGCGGCCCTCGACGAATCGGGCAACGATTGTTTGCCCCTCCTCGTCGTCGACGACGAGATCGTCGCCCGTGGCTTCTACCCCACGCGCGACCAACTCACCTCCCTGGTGGGCGTCGACGCCTCCACCGACGCATCGGAGCAATCCGACGACCAGAGTGGCTGCGAACCCTCCTCCGGCTGCTGCTGACCCATCGAAGCCTCATGACTCTCCCCGCACACCACACACCGCGATTACCCCACCATACTCTGCTCCCCCGCGCCCACTCGATACGGATCAACGCATCCCCGCTTCCAGTGCGGGTGACCCGGACTTTTGGATATAGCCAGGTACCGCTAACCCGGATTATTCATGAGACGTCGTAACGAGGCAAAATCAGAGCTCAAAGGCCAAAATCGCACCCGATGCCGGGCATTGAAAAGCCCCACAGGCGATGCTGAGCATCGTCGCGGAGTGAGATGAAGGCCTCTGGGCTCTGATGCGCCGCAGTAGGCGAGTCGTGAATAATCCGGGCTAAATGCCAGGACAACCAAAACGATTTGAACTCACCTCCCCGCTAATCGTCGTTTTTTCCTCTAATAGACGATGGTGGGGTGACCTCAATCATGGAAGCCCAAGATTGACCAACCACTGAAGTCGCGCAACCAGAGGCTATCGACGCCGCGGGGTTGTAGAACCATCGGCTATTTAGGGGTACAAAGAGCAATTTCAGGGGAGGTGGATCGGGGCATCGAGGTCTGCGGCGAACCCCTATCCGGCCTCCGCTTTCTTCATCCCCACCAAGGCCACCGATGATCCGGGTCACCCCACCCCACTCTTCATCTCCCATTGTTTCCCAACGCCATGTTGCTACGTTTAAGATCACTCAACTGGTTCCAATCGGACTAACAACGAGCAACTCAATGGCCACTCAAAGCATTAAACAGCAAGCCCGGGAAATCGTTGACGCCCTACCCGAGGACGCCGACTGGGACGAACTAATGCGCCGGATCTATGTCCGCAAGTCCATCCAAAAGGGCGTCGATGACAGCAATGCCGGACGAACCTCTTCGGTCGACGAGGTTCGCGATGAATTCGGACTGGGTGATTCGTGAAGGTTCACTGGACTACTCACGCCCGTCAGCAGCTTCGGGCAATTCACTCCTATATCGCCGATGACGCGCCGATCTACGCTGACCAGGTCGTCGATGCGCTAACCCAGCGCTCCGAGCAATTGAGCCACTTTCCCCGATCCGGCCGAAGAGTACCTGAATACGACGCTCCAGACGTCCGGGAGATTATCATCAGACCGTATCGCCTCGTTTATCGCATCAAGTCCAATCAAATTGATGTTTTATCGGTTCTCCATGGAGCACAGGAGCCACCCGACGACCTCGGCTGACGGTTAACTGCGAAGCCCTGCAGTGACTCCCACCTTCGGTCCCCCACCATCGTGGTCCTTCCACCAATGCCACCCACCATCGCGCTCACCCCACCCAGGCCACCGTTGATCCGGGTCACCCCACCATCTCACTTCGACTTCCCACCATTACGCAGCATCTGGGCAAAAGCATCCGGCAACGGCGACTCCTCCACCCCGCGGGCGGCCTCTTCCACATCGTAGGTCACCCGCACAAAGTCCACCGCCACCGACGCCTCGTCGCTGCTGTCGGGCTCCTCATCGATGGTCAGCAACACCCACCCCGCCCGGGGATCGCCGTCCTTGGGCTTGCCCACGGAGCCGATATTGATCAGGTGGCGAACGCGCTCACCTCCCTGGTCGCCCTCCTCCACCAGGACCCTGTGGTAGGGCTGATGGGTATGCCCGCAGAGCATCACATCGGCGCCGGCGCGACCCATCATCCGCTGCAGGCTGGACTCGTCTCTGTTCTCAAAGAGGTATTCGTTGATCCTGCGCGGGCTCCCGTGAACCATGAGCACTGAGAAATCCGCCTTTGGGCCCAATTGAAAGCGAATATGGCGAGGCAGCGTCCGCAGCCAGCGGCGGTGATCCTCGTCGATCACCTCGTTGGTAAACCCGATCGACCTGGCGCCCCTCTCCTTTTGGATATCCGTCTGATAGGCGCAGCCGCAATCATCGCTGTGGTTTCCCACCCCTTCGTCATAATTGCCGGCGATCGTGGGGATCATCCGGCGCCGAATGGTCTCCACCACCTCGTTGGGCCAGGGGGCGTAGCCCACCAGATCGCCCAGGCAATAGACCTGGTCTGGACGATGGGCATCGATGGAGCGCAGCACGGCGTCCAGCGCCGGCTTGTTGGCGTGAATATCACTGAATAGGGCTAACTTCATGGGTCACTCCGTTGGTCTGGGTGTCTCCAAGATGGCCTCAAATAAGGCCTGGAATCGCTTAAGCGCCGCCGGCTCGATGCAGTAGCAGACCCGAGGCCCATCGACGGTGCCTCGGATCAGCCGCGCCTCTTTCAACCTCTTGAGGTGCTGCGACACCGTCGACTGAGCCACGGGCAACTCCTCCACCAATTCGCCGCAGATGCACTCCTGGCGCTCGATGAGGATCCGCAAGATCGCCACCCGTATCGGATGGCCCAGGGCCTGCGCCATCCCGGCGAGCTCCGACTCGGCCTCCCCGCCCTCCAGTGCTCCCCCGAAGCTCTCCTCGCTTGGCGGGCAGCACTTACCGTTGTCCGACTCCTCTGCACTCATGGTGACTCCTTCTGGACCATCTTCGCGATCTGTCGCTGCTCTCCCTACCTCTCTACCACCATCATCGCTTATCGGCAATAAACGATTGACACCTCGGCCAATGCCCACTACCTTCCTCCTCGACATAACTAATCGCCTGCCTACGATTAAGCCGAATCCAATACGCAGAGGAATACCGTGAGCACTGAATCACCCTCCCCCGACATCGACGAACCAAAAATCGAAGGTGCCAACCAGGACATCGGCTTCTTCGAGCGCTACCTCACGGTGTGGGTCGCCCTGTGCATCATCGCCGGCATCCTCATCGGCCAATTCCTCCCCTTCGTCCCCGATACCCTGGGCGAGATGGAGTACGCCCAGGTCAACCTGCCCATCGCCGTCCTCATCTGGATCATGATCTTTCCCATGATGCTCCAGATCGACTTCAAGAGCGTCGTCGGCGTGCGCAAAGAACCCAAGGGCCTCACCGTCACCCTGGTGGTCAACTGGCTCATCAAACCCTTCACCATGTTCGCCTTTGCCTGGTTCTTCTTCACCGTCGTCTTCGACCCCTTCATTACCGAAGAGCTGCAGATGCAATACCTGGCCGGCGCCGTCTTATTGGGCGCCGCCCCCTGCACGGCCATGGTCTTCGTCTGGAGCTACCTCACCGACGGCGACGCCCCCTACACCCTGGTGCAGGTCTCGATTAACAATATCATCATGCTCTTCGCCTTCGCCCCCATCGTCATGCTCCTCCTGGGCCTGGGCGATATCATCGTCCCCTGGAAGACCATCCTCCTCTCCCTGGTGCTCTACGTGGTCGTCCCCCTGGTCGGCGGCTACGCCGTGCGCACCCTCCTGATCAAGAAGAAGGGCCTGACCTGGTTTAGCGAGCAATTCCTGCCCCTCTTTGGCCCGGTGACCATGATCGGGCTGCTCTCCACCCTGGTCCTGATCTTCTCCTTTCAGGGCGAAGTGATCCTGCAAAACCCGCTGCATATCGGCCTCATCGCCACGCCCCTGATCATCCAGACCTTCTTCATCTTCGCCATCGCCTATGGCTGGGCCAAACTGTGGCAGGTGCGCCACTGCATCGCCGCCCCGGCGGCCCTCATTGGCTCCTCGAACTTCTTCGAGCTCGCCGTCGCCGCCGCCATCATCATGTTCGGCATCGACTCCGGTGCCGCCCTCGCCACCACCGTAGGCATCCTCGTCGAGGTCCCCGTCATGCTCGCCCTCGTCGCCATCGCCAATAAGACCAAACCCTATTTCCCGGAGTGACGAACCTCGCACGCCGCCGAAGCGCCGCCACGTGAGCCTCTCGCGGCAGCCCCCCCCGGGGCGCCGTCACCGCGATACGTAGCGCAACAGCCGGCCATAATTGCCCACCACCCAGGCGTGGCTCTCGTCGATGGCGTGGATGCTATTGAGGGGCACCCAGAACTCCTCGGTCGTCCCCTCCAGATGGGGGTCCAGGTGCTTGCCCCATCGGTGCGAAAGATCGCCCCACTTCGCCCCACCCAAATGCCGTGCTCGTCATCCGTAAACACCACGTCATGGACCCGATCTGGCCGCTCGGTGACCGTCGACGTCTCCGCCAGGTCTTCGCTTCGCACCTTTCACGTCTTACCTCCATCCGCGATGGCAAATAGCCCCGCCCAATCGCCATCTCGACCGATCACTCAGGCCACCTGAGACGAGTTCTTCTTCAAGCCCCGGGGTGTGCTGAACCACCCAGCTTTCGCCGCCATCGCTCGTATGCACCACGCGGCCGTAGTCGCCACCGATCCAGCCATAGTCCTCATCCACAAAGTCGATGACCCGCGGCTGACGGGGCATCGCCATCCAGGTCTCGCCGCCATCGGTGGTGCGCAGCACCTCAAACTCATTGCCTGCCGCCCACCCTCCGTTCTCATCGAAAAAATGCACTGCATTCAGCGTATAGGGCATCACATCCGGCGTTTGCTCCATCAGGGTTACGCCGGCGCTCCCTTTCCCGAGGGCCCACCCTTGAGCAACGCCTCCACCTTCTCCAGGAGCACGTCCGGAAAGAAGGGCTTGGGCAAAAAGACGTCAAAACCCTGACCGATAAAATCCTCGGGCTCTCCCTGAACCCGGTGGGCCGTCATCGCGATCATCGGCGCCGCCGCGTACTCTCGTCGGTTGCGCAACCGACGAGCCACCTCTGCCCCATCGATATCGTCGTGCAACGCGATATCGATGAGCAGCAGGTCGTAGGCCTTCTCCCCTGCCATCTCCAGTGCCTTTCTGGCGTCATGGGCCCACTCGACGTCGTAGTCCTCCTCCAGGGTCATCCGCAAAAAGACCCGCGTCTCCCGGTGGTCTTCGACGATCAATATGGCCTTTCGATTGACATCGCTCATCGCTGTCTCCCTGGTCACCAGACCCGCGCCTGGATATCTCTTAATCACCGCTCTCTTCGGAAGGACACTGCTCTGGCAGCACCACCCGAAACGTCGTTCCCTCTCCCTTCGTCGAACGCACCTCAATGGCACCATCCATCATCTCCACCAGGTGCTGAACCAACGACAGGCCCAACCCCGATCCCTCGTAATCGCGTCCCACTCCTATGGAGGCCTGCTTAAACTTCTCAAAGAGATGGGGCAAAAAGGCCTCGTCAATCCCGATGCCCTCGTCCTTCACACTCACCACCCCCCGATCCCCGTCGCGCTCAAAGGTCACGCACACCACCTCTCCCCGGGAGCTGAATTTAATCGCATTCTGGGTCAGGTTATAGATAATTCGGCTCAAAAACCCCGGATCCGTCCAAAAAACCTCCGCCTCCTGCGGCAACTCCCGGTGCAAAACCACCCCCTTTTCATCGGCCAGGGGACGCAAGATCTCGACGTCTTCGGCGATCTGCTCACCGATGGTAACCCCCTGATAGGTCGGCGTCATCTCCCCGGCCTCCAGACGCGAGATATCGAGTACCGAATCCAGGGTCTGCTGGAGACGGCGCCCACTGGTACGGATCAACTCCACCATCTCCCGCTGACGATCCGGCAGTGATTTTTCCGCCAATAACTGGGACACCCCTATGATGCTCGTCAACGGCGTCCGAATCTCATGGCTCATATTGGCCAAAAAGGACGCCTGCATTTCCGCCAGTCGCTCCGACTCCTCCTTGGCCTCCCTGAGTATCGCCTTCTGGGCCTTATGAGCCGAAATATCTCGGCTAATTGTCACCACTCGGGATTCCTGATCGACGGTCATCAGCCTCGAATTCATCTCCTCTTCAATGCGCTCGCCCTCCCGGGTGATCAATTTCACCTCTTCGATCGCCTCTCCCTGGCGTTGCAGCGTCTCCAAATAGGCTTTCAGATCCAATGACGACTCATCGATCACATCGGCCAACGTCATTTCCATCAAGCGATGCTCGCTATAGCCCAGACGCATACAGGCGGCCTCATTGACCTTAGTGAACGTCGAGATCGCTCCCTCTTCATCCATCTCAAACAACCACAAAATGTCGCTGGCACTGTCGAAGATAGAGCGAAATAGCAATTCGCTTTCCTCCAGTCGACGCTGAACCCGTCGACGCTCTGTGATATCGAAAAAGGTCAACACCGCCCCGGCGATCCGATCATCCACGGTTCGGTAGGGATGGATCCGGGCAATAAAACAACCGCCGTCCTCTGTGTAGACCTGGCGCTCGATGGGCTCCAATTGGTCGTAGACATAGTGCACATCGGCCACCAAATCGTCGTACCCCACCAGCTTGTGCGTGATGTGATGGAGCGGTCGACCCATGTCGGACTCCAGCAGGTTGAAATATTGTTGGACCGGCGCTGTAAACCGCTTGACCTCCAGGGATTGCCCCAAAAAGATTGTCCCGATCTCCGTTGACGACAACAGGTTTCTCAGATCGCTGTTGACCCGATCGAGTTCCGCGATTTTGGCCGACAGCTCGTCGTTGACCGCCGTCAACTCCTCGTTGGTCGACTCCAACTCCTCTTTGCTGGTCTCCAACTCCTCGGTCGTCGACTGCAACTCCTCGTTGATCGTCAATAGCTCTTCGTTGGAGGTCTTTAACTCCTCGGTGGTCGTCTCGTAGCGCTCGACGGTGACCCGCAACTCATCGCTCAGCCGCTTATTTTCTCGCTCCATCTTCTCGACGACACTTCGCGCCACATCGTCGGGCTTTGGCGACGGGACGGACACCGGCTCTCGGGGTTCCTCGCTGCTCTCGAAGACGATCTGCGCAAGCTCTTCATCGGCTAATTTCGCGGACTCCATCGGTTGGATCACCAGCGTCACGGACGTCGACTGGCCTCCCCGTTCAAAGACCATTTCTCCCGTCGTGGTCTTTGTCTTTTTATCGAAGACATCGACCAGCGCGCTGCGAAGCTGCAATCGAAGCTCCGTGGGCACACTCTCCAAAATATGATGGGTGGGCTGACCGGGGGGGATCCTCAGGTAATTTCGGGCGCGACCGGCGACGTGAATGATCTCGTAGTCCCGATTGACCAGCACGCTCGGAGGCGCATAGGTGTGGTTGAGCACCCGGTGGTGCTCGTACTCCAGTGTCGTCGTCGCATCACCGGAGATGGAGCCTGACTTTCCCTCCAGGTGACGCTTGCTGCGTCCCAGGCCCGTCGAGATCATATCGCTCAGGGGCAGCCTCTTCTTCGCCAGGCTCTTGGGTCGATAGATGCGATTGCTTCGATCCACGACCTTAAAGAGATCACGAGCCTCACCGATAAACTCCGAGGCCCCCAGAAATAGACGCCCTTTGGGCTTGAGCGAGTAGTGCAGCACTTCAAAGACCTGGCGCTGCGCCTCGTTCTCCAGATAGATCAGCAAATTGCGGCAACTCACCAGATCCTGGCGGGCAAAGGGGGGTTCCTTGAGGATGTCGTGAACCGCAAAGAGCACCCGCTCGCGGATCTCATTGACCACCCGGTAACCCCCGCTGCTCTCCGGGACCATATAGCGATCCCTGCGCTCGTCGCTCATCTGGGCGCAGGCCGCCTCCGAATACACGGCCTTTCTCGCCTTCCCCAGCGCCGACTCATCGAGATCGGTGGCAAAGATCTTGAAATCCGCATAGACCCCCCGCCGCGCCGCCTCCTCGACGATGAGCATTCCGATGGAATAGACCTCCTCACCCGTCGAGCACGCCGGCACCCAGACCCGTATCGGTTCGTCCTCTTCCCGATCTTCGAATAGCTCGGCGATCACCACCTTCTGGAGCGCCTCAAAGGCCTCGGGATCGCGGAAAAACTCCGTCACCGTGATCAATAGCTCTTCAAAGAGCGCCCGTACTTCACCGCTGTGTTCAATGAGTTCCTCGTGATAATTGCGGATCTCATCGATCTGCCTCAGTCGCATCCGCCGCTCAATGCGGCGAAGCATCGTCGAGCGCTTATAATTGATGAAATTATGGCCCGTCACCACCTTGAGGCGACCGACAATCCCCCGATAAGCAGCCTCAAAACTGGCCTCCTTGGTCAAGCTCTGATCGTCGACGACCAACCGCTCCTTTCCCAGGTAGTCACCAATGCAAGCGCCGATCTCGCCGGCCTTCAATACCCGATCAACATTCCCCGTCTCGATCGCTTTTTTCGGCATCGACTCATAATCGGCCTCCTCCGGCAGTTGAGCCAGGGTGACCCCGCCGCGCTTTTTGATCGACTCCAGCCCCCGCGCACCGTCGTCGCGACTCCCCGACAGCACCACCGCGATGGCCTGCTCCCGCCGGTCTTCGGCCAGGGCCTCGAAAAAATAATTGATCGGCTCCCGCTGGTGATGCTCCAGCTCCGCCGCCGCCGGTAGCAACCGATCGCCCTCCACCCTCAGGGTATGGGCCGCCGGGAGCACGTAGATATGATCGGGCTTCACCTCCGTGACCCCGTCGATCATCTCCACAGGCATCGCCGCATATCGCCCCAATATCGACGGCAGCTCACTCTTCTGATCCTGCGACAGGTGCTGCACCACCACATAGACCCCCCCCGTATCGCCGGGCAGCGCCGCAAATAGCCTCTCAAACGCCGCCAACCCCCCCGCCGAGGCACCAATCGCCACCATCGGAAGGGCCTCTGGGGTCGCCGCATCACCGCCGCTATCTTCCTGTTTCTTCACCATACACCTTGTCCTGAATACCGACCCTCTTCGGGACCGTCACGGCACCACTCAATTAAACTACCTAACTATATGTCACGACCTTACTTGCGTTGCCCCCCTATGACCAGAACCCCGCCCTGAGACGCATCGCCCAATACCGTCCCGCCCACAGCCACTTTCCCCATCGAAGTAAACTTTGATCAGCGGCAGCAGTCGCGATCGGATCGCCCTTCAGGTGATCCCAAACTTGGCCTTCCCCCTGAACTCCCTAAGTTTTCCTATATCCCGATTGATAACCTCACTTCACCCCGGAGCTACGATGGCCATCCATACGCCAGATATCGACCTGGTCATCCTCGGCCAATTTGACGGGATGCAGGGAGTTCTAAACACGTGGGAAGCCAAGTCTCAGCGGCAAATCCATGCCCATTGGCTCCAGGAGCCCCAGGAGTTTTTTAGTACCCCCCTGCGGGCCAACCAGGTGATCCTCACCGACACCAGGGCCCTCGGACTCGGCGTCGCCGGGGTCATCCGCCGCGCCCGGACCAGCGCCGCCCAACCCCCGGTGGTGCTCATCGCCGGGCCTCAGGAATCTAAAACGGTCGCCCACGCCCTGGAACTGGGCGTCGATGAATATGTCTTTCACACCGATGACTCCTCCTTTCCCAACCTCCTCCTCCAGATCATCGATCGCGCCATCACCACTCGCCGCGATCTCCCTCTGGTGGGAGACGAGCCCGCAAGGCCCCATTTCTGGGCCTTCCTCGAAAAGATGCCGATCCCGACCAAGATCCTCGACGAGGAGGGCACGATCCTCTACGCCAGCCCCTCCTTCGCCTCCTTTTTGGACTGCCATCGCCAGGAGATGGTGGACCGACCGATTTTCGACTTCATGCACCCCGATGAAGCCGAGGAGGCCACCGAACTCTATCGACAGCTCCTCTCCCACAAGGACGCCATTCCTGACACCGGCCTCGCCTACGGCCATCACTGCCTTCCCGATCGACGATATCTGAGCCAGAAGTCCACCCCAAAAGATCGACCGATTCGCTGGGGCAACCTCTATTTGATGCCCCTGTGGCACGCCGACGGGACCCTCCAACACGTCGTGGGATTTATGGTCGATATCACGGAGCGTAAAAAAGCGGCCCTCGCCCTTAAGTCACGCGAGAAACGAAGCCAGGCGATCCTCGACACCACTGTCGACGCCATCCTGACCATCGACGATCAGGGCTATCTGGAGGCGTTTAACCAGGCCACAGAAGAGCTCTTTGGATACGCCCCCCAGGATATCCAGGGAGAGCATATCGCCACCCTGCTCAAACCCCTGGGCGATCTCTCGGCGCTGGAGTTCATCCGTTCCATCAAGAACTCCACCGACCCCAGACCCCTCGAGGGTCAGACCCGCAGCGGCCAAACCATCCCCCTGGAGATCGGCGTCGGCCAGATGCACTTCGGCGAGCAAACCCGCTATACCCTGGTTGTGCGCGACATCTCCGAGCGCGTCGAGTTTTTGGAACGCGCCAACCGCGCCGATCGCATGGAGGCCGTGGGCCAATTCGCCGGGGGAATCGCCCACGACTTCAATAATATGCTGACCATCATCCAGACCAACGCCCATCTCCTCTCCCACCAAGACCTCGTCTCCTGCGGCCTCGGCGAGCGCTCCCTCCAGAAAATCCTCAAGGCCACCGAACGGGCCGCCCGCCTCACGGGCAACCTCCTCTCACTGACCCCGGATTTCGAAGGTGAGATCACGCCCCTGAATTTGAACCACGTCATCAGCGGAATGGAAGACCTCTTCGCCACCATGGTCGAGGAGGACATCGATCTGGAATTCGACCTCCAAAAAGACCTCGCCCTGACCAGGGCGGACCTCGGCAAGATCGAACAGGTCCTCATGAACCTGATCCTCAACGCCCGAGATGCCATGCCCCGAGGCGGCCCCCTCAAAATCGTGACCTGCAATCTCAGTGTCGACGACCAGGACGCGACAAGCCCCCGTGAACTGGCTTCCGGCGATTATGTATTGATTGAAATCCACGACCGGGGCACCGGCATCGCCGAGGAGATTCGCGAGCGCATCTTCGACCCCTATTTCACCACCAAAAAAGAGGGCACCGGTCTCGGACTGGCCACCATTTATAAAATCGTGGAATCCCTCCAGGGCACCATCGATATCGAATCCAAACCGGGCCAGGGAACCAGCTTTTTCGTCTATCTTCCGGCCATGGAAGAGGACGTCAACGACTCCCCAACTCGGCCAGCGGCGTCACCTCCCAAGAGGCGGCCCAGACCATCGACCCAGACCATCCTCGTCGTCGAGGATGAAGAGGATATCCGCACCTCCCTTGTCCTGGTCTTGGAGCAGGAGAATTACCAGATCCTCACCGCCGCCGACGGCCAGGAGGCCCTGGAATGCGCCCGCGATCATGCGGGACCCATCGACCTCCTATTGACCGACCTCGTCATGCCCCGACTCAACGGCGTGGAATTGGCCAACGAATTCACCACGCTTTACCCCGACGCCGGCGTCATCTTCGTCTCCGGATACGCCGGAGATGTCTTGACCCGAAAAGACATCGGCCCCGACCAGACCCATGTGTCCAAGCCCTACCACATCAAAGATCTCACCGAGACGATTCGCGAGACTTTGACGGCCCCCCAGCGATCATGACGGGGATTATTTATGAGACGCCGCCACGCGCCCTGAGCGGGCCGGGAGCAGAGCGACCGAGTCACTGCTGGGGTCAAGCGAAGAAGAGGGCATAATCCCTCCAGTCGAGCGTCGGATCCGTTGGATCGTATACATGCTCCCGCTCAAACTCCGCCGCTCATGTCCACTTGGCCACGTCAGCACGAACCCCAGACAACCCAGCGGAACCACCCTGGCCAGACCGAGAACGATTTTGGCTGAGTGGGTCATGGGGATTGAGACCTCTAAGAGGCTGCGTGGCACCGAACAAGTACCTACCTGATAACCTATTTAGAGTGGCTCATTCAAACTAACCCGATGGCCTATGACCTACTCCCCAATTTCGACCAGTTTCTTTAATGCCTCTTCTGTTATCTCATTTAAAAATCCAAGTTTACCCGGCCGTTTTCGAATCATCGACCTCAACTCCAACAAACCGTCCTGAAGCTTCTCGGTCTCACCTGAACCCTTTAACGCCAAACACCACGCCACATACGGACGATACATGCTCCGCTCGGTATACGATAAATCGGATATAAAACGCTCGAAATCCTCCACTATCTCGTCGACAACCTCACGCCCCCTTCTCGACCTCTCCTCCTCGCGTCCTTGTGACTCACCTTCCGACCCCGTTGCCCTTTCCCTTGACCCCTCAGCTTTCTTCCGCTCACTTTTTTCTGCCGGATTCTCCGCAGCCTTACCAGGCCGTGCTTCCCGTTCTACCTCATCCTTCAACTCCTCGTATAACCTTCTCAGATCCCCTAGTTCCGACTGTAAACTATCCACCTCTCCTTCGAGCCTGCACATCTTTATGATCCGTATACGCTCCAAGTGCCCGTAGGTCTCAATCGACGAGACCACAGCTCTCCTGATATCCGGATCGTCTAATAACTCTTTTAGGAGTAAGTCCATCTCGAATAGCTCATATAATTTACGCTTATTTTCTAAGACTTGAAGAAAGCTATTTTGTCATCCCGGCACTCCGCTCCTGCTCAATCCTTCCGTTTCACTTTTGCCAATAGCTCCTCGACAATGGGAGAAAGCTCTCTATATTCACCCGCTTCACCTGCTGCACGGGCTCTTAGTTTTAGAAGAATATCTTGTACCTTTTCGATGTCCCCCGCCCCCTTTAGCCAATTCAAATGAGGTTTGTAACGAATCTCTTTTTCTTTTGATAGGGCACCTATATATCGCTCGAATCCTGCCACAACCTCCTCTTTCAGTGTTCTGGGTCCTCTCCACTCTCGAGACCTTGTCTCATTTCCCGACTCTTTATCACCGCTAAACCGCCTCCTCCCAGACGATCTTTGTACCACATTTTTCAGAGACTCCACCTCTGACTCTAGTCGGTCGACCTTCGCCTCTAATTTTTGTATCTTTTGGGTTTGTCGATCATCGAGACCATTATACGCCTCAATGGACGACACCACCGCCTCTTTGATATCCTCGTCACCCAAAAGATATTTACAAAATGAATTCATTTTTTACCTTAATCCAACCCGACCCCATCCCAACACTATCAGATGAAATTTCAGGAACCAAGATTATCAGCCCGGTATTTCTCATTTCTTAACTAAACCCCTAAAACATCTTTTTGCCTGCCAAAAATATCGTCCAAACACCCAAAACTCAATCAAACCATCTGTCAAACTTCCTTAATGCAAAAATCTTGTCCACCGCTTTTTCCAGCGGGCTGATCAGATCCATATCTTTATAATATTTACTCGCTTTTACCATATCACATATCTCCTCCACTACCACAAACACTTCCTCCACTGTATTCGCGTCATATCCCGATTCTAAAAGATTTAAATATTGCGCCTTCCGAGGACTACCGGATGTAATCACCGCCTGTTCGACCTCACCTAAATAGATTTCGGCTTCCGCCAAAGCTTCTTCCTCCTTACACTTCTGCTCTTCCTCTCCTGCCTTATCCGAAATATTGCCGGCCTCTGGCTCGTAGCTGCTGTCCTCCGAGCGTTCTGATTCTAATACCCTATTTTTCAACTCCACCACCTGCGCTTTTAAGCCCACGACCTCCCCTTTCAATTCCTCCACCTCCCCTTTCACATCCTCTAGTTCGCCCTGAACTCCTTCAATCTCCTGTTCCATGTTCCCGAGCAACTCATTAGTTTCGCCTTGCTCCTCTCTAATTCCCCTTAGTTCTTGCCGTATCCCATCGAGACCTTTCCCAATAAGCTCGATCCCCCCCGAACGATGGTTGATTCGCTCAACTGTATCGTCCAAGGATTCTCCCAGAGCGCCCTCGACTTTCGGAAGATTCAGAATCTCCAATATCAGTGGCTTTTTATTCATCAATTGACCTCCCATCCCTCATTCGCTCGATTTCCAAGAACACCGTCTCAAAATCGATAGACAATTATCTATCTTAAAAATCTTCACTTGTGTTCGCTATCATCATCGCGTTTCGCGATTGTGAAATAGATATAATCTAGGCCATCTGGATTCGCTCTTTCCTCCACCAATGCCAAATATACGCGTCGAAATCGAGTTCCCGAACCGACTTCTTCTATCTCTAATCACTCCCAACCCTGTTTCGCACGTTCCAATAGACCTTGCGTGCTTATTAACTCCGCGACCTTATTTTTTCGTGTTATACGCCTGATTCCGACGCGTTGCTCATTCGCGCTCTGGTAGCGCTCATCCCCACACTGCTCTTCGTCTTTTTGGCTACTCCGTCGGCTTCTTAACACATCGGCCTGACAGTTCGTTGCTTTTAAATTTCGCTCAAGCTGTCCGAGCAACTCTCTCATTCGCTTCTGACCTTCACCCAGGTGATTTAGATTTTCTTATTATCATCGAGTTGGCGATCAACCGTCTCAACAATAACCGAGGAATCAGTCATTCGATCGACCACAGTTTCTAGAGCGTCTTCCAGTACGCGATCGACACCTGGGATATTGAAGACCTGGACTATCAACGACTCTTTATACATAAATGAAATATCTTCCGGTAGAACTTCGACCTTTATAATCACTCAATTGCGTTTTTTAGATCGACACCGTTTCGTATGCGCGACACAAGAAGCATCCTCCTACACTGTAAAGCCACTTAACAAATCACCCAGCTATTCCTACAAGCGGGGAGATTTTATACGTATTTCTGTTCATTTCGTATCTTTCATCTGACCCACCTCCCAGCTTGCGACCTCAAAAGAGCTGATGAGCTTCCGATCATGGAAGCGGTCGCCTCTCTTTGCGATTTTAAGCATCAGCCGGATATTCTTATAAATCTCATCGACGGACTCTGTATCTAGTGAGCGGTTGACCAATCTTAAATATCTTAACTTAGACGAACTCCCTGAGTCTTCGATGGTTTGCTTCAAACGCTTGAGTTCGTATTTTGCATCGTCCAGGTCGTTCTCGTTATGGCGATTTTTTAGGACATCGGTTTTAGAGTTTTCCGTATTTATTTGTGGAGGCTTCTCTTTGACATCCGGCCCTTTACTTAAACAATTACTACCTTGACCTTCTTCCTGTTGCACGAGCTCCCCCTTAGCTACACGGCCGACATCTCGAATCGCCTCGATAGCACTTTCCGTCTTTTTCTCTAGCTCCCTTAGCCGAGTATTGACGTCCGTCTGCACTTCGCTAAGACTATCCAACTTTTGGTGAAGGTCATCGAGCTGTTTTCCCAATCTTTCCAGACCACCCGAACCATCATTCACCCGCTCCGCGGTCATTTCTATTGCTTCGCCCACAGCGTCACTAAAATTCGGAAGTGCGAGAATCTCTAATATTAGTGGTCGATCATCCATGAAACCATCCTCTTCCGGTCGGAAAATACAACTCTTTTAGTGGCGCCTGGGCGGCTGAAATTGCTAACATCGCCGCGATTGCCTTGGCCGGTTCCGCTTCATCATTCAGTAGCCGCCGCAATTCATCGCAGAATATACCGTCCAGGGATGCGAATTCCCTAGATGCCTTAAAATGACTATCTACCAACGCGATGAAGAGTTCACGCTCCAGGTCTCTACCCGCAAGATCATCGAGGTTTTCAAATTGATATCGCATCTTCTGGAGCAACTCTTCCGTCGCCACTAATACTTGCGACAATTCCCATAAAATCACCTCATTCCACCAACGGCTTAGGGGATGATTTCTCGACAACTTGAGGGACTCCACATCTTCGAGGTTTAGCGCACCGTTATCGAGTGCGACCCTCCTCTCCCAACTCTCGAACAACTTCCTCGCTCGCCGGTCCGGCGAATAGGCCTCGAGACGCGTCCAATTCCATGCCGGAACGAGCGATTTCCCATCAAAAAAATTATCGAGTAACTCGCGGAGCGCTAGAACTATCGATTCAATGGCCTTTGCGCTCTCGACGAGCCCTGGCCCATCACCATTGCAGAGTTCGACAAAGGCGTCCCACGGTGAAATCTCTGGCTCCTGAGACCCTCCGCAATCGTCGGTTTCTCTTTGGTTCAATGACTGCCTTAAATCCTCCCAAAACGTCCGTCGAAACTCATCCAGGGCAGTCTGTTCAGCGGTTTCGAAATCGATAGCTTGCGGGTCTTTGATTTGATACCGAAAAAAACAGTCTTTTTTATCGACCGTTTCCTCCACACGCTCCTTGAAGGTTTCTAATGCTTGTTCATTCTCCGGTGTATCGTCCCAATTGGTGATATAGAGGAGCAGATGGATATCATCGAACGGATGCATCTTCTCCGGTGACTCCAACTCATCGATTAAGATCCCAAACTCTTCCTCATGATAGGCCGCGGATAACCGTCCGGCCTTGCAGACATAGACCACCGCCGTCGTAGCATAACCCACCAGATCTCGCCCTCGATCCTCATCCAACTCCCCACTATTCCAACCCGGTGTATCGAGCAGAAAAATGCGACTTGCTTCTTGTTCTCCCGAGACGAGATCGCTAGCGGTTCGCAACGAGGGCTCAGGCAGTGACAACCTCAATCGGTATTTCTCTTCCGATTCACTGATCTCTTTTTCTAATTCCTGGCGAGTAGGGAAAGTCTGGAAGGTCTCAACAAGCTCCCCGGACAGCTCTCCACCATCCTCCCAATGCACTAAACAAAGCTCCACATCGGGTCCGTAGGTGATCTCCAGGGGGATAAATGTCTCCCGCCCTAAACTGCTTACCGGTTGGAGCTCTGCGGGCAACCTCTCCTTTATCATTTCCGAGACTAGACGAGTTTTGCCGCTTGAAAACTCGCCAATCACCCGTATCGATAGCGCACTATCGGCGACTGACATCTCGCCAATACCCGCGCCCTCAACCTTACTCGTTAACCATTCCTCTAGTTCTTGGAATGAAGACTCCAATATCTCAGCTTCACAAGTACTTCGACTCTCTTCTAGCACTGCTCGGACTCCAACATTTGATATACGATGGATTTCAAATATCGGCTAAAATCTACCCAGCCTGCCTTCTCCAGACCTTTCCACCCACCCTCCGCCAACCATCTATCAATCCAATCCAATATCGCTTCCCGCGCCGCCTCCCCCGCACTTTCGTCACATTCCTCTTGGGCCTGCAACAAAAAAAGGCCGTCCGACAACGCGTCTTGGAACTCACGAAAAAGGGCGTCATTTCCCGATAACAAAAGAGGTGCGATCAGGAGGTGATAATTTTTTTTTGCCCAGAATTCATCTCCCGACTCGGTTGGGTTGTCCTGTGCTGCACCGATCACCGTCGTCTTGATCAGTGCTGCACTCTCATCGAGTAGATTCGGCCAAGAACTCCCGATATTCGTGGCGACTTTCCAAACGATCTCCTGGGCCATTAATGCCTGTTGGCGGTGGACGAGTAGCCCTTCGTCTACGGCATCATCGAGGATCCGTGCGTATAGATGGAGCTCCAACACCAGGCTCACCGCGCGCTGCCAGTCTTTATCGGTCCACCAAGGCTCGGTGATGTCCACTAATAGATCCACCCCACAGTTCACGGTGTCTGATTGGCGGCGCCACATCAATCGCTCTACTCCCGTCGATGGAGGCTGAGACCACAGCTTCGACAACCACTCATTCCCGTACTCCTGGATCGCCTCCGTCTGTGGCCGGCCCCTTTTATTTTTAGTCATGAAAATACTCATGGAATTCTTTCGTCCACCAGGCCATCATTCACCCACCAGACCATTTAGAGCATCCCGAATTATCTCCCGCCGTTGCTCGAGCTCACTGAGGAACTCCCTTTTCTCTTCGGGAGCTTTTTTCATCGCCGTCTGCAATTTGTCGAGATGGTCCTTTTCGGACTGCAAGGTCTCCTTCATTCGAACATCCCAATACTCTTTGAACTCTTGCATCAGACGTCGCTCGATACCGCGGACCGCGCGATTGAAATTATCCACGGTATGTCTGGCCGCTTTATCCGCTTCAAGCTGCATTCTTTCTCGCTGGTACTCCGCCCTGGACCGCTCGTATTTCTGCTCTTCTTTCGCCGCTCGCTCTTTTGCTTTCGCAAGTTGTCGCTCCAACTCTGCTTTTTTACGTGCCTTGAGTTCGAGGGCGTATTCTGTCATCTCGCGTTCCTCTCTTTGGCGCTCGAGCTTTCGTAGCTTATTCTTATATCCATCGATTTTTTTATCGAACTCAGACAACATCGCATTACGGTGCTTCATGGCTTCTGGATCAACTTCGTAAATGACCTCCGGAGGGCTATCGAATTGACTGCCCAATCTTTGGCCCCAATAGCCGACGCTCAACTTTTCCAAGTGGCTGATGTGTTGACCCACCTTCCTGACTGGACTCTCCGGGGGAACCCCTTTCATGAGAAGATCGCCCTTCTTCGCATTTTGCACGACTTTGAGGGCATTGGCTGTCGTTTTCCCAACTTTTACAGCTTTAGCCCCTTTACCAAAAACACTTGCGATTTTTGTTGCTACGAACTGTGGTTGGACAACCAACAGCCCAATATCGATCACCTCACCGACGACTCGGCCAGTGATTTTGCCAGCATTTCCACCTCCAGTACGTTTCTCGATAGTCTCTAATTCCGAAGAGGCCACCTCGTTTTTGTGGCTCCTCAGGGAGCGGATCTCAGCAACAAGTTCCTGCTGGACCTCCGACGGCACCGTAGCTGGCAATTGCTGCTCCCCGGACTCCAGATCCTCGACCAAATCCATCAACGACTCTTCGATTCGCTGCAGTTGAGCCGATTCCATCCACGTATCGCGCTCGACGGGCTCCACGTCCGGGGGGCCGAGCGAGACCTGAGACCACTGACTTGATAACTCCTCGTCGGAGTTCAATTCGGAGTGAATATCACGGACTCGCTCGACCACATTCGACAATGCGCTGTCCCCAGCATCATTGAGCGCATTGATATATTCCCGCCACTCCTTTTCCGCAATATCACCGCCTGCCAACTCTCTGGCCCTAGCAACTCTCGTATCTAGCTCCTCACGGATCTCCTTGACCCCTGTTCCCAATAGCCGTTTTGCTTTCTCCCGATGGGACTCGCGGCTATTGAGAATTTCCTCTTTTAGTTCCAAAAGCCGTTCTCGACGCTCTCGGAGTTTCTCCTCCAATTTGAGACGTTCCTCCTGAGACTCCAGCTGAATGGCATGTCTCTTCTCATCCAGGTACCCAATAGCGCCTTCCAACAAAGGCTTGGCTTCCGCAATGAACCTGGATATTCGAATCTCTTCCTGGGTATCTTCCAATTTCCCAAGGGCTTCGATGAGCTCATCTCGACCATGGCCTTCGATAGATACAGGGAGAACACTCTGCTCAATAGCGGTCGCCTTTTCGATTTGCTCTTCCCAATCCCCGAGATCAACATCGGGCTCCCCTGCTTCTGTAGCTCCCAATATTCTATCCCATTGAGAAACGACCAATTTGATCGCCTTCCCCTGTTTCGCTGCATACTCCAGATACTCCACATCCTCCCGTGTCGGGCCTCGCGGCGCCAACACATATACCACGACATCAGCACTGTCGATCTGAGCGCGAATATAGCCACGGCGTCCAATATCCGTGCCACCAACCCCGGGAAGATCGACCAGCTGGTATCCCCTCAACCAACCTTGGGGCGCTTCCAGCGTCGTAAAACTGCCCTCCTCTCCGGCCGCTGCTGTCACGGCCCTAAATTTCTCCTCTCCAATCTCCTCCCAGGACTCTCCATCCACCGAATAACCACGGGTCAATTTCTCACCATAGGAGATAAAGGTGGGCACCCCCGTTGTTTCGTCTGCTCCGGTAGGTAGGTGCTCTTCTCCCAAGAGCATATTGATCAACGTCGTCTTCCCCGCCGAAAAGGCCCCCAGAAGGGTGATGGTCAATTCCTTATTATTCTCGACCGTCCGAGAAATCAGCCTCAACCATTGCTGCTCAAGGTTTTCCGGAAGAGCCTCGAAGACTGCTTTATGATCAAAATCCATCGCTTATATCCCTTTATCTGAGGCCAAATCAATGAGGTCCATTGTTTCCCTCTTAATCTTTTTCAGGTCGCCTTTCAGCGACTCCAGGCGCTCCAATCCTTCCTTTCTTGCTTCCTCGCCCATTTCCAATTGGCTCGCGATTTCCTCAAGGCTCTTCTGTTTTGCTTCCAGAGGCTCCATATACTTTGACTCTACCATCTGGTTTAGGGCCTTGAGTTGGTCTTGGAAGATCCCCTCGATAGCCCCCACAACATTTTTCTCTAACTCGTGAATATGGTGATCTACCTTAAATAGTGTCTTCTTTCGAAGTCGGCGCAGTGTATTTTCGACGATTTCCTTATGGTTCTCCCGACTGCGTCGCTCGAGTTCCTCTAAATCCCTATTTGCCCGCTTGAGATCGCGCTCTACTTTCCGCCTCGCAATATCGAGGCTGATCTTCTTCTTCTTCTTCTCGAACTCCTCCTCTTGGACTCGACGAGCCTCCGCTTCGAGCTGCGACTCCTTACGTTTAAGACTCTTCTCTTTCTTCTTCCATTCGCGCACATTCGAATAATCATCCACCGGCACCTCAAAGGACTCTTTCTTATCGGATCTCCAGGTCCTTTTTTCTGTACGCGTCCTGGTTTCTGTTTTCTGTCTCGGTGGTGGCGGCCCACCTAAGCTTTCCAGCTTTCTCCGGATCTGATTCAGCCGTTGCTCCTGTTGCTTTAGCTTCGTTGGATTTGTCATCAACTCCGCTTTCTCCAGAGCATTCTCATTGAGCGCCTCCTCCAATTCTCTCTGCCGCTGAGTCAATTCCGATCGCTGTTTATGGAAACGCTCAAAATCTGACAGATCGATGTCTAACTCCACCTCCAACTCCGGGAGATCCAATTCAAAGGAGTCCAGAGAGTCCGCCAGTTGTCGACCCGCCCTATTCATTTCCGAGGTAAACTGGTGACGAAGCTTGGCTAAGGTTTCTTCGAGTTCACGCCGCCACTTCTCCCAATCTTCATTGAGGCGTTGATGAACCGCTTCAAACTCATCTTTCGCCCCCGCCGGAAGCTGGACCTGCCCCACGCCCCTGTTGATTTCCCTCTGCACATATCGTTTGGTCAGCACCAGCTCCAGGCTAGCCTTCAGTTCTTTTAGAGGGGCGATCAATTCCTCCTGAACTCTCTGCGACTTATCTTTCGCGTGGAAATCATGCTCCTTCTTTGCATCCGCCAATGCGGTATCCCGTTTAAGGCCCAGATCTCTGATCTCGAAATTCAAATTCTCACGGCGCTTTCGCAACTCATCAAGGTCGTCAGCCTCTTTCGTTTCCTTAAGCTCGGCGTCTATACCTTTAAGAATCTCATCCTGACAAACACTTAGACTTTTCAACGGCTTGATCAGCATCTGCTCGCTGGATTCACCACTAAGACACATATCCTCAATTCGCCTGGCGAGTTGAATGATATTGGATTGCCTGGACTTCTCCTCCTCACCCGAAAATGCCCACACGCCGCTGACTCCCATTAGATTACTATCGGCCGTGAGCCGATCGATCTTCTCTTTGCTCAGCGAATCTGCCGTGAATTTCTTGAAATTATCACGCACGGATGACAACGCCGACTCCACGCGCTCCCGTCTTGAACGCTCCTTCTCCCGAGCATCCATGGGTTCCAATACCAGATCCCATTTATTGATCACCGTGATGAATTTATCGAAATTCTTCGCGATCGACTCCTTTAAAAACTCCAATTCTCGCTTATTTCCCCCTAGTTGCTCGGCCGAGTTAATCCAAAGGGCCACATGGGACTCATCCATCGCGTTTCTGGCAATTTCCTCATGAGCTTCGAGAATTCCCTCAAAACCCGGGGTATCAATGAGTATGAGGTCATGTTGGAGTAGCTCATGATCGCTAAAAGCCTCGATACGCTCAACTTCCAAGCGGGCATCTCGATTTTCTTTATTGAGCTCTGTGCCCCACTTTTCGATTACTCCCGCATCCCAGGACAAACGCTCCGTGCGTCCGTCGAAATAGACGATGTTGATATAGGGCTCTTCCCCCTCCTCAACCCCCTGAATAAAAGTATTGATCGCCGTCGTCTGCTGGTTGGCCGTCGGCAAAATACGCTCGCCAAGAATCGCATTCAATAGGGTCGATTTACCACGGGAGAACTCACCGACCACCACCACCTTGAATTTCTGTTCTTTTAACGCTTTTTCCAACCCGTTTAAGCGCTGAGTACGCGACTTCTGTGAGCGATCAAACTCTTCATCGATCTCACGCGTCTTAGCCAACCGCTCAAGCGCGCCGGATTTCAATCTCTTGTGGAATTTGATCCCCGAAAAATCGTGTGTCTCGGTTTCTACCGTCATGCTCTACCTCTTTCTAGGCCATTTATGATCGCAGATAATCCTCGCATACCGTCCTGGTATCACTTCGCAATTATGACGTTGCCCCGATATCTTGGACACGTTGAATCAGGAGGCTCGTGCCACCTGAGCTTCCAATCCAACCATCACTCCGCAGACTCCTGCGTCCGGGAACGTTGTGACGAACGATCAAGAGGTTTCATAAAAACTGGGCTGCAATCGCGATGTGAGTTGCACTTGTCTAACCGGGTTTTCCGCCCCGAGGCGTTTTGAAACGTAGCTGAATGTTAACAGCCCTGAACAAAGGCGGCAATGGGCCATTCAGGTGTTTACCCCCACCATTCCGATCAACTCCTCCTCAATCCCCAACCAATCTCTACCCAGATCCACAGTACAGACCTGCATCCGGAACCCGTCGATCTCATAATTCAGGCGTAGCTCATGGTCGATAGTGGGATATAGCAACATCCCCTCGATTTGGCGGTTTGCACCCTCCCGGCGGCGATAGGCGTTGAGGTAGGCGTATAGTTGGTAGAGGTGGGCGGAATGGACGCTGCCGTCGCCATCCCATTGGCCGGATTGGAGGGTGCGTTGGTAGTACTTGGTGTCGATGACGATGAGCCGGTCCCGGCCGGTGAGGGTGATATCTGTGAGCATCGAGGGGAGCATGTTGAGGTCTGCCGCATGACCCTGGGCATTCCATTGGAGTCGGTGGCTGGCGGCGCGGAAGTCGTCGTGTTCTCGTCGGTAGAAGTTGCGGACGAATTTTTCGAAGATACGGCTCATCTGGACGTCATCGCGGAGCAGGTCTGGGAAGCGGACTTGGCCGGTGTCCTCGGTGACCAGGAGGTTGTGGGTGATGAGTTCGCAGATATTAAGGAGGAATCGGTAGAAGCTGTTATTGCGGTGCAATTCGACCTTGCTGAACTGACGCGGGGTCAGCCTCGGGAGATCGCGGACCTCGCGGAAGTGGCGCAGCGCTGCACCCAATTCGGTGTGGAGGCCGGAGTCGAGCTCTGTGGTGGCCCGCAGGTGCTGCATGGTCGACTTCACGAGGCGGTTGTGGAGCACGTCGTGGGTCAGCTCGTCGACTCGGCAGCGGGTCTTTCCCTGGGGAAAGAGCATCTCGTTGATCGATGGGCCGAATTCGATCTGGCCGCGGACGCCGGAGATGTCTTGACCCGAAAAGACATCGGCCCCGACCAGACCCATGTGTCCAAGCCCTACCACATCAAAGATCTCACCGAGACGATTCGCGAGACTTTGACGGCCCCCCAGCGATCATGACGGGGATTATTTATGAGACGCCGCCACGCGCCCTGAGCGGGCCGGGAGCAGAGCGACCGAGTCACTGCTGGGGTCAAGCGAAGAAGAGGGCATGGCGTCAGCTCGAAGCCCCAACCCTGGTGGGCAGAACACGCGGAACCGATCTCTCTACGAGGCGTCCGTAGCAATCGATGCCACTCCTCACCCCTCCCAGACCCATCGATACCACGCGATGGGAAAGGCACCGAATGCCTGCTGGAGGGCACGGGAAGCGAGCTCATCATCACCGACGAAGACATCGTGGTTCGCAATCTCGTCTTGGAGCTGGAATTCGATACCAATGAGCAAGATTGGGAGTGCGAAACCGATAGCAGCTTTAGTGACGAGGAACCCTCTCAGGCCACCCGTGATGCCATGGAATGCGTTCACGTCGAAGAGCTGTCGGCCAATCCCATCGAGACCTTTTGACGGTGGAATGGCAGCACTAACCCTCAGCGTTGAAATCCCCATTCAGCAGGTCTTGCAGGCTGTCAGCGACCAGCAGGCCAATCTCTTAACCACCCATGATCTTGGCGATCACCGCCTCCTCGTCCTTTTGATTGATGATCGCCTCGGCGATGGTGTCCAACTGCTCCCCATCGTCGAGGCCATCGACCACGTCCGTCAATTCGTCGCGCTGCTCATCGTCGTCCAGCTCCGCCAACCAGGCATGGATGGTGGCTCGCTGCGCTTCATACCCCGTGTCTGACTTATCCGACTTGTCCCCTTTATCCTCCTCCGGACAGCGGACACTAAAACCAACGGTATCCCGGTCCTGAGACGCGATATCGCCATAGTCCTCCCGTTGATACCAGGCCTCAAAACTGATCGGTCGGTCATCCTCCAAGAGCTGGTCAAAGACCTGGAGCTCAAAGACATAATCGCCGTCCTGATCTAGGAGTTCATAGGCTACACATTGTTCCGTCTCACCGCCGTCTTCCGTGCGTCGAGCCTCCGTGGGTCCTGCCAGCGCACGCGGTCCCTCCAGTTGAAGCCATTGAAACTCCAGGGGATCCCAATCCGGCTCTGCCACCGTGGCACATAGCTCGACGATCTCGGGGCACGTCTCAGACACCGACGGCTCCACCTCCATGGACTCGATGCGCGGTGCGAAGTTGATGATCGGCGCCGGAAATAACACGGACTCCACTTTAAAGGTCTCGCCCGTAAAAAAGAGCACTTCGTCGATCCCTTCGACGCCCGTGGCAATCCCCACGGAGTCGTCACACTGAATCGGCATTAAGAACTCCAGCTCACCGCTCGCCTCACCCCGCCGTCCCCGGGCGATGGCCTCTTGGCACTCCTCGATGATCTCTCCCTGCTCATCAATGGCCCGGGCCTCCACATCGTAGCTACTTCGCGGCAGGGCAATCGTGGGGATCAGATAGAAGTGCTGGGAGCCCGGCGCCACCGGTAAAAAATCGGCGAAGTCAAACGGCATGGGCTCGTCCTCCAGAGCTCGATTGACGATCAGAATCGTCTGCTCGTCCCATAGACGAAATAGATTGAATTGCACGCCCGCTACTCGCACCTCCTCGACCTCCTCGACCTCCTCGACCTCCTCGACCTCCTCGACCTCCTCGACCTCCTCGA
>CAZMJS010000025.1:29050-43521 GCA_964566695.1 uncultured Bradymonadales bacterium
ACCTCCTCGACCTCCTCGACCTCCTCGACCTCCTCGACCTCCTCGACCTCCTCGAGCTCCTCGACCTCCTCGACCGGCCGAGTATCCCCGTGGCGACCCTCTTCCTCCGTCACCGACGAGTCCTCGCGCTCAAATTCGTCCTCACCATCGCTGCTCTCCACACAGCCCATCGACGCCGCGACCAAACCAACGAGCATGCACACCGATCCCACCTGTCTGTTCATACTTCCCCCGTATTGGATATTGCTATGCCTCTTCACTTGTTAACCCGGGTTAAATCTACGCACATCCCCCACTCTTCCAAAGGTCGGCGGGCAGGCCCTGTCGTCCGGATTTTGAATTGCCTCGTCCATTGGCCTAATCTAGTTCCATCGTCCTTCGAGCCTATCTACCCATCTCATGGGAACCCATGCGTCTTCCCACCGACCGCCCACTCAGCCGCGGCGCCAGCGCCCTCTGCGCCGCCCTGTTCATCGGCTCCATTGCCTGGCTCGCCGCGCCCACGTCGGCCCAGGCCTGCGAGCCCCCGGACTGCGAGCGCTTTGGCTACTTCGGCGTCGACGACGGCGCCGACGTCCCGCCCAATATCCACGGCATTCCCTGGGCCCCGGACAGCTATATCGGCGACATTGCGGCTCCCGACGAGGAGCATATTCGCCTGATCCAGGACCCCGATGGCGAGGCCCAGGAGCTGGACGCCACCGTGGAACACCTCGACGGCGCTCCCTGGCTCGTGGTGCCCGACGAGCCCCTGGCCGGCGACACGTCCTACGAGCTGCAGGCGGCCTGCCCGCGCTACGACGCCGACAATGCTCCACTTGAAACCCTGCGATGGCAGACCACGGCCGACGACGCGCCGATACCCGAGGAGATTGGCACCCTCCAGATCGAGGCCCAAGAGTTAATAGAGGCCACCATCGCCGCCAGCCCCGATTGCTCGGTAGAGGCTCCGATCTATGCCGTCGATCTAAAGGTCGACCTGGCCGACGGCGCCATCCCCTGGGAGGGGGCGCTCCAATTTGAGACCCAGGTCACCGACGACGCCGGAGACACCCAGATCTGGAACCCCTCCATCGGACTGGGCCGGGAGCACGCCCCGGGGGCGAGCTGGATGGGCCGCACCGTCGAGCGCCTCTACACCCACTGCGGCGACTATAGCGGCGCCGAAGCCGGCCTCCAGCCCGGCACCTACGACGTCACCCTCACGGCCACCCTTCCCGGCGAGGACCTCGCCCTGGAGACCGATACCCTGGAGGTGACCCTGGAATGCCCGGAAGATATCGACAACGGTGACGATGACAACGGTGACGACGATAACGGTGACGACGATAACGGGGCACACGATAATGGCGATGATCACGATGATAGCGGTAGCTGCGCCGCCGCCAGCGGCACATCGCCGGGCCTGCTGATGGTTCTCATGGCACTCCTGGCGATGGGAATGCTTCGACGATCGTCAGCCACTCCTGTGTCCGCCTGACCGCCCCACCCCCGCCACGCCAACCCCACCAGCCCCACCCCACACTCGAACCTCTCCCCACCTGTGGGGAGAAAGCGGCGCCTCGCGCCGCAGTGGGGCTCCCCGCATACCTCGGTGCCCCCCGAACCTTATTGAAAACTCCACCCGTCGACGACCACCGCGTCGGCGTCGTCCTCGCCGGCCGGCCAGGCATGGCGAATGACGGCGTCCCCCTCATCGGCGCTTCGGTGCCGGTTGACCAGGATTTCCACGCGCATGCCCGCTTCCAACATCTCCCCCTGGTCGGCGGGGATGACCACCGGATCGACCTGGTGGTCCACCGTCTCTTGCCAGGGCTCGCCCACGAACTGGCACTCCACGCGGTAGTTGGGCACCAACTCGTCGCCGTCCAGCGTCCAGGACTCGATGTGGTCCGTCTCGTAGCACTCCGTCTCCTGACGCGTCACCGTCTCCGATTTATGGACGAACACCAGCCGAGCCCCGGCCTCCACCTCTTCGATCTCCTCGGTGATCGGCGAGCTCAGATCCACGTTATAGCCGCGGCGCTGCATATACTGGACATGCTCGTCGAACTCCCCGTTGTCGTCGTCATCGCCCGTATCCGGTCCACCCACCACGTCGGCCATCAGGCCCGCGTTATTGATTTGATGAAAATAGTTGGGCGTTGAGTAGGTCTCGGTGGGCAGGATCATCCGGGCCGCCGTGCGATTGCGATAGTAGGGGATCACCTCGTTGATATAGCTGGCCTCACCGTCGTGTTCGGCGACCACCTCCTGGAGGGCCTCCTGGCGGGTCAGCCGAATCTCCTCGCCCAGGGTGACGCGCCGCGTGCCGGCCTGCAGGGCCTCCGCTTCCACGCGGGCCTTGGAGAGCTGTCCCTCTTCGACATAGCAGTGCGCCAGGGCCTCCGTGATCTGGTAGCCCACGGGATGCGTGGAGCGCAGCTCCTGGAGGTCTTCGGCGCTCTCCACCCCGATTTTCTCCGCCAACCTCGCCCGTGCTTCCCCGGCGGTCTCCGAGCAATCCTCGATGGAATCGCTGGGCGCCCCATCAAAGATATGCTCCGTGATCGGCGCCACCATGTTGATGATGTCGCCATAGGTCTCCTGGCGCTTGGCAAAGGTCTCTTCCGCTTCTTTTCCAGCCTCGTAATACACCGCTTTTTGGGTCGGGTACTCCTCTTCGAAGGCCGCGCCCTCAGCCAGGACCCGCTCCTTGTCATTGAGCGCTCGATCGTAGGCAAAGCGAATATTGGCCAGCTCAAAATCATGACCCCCGTAGAGGGTTTCCATCGCCGCCTCCACCTCCTCCATAGACGGCAGATCCGTGGCGTGCTCCTGACAATGGAGGTACATATTATAGCTCACGTCGATGCGGCCGTCCCAATCGGTGGCGTGCCAGCATTTGTGGGCCAGCGTCGCCTGATAGAGATGGCGGCGGCTCTCGGAGAGCTCCTCATCCTCCAGGGCCGTGGCCATCGTCTGGCGCGGATCCTGGGAGTTCGTCGTATGCACAAAGCGGGGGTCCATATCCGTCGTTTCGATGTCGCTGACCTGGGCGCCACAGATAAAGCGCACCACCCGGTCGTCGGGGCTGAGCTCTTCGCGGGCCCCGTCGTCGAAGACCCGTCGCGGCACCTCATGGTCGTCGTCTCGAAAGTCATTCCACTGATTGCCACCGCGACACCGATCGGGCCGGTGAAACCACCGGGTCATGGCGTCCTGGCCGGCTTCGTACTCCTCCCAGCGCTTGACCTCTTCGGTCTCTTCGGTCTCCTCAGGCTCATCCGACTCATCGGCCTCTTCGGTCTGCCCCAAAGCTTCGCGGGTCTCTTCCTCGCGCTCCGCCGACGCCGACTTTGATGCCGACTCTGACGCCGCTGATGATGACTCCGATGACGACGACCGCTCCTGACGCTCCGAGACCCGATCCGGCGTCTCATCGTCGACGATATCGCTGACGGCGCTGCATCCAGTGATGGAAAGAACGATGGCGCTGGCAATGCACTAAACTTGGGTAAAACGATTCATGTGGAGAGCTCCCTCAATGGTGTCGCACACATCTCTCCTTCTCCGCCCGGTGAAGACACGTAGGCATGCGACAGATAGTCGTGATTTTTGAACGTCCCACGGCTACCAAATCAACGCCCGCCGCTCAACCGCTCCACCACCGCCTCGGCGATGGTACGGGAGCGGTGCTTCTCGTCGACGATGATCACCGTGCCCGTGGCCTTCTCACCCACCTTTTCGGGGATGGAGCCGAAGACGGCCTGCTTCAGCACGCCCGTGCGGGTGGCGCCGATGCAGATGGTGTCATAGGGGATCACCGCCTGAAGCAGCGTGGACTCGATATCGCTGCCTACGACGACCTTCTCGATATAGTCCTCGGCCTCCAGGCCCACCTTGTCGACCACCCCGGCGATGAGCTCGCGACCGGCCTCTTTGGCGGCCTCTTCGCCCTCCTCGCCCGGGGTTTGGACGTTCATCAGGGTCAACGAGGTGTTGTCGTCCACCGCCGCGATCTGGGCGGCCTCTCGCACGGCCAGGACGCTCGACGGGCCGGTGCCCACCAGGGCCACCACCTCGCCGATCCCACCGGCCCCCGGCTTCACCAGGTTGACCTCGCAGGGGGCGTTTCGGATCACCCGATCGATGGTGGAGCCCAGGACAAACTCCCGGCGCTTCCGCCGACCCTTCCAGCCCATGACCAGGCGCTGGGCCTTCTCCTGCCGGGTGACCTCCAGGATGGCACTCGCCGGATCGCGGGCCAAGATCGCCCGCGTCTGGATGGGCACGTCCAACCGCTCGGAGTGGGCCCTCACGGCGTTGAGCAACTCCTGCTGACTGGCGATGCGGGTCTGCTCAAAGCGCAGGGTCTGCGCCGGCGTCGCCTGGGTGGGGATCTGGACGATATTGACGGCGATGATCTCCGGGTTTTCGTGCTCGTGGATGCCAGCAGCCCCCATCTGGATCAGCAATTGCTCCGTCGCCGGATTGGCCACGGGCACCACCACGCTGAAGCGCTCGTCGGCCCCCTCACGGGCATGCAACCCGGTGCCCACGATGGCCTCGCCGATCAGGTTCTCCGGATCGGCGTGGTGACGGGCGTAGAACACAAACCATCCCACGCCAAAGACCAACACGCCGCTTCCCACACCCAGCACCATCAGATCCATCTGAGCGATCACCACCACGCAGGACAGCGTTCCCAGCACGGGGATCGTCGGATAGAGGAGGCCCGGGATACGAAAGTCCGGCTCATAATCCGAGGGACCGGCCCGGCGCATCACGATCACCGCCACGTGCACCAACCCGTAGGTCACCAAAAAGGCGAAGCTCGACACCTCCGCCAAAAACCCAATATCGACCCCCGGGATCAAGATGATCCCCAGGATCAACACCCCCGTCACGGCGATGGCCCGATAGGGCGTCTGAAAGCGGTCGTGAATATCGTTGAGCCAATCCGACAGGATGCGATCGCGGCCCATGGCAAAATTGACCCGGGCCGCCGATAGAATGGAGGCGTTGGCCGACGACACCGTCGCTAACAGGGCGCCCAATACCATCGCCAGGGCGCCCCAGCCCCCCAAAAACTGCTCCGCCACATCGGCCACCGGGATCTTGGACTCGCCCAGGGCCTCCGGCGTCATCACCCCCGTGGCCACCACCATCACCATGGCGTAGAGCACCATCGGCACCAACACCGACGCGATCATCGACAAGGGCAGGTTGCGCTTGGGATTTTTGATCTCCTCGGCGCTGGTGGCAATGACCTCAAAGCCAATAAATGACACGTAGAGCGTCGCCGTCAGACCGGCCACGGCCCCCCAGCTCTTATGCTCAAATTGCCCGGCGTCCACGTTGAAGATGCCCACCGTCACGAAGGTCACGATCAGCCCCAGAAGCACCACCACGATCAGATTCTGGATGGCGCTGGCGTCCTTGGAGCCCCGAAAATTCAAGAAGACCAAAAAGGCCGTCATCACCAGGGCCAATAAGACAATCGGCGTCCCGTCGCCCAAAAAATAGGTCATATATTGGCCAAAGCCCACCATATAAAAGGCGGTGGCGAACATCAGCCCCATCCACATCCCCCAGCCCACGATGCTGCCCATGAAGCTACCCATGGAGCGGTTGACGTAGTAATAGCTCCCGCCGGCCCGGGGCATCCCCGTGGCCAGCTCTGATAGTGACACCGCCGTCAACAGCGAGATCAACCCACCGATGATAAAGGAGATCGCACTCGTCGTCCCCGCCTCGGCGGCCGCGATGCTGGGCAGAATAAAGATCCCCGCCCCGATCATCGTGCCCACCCCCAGGGTGAAGGCCTCCAGAAATCCCAGATCGCGCGCCAACTCCGTCGACTGCTGCTCTTCACTCATCACTACCATCCTACTTGGCAATTCAGATGCCCGACCGCATCCCGGATTTTCAACTATTCACCCAATACACTTCACGCCATTTTATCGCATAACTCCCCTCAGATTTCGATCACTCTCCCCATCATCATAACCTCAATCCCCCTGCCACCGCACCATGACCGACTCTCCACCGCTTATTCTGGCCTCCCAATCTCCCTATAAGCACCGCCTGATGGCCCGCCTGGGCATCCCCTTTGAGTCCCGCTCGCCGGCCATCGACGAGACGCGATGCCCCAAGGAGTCTCCCCGGGAGATGACGCGAAGGCTGGCCCGCCAAAAGGCGGAGGCCGTCGCCCGCCAGGAGCCCAAGGCCTGGGTCCTCGCCGGCGATCAGACCGCCGCCGACGGCGATCACACCATCGGTAAACCGGGCACCGTCGAGCGGGCCGTCGCCCAACTTCAACGCCTCCAGGGCTCGACCCACCACCTCATCACCTCCATCGCCCTGCGGGGGCCCGACGGCTCCCTTCGCCTCTCCACGTCCACCTACGAGATGGTCATGCGCCCCCTGTCGGAGGCGCAGATCCGCGACTATATCGACGAGGATCAACCCCTGGATTGCGCCGGCTCCATCAAGATCGAGGCCGGCGGCATCCGTCTCTTCAAAGCCACCTACGGCGACGATCCCACGGCCATCGAGGGCCTGCCCCTGACCCACGTCTGGACCCTTCTATTGGACGCCGGACTCGTGCACTGATCCCCACGACTCTCCCGGCTCACTTAAACGCGCATGGCAGCGATCAACGCCTGGGCTGCCTCGTCGACATGGGCCTCCGTGGTGCAGCGGCCCAGCGATAGGCGCACCGAGCCCAGGGCCTCCTCCTCATCGACGCCCATGGCGGTGATCACCGACGACGCCCTGGCGGTGCCGCTATGGCAGGCCGAGCCACCGGAGGCGGCGATCTGGGGCACCTGAAAGAGGAGTTCCATGGCCGTGGTGTCTGGAAAGCGCACGTTGAGGGTATTGGGCAATAGGTGCTCCCGATCGCCATTGAGCTTCGCGCCAGGCACCCCTTCTTTGAGTTGTCGCCACAGCCGATCTCGAAGCCCGCTCTGCCGTCTGGCCTCCGCCTCCTGGGTCTCCATCGCCAGCTCACAGGCCGCCCCCAGGCCGACGATGGCCGCCACATTCTCCGTGCCCGGCCGCAGGCCCCCCTCGTGGGAGGAGCCGCAGATCACGGGGTTTAACTCGACGCCTTGGGCCACGTAGAGCGCCCCCACACCCTTGGGGGCGTAGAGTTTATGGCCCGCAATACTCAACAGATCGACGCCCAACGCCTCCACATCGATGGGGATCTTTCCCACCGACTGCGCGGCGTCGCTGTGGACCACGGCGCCCACCTGCGCCGCCCGCCGTACCACGTCCTCCAGCGGTTGGAGCATCCCCGTCTCGTTATTGGCGTGCATCACGCTCACCAGATCCGTCTCATCGTCGATGGCCTGTGCCATGGCCTCCACGTCCAGGCGCCCCCTCTCATCGACGCCCACCACCTCCACTTCTGCCCCGCGGGCCGCCAGAGCCCCGATGGGCTCTTTGACCGCCGGGTGCTCGATGGCCGTGGTCGCCACCCTGGCGGCGTCATCGCTGACCGCGCCAAAAATGGCCAGGTTATTGGCCTCCGTGCCCCCCGAGGTAAAGATGATGCGCCCCGGCGTCGTCCCGATGAGATCGGCGACCTGCTTTCGCGCCCGGTCCACGCCGCGACGGGCCCGTCGCCCGTAGATATGGCCGCTAGAAGGGTTGCCGAAATGCTCCCGGAGGTAGGGCATCATCGCCTCCAGCACCGGCGGAGCCACAGGCGTCGTCGCGTTATGGTCGAGATAGATCGGCTCGTCACTCTTCATCGCCACAGCCTCCGCACTGGTCACCCGCTTACCCTCAGAACCTCAAAACCCTCCGAATTGCACTACTTGATTATAACCATGATCGCCGCCATGTCTCGACCCCCCTCTCAAAAGCGCACGGGCTATAACGTGATCTTATGCTTGATCTGGCCCGGGCTCCAAAACCAGGCAAGGCCCAGAGCGGTCAGCAATACGGCCACCGGATAGATCCATAAATAAATCGCCGGCATCAGCACCGTCACCAGCGCCGTGGCCAAAAAGGGGATCCCCACCAGACAGATCCGAAGATCCGAGATAAGGCCGATAAAGAACAGAAATAATACGATCAACAGCGCTTCGCCCATGGACCCCACATTCATATCGCCGCCGAGCTCCCAGACGCCCCAGCGAAAGATGGCGGTCAGTCCAAAGAGGGCGACCACGGACATCGCCAACTGACGATTGACCGTATTGGCGTTGAGCTTCTTCCATCCCACCCCGATGCCCACCAATACGATGGCCACATTTCGCAGGCCGGCCCTCACATAACGCGCCATCGTCTCGTCGGAGGCCACATCGGCATCGGTCAACTCAAAGGCAGCGTAGAGGCTGGTCAATGACCAGATCACCCCAAAGGTCAGGATCAGGATCGCCCGGGTTCGCCGAGAGGTGTTGAGATCCAGATCGTCCTCCAGCTTCTGAAGGCGCTTGAGCTCTTGCTCCTCCTCGCCGAGCCGCTCCTCCAGGGCCTCCAGGCGCCGCTGCAGGGCCTCATTGGGCGTCGGCATATCGATCAGGCAGGCCCGGGCCGCCTCCACCTTTTCGTTATCCAGGTAGTGGGCCGCCATCGCCTCCAGCACCTCCTGAAGCCCCCTGTTGGCTCCGGGATTTCGGGGCCACAGCTTCAGGGCCTGTCGATATCCGAAGCGGCACTGGGTCAGGAGATCGCGCAGCTCGTCGGCCTCACCGGCCTCACCAACCCTGTCGAGTCGCTCCCGAAGTTGCGCGCTGACCCGATGGGCCTCGTCGCTGATGGCCACCGACTGGCGATGCTCCAGAAAGGCCTCCAGCGCCTGGCGAAAATCGGCGACCGACTCGAATCTCTGAGACGGCTCCCGGTGGCAGGCCCGGTTGGCGATCCGGGCCAGCTCCTCGGGGATCGCCTCCTCATAATCCACGGGCTCGGACTGCGAGGCATTAAACAGCATGTGGATGATCTTTTCGCCGCCGTGGCGCGGCCGCCCTACCATCACCTCGTGGAGGGTGGCCCCCAGAAGGTAGACATCGGTTCGCTCGTCGATGGCCTCCCGATCCTGATGGGCCATCTCGGGGGCCATATAACAGGGGGTGCCACAGAGGGCCTCGCTTTGGTCAAGGGTCGGAAGCAGGGGTTGCTCGCCATCGACGCTCACCGCCAACCCCCAGTCCAGGAGATAGACCTCTCCGAAGTGGCCGATCATGATATTGTCGGTCTTGATGTCGCGGTGCAGCACCCCCTTGCTATGGGCATACTCCAGGGCGTGGCATACCTGAATGAGCACCTCCACCTCGTCCTCCAGATCAAGCCCCTCCGGCGATTGGCGCTGCGCCCGGAGATGATCGTGCCAGGAAATGCCCTCCACGCGCTTCATCACGATCAGAGGCGCCCCATCGTCGCTTTGACCGACCGTATAAATGGGGATGATATTGGGGTGTTCCAGATAGCCCGTGACCAGCGCTTCCTGAAGCAGCGTCTGGGCGACCTCGGCATGCCGATCGTCGCGCACCGTCTTTAAGGCCACCTCGCGATCGAGGGCCACCTGATTGGCCAGACGCACCAGGCCCATGCCCCCCTCGCCGAGGGTGTCGGTGGCCACCAGATCGGATCTCAGCGACTGCCCCCCTTCCTCGTCGACCATCAGCTTTGGCAACCGCCGAAGGTGATCGCCCTCTCGCAGCGCTCGTCGTTCTCCATCCTCTTTGAGGGTCACCGTGCGATCTCCCGCCGCCTCCAACACCGAGGACTTCATCCCCAGCCTCTCCAGGCGCGCGGCCAACTCCTCCAACGGTCTCGTCTCTGCCACCATGCCTACGTCCTGCGTCACGACTCTGGGATCCTCCAACGGGCGGCATCCCTTATACCCATCCCTCCTGGATACAAGAAGAGATAAGACCATCGCCTCGACGCATCGCCCTCGGTGTTCATCTTTGTTGAACCGAACCCTATCGGGTGGCATCGCCACCCCAATCACCCAACCGCTCGGGGGAGCCCATGGAGCGTCGACATCGGCTGTGGTGGCCCTTGGTCCTGCTCATCCTATCGCCGCTATTGATGGCCCATCACCCGGGCTACCCGGCGCCCATCGATCTGAGCTTTGTGGACGACGCCGACCAGGGCGACGGCTGGGTGATGACCACCACCCCGGGCCTGGTGCGCGCCAGCGATCCCCAGGCCCTGATCTGCAAACAGGCCTTCGGAGTTAGCTCAAACCTCTACGCCGCCGTCCTGGGCGATACGCACTACGCCCTGGCCGCCGAGGAGGGCCTGGCCATCACCCTCGATGGCTGCCACCTCGACGCCTTTCATCCCCTGGAGGGCCGCCCGGTGGACGTGGCGAGCAAGGGCGACGACCGGGTCGCCATCGCCCTCAGCGAGGTCGGCGGCGACACCATCCACATAAGCCTGGACGGCGGCCTGACCCTGGAGGATCCCATCGACGTGGACGAGGGCCTGCGCCTGACGGGGCTTGGCTTTAGCGACGACGACCACCTGGTGGCCTCGGCCTTTGACGACGACGCCGACCCCCGCGGCCAGGCCAAATTAGTGGTCATCACTGACCTGGAGGACGGCCCCCAGATCGATATCCAATCCTACGAATCAGGCCTTCGCTACCCCTACCTCATGGACGCCGGCCACCAGCGAGTGGCCGTGGCCCTTCGCGACAATATCACTCCCATGGCCGCCTGGGGCCCCGCCAACGATCCCGACGCCCACCTCCAACCCCTGGACACCTGGCCGCTCCACGGCCATATCGATCCCGATCGACGCCTTCGCATCGGCCCCCTGACACCGGAGTGGACCGGCCTGTGGCACGCCGACGACCAGGGCGCCCTCCACAGCGTCGCCGCCCTGGAAGATCACGACACGCGCTGCACCTACGCCGTGGACGACGACCTCTGGGTCTGCAGCAGCGGCGCCGCCCAGGCCTACGAATTATGGCGCCTCTCGCCCTGGGAGAGCGCCGACGCCCCGGACCCCATTCATCGCCTGGCCTACCTCCAGGGGCCTCGCCAGGACTGCCCGCCCGATAGCGAGGTCGCCCAGATCTGCCCCGACCACTGGTCCCTGGTGGAGGCCACCATCCCCGCCTGGGAGCCCGATGATCCCGACGATTCCGACGAGCCCGATGACCCCGACGAGCCCGGCGAGCCCGGCGAAGAGGCCAACCCCAATGAGCCTGACCCATCCTTTCCACCGCCGCCGGGCTCCACCCCCGTCGAGCCCCCCCAGGACGACCCCTCTACCGACGAGGAATCCTCCGCCGGCTGCGCCCACCTCCCCTCTCAACGCACGGAGGTGACCACCCTCCTCGCCCTGGTGCTACTGCTCCTTCTACGCCACGCCGCCGACTTCGTGGGGCGCTCCCGGGAAGCCCCTGAGACCGAGCCCGACGAGCGATGGAGTCATCAATGAGTTCCCGTGATGAGGGACGCCCCACCAAAGAGGCGTCCCCCAACCAGGGAGGCGCCATCACGGCGAGATATAGCGCAACAGTCGGCCATAATTACCAACCACCCAGGCACGGTTTTCATCGATGGCGTGGATGTTTATCAGGGGCACCCAGAACTCCTCGGTTGTTCCCTCCAGATGGAGCGTCCAGGAATTTCCGCCGTCAACGGTCAACGAGATGCCCTGCCCTCGCTTCGCCCAGCCGACATCATCGGTGACGAAATGCAGTTGGTCGACCGATCCATTTCCCGGAGGCATCGATATCTCATCGTCCTCCTCCCAGGTCGCTCCACCGTCGGTGGACGTAATGATCAGCCCATCAGGGCCACCAATATAGCCCGTCGTCGAACCGAAAGATATGGACTCCAGGTGCTCATTATTCGAGTCACTAAACGGATGCTCTGCGAGGTCCCAGGATGCACCGCCATCGTCGGTGCGAAAAATCGCTCCACTCCGCCCCACCAATAGACCATTATCTTCGTCTGTAAATACAAGATCACGCACCCGATCTGGTCGATCGGTCACCGGCGATGTCTCCGGCAGGTCGTCGGCTCGAACCTCCCAGTTTTCCCCCCCGTCCTCCGTCATAAAGAGGCCCGCCCAATCACCCTCTCGGGCGATCGCCCAGGCCACCTGCTCCGTAGGCGCAGCCAGCTTGATCAGATCGAAGAAGAGTTGATCGTCTTCATTCGTGGCCACGCTTATCTCCCAGGTGTCGCCGCCATCTTCGGTGCGCAAGATGGTCTCCTGGCCGAGGGCCCAGCCCGTACCACAAAAGTGACATCTAGAAGTTCCTCTTCCAGCGCCGGGGTGTGCTGAATCAACCAGTTGTCACCGCCATCATTGGTGTGCACGATGCGGCCGTGATCGCCGCCGATCCAGCCGTGATCCTCGTCCACAAAGTCGATCGATCGAGGTTGACGGGGCATCCCCGACCACGTCTCACCACCATCGGTGGTCCAAAGCACCTCAAATTCATTGCCCGCCGCCCATCCCTCGTTTTCATCGAAGAAGTGCACTGCGTTCAACGTATAGGGCGTCACATCCGGCGTCTGCTCCATCCAGGTGTCGCCCCCATCATCGGTGTGAATGATCGTTCCATTTTCGCCCACGGCCCAGCCCCGATCGGCATCGACAAACCCAACATCGTGGAGCTCTACATCGACCCCCGACGATTGGCTCGACCACTGGTCACCGCCGTCATCGGTGTGGAGCACCGTGCCCTCATTGCCCACCACCCAAGCTCGGTCTTCATCGATGATCGCCAACGCTCGAAGCAGAGTCCCCGTCACTTCGTGCTGCGTAGACCAGCTATCTCCCCCGTCCTCCGTAATCTTGATCACGTCCGACACCGCCCAGCCTCGCTGAGCATTGGCAAAGCCCACGTCCTTGAAATCTCCTCCTTCATCGACATCGCGAAGCTCCCACGTCTCACCGCCATCGTCGGTGGTCGCAAATAGGCGGCTCTGGCCCACCGCGGCCCCCCGGTCCTCATCGGCAAAGGCGATCGCTCTCATATCGGGCTGTCCGGCCCCCGGAAAGTCCAGCTGTATCTGATCCCAGCTCGCGCCACCGTCCGTGGAGTATGAGATCACGCTATCATCGCGCACCCCCCAGATCTCACCATCCTCTCGGAAATAAATGTCGTTTCGCGCCACCGGTCCCTCATCGGTATGGAGCTCAAACATATTGCCCCCATCGACGCTTTCATAGATATCTCCCCCCCCCCTGCAGGTGCCGTCGAACCCACGAACCATAATGGCCCGTCGACCCCATCTGGAGCCGCAAGGGCTTGCACGTGGAGAGGAAACTCGGATTCCCCTCGAAGCCTCTCATGGGCCCAATCATCGACCAATATCTCCAGGATCGGATCATCGGGATCGTCGGGGTCACCCGGTTCCGTATTCGTATTCGCTGCCTCATTATTCTCATCGTTGTCCTCGGCATCGTCGCCGCCGCCGCAACCAAGTCCGCCCACCAAGAGAAGTATTGCACAGATCACTGCCGTCAGTTTTACCGACTTCATATATTCCCTCATCTAAAAACCCATAAGAAAGACCATAATCATAGTCCGGACCATTCATGAGATATCTTGTCATGAGATATCTTGACGAGGCAAAATTAGCACTCAGCAGCCGCCGTCCTCCCGGAAATATTTCGTATACCTCCACTTATAACAGATATTCACGACACCAATCAAGATTTCCACCTGAAGCTTCCCGCAACCCATCCGTCCTTGACACGCCCCGGGGGGTCACCCCAACGGTTTAGTGGGCATTCGCTCACAATCACGTGAACCCTCAACGGACTGTATTATGAAGCCATCGAGACTCTCTGTATTCGCGATCACCTTATTGGCATCGGCCTCTCTCATGATCGCCTGTGGCGATGATGATGGTGACGATGACAACGCCCAACCCAATCACCAGGCACCAAACGCCAATAACGGCAACGGCAATGGTAACGGTAACGGTAACGGCAATAATGGTGACACCGGCAATAATGGTGAACATGGTGACGACGCCTTGCCCCTCGATGGGCTTTACGAGGTCACCGCCCACGGGGAGTCGACCAATGGGTGTGACGAGGCGTTGAGCGACCTCGACGACGCGCCATACATAAAGGTCTCTGGCCAGACCCCTCCGGGCGATGACCACATCATCTGGTCCATGGAATGGTGCGACGAGGCCGACGAGGCCAGTTGCAGCACCGGCGCGCTCAATATGCCAAGCACGCCTCTTATGGAGGAATTGGAAACGGGCACCCCCTACGACTCCCGCACGATCAATGAGGCCGCCAGCGATGGTGATACCTGTTCGCTGGAGGGCATGGGCAGTGAATTAGAGATCACCGACGACGGCCTGGTGGTTCGCAACCTGGAGCTGGCGCTGGAATTCAACCGCTCCCAAGAGGACTGGGATTGCGAAAACGATAGTAGCTTCAGCGAAGAGGAGCCCTCACAGGCCACCCGCGATGCCATGGAATGCGTCTACGTCGAAGAGCTCGAGGCAAGCCTCGTTGAGACCCTGTGAAGCTAG
>CAZMJS010000026.1:0-2416 GCA_964566695.1 uncultured Bradymonadales bacterium
GATCTTCTGGAAAAAGAGGACGCCAATACGCGCTGGCTCTCCGGGGGCATGAAGCGTCGGCTGATGATCTGCAAAGCGCTGATGCATGAGCCGGTGCTGCTATTTTTGGACGAGCCCACAGCGGGAGTGGACGTCGATCTACGCGACGAGCTGTGGGATTACGTAGAGAGGCTGCGGGCGCGGGGGACGACCATCGTCTTGACGACCCACTATCTGGAGGAAGCGGAGAAATTGGCGGACCGCATCGGGATCATCAACCGGGGGCGCCTGCTGCGAGTCGATGCGCGAGAGAGCCTGATGGAGGACCTGGGGCAGCGCCACGTCGATGTGGTGCTTCAGAAAGCCCGCGCTCAGGCCTGGAGCGAGCGCCTCTCTGAGATCCCACTGACCGCGGTGGATGAGCACACGCTTCGATTGACCTATGGCACAAGCCATAGCGGCGATGGGCAGCCGCCGGCAGTACACCGGCTCATGAGCGCCCTCGTGCAGGGCGACGAGACAATCGCCACCATCGAAGGCGGTCGCAGTTCATTGGAGGAGATTTTTCGGACCGTGCTCCAGGAGGACACGACGCGCCAGCAGGTTGACCAAGGAGGTGCCCAATGAGCGAGCCATCACGAGATATCGCGTCGGTGGGTGAAGCGCCGAAGGCCGCTCAGCAAGCGGCGCGTCAGCGGATCGCCGAAGCCTCCGAAAAGGCCAGTGACCAGGGATATCTGGGGGCCTGGACGCTCTTCAAAAAGGAGATCCTTCGATTTTGGAATATCGCCTGGCAGACCGTGATCAGCCCGGTGGTGACGACGATGCTCTATTTCTTGGTCTTTGGTTATTCCCTGGGCGATCGCCTGGAGACTATCCAGGGAGTCCCCTACGTGGATTTTTTGGTGCCCGGGTTGGTGATGCTGGCGTTGATCCAGAACGCCTATATCAACTCTGCGTTTTCCCTATTTATCGCCAAAATCCACGGAACGATCGTCGACCTGTTGGTGACCCCACTTTCATACCTGCAATTTATGACGGCCTACGTGGCGGCGGCGGTGGTGCGGGCGATGATGATCGGTGGGATCATCTGGTTGGTGGCAGTGCTGATGGGAGCCAGCGCCTGGCATAATATGCCGGTGGCCGTGGCGTTTATGCTGCTGACATCCATGGCCTTTGCGCTGGTGGGGTTGGTGATCGCCATCATCGGCGAGGACTTCGATCATATTAACCTGCTGCCCAACTTTCTGATCACGCCCCTGACCTTTTTGGGCGGCGTCTTCTACTCCATACAGATGCTGCCGGAGCCCTGGGATACGGTGTCCCTATTTAACCCCGTGCTATATATGGTCAACGGCGTTCGCTACGGAATGGTGGGCGTCACCGACGTGCCCGTGTGGCATGGGTTGGTGCTCCTGGTGGTGATGAACGCTCTCTTCGGGGCCCTGGCCCTGTGGCTGCTGAAGACGGGGCGTAAGCTCAGGGAATGAGCGCCTGCCTCATGGCTGGGAGCCAAAGGTCGCTTCCAGTTGCTGGCCCCGATCGAGGGTGCCCGTAGCGACATCGGATTGATGCTCCAACCCCTGACCCACGGAGGTCAGGGAGAGGTGGTCATCGCCATAGATGATGACTGGGGTGGGGATAAAAGAGCGATCCTTGGCGCGGACGATGACCTGTCGCTCCTCTTCCGGGGAGAGCTCTTCCAGGTGGTAGCGGGCAAAGGCCGCGGCCTGGATTTGTTCGCCTCGAAGGCGGAGCTGGACCTCCGGTTGGTCGGTCCGTGGGGACTCTCCGGGGACCTCGAATTGAAGCCCGTCCATCACGCGGGGCAAAAAGGCGCGACCGGCGACGTCGGCCAGCAGGTCGCCCAGTTGATCGTCCAGATGGAGGCCAAATTGGGCGGCGAAGAGGTCGCTGCGCTCGCCGGGGGCCTCGCTATAGAAGATGAGCACGTCCATATAGTCCGGGCCCACCTGGACCATGACCTGGCGCTCGGGATCGAAATCATGGGCCTGGGCCGCCGGGAGGGCGACGAGAAGGGTAATCGCCGCGCCGATGGCGGCGGCCCAGAGCGAGGAGAGACGGGGCGTCATGGGACACCTCAGTGTTGATGCCAGTGATCGAAGATGGCGCGGACGTCGCGGAGTTCGCCCTCATCGCGTTCCAGGAGATGATCCATGGGATCGTGGTGATGGTGACCGGGGGAGATGTCCATGGCGTCCAGACGGCGCTCTCCGAAGGGGATATAGTCGACGTCGCTTCGCAGCTCCATGGAGGGTTGCTCCACGCCCTGGGGCGTGCAGGTGCGCTCGGGCGGGTTGGGGGGAATAAAGTCATCAACCTCGCTGCGCTCGGGGGCGTTTTCGGTGTCCAGGACAAAGATGGGATTGGTGAGGGCGAAGGGCGTGATGTCGCGAACCTCGCTGGGGGTGATGCC
>CAZMJS010000026.1:2516-13964 GCA_964566695.1 uncultured Bradymonadales bacterium
TATTCCAGTCCCTCGTCGCCGGCGACCCAGTCCGTGGCCTGAACCTCGAGATCCAAGGTGACCTCGCCGTTGTCCGTGGCCACCGCACCGCCAATAGGTGTATCGGCGATGCTCAGATTAACGAAGGGGCCGTTGGTGATGATATTGTGTTGATTCTGAAGAGACTTGACCAGATCCATGGGATCCATGGTCTCGTGGTTTTTGTCCTCGCCGACCCAGAAGTAATTACGGGGAAAGCCGGGTTCCGGATCGTCGGGATCGCCATAGTGGTGGCTGTCGGAGTTGGCCGTCGCCGTATAGGGGCGGTAGGAGCCATCGGGGCGGTTATAATTGAGGAAGTTATACCAATCATCGAGCCCACCGGGGTGGGCGACGTCGCCATCGTCGCACAGGATAGTGCCCTCAGGGGGTAGGGGATCGATATCCTCTTCGGCGAAATAGTTGAGGGCGGCCTCGCTGAGTTCGTCGTGGGGGGGCATCCGGTGATGGCGAAGAAGGTGCAGCCGCTTTCCGTTGAAGATCTCGATGGCGTCGAATTCGTAGCTAAAGGTGGAGCACTGGCTAAACTCGCTGTCCTCCGGGCAATCCTGGACGAAGGCCGGACCGCTGGGGTTGAGGGCGGCGGCGATGGCGGCATCGAAGGCCCCGCCGTTGTCGTCGTCGCCATTGTCATTGTCATCGTCGTCGCCGTTTAAGAGGTTGACCGGCAGCTCAGCGACGCCCGTCAGCGGGTCCACGTTGTGCTGACCGAAATAGCCGAGGATGGAATCGCGGGGATGATTGGCCTGGATAATCGTATTTTCGGGGCCCAGGCTTCCCATGCTCCGAAGGTTATCGAAGATCTCCTGGGGGGGGATATTTTGCCATTGGACGGAGCCTCTATTGGGGGAGGCGATGTCCTGGCGCAGCGGGAAGGCGTTGAAGTGACCGGCTTCCATGGTCGTCAACTCCAGGCCGACGATGGAGCGCATAAACCCGTTGAGGTTATTGCGGTGGATATAGGGCATATAGTCCGAGATATAGTTATGGTCCGAGGCCACGACGACCTCCACGCCCTCGCCGGCGATGCTGCGAACACGCTGATTATAGTCCAGGCCGCTGTCGATGGAGCCAGCGGCGTGCATGTGATAGTCGCCGCTGAGATAGCCCGAGGTGTCGAGGACGCGCTCAATCTGGGCGTTGAAGCGGCTGGTCTTACCGGCCCGGATCTCGACGGGGATCTCCACCAACTCGTACTCATTTCCCCGGCTGATATAAGCCGTGTAGTCCCCGGGGGCGGCGCTGACGGAGACCCGTCCGTCGGCGCCGGAGAATTCGATATTCTCGATGAATCGGCGCGTCGATGTCTCGTCTTCAAATTCGACGGACTCGCTGATGCGCCAGCGCTCACCGACGGTTCGGTCAAAGAGGTACTCCCGAGTATCGAGGCCCGGAATGGGATCGTATTCGCCGACCAGCGTCAGCTTGGCAGGGGTGGGCACGCCATCGGCGTTGATGATGGTGGCCTGGAGGACGCCGGCGCTGGGTGCCTTGGCATCGAAGCGAAGGCCGTCTTCCGGGACCGAGAAAGAGCGAAGATCGCCGGTGTCTCCTTTGTAGCGAGCCCGATAGCAATAGTCACCGGCGGGGAGTTGAAACTTGAAGTGACCCGAGGAGTCGGTCTTGGCCTGGCTTAAAATCGTGGGACCATCGCCATCGTCCATCTCACAGCCGTGGTCGCTATGAGGTTCGTAGATAAAGAGGTGGGCCTCTCCTCTGGAGGGCTCGCTGGTGATCTCGTCGACGACACGGCCGGTGACCGGGGCGGTATCCGTCTCGTGAATCTCATAAAAGCGGTCGCGAATGCTGGCGACGTCGCCGCGGCCGAGGATGAAGTAATTGGTGGCCGTAAAGGTGTCTTCCTCGCAACCCTCGCGGTTACGCGGCGCGACCGAGGAGTCCAAACAGCGCGGTAACTCGTGGGTAAAGACGCCTCCATAACCGGCGGCGCTGAAGAGAAAGAGCATGTCGTGGGGGCTGACGTCCTCGCCGTAGTAGTTCTGCTTATTGAAGACAAAGTTGCTGTCCTCATTGCTCTCCGTGGCAAATCCATAGCTGATGCCGTGGTCGCCAGAGGTCGCGAGGAGATCGTGGGTGTTGCCCGGGAGGGCTGGTAGATCGACGGGTTCGCTCTCGTAGATATCCTCCAGGCCAAATTGGATATCGTAGCCCGTGCCCGGCATAAATTGGCTATTCATGGCGCCAAAGCCCAGAGCCCAACCGGTGGGGATGGTCAATTCATCAAAGAAGTCGTCACCGATAAAGTCTTCCAGACCATCAATATCAAAGGTGCTCAGTATCGTTTCAATTCCGGCTAGGGGCAAATCGCGTACGCTGGTGGAGATATTCTTGATCTCTGACTCCATTCGGGCGTGGTAATCACCGGGCTCCAGAATGTAGCGGGCCGTAAATTGCATTACGGGGTCCCCATCGGAGTCGGGGATTTGTCCACCCAGCACGTCCGCCAATTCGGGCTCGTAGGCCTTGACGATCGCCTGATTGAAGATACGAGCCAGGGTGATGAACTCGCCCCCGTAGCCCCGTACCTCAAGCACTGCGGCATCGGGGTGGATGTCGTCGCGATCCATATCCGCCGGGTCGACGACGACGATCTCCTGAGGATCGATGACCTCGAGGAAAAAGGCCGGGAAGGCTTCGCCAAAAGTGTCGCGGCCGTTCCCACCAAAGGGATCGCCCTGGCCATCCTGACGGACCAGGTCGGCATCGATGAGGGAGCCGCCAAAGAGTCCGGTCCCGCGATTGAAGGTCGTGTCCTGAACGACGAGGCGGATCTTGTCGTTTTGAATGACCCAATCGCCGACTTCACCGAGGGCCCCAGGGCCTCCAATGAGTTGGGTGCGCTGGGTGCTTTGAAAGGCCTCGGCGTAGGTGGGCTGGGCATCGTCCGCATCGGGGTCGCAGCTCAGGGCCATCAGCGCGATAAGCGAAGAGGCGGCGAGGAGTTTAAGAGGTCGCATGGCCATGGTGGTCAAGTCTTGATGGGGGTAGGTGGCGGGGCTGAGGCAATCGGAGGATCACCACTCTAGTTGGACGAGAATATCGAAGCGATCGTTGTCGATTTCGGGCTCACCGTCTTCAGAGATGAGGGTATAATTGGCCATGAGGCGCAGCGGGTAGTCGGGGGCATTGTAGTTGAGGCCGATGGTCTGGTGGGTCACGGAATCGTGGTTGGCGAATTCATCGTCCTCAAAGCGGGCAAACCGATAGGCCGGCTGAATACCAAAGTCGAGGATCTCGTAGGCCGCCTGGACCTGAAAGCCCATCGCCGAGGTGTCGGGGTCGGTCCCGATTTCGGGGAGTTCTCGGTTCTCCTCGGCGATATTGGCGAAGATGGTGGCGCCCATATATTCCAGGCGCAGGTCGGCGGTCCAACCCCAGGTTTCGCGGTCCGTCTGGTCCGGAAGATCACCTACGCTGCGATCATTGGTGAAGACGCCACCGCCGAGGGTCACGATATCGGCCCAGTGAAGGTTGAGGCGGCCGTAGATGGCGAGGTTGTCATTTTCATTGAGGGAGGTATTGGGCCCGTTGCCATTGGCCAGGGCGGCGGCGTAACTGACGCCGAACCCCTCCGCGTCGAGTTGATAATGACCTCGGGCTTGAATGCCCACCTGGCGGTCTTGGCTCAGCCCCTGCTTATTGAATCCCTCCACATCGCGGACGCCGCGATTAAAAACGGAGCGATTGACGAAGAGAAGATCAGCCGCCGAGACGAGATCTTCGGCATCGAAGGGGGCCTTGAATTGCCCAGCGTTGAGTTCCAGGAAGGGAAGGGGGCGGTAGTAGAGATAGGCATCGGTCATGCGCACGCCCAGCTCTTCGACGGGGGAATCCGGGCTGGTGCGGACCAGGCGGCTGCCGGCATCAAGGCCGATGACGGCGCCGAGGCCGTGCTCGCTGTCGACGCGAGTGACCAGGCGTGCGTCATCGAGCGAGAACCCGTCATTTCTTCCGTAGAACTCGAAGTTGGGATCGGCCTGAATCTGGGTATACCCGGCACGGACATAGCCTCCCATGCTCAGCGCCCATCCATCGCCGGCGATCAGCGGTGGAGAATCCGTGGCCGCCTCGACGTCGTCATAAGTCGAGGCCGTATGCTCTTCGGCGGCGTCGTCCGGGCTATCGCCGGCTTCAGCCATCGCCAGAGAGGGAAGCCCCACCAATGTGGTAGCCGTGAGCAGGGGGAGGATGATCGTCTTCGTTACCGTCATAATTTCCTCGGCATCCAACCAGAAAAAGGTCTTATAAGGAGAGGGCATCATTATAATAGGTGTCGGGTGACTAAGTCACTCCTTACTTAGCGCAGCGCAAGGGGTGGCGTCCAGCCCCGACGAGGCATATGGCAGGGGTTGATGGGGAGGAACTTGGGCTCCGGGGAAGAAAAACGAAAAAGGGGCTTGACGGGGCACGGTCCATGGGTACACTTGGCGGCCCTTGGGACGCATCGACGAAACAGAGAGCGTTCCTGGAGGAGTGGCCGAGTGGCTGAAGGCACCGGTCTTGAAAACCGGCAAGCGGCGACGCTTCGTGGGTTCGAATCCCACCTCCTCCGCTGCGCCAAGGTCGTCCAAGTCGGCGGCGTGGCCGGGATCTTTGACAAGTCCATAAGATGTAGAATCACTTCTGGAGAGGTGGCCGAGTGGCTGAAGGCGCTCCCCTGCTAAGGGAGTATACGTTTACTCGTATCGAGGGTTCGAATCCCTCCCTCTCCGCTTCATCGCACCTGAAATAAAACTGAGGGTTGCGATGTCATACAGGCGGTGTTAGAAGCCGTTTGTCAGGGCCCGTAGCTCAACTGGATAGAGCGACGGTCTACGGAACCGTAGGTTGGAGGTTCGAGTCCTTTCGGGCCCGCTATAACGGCGACGTCAGCGATGCTGGCGTCGCCGTTATGATTGTGAACTGGATACAAGCCAAGTGCAGCTTGAAAAGGTATTATGGATGACGACCATCGATATATGAGCCGTGCGTTGGAGTTGGCCCAAGAGGCCGCCGACGTCGGCGAAGTCCCAGTGGGAGCGGTGGTGGTCCACGGCGGTGAAATTATCGCCGAAGCCTTTAATCGACGAGAGAGCTGGCAAGAGCCAACGGCCCACGCCGAGCTGATCGCCGTCGAGCGAGCAGCGGAGCACCTGGGAAGTTGGCGACTCGAGGAGTGCACCGTATATGTGACCCTTGAGCCCTGTCCAATGTGCGCCGGCATGTTGGTCAACGCCCGTGTCGACCGTTTGGTCTTTGGGGCGAGTGACCCTAAAGCGGGAGCCGTGCGCTCCTTATTTGCACTGGTGGAAGATCCGAGGCTTAATCACCGAATGGAAGTACGAAGCGGCGTCATGAGTGACCCCTGCGGAACCATTTTGAGTGAGTTTTTTCAGGCGATTCGTCGACGACGTCGCCGGGCCAAGCAAGAGCAGAATGAAGAATGACCCCTGGAGGGGTGGCCGAGTGGACGAAGGCGCCTGATTCGAAATCAGGTGTACCTTTACGGGTACCGTGGGTTCGAATCCCACCCCCTCCGCTGAAGCATGAGCAGACGTAGTTGAGGAGAGATGGCCGAGTGGCTGAAGGCGCACGCTTGGAAAGCGTGTATACGTTTACGCGTATCGAGGGTTCGAATCCCTCTCTCTCCGCTGGATAAATCACCGGTTGACGCCGGACCATCCCTGCCCCATAGTGGGCGGGACTTCGACCCCTGAGCGGTCAGCGCGACCACTGGCCTGGCACCCCGTCAGGTCCGGGAGGAAGCAGCGGACCAGGTACAGGGTGTGCGCTGACCGCTCGAGGGTCGAAGAAAAGAGCCCGACAGTCTTTTGGACTGTCGGGCTTTTTTATTTCTAGGTCTGGCGTGATGACTGGATGCACTCCTCGCGTTGACGGCCCTTGGTCGGCAGTGCTAGCCCGGAGGCGGTGGCGGAGCAGGAAGACCGGTGAGAATCCGGCGCTGCCCCCGCAACTGTGAGCGGCGATGAACCCCACGAACCCACTGGTTGAGCCACTGCGACGCCGGGAAGGGACGGGGCAAAGATGACCCGCCGAGCCAGGATATTGGTTCGCCACCTTCAATTCGTCACGGGTCGCTTCGGGTCGGAAGCGCGCGGAGATCGCAAATCACACCGGATCTATATCTGTAGAGATCGGTGTATTTTAGCTCTTCGACTTGCAGCGCACCCTTTTTTGTACTGCGAGGAGTAGAGCGATGAATAGTTGGATCAAACAGATTGCGATTGTGGCGCTGGTGGGCGGGATGAGCATCGGTGCCATGGGATGCGGCGATGATGAACATGGACAACCCCAAGAGGGGATCGCCGTCGCCGGTGAGTGGGAGACAGACTTTGGCGACGAGGAGTCGATCGATGAGGAGGTATGGGGCTTTCGCGATCTCATCGAATACGACAACGACGAGCGGCAGGCGGTGACTCAAAACCCGGAGGATGCAGAGTGGGGACCTGGCGAATATAGCCGGATTGATTGGACACCTCTGGAAGGAGATGTCTTCTACTACTGTGAGTCCGTCCATGGACTGGATAGTGCCCAGGAGGCCTGGGAAGAAGAGGGAGAAGCCGACGCAGGGGATATGGACGAGGGTTGTGGTGGGTTTCCCTGGACGCGCATGGAGCGATTATGAGCCGGGGTGGCCCAGAGCTAAAGGTGGAGCGGCGTCGGGGGGCGCCAAATGGGGCATGGATTCTGTGCAGCGCCCTGGTGGTGGTGGGCTGTGGAGATGACGATAGTCACCAACACGGGGTGGATGAGCGCTTCGCTCAGGAGGTGATCTCCGTCGAGTTTGGCGAGGGCGCAGGCTTTGGTGAAGATGATCTGCCAGGGGTGGTGCTCGGTCCACCGGGGGGCGGCAGCACCACGGCGGGCAGCCTGGACGTAGTGAGCCTGGGCGACGGGGGAGAGATCGTGGTGGGTTTTGGCGATCAACAGATCATCGATGGACCAGGGCCTGATTTTATTGTCTTTGAAAACCCCTTTTGGCCGGGCGGCGATCCGGACGAGGTCTACGCCGAGCTAGGAGAGGTGTCGGTGAGCCAAGATGGCGAGACCTGGCATACCTTCGAGTGCGATTACGTCCCACAGGACAATCCTCCCTACGATGGGTGCGCCGGGTGGACGCCAACCTTCGACTACGACTGGGAAAAGCAAGACCCCCTGGACCCGGAGGCCACAGGGGGCGATGCCTTTGATCTGGGGGATGTTCCCATCGAGGAAGCGCGTTATGTGCGCATTCGAGACGTCTGGGGCCTCGGCGAGGCCCCATCGAGGGGGTTTGACCTGGACGCCGTGGGGTTGATCAACACTCAGTAGCCCCGTTCCTCCATATCAGTGCCCACATCCCCGGTATCGTCGGGGCGGACGATGTCGGGGAGGTCGACCTCGACATCCAGGGTCTTATTCTCCACCAGATCCACCATCTCTTCGCGGAGATCCTCAATGCTCATGGTGCCTCGGCGACCATCCTTATAGGTGCGCACGGAGACGGTATTGGCCTCGCGCTCTCGATCGCCGACGACCAGCATATAGGGGATTTTCTGCTTTTCCGCTTCTCGGATCTTATAGCCTACCTTCTCGGTGCGGTCGTCGACCTTGACGCGGAGACCGGCCTCCTTAAGGGCATGGTTGACGCCCCAGGCGTAGTCGTTTTGCTCGTCGCTAATGGGGATGACGACGGCCTGGGTGGGGGCCATCCAGGTGGGGAAGACACCGGCCAGGTGCTCCACGAGGATGGCAAAGAAGCGCTCCAGGCTTCCGGCGATGGCGCGGTGAATGACGATGGGGATCTGCTCTTCATTATGCTTGTCGGTATAGCGCAGATCGAAGCGCCGGGGCAGTTGGAAGTCCAGTTGAATGGTGGCGCATTGCCAGGTTCGCCCCAGACAGTCCAGTACGTTGAAGTCGATCTTGGGGCCGTAGAAAGCACCGTCACCCTCGTCGATGGAGTAGGGCTTTCCAGCCTTGTCGAGGGCCTTCATCAGTGAGGATTCGGCCTCGTCCCACATCTCCTCATCACCGAGGTATTCGTCGGGTCGCGTCGAGATCTCGATTTCGTAGTCCAGGTCGAACAGACCATAGGTCTGGTCCACCATCTCCAAAAAGAGCTGGATCTCATCAAAGAGGTGCTCTTGAGCGCAGAAGATGTGGGCATCGTCTTGGACGAATTGCCGAACGCGGGTGGCCCCACCGAGGGCGCCGGGGCGCTCGTTTCGGCTGAGTTGGCCAAATTCGGCGACTCGCAGGGGCAGTTCGCGATAGGAGCGCTTTTCGCTGCCGAAGTAGAGCATGGTGTCCGGGCAATTCATCGGCTTCAGGCAATAGTGCTGGCCGTGGACGTCCATGGAGAACATGGTGTCTTCGTAGTGCTCCAGGTGCCCGGACTGCTTGAAGAGGTCCTCGTGGTAGAACGAGGGGTTGCAGATCTCTTCGTAGCCCTGCTTCTGCTCAATGGTGCGAAAGTGGTTTTTGAGTTGGCGATAGGCCGTCCACCCCTTGGGCTTCCAGAAGATGCTGCCCGGCGACATATCGTGGAAATAAAAGAGGTCCAGTTCTTTGCCGAGTTTTCGGTGATCCCGGCGCTTGGCCTCTTCCAGAGTAAATAAGTAATGCTTGAGCTCTTTTTTGGTGGGCCAGGCGGTGCCATAGATGCGCTGGAGCATGGGGCGGTTTTCATCGCCTCGCCAATAGGCGCCGGCGACCTTCAAGAGGTCGAAATTAGCGCACTCCCCGGAGGACTCCACGTGAGGGCCGGCGCATAGGTCGGTGAGGGGACCGCTGTGGTAGATGCTGACGGTCTCGCCCTCGATGCCGTCGATGAGCTCCAATTTATAGGGCTGATCGGCGAAGAATTCGCGGGCTCGATCCTTGGACCACTCTTCTTTCTCAAAGGGGACATCCTGCTTGGTCAACTGGATCATCCTTCCCCGTAGTTGCCCGAAGTCCTCGGTGCTGATGGGACGGGGAAGATCGAAATCGTAATAGAAGCCATCCTTGATGGGGGGACCGATCGCCAGCTTGGCGTCGGGAAACATCTCGAGGATGGCGGCCGCCATAATATGGGCCGTGGAATGACGAAGACGGTATAATTCCTCGGCGCGGTTGGAAGGCGATGACTCGGCCATGATCGGTCTCCGTGAAAACGATGAAAAAGTAGTGGGGCGCCCGCGTATGCAAGAAAGCGGTGCGGCTATCACAGGGCAAGGAATAGAACGTGGCAGATGGTACGTAAAGGGTGTGCCAGGAATAATGGAGGGCAGAGGAACCTTGACGCCTGCGAGGGTGATCTCCTTGAATGGCGACGCTAGGCGTATCCAATCATTGACGTCCGCAGACACCAATACCGAATCAAAAGAGTGCATTTCGTGAAGCAGTCAATCCTATTAGTCGTATTAGCCCTCGGCCTGAGTATGAGCACCCTGATGGGGTGCGATGAGGAGGAGGCACAAGACCCGGGAGCTGAAGCCACGGCCGAAGCGGCTCAGGAAGAGACGTCGGAGCCAGCCCAGGACAGCGAAGGGGCGGCCGACGACATCGATGAACCGGCCGAGGAGACCGATGACACGGTAAGCGCCGATTTCGATTATCCGGGCTTCGATCTGGAGGGCCTTGGTGACGGTGAACGCCAGCAGTTGGCCGAGATGGGCCAATCGGAACTATGCCCCTGCGAGGACGCGGTCGAGAGCCTGCATGAATGCATGCAGAGTGAAGATCGGTGTGAGGAAGCCGATGAACTCACCCAGACACTGGTGGGAGCTGTGAGCGCGGAGTCTCCGGAAGACGCGGTGGAGCAAGTAGCTCAGGCCCAGGCCGATCGCGATGGTGGCCAAGAGTTCCACATGGAGGACGCCCCGGTGAAGGGAAGCCTGGACGCCGAGGTGGTGATCGTGGAATTTGCCGACTTCCAATGCCCCCATTGCCGAACGGCGGCGGCGTCACTCGACGAAGTGGCCGATGAATTTGGCGATGATGTGGCCGTGGTCTTTAAGAATTTTCCTCTGGGAAGCCCCGTCTCGGACCAAGCTCACCGGGCGGCGATGGCCGCTCATGAACAGGGCCGCTTCTGGGAGATGCAGAAGATGATCTTCGACAACCAGCGCCAGATCGACCGGTCTCAACTGGAGACCTTCGCCCGACAACTGGGGATCAATTACGAGCGCTGGCAGGCTGATATGGAGAGCGATGAGATCGAAGCCCGAATCATGAGGGATCGCCAGGAGGGCATCGAAGCAGGCGTCTCGGGGACGCCGGCGATCTTTATCAACGGACAGCTCCATCAGGGAGGCTTCTCGGTCTCCGCGCTGAGCCAACGAGTGCAGCAAGAACTCAATTGACGGGCCAATTACGGGGGCGGAGCCTCGGGGCCAGGCGCCCCGGTGGCGATCCAGTCCTCGATGAGGATCAACTCCTCCTCCTCCAGGGGCGGTGCGTCGCTCCATGGAGGGGGCTGCACACCATATAGCCGGTCCGGATAGTCCGCCAAGATTTTATGCATCAAATAAGAGCGAGTGGGGAAGAGTGGCTCGACCAAATAGCGGTCGACCTGCTCCGAGCGTCCGCCGACCAGGTGGTCGTATTCCAGAGAGGGAAGTTGCCAGTTCGGGTCGCCGTGGCATTGGTTGCATGAGCGATCGAAGATGGCCTCCACCTCCTCCCAGGTCACGGCGGAGCGTTCCAGTGGCGGCGTGGGGTCCAGTTCCTCATCCGTGGTGTAGCGTGGGAGCAGGACCATGGGGTGCAGGGGGGCGCCCTCAACGCTTTGAACGTCGCTTGCCCGCCATTCCAGGAGATACTCCAGTTGGGGTTCCAGGTCGGCGCCAGGCCGAAAATAGACGGTGCGGGTGGCAATTTGATATTTGATGGCGCCGCTCTGGGTAATGCCGCGGCTGCGAAGACGCATGGCGCCAAAGGAGTTGAAGGTCTCGCTGTCGAGGTATTGGTTGAAGGTCACGGCCACGGTGGGTCGTAGAGAGATAGACTCCTGCGGTTCCACGTCCTCCACGGATAGCCAATCGACCCCCGGAGGGGGGAGAGCGATTTCCTCGCCGTCGACCTGGGGGGGCTCCGGGTCCTCGATGGGGGCGCAGCCCCACAGCAAGAGGGCCATCAGAGGCCAACCCATATATCGGCGTCGGGGCATATACTTCATGAGGCTAAGCCATAGAGAAACGGTGTGGCCTTCGTTGGGATCCAACCATAGTGGAGGCCATGGAAGATGGGAACTCATCGGCGAGGTGTGGTTGGGAGGACCGATCACTGATAGAAGCTCTCAAAGATGGCGGGAATTAGGGGTAAAGAAATGCAGCAATGGCCGCCCATATGCTTGACTGCGCATCGGTTTACACCGTAGGGTGCTCACCGTTTAAGATGAAGCCCAAATGGACGCAATCATCG
>CAZMJS010000026.1:14064-41470 GCA_964566695.1 uncultured Bradymonadales bacterium
GGCAGTCAGGTGTGCCGTGATAACGAGTGCGGCCCGGAATGCCTGGACGACGATGAGTGCGATGAGGGCTATATCTGCGAAGGCGGCGAATGCGTCGAGGAGCCGGAGTGCACCGTCGATGCCGACTGCGACGACGAGTTGGTATGCGAAGCGGGCGAATGCGTGGAGCCCCCGGAGCCGACCTGCGAGTTGGAGAACGTCTACTTCCCCTTCGATAGCTCCAACCTGGGAAGCGAAGCTCGCGCCACCCTTCAGGCCAATGCCGATTGCATCGAAGAGCGCGATGCCAGCATCCAGATCGAAGGCCACTGCGACGAGCGGGGAACCACGGAGTATAATATCGGTCTCGGCGAGCGCCGGGCCAACGCCGTGCGCGACTACTTGACCTCGCTGGGCGTCGACTCCGCACAGATCAGCACCACCTCCTATGGCGACCAACGCCTGGTACAGAGCTGTGGCACCGATGGACCGGAGAGCTGCCACGAGCAGAACCGACGCGCGGTGTTCAATATCCGCTGATGCCAGTCATGGCGCGACCAAAGGCCCGGTACCCTGAGGGTAGCGGGCCTTTTTTTATGGCCCGTGGCCATGGAATAGTGGCCGCGTCTGGCGACTGATATGATGGATGAAGCAAGTCCTTCGACGTCCTGAGTAGAGAGGAAATTAAGATGCGAACTACGGGAGTGCTCATCATCGCGATGGTCATCAGTCTGGTCCTCAGTGGATGCATGCCCTACTGGAGCGGTCGTGATCTGGAAGACCAGGTGCTGGAGATGGAGGAACGCCAGGAGCGCTTGGATGCAGAGGCCAAGGAACGGGAGCAGGAATTGGCATCCATGATCGAGGAGGCCAAAGCCGAGATCGACGCCCTGGAGGAGGTCCTGGAGGAGGCGCGCACTGTGTTGGCGCGAAATAGTGCCGACCTGGGGGCCGACGTGCAGCAAAATCGCCAAGAGGTCAGTCAACTCCAGGGTCGCATTGAGGAGGGGGAATTTCATCACCGACGCCTGGAACAGCGTTTCGAGACCTTCCGCGATGATATGGACACCCGATTTAAGAATATGGAGGCCGAGGATCTTTTGGAAAAAGCCGAGGAGTTCGAGGAGTCCGGGGAGTACGGCCTGGCGCGAAGGGCGCTGGAACAGTTCTTAAAAGACCACGACGATCACTCCCTGGCCGGCGAGGCGCGGCTGATTCTGGGCGAGATTTATTTTGCCACTGAGCAATGGGAGAGCGCCGTGCCCGTATTTCGAGAGGTCAGAGAAGACGAGCGCTCCACGGCCCGGCAGGCCCGGGCCACGCGGCGTCTGGGCGAGGTATTTTGGGAGATGGGCGACTGCGAGACGGCGGAGCTCTTCTTCGAGACCGTGGTCGATCTCTACGGGACCTCCGAGGAGGCGCAGGATGCCCAAACCTATCTGCAAGACATCGCTGATGGGCAATGTCCCTGAGCCGGCGTTGACGAAATGGGGTGGCTGCGACAATTTGGGCGCCACCGACGGAATCGATGCACTGGAATGCAAAAGGAACCAAGATGGCAGAGTCAGAGAGCGATAAGTGGCTGCAAGAGCAGTTGGATGAGGTCAATGACCTGGTGCGCCAGGGAAGTCAGGCGCTACGCCAGCGCCAGACCCGGCGCGGGGCCCAGGCACTCAATGAGGCGGAAGCCGTTTTAGATATGGCGGAAAAAGACACCGAGGAGGTGCTCAAGCTCAAGGCTCGGGTCTATAATGAGCTGGGCGTCGTCCATCAGCGTCGTCAAAATCTGGAGCAGTCGCGCGGCTACCATGAGGCGGCCGCTGAGATCTGCGACCAGATGATCGACGGTGGGGTGGATTTTGCCTCCAATAGCGCTGCCACCCACCTCAATCTGTCGAGCATCCTTCTGGCCCTCGGCGAACGTCAGGAAGCGCGGTCGGTGGGAGAAAAGGCGTTGACGTTGCTCGATGAGGCGGAAGAGCAAGCGAGGGACGACGACGGCGAAGAGGAGCGCACCCCGAACCCTCTTCAGTTGGGCGCCCTTCAGAATATGGCCATCATCTACGCCCGCGATGAGGAGTGGGAGTCGGCCAATGAGGCCATGGATCGGGCGGTGGAGGTCGCGGAGACGTTGGCCGGCGCCGGCGCCTCCAATTATCTGGCTCAGCTGGCGCAGGGATGCCAGCAACTAAGCGTGATCCTCTTTCAGAGCGAGCGCTTCGAAGACGCCTTGCAGTGGGGACGGCAGGCGGAGTCCATGTCAGAGGATGCCTATGAGGCCATCGGCCAACAGGTATTGCCGGTCTATATCATCAGCCAGGTCAACCTGCTCAGTTATTACGAAAAATTGGGGCGCTACGCCGATGGGGAGGATTGCCTGTGGAAGGCCATCGACGTGGCCGGAAAGGATCCGCGGATTCTTATCCGGGGGCTCAATTTTTATGAGAATTGCCGAAAGCAGGCCGACCCGCGCCTGGAGAAGGGCAACTTGCCCCGCGAGGAGGTCGACGACGGCCTGGAGGATCTGATGGGTCAGATCGACGCCGCCGGTGGGCTTGAGAAGGTCCGGGAGCAGGCCAAGAAGATTCAGGAGCGCCAGCGCGGCGGACAGTCGTGAGCGGCCGTAACAGGGGGCCAACATGCGACGATTGAGCCTTATATTACCGCTATTGGTCCTGCTGGTGATGCTCAGCATGGGGGGCGACGATGGGGCATTGGAGAGAGCCGATGCTCAGGCGGTGGCCCAGGAGGCGTCGGAGGATAGCGACGGGCGCCTGGTGGTGCTGATCATTGATAGCTTGAGGCGAGAGACACTGGAGCAGCCCGGCGTGATGCCTCGGCTGCTGGAGCTGTCTCAAGAGGCCGGGGTGGAGACGATCGACGTCACGAGCTGCGAGGCCAATTTTACCTACCCCTGCCTGCAGACGATGTTTGAGGGGCGACAGAGCCCCTTCGTGGCCGGGCTGCACAATTTTACGGGGCGGGCCAGCGAGGTGTTGAGCATTCCAGCGGCCCTGGAGGCCCGGGGCGACCGCATCGGTATGCTGAGCAATGTGTCGATGATCTCGCTCTATGGACACTATGGTGCGGAGTCCATTCAGGTCGAGGATTGGGCGCACCAAGATCGGGAGATGGATCTGCACCTGGAGCGCGATCTGCGCAGCTTTCCGCAGGCCATTGAGTGGGCTCAGGACCCGAGAATCGACCATATTATGGTGCACGTCTTGGGGACCGACAAAGCGGCGCATGCCTATCAGCCGGGAGATAAGCGCTATGAGGACCACTTTCGACGAGTGGACGCCAAGAGCGGAGAGTTCGTGGAGACGCTGGACTTCAGCCGAGATCACCTGGTGATCACCGGGGACCACGGCCATGACGCCGAGGGGCATCATACGCGCGACACCGTGGCGATCATGGCGGGTCCCCATTGGCGTGCCTTGTGGGACGAAGCAGGGGTCGCCGATGAGCTGGATCAGACGGAGTTGACCTACTTTATGGCCCTGGCCACCGGGGTGGGGCTACCAATGCACTATGAGGGGCGTCACTTTGCTCTGGAGGGGGGCGTAGAGAGAGATGAAGACACCGTCTTGGGCCGGTTTAACGAGCGATGGGCCACTCAGTTGGAGCAAGCGGGCTACGATACAAGCGATATGAGTGCGGCCATCGAACATCATCGCCAGTCGCTGCACGAGGAACATCAGCGAAACCTCATTCAATACCTGCCCGTGATGGCCTTGTTTTTGCTCTGGTTGATGAGCCTGGAGGGACGCCTGCGCGGGCGAGGGCACCAGCCTCGTGGCCTGTGGATCGATGTGGGGTTTGGCGCGGCGGCGTTGGGCACCTGGTATTTTGTGACGCCGGCGGTGGCGGTGGCCCTGGGGTGGACGGCAGTCTACCTGGGAGCGGCGATGTGGTGGGCCGGTCATTATGGCGGGCTTCGCCACCTGGGGTGGTTATTGGTGGTGCTGGGGGCGACGGCGGCGATCGGCTTTCACGTCCAAGAGTGGACGGAGTTCTTCCATACCCGGGGGGGCTTTGTGGCCGGCCAACCGGTCTTTTATACGATGCTCCCGATCATCGGAGTGATCTTGGGTTGGCTCTACCTGGATGAATGGCGGAGGGCGCCGGAGGGCGCCATGGCGTTTTGTCTCTTCGCCCTTCCGAGTGGCGTCTACTATTATCAATTTGGCCAGAATATGTTCTGGGGGTTTTTGCTGGCGTCAGCCCTGGTGCTGGTGGTCAGTGCGGCACTGAAGCTTCGCCGTGAGGGGGCTGAAAGTCTGCCCTTTGCAACCCTTAGCAGACCGGCAGTGGTGGGGGCGCTGGTGGTCTTATTGGTCACCACCATCTTATTGCTCATGCAGGAGTCGGGCGGGTGGGAGTGGCGTTATTTTCCCGCGAGGTGGCTCCGCGATGGCGGTGAGTTTTGGACGTGGGGAATGCTGGGCGCGCTGGCCATCTATCTGGCGATATGGATCGACGGGGTGGTGGCCAAGGTGGGCATGATCACCTACCTGGCTCTGTCGGCCGCGGTGGCGGTATTCATCGGCGATATGGCGGCCCATGACTTTGTGGCGGCCCACGTGGTGGTGGCCTTTATCGCCTCCTGGTTGGTGGTGGGCGACGGGCGGCTTAACTGGCTGGAGAATAAGGGGCGGTATCAACGCGAGGGGTTGGTGCTTCTCGGGGCGTCGCTGGCGATGGCGTGGTTCTTATTGGGGGGCTTCTTCATCCATAATTTGGATTTTCAATTCGGCTTTGAGTACTTCGGGGGCCTCGACGAAGATCGCTATATTTTCGCCGGGGTTTTCGCCCTGACATTCCTGAAATATGGACTGCCCATCGGGACCCTGTGGGTATTTTATCGGCTGTACCGGGGCTCGGAGGCGCTGGGGGCCAGCTTTCGCTGGTTTGCCTACTTCTCCCTGGTGGCCATGCTGGCGCTATTCGTCCAGATCTTCTTTTCGGCGGTGGGATCCACGGAGAAGCTCTACGAATTGGCGGTGGCCCAGATGGTCTTTCTATTTCTGACCACGTTGATCGTCTACGCCGTGGTGTGGACCAGCGAGTTGGTGAGTCGTTAGGGGAGGGTTATAGGGTCATGGGGGCTGCCCATTGGTCCTTGGGCGGAGGCTCCAGGTCCAGGGGCTCCAGGGAGAAGTCGAAGCGTGCCTGGAAGTGGGAGAGGAAGCGCTCCGTGAAGTCATCGAAGGCGTAGTCCTCGTCAACGTGGTCTGCGAGGCGCGTCATGGGGCTATCTGGCATGCCGCAGGGGACAAATAGGGAAAAGGGCGTCAAGTCGTTGTGGAGGTTGACGGCGGCACCATGGGTGGTGACGCCACCGGAGACGCGCATCCCCACGCTGGCGATCTTATGGGGAGGGCGTTGGTCGGTCCACAGGCCGGGGTGGTCTTCGTCATAGGTGGCGTGGACGCCGTGGTGAGCCAGGGCCTCGCCCAGGGAGGCGGCGAGGCCGCGGATAATATCGACGACGCCGATCGAGAGCTGGTCCAGCTTGATGATGGGATAGACCACCAATTGGCCCGGACCGTGGTAGGTGGCCTCGCCGCCGCGGTCGATCTTAAAGAATTGAGTCCCCCGCTGTTGAAGGGCCTTAAGGCCAAAGATGGAGTCGACCCGGCCGCGTTTTCCCAGGGTGACTACGGGAGGGTGCTCCAGGCACAGGAGGTAGCCCACGGGATCGTGGGCCTCTCCTTGCTGGAGGCGTCGCCGCAGCTCAAGCTGCCAGGCAAGTGCCTGGCCGTAGGGGACGAGGCCGGGTCGGATGAGCTTCATACGGAGGCGAGGGAGTCGAGAAAGGCCGTATCCACCATCGTCACCGGCGTTTGATAGGTGCGAACGCCGATGCCGTGCTTGATGAGCAATTCCACAAAGGTGTCGCGGTCGATGAGGGTGATGGGGGCCAGCTTTTCCTCGCGGCTCTCCTCGACGGCGTCGTCGTCGATATCGCCCAGATGGATGATGACGCCTTCGCTCGCCGAGTAATGGTGGAGTGTCCCGCGAAGCTCGGTGACCACATCGTCGGAGAGGGTCAACTCACAGTCGCCCACCACCTGGATGCAGACGCGCACGTCGGCCAGTCCCTGTCGCCAGTCGCTGGTGAAGAAGACGTCGCCATCGGAGGAGCGCTTGGAGACCTTGATGTCTCGGTAGTCCAATCGCTCCAGGAGGGTCAGTGCAAGAGACTCCACGGCCTCCGGCTTAATGTCGGTGAGGGCATCGCCCAGGGTGTCGACGGCGTCCTGGCGGATCTCTTCGGCCAGGCTGAGGATGGATTGCTCGCGCTCCACCGACGTCTTGGAGAGGCCCCACTTGGTCAGGCCCCAGCGGTTGCGATCGTATTGGATGAACAGGGGACGGTGGCCGCGGCGCTTGCGAAGCTGGTTGTCTCCCGCCATCGCCGACTGCACGGTGGCCGACGCGTCGTGGGTATGAAAGCGAACGAGCTTGCGGTTGAAGATCTCATCGGCCAGGTCGTCGATCTTCATGGGCCGACGCTTATTGTCCTCCAGCACGGTGTGGGCGGCGCGGGCGATGGCGTCGATGCGCACCGGTCCCTCGTCGAGGTGGCGCGCTGGCTTCTCCGGCTTGCGAGTGGCCTTGGAGGACGTGGAGCGATCCTTGGACTTCGAGCGTCGTGACCGAGACTTGCGATTGCTCTTGTTGGAGCTGTCATCGCGGCTCTTGGAACGGCGTCGTCGCCGCTTGCGACGACGGTTGGAGCGGTCCTTATCATCGCTCTTGGAGCGGCGCTTGGCCTTTGAGGACTTGGAGCGCGAACGCTTGTTGTTGTCTTTGGAGGAGCGTCGACGTCGCTTCTTTGAGCCGCGCCGGCTCTTGCTATTTTGGTCGCTCCGGGAGTCGTCGTCACGCGATTTTTTTCCACGTGACCGTCGCCGTCGCCGGCGAGAGGAATTATCGCCATCGCTCTTCTTGGAGCGTCGCTGGGATCCGTTGGAGGAACCCTTGGAGCGCGAGCTCTTCTTGGCTTTGGGCTTGGGCTTTTTCTTTCCCAGAGGCTCGCGCTTTTTGCCTTCTTTTTCGAGCTTTTTCTCGACATCTTTTCGGAGCTGATAGACGCCGGGGCGGATGCGCTTGACGGAGGCTCCCTGCTTTTTCTGGGCTTCCTTGGTCAGGCGGTCGCCCATCGTCTTCTCAGGGGTGCGACCGACATGAGACAGAAGCTCTTCCTGGATGGCGGCTTCCGTGATTTTCTTATAGTGAAGTGGGCGTCCAGCGCGATAGAGAACTTCGATGGCGGCTTCGGAAAAAGTCATGACTGATGCTCCTTTGGGCAGGAGCCTGTATCGGAGCGCCGGCGATGGCAGCAGAGGTATAAACCAAAGGGCTCGATGGGGCACCGATGGACATAGGTCCCCGGTCATCCCACGCAACGGTGGGGGTGGGGGTGTCCTCAAAGCTCGGTGGCTGAGCTGGACCTGACTGCTGCTGTGGCGCGGGGGTCCGGTACAAGCGTAAAGTCTCGAAATCAATAGGTGTTGCGGTTGACGGCGGGCGCCGATCGCGTTCTAGGAGCGACGACCGCAGCATGCGCAATCATGTATAGGTTGGGGACGCGTCGGTATTCCGAGGTGGCCAGGTCGCAGGGGAAGCTCGGGTTTCCAGAGAGCTTTCCGGGGGGCCCGGGACCTCGAAAAAAGCCCCGCTCGACCGAGGTCAAAGCGGGGCATTCGGCGTCACTCCGACTCTTCTGTGGAGTCTTGGTCCTCGTCTTCTTCGTCGACCTCCCCGATCTCTTCGTCGTCTCGGCTGAGGTTGTATCGCTTGAGGAAGCGATCGACACGCCCTTCGGTATCCACGAGCTTTTGCTTGCCCGTATAGAAGGGGTGGCTAAAGGCGCTGATATCGACGTTGACGACGAAGTGTTCGACACCGTCGATGTCGCGGGTGGTATCCGAGGTGATGGTGGAGCGGGTGACGATCTCGTGCTCGCCGTCGACGAAGACCACCGGGTGGTAATCGGGGTGAATATCCGGCTTCATGGTAACTCCTGAGTCCTTGAGGCCGCCCTGGTCGCGCTTCGACCGACGAAGGACGAAGCCGGCCGGGGGGCCGGTGATTGCAGAATTCGTAGGTGGCGATCCGCCGCGGCGGCGTCCCCGTGGGGCGCCTATTTCGCCTCATCAAAGGAGGGCTCGAGCGAACCGACGAGGTCGGCTTGTAGCGAAATTTCTGCCGTAATACAAGAGTTGAGCTCATAGAGCTTTCCAGCCTCGGGAAATAGCGGGGCCCGGATCTCATCATAGGCAACCGAGGATTGGTACGATGACTGATAGACAAGTGGCGGAGAAGTGGTTGGTGAACGAGGGCTGGGAGCGCGACGTCGCCGAGGGCTTATCGCCCTGGATCAGCGCCCTGAGCGCCGAAAAGGGGCGGCCCATCGCCGTCTTTGATTTCGACAATACGCTCATCATGGGCGATATCGGCGAGCTGTACTCCCAATACCTGATCGACGAGGTGCTCTATCGCTACGATCTGGATGCCTTTTGGGGGCTCATCGATCCGGAGGATGGCCGCGATCGGCTGCGCCAGTTGGCCACCGAGATCTGGGAGACGCCCCGATCAGAACAGCGAACCCATCCGCTCTACGACGCCTACCGACGAGAGGCCAGTGAGCTATATCGGCGGCGTTTCGATCGGCTGGGCCGAAGAGATTGCTACGAATGGGCCGTCAAATTGCACGTGGGCATCGAGGAAGCGCAGATGGCGCGGTGGTCGCGGGCGGCGATGGCGCGGGAATTGGGGCGGCGCCGCCAGCGGGTGTCCCTGGGCGAAAGCGATCGCGGAGAGGTGGAGGTGCAGCGCGGGATTCGCGTCATCGCTCAAATGCGCCGGCTATTGCAGCGGCTGATGGAAGAGGGCGTGGAGGTGTGGATCGTGTCGGCCTCCAATGAGTGGACCGTCAGGGCGGTGGCTCCCCTTTTCGGGGTTCCGGAGCAGCGGGTGCTCGGCAATCGGGTGACCGTCAACGACCGGGGGCAGTTGACGGATCAACGAGAGGGACCGGTGGTCTATCGCGAGGGGAAGGTGGCGCTCATCGAGTCGGTGATCGGATCTCAGCCTCAGTTGGCGGCCGGGGATGCAATTACGGACAAGGAAATGCTGGAGTTTGTCGACGGGCCATCGCTGCTCATCGATCGCGGTGATGAGGCCATGCGACTGGCGGCTCGAGAGAGGGATTGGTTGGTTCAGCCTCAGGAGAGATTGGATGGGATGGCGCCGACGCCGCCCTGGGAGGACGCATGAGCCGGTCTGGAGATGTCTTAAATGTGGAACGCGGGCGGGAGGAAGTCATCGAGGAGGCGGCGGCCCTGTTGAGGAAGGGCCGTTTGGTGGCGTTCCCCACGGAGACGGTCTACGGCCTGGGGGCCAGGGCCGATAGCGATGAAGCGGTGGAGGCCATTTTCCAGGCCAAGGGGAGGCCAGCGACCAACCCGTTGATCGTACACGTAGCCTCCGTGGAGCAGGCGCGGGCGCTGACCAAAACCTGGAGTGAGGAGGCGGAGGCACTGGCGAAAGCGCTGTGGCCGGGACCGCTGACACTCGTATTGGAGGTCGAGGAAGGGGCGGTGTCGCCCTTGGTATGCGGTGGCCTGTCGACGGTGGCCATTCGCATCCCCGCCCACCCGGTGGCCCATGATATCATCGAGGCCTGTGGGGCACCCGTGGCCGCGCCGAGCGCCAATCGCTACACCGAGCTGTCACCGACGACGGCGGAGCATGTGCGCGATGGTTTGGGCGAGCGCGTGGCGGCCATTGTGGACGGTGGCCCCACCAAGGTGGGCCTGGAGTCCACATTGATCGATGCTCGTCGTTCACCGGTGGAGATCCTGAGACCGGGGTTGGTCAGCGCCGAGGAGTTGGCGGCCTATGTGGAGGTCGCAGATTTTCGGTTGGGTCATGAGGTGCCAGAGAGCATGAAGCGCCGCTCCCCGGGGCTAGCGCGAAAGCACTATTCGCCGAGGACCCCGCTTCGGATCGCCGAATCAGAGGAGATAGGCGAGGCGGCGACGCGTCCCATCGGCGTCCTGGTTCGGGGAACCGAGCCCAGTGCGTCGGCGTTGGACGAGGATCAACTGGTACGCTTGCCGGCCGATATGGAGGGTTATGCAAAGGGGCTTTACGCCGCGCTCCATCGCCTGGATCAGCGAGGGTTTGAGCAGATATGGGTGGAGGCACCACCCCATGACCGCCGCTGGGAAGCGGTGTGGGATCGCCTCGGAAGGGCGTCGGCCACGTCACTTCTCGCCAAGGATGAGGATTGACGACGCGTTCTCAGTGCATCCCCATGGCGGTAAAGCCCAGCAGAGCGACCGCCAGGGCGATGACGCCGTGGCCGGCGAGCATCCCAAATTGCTCGGCGCGCGAGAAATACTCGCGGCCATTGGGGACCAGGGCCACGGTGGCGGCGGCCACCAGGGCGGCGATGGTCCAGGCGGTCACCAGGTGACCGACAAATCCACCGGGAATGGTCGTCACGCTGAGGGTCACAAAATAGATCAAGGGGATGGCGATAAGTCCCATGCTCACTGCGACGGGGAGCCGTTCTTCGGTCTTGCTGGTCATGGGGAATCTCCCGGGCAAAAGAAAACCATGATGCGCGCACTCATAGTGTAATCACGGCAGGCGAAGAGGGCCAGCGCGACTGGAGCCGGGGGGCATCTTATTGCTCGGGCATGGAGCCCATGGTCAGGGGCAGGGTCTGGCGCTCTTCATTTCGGTATAATTCGACGTCCACCGTGCGGTCCACGCCAATGGTGGCCGCCAACCAGGCAAGGTGGTGGGCGTCCTCGACGGCGTTTCCATCAATGGTGACGACGATATCTCCGGGCTCGATGCCCGCGCCATCGGCGGGGCCACCATCGACCAGACGGGTGATCAGGGCGCCGCCGGGTTCATCGATATCGAATTCCTCGCGCAGCGGGTCGGTCACTTCGGCGACGTAGACCCCGAGCCAGGAGCGCTCGACGCGGCCGTGCTCGATGAGGTCATCGAGAATGTCCGTGACCATATTGATGGGAATGGCAAAGCCCAGTCCCTGGCTGTCGGGGGTCATGGCGGTGGCGATGCCCACGACCTCGGAGTTCACGTTGACCAGGGGGCCACCGGAACTTCCGGGGTTGATGGAGGCATCGGTCTGGATGAAATCCTGAAAGCGCAATTGGCCGCCGGGAGGCATGACTTGGCGGCCCGTCGCGCTGGCGATGCCGGCGGTCACCGTGGAGGCCAGGCCCAGGGGATTGCCGATGGCCAAGACCCAGTGGCCGACCAAAAGCTCGTCGGAATCACCGAAGGTGACCGACGGAAGGTCGTCGGGGATGGGGGGCTCGTTATCCTCCGACTCGTCTTGGTCCTCGTCGTTGTCGTTGTGAAAATCGAGCTGGAGCACGGCGATGTCGGTCGGGGGATCGCTGCCGACCACGGTGGCCGAAAAGACGCGTTCGTCGAGAAGGCGCACGGCGATCTCGGAGGCGCCATTGATGACGTGGTCATTGGTGAGGATGAGACCGGAGTCATCAAAAATAAAGCCGGAGCCCAGACTCTCTCGGACCCGATCCTGAGGGACGATGGCCGGCGGATCGCTGGGTCGAATCGACGACTCAGGTGGGTCGGTGCGGGTGTAGATATTGACCACCGCCGGGCGGACGGTGTTTACGTGTTCGGCAAAGTCGGGCAGTCCCGTGGCCAACTCCTCGATGGGGGGGCAGTCGCACTCGACGTGCTCCGGTGGTGGCCGATCCTCGGCGCCGTCTGCGTCGGGTTCGTCGCAGGCCCAGAGACCGAGGAGGGTGATCAGCGCCGTGGAGGCGATCGCAATCTGGGAAGACCACCGCTGGTGGGGAGCGCTCATGATCAACACTCCGTATCGTCGAAGGCCTTTTCCAGATCGCAGAGGAGGGTGTTGAGGAGTTCTTGTTCGCGATCGCTGAGGTTGCCCTTGGTCTTGGCGCGCAGGACATGGAGGAGGTCAAGGATCTCTCGGGCCGCCGGCCGGTTAACCTCCGTGCGCCCCGTCTCGGGGTGGGGGCGCTTTCCCAAATGGGCCATGCAGTTGGTGCCGAGGCTGAGTAGGAAGCCACCGAAGTCGATGGTCGACCGATGGGTGGAGGTCATATCCGGATTCGGCGTGTCGTCGTGACTGCTCATGGCGACGTCCTCGGCGGTGCAAGAGAGACCAGGGCGGAGAGGGGAGGTCACTCTTCGTCGTCGTCGAGAACATCCTCTTCGAATTCCGATTCCAGCGGTTCGGCTTTGTCGGCCACGTCGGGCAACTCCTGAAGATGGGCTTCGTATTGCTCTTCGGTGATGGTGCCCTCTCGCAGGTAGCGCTCCAGGGTGCGAACGTCAAAACGTCGGTCGGTAGTGGCCATGGGTGGTTCCTGGGGTGATAAAAAGATGTCGATAGGCGTGTCGTCATTCGTGGTATGAGCCCTCTCAAATCATGGTAGGGGCTCATCGACGTGCCAATATAGGGGTTGGTGTCGCTTTGACAAGCTCACGGGCGATGGCGGGCCAGGGCACGGTCGATGCGCTTTTTAAGGGAGCCCGAGACGGTATGGCGCAGGTTCTGGAGGTTGTCCAGGGCCTGCTCGGTGCGGTTGTCGCGCTCCAGGTCGATGAGGGCCATCCGCGCCTTGGCCGCTGCCTGGTAGGGCGAGCGACCCTTTAGCGATAGGTAGATGCGCATGGCCTCGTCGTATTTTTCCTGCTCGAATTTGGCGTTGGCCAGGTTGAAGTGCAGCTTCTCAGGGACTCGACCCTCCGTGGCCTGGATGGCCTCCTCAAAGGCGTATTCGGCCTCCGGGTATTTCTCCATGGCCGAATAGATGAGGCCCAATTTACTCAGCATGAGGTCTCGCGGCCCGAAGCGGCGAAGAAACCACTGGTTTCGGTAGTCCTCCAATAGCTGCTTATGCTCGCCTCTCTGAAAGCGGCGAGCGAAGGTCTCCTCAAAGGCCTCCCACTTCCTACGCGTATAAAAGGGCACGCCCAGATAGAAGAGGGGGATCCACATGCAGAATAGGAGGAGGACCCAGAAAGGGGCGTGGAAGTAATAGTAGAGGATGATAAGGGTGAGGAGCGACAGGGGGATGAGCCCCCGCTTCCAGTCCAGGGTCAGGCCCTTGTCATCTTTGTCGGCATTGGAGTCGGCGGTGACGGTCATGGGGAGAGGTCCAGAGTCAAAAATGGGGTCATCGGGAGGTGGCGCTATCCGACCAAAGGGATAACAGCGATGGGTGAGTACTTCATTTCATATAGTGGAGCAGGCGCGGGAACGCCAAATGCCCACGGGTTGGTGCTCGGGCAACGGCATCTGCTCCTCGATGGTGGCGCCGGCGTCGACCCATCGTCGATGGAGCGGCCCGATTGGCTGTGGATCAGTCACGCCCACGGCGACCACTGCGGCGGGCTGATGGCGCTTATCGAGCGATGGCCGACGGTGACGGTTCTGGCCACCGAACAGACGCGTCGCTTATTACCGGTGGTGCTCTCCGAAGGTCAGGGTGTCGGCGCCCAGGTGGAGTCCATCTGCCGGCGCATCGAGGTGCTCCAGCCGGGGCGGCGACGGCCGCTGGAGGAAAGCGAAGGATGGGGCGTGACGGCCTTGAGGGCCGGTCATTGCCCGGGGGCGGCGATGCTGATGGTCGATAAACGCGTCGGCGGTCGCTGCCAGGGCCGGGTGGTCTATACCGGCGACTTTTGCACCCACGACCAAAGCCTGGTCGGCGGCGGGGGAGCGCCGGTGGCCCGTGATGATCACGGCGTGGATCTGTTGATCATGGAATCCATATTGGCCACCGACGAGGCGGCGGATGGGCTCTATTGGGAAGAGGAGGCGGCAGCCCTCGTGGAGGCCGTCGATGCCAGCTCGGGGCCGGTGCTCATCGGGGCGATGGGCGTCGGCGAGGCTCAGGAGGTGGCGTCGCTGCTCAAAAAGGAAGGTCGGCGCCGATTTCTGGTGGACGCCTATTACGAAGCCATCTTTGAGCGCCTGGGATTGGCCGAGGGGTTGGTCTTCGGTGAGCGGCGGCGAATGCGCGACCGCCTCCGAGGCGGGGGAGTGGTGATCAGCTCGGGGCCGCGCTTTCAGCGGGGCTCCACCTCGGCCTATCTAAGCCGTGAACTCCTGGGCAATGAGAGGGCGACGATCTTGGTGCTCAACCGGGCAAGAGGGGGCACGGGGGCCGGCCGACTTCTGGCGACGGGGCGGGGAGAGGAGATCCAATGGCCCGGGTATCGCGGACCTCTCAGCGCCACCGTCAAGCGCTGCCGGCTCATCAACCACGCGCCCCGGTGGCAACTCCTGGGCATGATGGAGGCCGTGGCGCCCAAACAGACCCTGCTGGTCCACGGGCCCACCGGCGGACGGTGGGCCATAAAGCGAGCCTGGGAATCACGGGGCGGAGCGGGAGAGGTGAAGGTCGTTGAAGAAGGCGTAAGTTGTCGGCTTTACTGAACTGGCCGTTGATTGGTAGACATCCTCCAGAAGCGACTTCTCCTACAATCTAACCTCGGAAAGCGAGCGAGTTATGGCCCGGGCTTCGGAACGCGATATCGTTGAATTGGGACGCCAGATATTTAAGGGCATGAAGGGACAATCGCCCTCCATCTTCAGCGCCGGTCGATGGCGAGAGAAGATGATGGAGTGGTCGATGAACGACGAGGCCTTCAAGGTGGAGATGTTTCGCTTCGTCGATGTCTTTCCAACCCTCAAAGATCACGTGCAATTGGCGGAGCATATTCAGGAGTATTTCTGCCGGCCGGAGCAGGACTTTCCCTCGTCTTTTCAGTGGGGACTGTCGCGGGTCAAACCGGATAGCTGGATCGCCAAGAAGGCCTCCGGTCAGATCGAAAAGCAAATCGTGGGCATGGCCGAGCAATTCATCGCCGGCCAGGACGCCCGCGAGGCCCTGGGAACGCTCAAAAAGATGTGGAAAAAAGAGGGGCTCACCTACACCCTCGACCTCCTCGGCGAGGCCACGGTGAGCGAGGCAGAGGCCGAGGATTATCTGGCGAGATATAAGGAAATTCTGGAGACGCTCTGCGAGGAGACGCCCTCCTGGCCGGAGCGCCCGGCGCTGGAAGAGACCCCCTATGGCAAGACCCCGAGGGTCAACCTATCGGTCAAGATCTCCTCGCTCTATAGCCAGCTCGATCCCATCGACCCCGAGGGGAGCATCGACGCCGTCAAAGAGCGGCTTCGACCGCTGTTCCGGCTCGCCAAAGAGCGCGGGGCGTTCATCAATATCGATATGGAGCAGTACAAGTATAAGGACCTGACCTACGCCACCTTTAAGAGCCTGCTCGAAGAGCCGGAATTTAGCGACTTCGAGCACGCCGGCATCGTCTGTCAGGCCTACCTCCGGGATAGCTATGATGATCTCAAGGACCTCACCAAGTGGGCCAAGAAGCGGCGCACCCCGGTGACCATTCGCCTGGTCAAGGGGGCCTACTGGGATTACGAGACCATTCAGGCCGAGCAAGAGGGGTGGCCCATCCCGGTCTATACCCAGAAGTGGGAGACCGACCAGAATTTCGAGCGCTGCGTCGAGCTGATGTTGGACAAGCATAAATATGTGCGCACCGCCATCGCCTCTCATAATGTGAGAAGCATCGCTCACGCCATGGTCTACGCCGACGCTAGACGCCTCGATAAGAGCGCCATCGAGTTCCAGATGCTCTACGGCATGGCGGAGCCGATGAAGGCCACCATCAAGGATATGGGCTATCGTCTGCGGGACTACGTGCCCATCGGCGAGATGATCCCCGGGATGGCCTATCTAGTGCGCCGCCTGCTGGAAAATACCTCCAACGAAAGCTGGCTGCGGGCGAGCTTCGTGGAGGGAGAGAGCATGGACAAATTGCTGGCGGCGCCGGAGCCGCCTCCAGGCGCTGCGGAGAGCACGGCCGAGCCAAAGCACGGGCCCATCACGGACCATGGGTTCAAAAACGAGCCCCTTCGAGACTTCGCCAGGGCCGATCACCGAGCCCAGATGGCGGAGGCCGTGGAGCAAGTGCGCCAGTCGCTGGGCCAGAGCTACCAGGGAACCATTGGGGGGCAGTCGGTGGGCGCCTCGGAGCAACTGGTGAGCCACAACCCGGGTCAGCCCGACCAGGTGGTCGGCCAGGTCGCCAGCCTGAGCGCGGAGCACGCCGACCAGGCGGTGGCCGCCGCCCAGGGGGTGCGTAAGGCCTGGGCATCGACGAGCCCCGACGAGCGGGCAGAGCTATTATTGAAGGTCGCCCAACGGATGCGAGAGCGCCGCGACGAGCTGTCGGCCTGGATGGTCTGGGAAGTGGGAAAGATCTGGCGAGAGGCCGACGCCGACGTCTGTGAGGCCATCGACTTTTGCGAGTATTATGCCCGGGAGATGAAGCGGCTGGCCGACCCCCAACGGCTTGGAAGGCTCCCCGGTGAGCTCAACGAGCTGAGCTATCGCCCCCGTGGCGTGGCGGCCGTGATCGCCCCCTGGAATTTCCCCCTGGCCATCATGGCGGGCATGACCATGGCGGCGGCGGTGACGGGCAACCCCGTGATCGTCAAGCCGGCGGAGCAGTCGCCAGTGATCGCCGCCAAATTCAATGAGATCTGCCGCGAGGTGGGCTTTCCAGACGGGGTGATCAACTTCGTGCCCGGCTCCGGAGAGACCGTGGGGGCCCGTCTGGTGGAGAGCCCCGATGTCCAGGTCATCGCCTTTACGGGATCCATGGAGGTGGGCCTCAATATCATCCGCGAGGCGGCGGTGCCCCGACGCGGGCAACACCACGTCAAGAAGGTGGTCTGCGAGATGGGCGGAAAAAACGCCATCATCGTCGACGCCGACGCCGATCTGGACGAGGCCGTCCAGGGCGTGATCCACTCCGCCTTCGGCTTTCAGGGACAGAAGTGTTCGGCCTGCAGCCGAGTGGTGGTCCACGAGTCATGCTACGACGAGTTTCGCCAGCGCCTGGTAGAGGCCACGCGGAGCATCAAGATCGGGCCGGCCCATGACCCGGGCACCAAGGTGGGCCCCGTCGTCGATGGGGAGGCCAAGGCCAAGATCGAGGGCTATATCGAGCTTGCCGCCCAGGAGGGCGAGATTTTGCTCAGTCGCCAGGTCTCGGGGCCCGGTCACTACGTGGGCCCGACGATCGTCGAGGATATCGAGGTCGACGATCGGCTGGCCCAAGAGGAGATCTTCGGGCCCGTATTGGCGCTCATGAAGGTGGACTCCTTCGACGAGGCCATCGAGGTGGCCAATGCCACGCGCTTTGCATTGACCGGCGCCGTCTACAGCCGAAGCCCCTATAATATCATGCAGGCCCGCGAGGAATTCGCCGTGGGCAACCTCTATATCAACCGCGGCAGCACGGGGGCGCTGGTCTATCGCAATCCCTTTGGCGGCTTCGACCTCTCCGGCGGCGGGACCAAGGCCGGGGGGCCGGACTACCTCAAAAACTTCATGGTGCCCCAGGCCATCGTGGAGAATACGATGCGTCGAGGCTTTGCGCCCGAGGACTGATTCCTCGATTTCTGTACAGCGGCCTCCGGCAATGTTAGGCAATGGGTCGGCGTCAAGAGGCGCCGACCGATATGTTTGCTGCTTATGTTCCACACGCCACGGAGGGTGCAGTTGGGTGCCATAAAAGGATCGCTTTCCTATAAAATCTTCCACGTTCAGGGCGAGCCCGAGGACGGTTGGAAGGAGCGCTATGTCGAGCGCATCGAAGCCAATTCATTTACGCCGCTGACGCCAGAGGACGAAGACGAGATCTCCGAGGGATGGGTGCCCATCGATCGGCCCCTTCAACTGGAATTCGATCTCTATTCGGTGCTCTTTGATCACTATATCAACCTGGGTTTTCGCCAGGATCGATACTCCATCCCCAAGGCCTTGTTAAAGGCTCATGTGGCGGAGGCGGAGTACGAATATATGGTGGAAAACGACAAGGAAGAGCTGTCGAAATTTGAGCGAGACGACATCAAGGCGATGGTCAAGATGGAGCTCAAGGAGCAGCAGCTTCCGAAGATGCGGGTCATCGACGTCAGTTGGGACCTTCACGCCGGGGTGGTGCGCTTCTGGAGCCAGACCAATAAGCTCTGCGAGACCTTCCAGGGCTATTTTCAGGACACATTTGGTCTAAAGATCCTTCCGGCCAACCCCTATATCAACGCCGTAGAGAGCGGGTTGGGTGAGGAGAAGGTGGAGATGCTCCAAGACGTGGAGCCCACTAATTTTGTGGAAGGTCTGGCCGGCGTCGAGGCCTGAACGAAGGGCGTTGAGCGTCCACCAATCAAGGATGAGCGGGCCATTGAGTGCCAGGGAGTGAGCGATGAATCTTGCAGATCTGATCGAGACGCGCCGATTTCTCGGCGGTGAATTTATGATGTGGTTGTGGTTTAAGTCCGAGACCCACGACAGCCTGTTGGAGGTCGAGGAGCACGGGCCGGTGGAGCTGGCCTACGACGACCGGCTGGTCCTGGAGGCCTACCTGGCGGAGACGGAGCGAAATACGCTCAAGGGCGGGGCGCCGGCCTATTCGGCGGAGGCCAAGGTGGCCCTTCAGCACGGCAAGCGGGTGTCGCGAGCCAAGCTTCAGGTTGTCAAAGACGGCCGCGAGTGGACATTTACCTATAAGGCCGATGGGATGGACTTCTCGTCGGTCAAGATCCCCTCGGTGCTGAGCAAGCAAGAGGAGGAGAAATTTTACGAGCGGATGTACCTGTTGGAGGAGATCGAAGATATCATGGCCCGGCTGTACCGGGAGTTTTTGGAGATCCGCCTCGATGAGGAGTTATGGCAAGAGCAGATGGTGCCGGCCATGCGCGATTGGATCGCCACCGACGAGACGGTGGACCGCTCGTGGTATCCTTCGCTAGACAAGAGCTGAGGGGCAACCGTGAAGGGGCGTGGGGGAGCCACTGGAGCCGATAAAGAGGAATCATGAGCGCAATTGAAGCCGTTGTTTTGGCGATTCTCCAGGGGATCGCCCATTTCTTTCCGATCAGTAGTTCGGGCCACGTGATGATGGGGGAGCGGTTCTTCGGGATTCCGGAGCCCAACCTGCTATTTAACGTCACCATTCACGTGGGGACGCTCATCGCGGTGATGGTCTTTTATCGAAAGGACGTCATCGGCGCCGTCACGGGGGTTCGCGAGGCGGTGGCCCGGGGCCTGGAGGAGCGCTCATTGGAGGCGGCGAGCCGTACCGAGGGAGCCCGCCTGGTGTGGCTATTATTTCTGGCCTCTGTGCCCACGGCGTTGATAGGGCTGGGCATATATCCCTTCTTGTCGACCGGTGGGGGCGAGGACGTGGAGCTATTGACGGTGATTTTGGCGCTATTATTCGTCAACGGGTTTATCTTATTGAGCGCCAAGTTCGTCGATGATAGCCGCTTAAAAAAGAGGGATAGCAACTGGTCGCTGTGGCATATCTCACCGTGGGTGGCGCTGGCCATCGGGGCAGCGCAGGGCTTTGCGCTGCTGCCGGGCTTCTCCAGCACGGGCCTGACGATCGTGGCGGCCCTGTGGCTTGGGGTGGGACGGGCGGAGTCGGCGCGCTTTTCGTTTTTGCTATCCATTCCAGCCGTTGGTGGGGCGATGCTCCTGGAGTCCATCATGAGCTTCGACACGGCGGAGCTGGCCTCCATCGGGGGCATGGGCGACGTCGGCCTCTACACCTTTTGCGCCCTATTGGCCGGGGTGATTGGCTACGCCAGCATGTGGATTTTGGTGAAGATGCTGCAGCACGCCAAGTTCTGGCACTTCTCGTGGTATTGCTGGCTCTTCGGGGCCGGCGGACTGGCGCTCATCTGGCTATGAGGCCGGTGCCGCCGGTCTCAGGTGACGGCGGCGCGGGCGCGGGCCGATACCCACTCCGAGAGGACGACGGTGGCCAGGATGGCGATGAAGATGACGCTGACCTGGCCCCAGGCCAGGGTGTCGATGGAAGTCTGCAGGGCCATGCCGATGCCACCGGCGCCGACGAGCCCCAGAATGGTGGCCTCCCGGATATTGATGTCCCAGCGATAGATAGAGATGCCGGCGAAGGCCGGCGCGATCTGGGGGATGACGCCAAAGGTCAGCACTTGAAGGCGGCTGGCGCCGGTGGACTCGATGGCGTCGCGGGCCGTCTCGTCGATCTCCTCGATGGCCTCAAAGAGCAGCTTGCCGCAAAATCCCACCGAGCGAAGGGCGATGGCCAACACCCCGGAGAGCATGCCGGGCCCGATGATGACCACCAGCAATAGGGCCCAGATCAGGGAGTTGACCGATCGGGAGGCCACCAGGAGCATCAGGGCCACGGGGCGCACGAAGGTCGTCGACGGCGTGGTATTTCGCGCCGCCAAAAAGGCCAGGGGAGAGGCGATCATGACGCCCAGGATGGTCCCCAGGGTGGCGATATGAATGGTGTCCACCAGGGGCTCCCACAGCTCCACGGCGAAGGCCAGGCGGTCGGCGAAAAACTCCAGGGTCTTGGCGCCCAGCAGCCCCTGCTCATGGAGCTGTGGGATGTCCACAAACCACTCCGGGAGGAACATGCGCATGCCCAGGTCAGCGCCCTGCTCGGGGGCGGACCACACGAAGTCCCAGGTGGTCTCGTCGGAGATGAGCTTGAAGCACCACAGGACGACGCCGGCGATCCCCAGGGTGACCACCCAGTGAAGGGCGGCCTCTTTTCGGCTGCGCTTGGTCCACACCGGTTTTCCATCTTCCTCATGAACTGGAGACATCACATAACCCTGGAGCGGATGGCGCTGGAGACGTATTCGAAGAGATAGACGGTGCCGATGATCAGCAGCAAGATGGCGGCCACGGAGTCGAATTCGTAGCGCTCAAAGGCGGTGGTCAAGGTGGCGCCGATGCCGCCGGCGCCGACGATGCCGATGATGGCGGACTCGCGAAAATTGATATCCAGTCGGTATAGGGACAGGCCGATAAAGCGGGGCATGATCTGGGGGGCGACGGCGAAGTCCACCTTCTGGAGCCAGGAGGCCCCCGTGGCGTCGACGGCCTCCACGGTGTCGAAGTTGATGGACTCGATGTCCTCGGCGATGAGTTTTCCCAAAAAGCCGATGGTGGCCACCACCAGGGTGACGAAGCCGGCGAAGGGCCCGAAGCCGAACATGGCCACAAATAGCACGGCCAGGATGATGGCGTGGAAGGCGCGAGCCACCGCCAGGATGGCCCGGCAGGTCATATAGACCGGGCGCGGCGTCAGATTGGAGGCGGCACCCAGCCCCAGCGGGATGGACAGGGCGATGCCCACGGTGGTGGCCACCACGGTCATGGTCAGGCTCTCCACGAAGCCTATCCAGATATCGTGGGAGCGCGTGATGAAGTCTGGCTGAAGGGCGGCGGCGAAGAACTCGGCGGCCCGGCTAAGCCCCTCCATCAGGCGGGGGAGATCGATCTCGACGACGACGCTGGACAGCGCCCAGATGAGATAGGCCGTGGCGCCCAGTATGAGGGCCCACCGATGGGTGGGGTTTTCGATCATGGGCGGGCGTTTCCAGCCTTTCGATCCTGTCGATTTGGCCTTGGAGGTGGAGCTCACAGCACCTCCTGGGTCAGGAATTGACCCGAGGAGCGAACCTCCTCCTGGTCGTCGTCTGTTTTATCGTCCACGTCGCCATCGGTGTCGCGGTCGGCCTCCCAGTCCTCGCCGCCATAGATCTGGGGCAGCACCTCGTCGGTCAACTCCTCGGGGGGGCCGTCGAAGATGAGGGCGCCGGCCTGAAGGCCCAGGATGCGGTCCGTATATTCGCGGGCCAGGGGGACGTCGTGGATATTGATGATGGCCGCCAGATCGTGTTCGGCGCATAGGTCTTTTAGTAGTTGCATGACCTGGCGGGCCGTACGGGGATCGAGGCTGGCCGTGGGTTCGTCGACCAGCAGTATATCGGGGTCCTGCATGAGGGCGCGGGCGATGCCCACGCGCTGCTGCTGGCCGCCCGACAATTCGTCGGCCCGGCGGTCGTGGAGGCCCTCCAGCCCCACCTGTTCCAGCAGTGAGAAGGCGCGGTCGATATCGGCCTGGGGAAAGTTTCGCATCAGGCTGGACCAAAAGCCCATATAGCCCAGGCGACCGCTCAACACATTCTCCATGACGGTCAGGCGCTCCACGAGGGCGTAGTTCTGAAAGATCATCGCCATGCGCCGGCGGGCCTTTCGCAGGGCCCCGCGGCTAAGAGAGGTCAGCTCCGTATCGCCCAGGTAGATCTCACCGGAGGTGGGCTCCACCAGGCGGTTGACGCAGCGGATGAGGGTGCTCTTTCCGGCGCCCGAGGGGCCGATGAGGGCCGCGACTTGCCCGCGGGGAAGTTCCAGGTCCACGCTCTTGAGGGCCTCGTAGCCATCGGGGTAGCGCTTGATGACGTCCTTGATATGGAGCATCGGCAGAGTCCTGCGGTGAGAGAAGGCGTGGTCTTAGCGGCAGCTATAGCCATCTTCGAAGGAGGCATCGACGGTGCGGATCATATCCCAATAATCCTTGTAGTTGATCGGTCGAAAGCGGTCGGCGTCGCTGAACTCCTCGCCGAGGACGCTGCCCTCCCAGGGAAAGCTAAAGAAGGCCTCTTCGATGGCCTCCACCAGGTCCGGGTGGAGGTTATAGGCCGGCCCGAAGGCGGTGGTGGGAAAGGTGTCCGAGGTGTAGAGAATGCGGATCTGGTCGCGCGGTACGTCGCCGCGGTCCATGATGCGGTCCGTGACCTCGTTGGCCACGGCGGCGGCGTCATAGTCGCGCTGGAAGACGCCGATCAGGGAGTTGTCGTGGCCCCCGGAGTAGGCCTCGTCGAAGTCTTGGCCAGCGACGAGGCCGAATTCCTCCTCCAGGAGCACCGACGGGGTCTTAAAGCCGGAGTTGGAGGTGGGCGAGGTGAAGGCGAAGGTGTGCTCCGGGCCCAGATCTTCCAGGGACTCCAGGCCGCTGTCGACATGGGTGATGATCTCCATCTCGTAGCCGAAATCGTCGCCGTCGGCCATCATGGCCGTGGGGACAAAGCCGGCGCAGTTGACGGCCAGGGGCACGGCGCCAGTGGAGAAGCCGGCGATGTGGAGGCGGCCGGCGCGCATGGCCTCGATCTGAGCGGCGTTGGAGCCGGCGGCGAAGAATTGAACATCGCGCCCCGTCTTCTCCTCCAGGTAGTCGATGAATTCGTCCCACACCTCTCGGTATTGGGCCGGATCTTCCACCGGCGTATAGGCAAAGATGAGGGTGTCCGGATCGAGCCACCGGTCCTCGTCGGGGTGCCGGTCGGCCACCAGATCGCCGCTTCGATCGCAGAAGCGGGGGCGGTCCAACTCGCCGTCGTCGCACTGGCCTTCTTCCCAGTCACCGACCTGGTCGCAGGCGCCCATCAAGAGCAGGGCGAGTAGCAAGCCAAGGGGGGCGATAATCGCTGTTGGTAGGGACTTCATGGCTTGATTATATAACGCATGAGCGCCGGGAATGAAACGGTGAGTCATCGCTGTTGAGATCGATGAGACGGGCCCCCACATCCTGTTGCGGGGCCCACCAACGACATTCAACACGATTCGATGATCTCATGCACCGAGGAGGCATAGGTGATGGGTAAGAAATGGCTGATTTTTTCGCTATCCGTCTTCCTTTTGGGCGCCTGCAGTCAACCGGGGGCCAAGGGAGAGGCCAACGCCAATGAGGGTGAGACAGCCCAGGAATATGAAGAGGCAGAGGTCCAAGTGGCGAGCAACCAGGTGGCGCAGGCCACACAGACGGCTCGAATGCCCGTCATGGCCGACGATGAGTGGGAGGCCCGGCGGCGCTTGCCCGATGTGGTGGAGACGGTGATGCCCTCGGTGGTGGGCATCACGACGGAGCGCATGATCCAGCAACGAGGCATGGGCCAGGGCTCGCCCTTTGATCAATTCTTCCGCGGCTTCGGTGAGCAGAGGCCCCAGCCCCAACCGGAGGAGCGGCGCCATCGCCAGGATGTGGGCTCCGGGGTGATCGTCGACGCCAACGGGGTGGTGATCACCAACCACCACGTGATCGACGGGGCGGAGTCCATCTGGGTCAATCTGTCGGACGGACGAGAGCTCAAGGCCGAGGTGGAGGGCCAGGACCCGGAGAGCGATATCGCCATTTTGCAGATCGAAGAGGTGCCCGACGATCTGGCGGCCATTCCGATCGGGGACTCCGACGCCCTGCGCCTCGGGGAGTCGGTGATCGCCATCGGCAACCCCTTTGGTCTCTCCGGCACGGTGACGTTGGGGATCATCTCGGCGACCAGCCGGGCCGACGTGGGCATTTTGGACTATGAGAATTTCATCCAGACCGACGCCGCCATCAACCCCGGAAACTCCGGGGGGGCGCTCATCAACCTGGAGGGCGAGCTCGTGGGCATCAATACGGCGATCATGACCCGCAGCGGCGGCTATCAGGGCATCGGCTTTGCCATCCCCTCCAATATGGCCCGCATGGTCATGGAGGGGCTGTTGGAGGACGGCGAGGTGGATCGCGGGTGGCTGGGCGTGGTCATCCAGCAGTGGACCCGGGAGTTGGCGGAGGCCATGGGGCTCGACCCGGAGACGGAGGGCGTATTATTGGCCGATGTTCAAGAGGGAAGCCCCGCCGAAGAGCAGGGATTGCGGCGCGGCGATCTGGTGGTGAGCATCGATGACCAGCGCGTGCGAAGCCCTCAAGAGCTTCGAAATACGGTGGGGCTGCGCTCGCCGGGCACCGTCGTGGAGATGGTGATCAAGCGCGATGGTGAGCGGCTGGAAAAAGATATCGAGCTGGGCTCCAGCCAGGCCGGCCGTCTGGCTCAAGAGGCGCTCCAGGGCGCCGAAGAAGAGGCCACCGCCGGGATCGCCGGGTTGCACCTGGAACCGGTCAGCGATGAGTTGCGGCGCCGTCACCGCTTGCCCGGACGCATCGAGGGCGTGGTGGTGGTGGGCGTGGACAGAGAGAGCGACGCCAGTGGCTACGACCTGCGCGAGGGAGACGTGATCATGGAGGTCAATCGCCGTCCCGTGCGCTCCGTCGAGGAGTTCAACGCCCACTACGATGGCGACGCGTCGCGAAACCTATTTCTGATCCATCGCCAGGGACGGACCATCTTCCTCGCCCAGTAGATCCGTGCGACCAACAGCCCAACCTATCAGTTCAATGGTGGGCTAGATATCATCGACGTGGCGAGGCCGTCCAAGGGGGCGGCCTTGCCCGTCTTTGAACTGGCCGGAGAGCAGCCAGAAGACGTCCATAAACCACCACATCAAAAGCCCGCCGCCGCTCAAGAGCATGGCCAGCCCCGTGAGCGGGCGGCCCACATAGAAGCGGTGGGCCCCGCTAAAGCCAGCCAGGCAGGCCAGGGTGAAGGTCAATTTTCGATGTTTGGGACTGAGTTCGACGAGGGATCTCTCGTCGGGGCTCTCGGGATCAGTCGATGCGTTCTCCACTGAAGCTGGCCTCCATATCGGTGGTCTGTCCGTCTTCTCCTTCGAGGACGCCGAAGAAGAGGCCCTGCTCCATGGTGTCGACGTCGCCGTCGCTGCTCAGGTCCAGGAGGTGGGCTTCCCCACTGATACTGAGATCGATGTCATATTCAAGGTTGTGAATATAGAGCTCACCCAGGGTGCCGACGGCGGAGAAGGCGCTATTGCAGAACCCCTGGATGGTGTCGGAGTCGATGCTGACGCCCCAGGCGCTGAAGCCGCCGATATTGTCGCAGAGCAGGACCTCGAAGGCGCCACTTAAGGAGTTGGCGTCGCCGCCGGTGATGGCCGGGATGAGGTGCTGGCGAAGGATGTGGGTGATGAATTGGCCGTAGGGAAGCACCATGTCATGGGGCTCGATATAGAGCTGGTCATAGTCGTAGACCTCGCCATCCCAGGTGGACTGAAAGAAGCCAAACTCGGTGTTGTCGCCGAGGCCCAGGCGAATCTCGCCGCAGTCGTCGGGATCGCCGGCGTCGCAGCCCTGGGTCCAGTAGAAATAGATGGCCCGCCAGGCGTCGAGGCCGCGCACCTGGCCCTGGCCGCCCGTTTTGCCCTCGATGGTGAGGATGGACTCCACCTCCATCTCGGTGACGATGCTGATGAGGTCCAGGGCCATGTCCTGGAAGTCACTGAGGATGCCGATATTGTCGATCTGATCGTTGATGAAGTCGGCGACCAGGCCCTGAGCAGAGCCCTGAAGTTCGGCGGCCGTCGCCAGGCCACACTCGGTGGAGACCGTGCCGTAGGAGTCGCAGACCCAGTCGACGATAAGCCCCACCAGGTAGTCGGCGGCGGCCTCGCCGGGGTTGATGACCCAGTCGAAGGCGTCGGTGATGGTCTGGCCCAGGGGCCCGCTCTGAGCCAGGGCCTCGCTAAAGTCCCAGGTGCTCCGGATCTCGTAGGTGCCCTGAGGGGTCAGATCGAGGAGCTCGACGTCGATGGTCAGCTCTGTGAGCTGGTCGGCGTCGACGGTGACGTCGTCGGCGCAGCCGTGGGCGGCGATCTGACCCTCCGGGCCATGACCGGTGACGGTGACCGTAAAGCTATCCTCCTCCAGGAGGGACTGGAAGGTCGCCGTGTCGTCGGGCGTGGGGAGGAGGTCTTCGTCGATGGCCGGCTGAGAGGGAGGGTTATAGGGGCTGACGAAGGTGCAGTTGATGGTACTGGAGTGCCAGTAGCGCACCTCTAAGTCGTGGATCGCCAGGAGAGACGCTTGATCATAGGTGGTGGAGACCTGGAGATCGCCGGCGGGGATCTCCGTGACGTCGATCTGAAAGTCGACGGGCTCGGTGTCGTCGTGATCGGCGCGCACCGTGATCTGTCCCGCCGTATCTCCGGCGCGGACCCGGTTGGACACCCGACCATGCTCGTCGGTGAAGGCGCCGGAGGCCTCCAGTTGGACGTTGTCGTCGCCCGTATCGTCGACGATGGAGAAGGTCACCTGTTCATTATGGGCGGGCTCGGAGCCCTCGCGGAGGATGACGCCCACCGAGACGGTGCTACCCAGCGGGGTCTCCATGGCGGTGTCCGTATTGGCTTCCATGCTCAAGGAGCCAGACGGCGATCCACCGTTGGCGCCGCTGGAGCCGTTGGAGGAGTCGCTATCATCGTCCGTTCGTGGCGAGGAGCTATCGGCGTCCGACATGTGGGTGCCGGCGTCGGCGCAGCCGACCAGGGGTATCCACACAAGGCATAGAGAGATGGCAATCCAGCGCGTCATGGTGCAGTCCATGAGCAAGAAGTGAGGTCATTCGAAGTATTACAAAGGGTAGCAATAGCCCGGAGGGGATGCCAATGCAATCGCCGCTCAGTCCTGGAGGAGCTGGAGCTCCACCATCCGGGCGTAGAGGCCCTTCTGCTCGACGAGTTGTCGGTGATCTCCACGCTCGATGATGCGGCCTTCTCGAAGGACGATGACGCGGTCGGCGCCGGCGACGGTG
>CAZMJS010000027.1:0-40446 GCA_964566695.1 uncultured Bradymonadales bacterium
ATTTAGGTTCCAGTGGGGTTAAACCCGTGGGGGTTCGAGTCCCCCCTCTCGCATTATACAGAAGTCAGATAGCAGAGGGCGGACATCAGAGCGTGAACCTCAGCGCCGGGCCACAAAGACCCGTTCAAAATTGGCCTTTCCCTCTTCGTAGCGCACCGGTAGAGCCGGCTCCTCGTCGGCCTCCAAAGGGCTATCCCACCGCAGTGCCAGGGGCCCCGAGTCAAAGCGCAGGACCAATCGCCCGCAGCGATAGGCCTCCAGGGCCTCCAGGGTCTCCCCCTTTTTCTGGGTGGCCCGCGTCAGGGGGCTGACCATGCCCTCGTCCAACACCTCAGAGCGAAGGACCTGGTCGAGCTCTTCGCCCCAGAAATCGGCGCGCCTGGGGCATCCCCCGCGGTCGGCGTCGGCGTCGAAATAGAGCCACAGCCATCCCTCATCGCACTCCGTCTCCACCAGGGTATAGCCCACCACCTTGGCGAGTTCCTTCACGGTCTCATATTGGGGAAAGCTACCGTGGGGTTGCCAGCTCGACATACCGTAGTCGCCCACCGGATTCCTGTGCTTCCGGGTGCTGGCGGTCCCCTTCCCGCGGAGCACATCCCGGGAGGCTTTGCGCGGCGGCTTCTGCTCTATCCACTCCCCATCGCCCGCCGGCCACCGGAGCGGAAGGCCCTTTTTAGCGCGCATTTTATTGAGATCATCGACGTGAAATAGGTGGTACATGGCGTCGCTCCTTGCATCCTGGGCGCTTCATCCGCTCTCATGGGCCCCTGAAGAGAGCACGTCCTTTACGGGGCCACACCTTCCTATAACCAGCCCCTTCGGATTTCCCAAAAATCAGTCCACTCACCGAGGAGATCGTCATGCCCGATATCAACCGCCCATCTTGGCTTATATACGGCACGGCCTGGAAAGAAGAGGAGACCAAGGGACTGACCCTTGAGGCCCTGGAGTCTGGCTTTCGGGCCATCGACACGGCCAATCAGCGAAAGCATTACCACGAGGCGGCTGTCGGCGAGGCCATCTCGGAGGCCATCGAGCAACACATCTGCCGTCGCGAAGACCTCTTTATCCAGACCAAATTCACCTTCCAAGCCGGCCAGGATCACCGCCTGCCCTACGATCCCGACGCCCGCCTCAGCGACCAGGTGCGCCAGTCCTTCGACAGCTCCCTAAAACACCTCGGCATCGAGACCATCGACTCCTATATTCTCCACGGCCCATCGAGGCGCCGCGGCCTGGGCGACGCCGACTGGGAGGTCTGGCGAGCCATGGAGACCCTGCACAACGACGGCCGCTGCCGCCATCTGGGAGTGAGCAACGTCTCGCCGGGCCAATTGGAGGCCCTGGTGGAAGGCGCGCGCATCGCCCCAGACTTTGTGCAAAATCGCTGCTTTGCCCGCGCTGGCTGGGACCGCGATACCCGCCAGATCTGTGAGAACCAGGGCATCACCTACCAGGGCTTTTCCCTGCTCACGGCCAACGTGCGGGAGCTCAACGCCGAACCGGTCCGCCAATTGGCCGTTCAAAAAGGCGTCACCATTCCCCAGCTCGTCTTTCGCTTTGCCGCCGACATCGGCATCTGGCCCCTGACGGGCACCACCGACGCAGAGCATATGCGCCAAGACTTAGAGGCCCGATCGCTCTCGCTGAGCGACCAGGACCTCCAAACCCTGCTCAACCCTCACAGGTCAGGTTGAGCGTCCAGCTATTGAGATCGCCCGTGTCGGCAAAGGCGTTGTCGGAAACGAAGATCTCCCACTCCCCGCTGCCATCGCTATCGACGAAGTCCAATAGGCCCTCGCCGTCATCCAGGTTGGCGTCGTCCGCCGGGAAGGGATAGGTGTCCTGAATATCGTCGCTGGCCCCACCGCTGCGGTCGTGGATGCGCACCGTCTCTCCGGCGGGCGAGGTGACCTCGATGATCAGATCGCCGATAAAGGTGTGGGTGATGTCCAGGGTGACCTCGATCTCGGTGATATTGGGGCAACTGGCGACGTTGATGGTGTCCGTGATGCCCGACGCGTCGTTGTCCGGGATGGCGATCCCCGGGGCGCTCGTCTCCTCGACGTCGAAGATCTGGGACTCCTCAAAGTCGATGCTAAAGTTGCTGAGATCGTCCACCGCCTTCACGGCCAGCACGTAGTCCCCGCTCTCCACCTCCACGATGGACTGGTTGGTGGCCTCCATGACCCGCTCACCATCGCTATCGTAGAGCTCCAGATGGGCATCGCCCACGGCGTTGCTGCGAGCGATGCTGAGCAGGTCGTCCCAGGTGACCTCCAACTCATAATAGTGGCGCGTACCGGCCGCCAGGGTGCCCTCGTAGTCCACGGACACCGGGCTTCCGTCGATGCCGCTGACGGGCTCCGCCGTGCCCTCCAGAACCTCATAGGTCAGGTAGTCCACGTCGTCGCCGCTCGTATTTTGCAACCGAAGCTCCACCTCCTGGGCATCGTCGGCGTACCAATAGACGCTCCGCGGCGGGCTATCGCCGGTGGACACGCCCACTGTCTCCTCCACCAGGACCGTTCCATCGGTGCTTCGGATGCTGGCGTTGAGATCCACCTCGTCGAGGTTGTACTGGTTGAGCCCCACATAGTCCCCGGCGTCCAGCGAGTGGGTGATGCTCAAGCTCTCCCCATTGCCCAGGGCCTCTCCAGCCTCACTGGTGACGTCGTAGCCCATGGCCACGCCCTGAGCTCGCCGATAATCAAAGAGGATATAGAACTCATCCGACGGGGGCTCGATGGGCTCCACCGCGGCGTCTTCGATGCTGATCTCGGACTCCAGGGTCTCCGCGTCGCTCCACAACTGCATGCGTCCCTCGGCGTCGGGCGCGTTATCATCGAAGAAGAGCGCCACCGCCGAGATGGCGTCGGCCTCGGTGGCCCGATAGAGGTTGTCGCGCAGATGGCGAATATCACCGCTCATCTGCCCGCCGCTTAGCTCTACATCCTGAGCCTGTGGCGCCTCCAGAACCTCCACGTAGGCCACGTACTCCCAATCGTCGCCGCCGGCGACGCCGGGAGCCACCTCTTTGAGCTGGGGCATATTGGAGATCGTCAGGTTATAATTGCCATCATGGGGCAGCAGGTGATCCCGGGTGGCCTCGATGCCACCGCCCTTCTCGCTGACGCGGTAGTAGCCAAAGGGACCGTTATTGACGAAGCCCGGCTCCGGAAGGCCCAGCGAGTAGACGCTGACGCGAATCCACTGGCCGCTCTGGCCCTGCATCGCCACCTCGTGGATGACCTGCTCTCGGTCCTCACCCTCGGGCTCGCCGATGGTCCCCACGAGCACCTGGCTATCGCCCACATCGCCCAACTCAATGGTCGTAGAGCCGCCCTCATCGTTAATATTGACGTCTGGATCGGCCGCCAGATCCTCGTAGAAGGTCCGCGATGGCGTGCACACCCCATCAACCGCCGTCGTCCCCGGACCGCACTCCACCTCAAATTCCGGCGTGCAGCGCTGCTCATCGACGTCAAAGACCGTATTCTCGCCGCAGATAGCGGGATTTATCCCGCAGACATAGTCCTCGTTCTGCTCCAATAACTCGCCGCATACGTCCTCTGCGGGCACGCACTCCCCGCTGGCGATCACCGTGTGTTCCCCACACTCCACGGGGTTTTCCTCGATGCATAGACCGTCCTCCTCCTCGACGGTGCCGTCGCCGCAAAAACTCACGGCGTCGGCCTGGCACCGGCCGAGCTCCTCATTGAGCTGGGCGCCTTCGCCGCAATAGGAGTGACCATCGGAGACGCATTTGCCCAACTGGGCATCGGCGATCTCGCCCTCCGGGCACTCATCGGGCCGATCGGCGACGCATTGGCCGCTCTCCTCATCGACCACCGTGCCCTCACCGCATTCCAGGGTCTCCGCATCGTCATCGTCGTCGCCACAGGCCACCACGGTGGTGGCCAATAGAGCGATCATCATCGTCTTAAATAGGGTCTTCATGGTGCTACTCCTGACACCCCGCCCGGCGGGGATAGAAACGCGTGATTAGCCCTCGCATAGAAGATGGAGGGTCCAGCTATTGAGATCGCCCGTATCGAGCGCGGCATTGTCGGAAACAAAGATCTCCCAGGTGCCGGTCCCATTGGTGCCCTCCAGGTCCAGAAGCTCTTCGCCATCGTCATAGCCCGTGCCATCGGGGAAGGGATAGGTCGCCTGAAGATCGTCGGCCGATCCCCCGGTGCGATCCTGAAGGTTGGCCGTCTGCCCCGTCGGCGAGGTGACGTCGACGATCAGATCACCTCGCCAGGTGTGCGTGATATCCACCGTCACCTCCACCTCCACAATGGTGGGGCAATTGCTCACCGAGATCTCGTCGGTGATGCCGTCGGGATCGTTGTCCGGGATGGCGATCCCCGGGCTGCTGGTCTCCTCCACCTCGAATTGGCTGAGCTCTCCGAGGCTCAACTCGTAGCCCTCGCTCAGGTCACTATCGGCGACCACCTCCACCACGCGCAGCGCTCCAAACTCAGCGCTGGCCGCCAGGGTCAACTCCTCGGGGGAGCTCACCTCGCCAACCACGCCCTGACCGGGCTCCAATACCCGCAGGGTGGCGTCGCCCTCGTCGGCCTCCAGGCCCACACTGAGCATCTCATCCTCCAAAAAGCGAAGCAGCATGACCTCTCGCTCGCCGGCGTCCAGCGCGTCGCGCGAAAAGCTCTCGGCGCTCACCTCATCGACGTCGTAGATCTCAAAGGGGCTCATGGCCTGCACGGTCACATCGCCGATGAGCACCGGCATAAAGCCCGGGTTGCTCACCGTCAGGGTATAATCGCCGGGCCCGGCGGCCACCTCCGCGATCTCCAGGGGCTCCTCGATCTCCTCGGCCTCAAAGATCACGACCCCGTTGGGGTTCTCCAGCGTCACGTCCAGGGCGTCGCCCTCAAAGGGGGTCACCCGGGCCCGAAACACATCATTGGTACTCATCGTCACCGTCTCCTCGATCACCTCCGCCGGCCCCAGCCCATCGAAGACTTCGGCCTCCACCGCCACGTCGATGCCCTCGGTGATGTCCGAAGCGGGTTTAATGGCCAATACCAGCGGCTGGGCCTGAGAGGCCAACCACTCCAATTGAGCCTCCTCCACGTCCTCTTCTTCACTGGCCACAGCAAAGCGCTGCCCGTCGTAGAGAGCGGCCTGCACCTCGCCATCGCCGACCGTTACGCTGACGTCCAGGTTGGACTGAGAGGCGGCATCGATGACCACGTATTGCCAATCTCCAGGCTCATAGAGATCGCCGTCGAAGCTATGATTAAAACTGGACAATCCGCTATCGGCGACCTCAAAGGTGGGCGCCGATTCGGTGCTCGCCGTGCCCACAAACCCATCGACCACCTCGTCGCCGGCGTTCGTGTAGCGCACCGTATGGGTCCCGCCTTCGGCAGCGTAGATAAAGGGTCGGTAGGTCTCGTCGGCGCCGTAGCTCTGGCCGCTGGCCGGCACATCCTCCAGGCTTGCCACCTCTTCGCCACTGCGCTCCACGACGACGTCCATCGCCTGGGAGCCGTTGGATTGGTGGCTGGCGATAATTACCTCGCCGGCCTCCGCCGTCACGTCCACCTCATGGCTATCGCCGGGGTCGACGATGCTCGTCGCCTGGGCGCTCACCGAATAATCGCTGTCGGGGCCCACAAAGGCCTGGGCGTCAAAATGAAACCACAGCGTCTCCTCGCCCTGGGTGGGCACGGAGATCGTCGACCCCCGCTCCAATTCCTCCTGACTCCACCGCTCACTCTCGCTGGCCCACACCTCCACGGTGGGATCCCAGGCATCGTCGCCGGCGCCCTGCACGGTGAGCATCACCTCGTCGAGGTCATCCCCCACGTCGGCGCGGATCCAATTATGGGTCGTCAGGGCCAGATCGCCGTCCAGGCTCTCTTCAAAGACATCCCAATCGTAATCATCGGGGGCGTCCAGCACCTCCACGGTGCCCACATAACCCCAATTGCGGTCGCCGGCCGTGGCCGTCGACGAGGTCTCGATCGTCAGATCATAGCTCCCACTCTCGGGGATCAACACCGTGCGCGTGGGCTGGCTGGCCATGCTGGCAAGGGCCATGCGCGACCATGACTCGCCGTCGCTCAACTCAAAGCCCGGCGACGGTAATCCGCGAGACAACAAGGTGATCTCCACCCATTGGCCGGCCTCGGCATCCAACGTAAAGGTATGGCTGATCACGTCTTCCAGGACGCCGGCAAAGACCACCATCTCCCCGGCGTCGGTGGCAATCGGCTGGCCGTCGCCCTGCTCCACGTCGGCGTCGGCCGCCAGATCGTCGGCCACCGTGCCCTCGGGCAAGCACTCCTGGTTGACCTCCACGGTATCCGGGCCGCATTCCACCACCTGATCGTCGACGCACTCCCCGCTGGCCACGTCTAACTGGGCCCGGCCCTGGCAAGCCTCATCGGCGTCGATCTCACAATAGGGCGCGTCAAACCGGCTTCCCGGCCCGCAGGCCTCTTCGCTGACCACGCATTGACCGTCGTGGAGGACCGTGCCCGCCCCGCAGACCAGCGGATCCTCCACCACGCAGCGCCCATCCTCGGCGACCGTGCCCTCCCCACATGTCACCTCCGAGGTGTCCACGCAGCGCCCACTGCTGCTATCCAACGCCGTGCCCTCCCCACAAAACACATCGGCCTCGGCGCACTGCCCAAGGGGCGTGACGACCTCGCCGTCGGCGCAATCATGAGTCTTGGCCACGCATTCCAGCGCTCCCTCCTCATTCTCGCGAACCTCCACCAGATCACCGACGCACTCCAGCGACGCCTCATCATCGTCACCACAGCCCATGACTAGGCCCAGCCCGATCGCACAGATCAGCGCTGAGCGCCTCCACCACTTTCCCTCTTGCATTGCATCCGTCCTGACTCTGTATTCGTCGTCAATTCTTGAGCCCCCGCCCAGACTACGCCATTTCCCCGCCATACTGCAAATGAACGTCGTGTGCACCGATGGCCAGAAGCCTCCCCCAGCCCTCTATCACAAAATAACAAACGCTGCCTCCATCGGTGATGGAAGCAGCGCTCATCGCTCTGGTTACCTTCAGGTCAGCCCTCACAAGTCAGGTTGATCGTCCAGCTTTCCAGCGCCCCCGTATTGGAACCGACCAACCAGGTATCCTCGATATCAATGACCCACTCGCCAGCTCCATTGGTATCCACCCAATCGAGCAAGTCTTCGGCATCACTCAGGTTACTATCGCCGGGGAAGGGATATGTCGCCTGAATATCGTCGGTCGCGCCTCCCGTCCCATCGTGAATACGGACCGTATCGCCCGACGGGTTTGTGATATCGATTTCCAGATCACCGATCCAATTGTGGGTGATATCCAGGGTGATCTCGATCTCATTGATATTCGGGCAATTATCAATGGTCATGCTATCGCTCATCGTCCCACCACCGGGGATACTCTCGCCGGGTGCGCTCGTTTCTTCCACCTCGAAAATCTGTGACTCTTCGAGGTTGATCGTGAAGTTGCTCATGTCGCTGACGGCCTTCACGGACAACACATAATCGCCTTCGTCGACCTCTGTGACCAAGGCATTCGTCCCACTGGACACCTCATTACCCGCGTCGTCGTATAGCGTCAGATGGGCTTCTCCCAGGGTATCGCTGACGTTGATCCCCAGCAGGTCATCGAACTCCACCTCCAACTCGTAATAATGTCGCGTACCGGCCTCCAGAGTGCCGTCATAGTCTACCTCTACCAGGTCGCCGTCGATGCCGCTGACGGCCTCGGCGCTGCCCTCCAAGATCTCATAGGTCAGGTATTCGATATCATCGCCCGACGTATTCTGAAGCCGAAGTTCGACGTCCATGGCCTCCGAGGCGTACCAGTAGACGCTGCGCGGTGGCTCGTCGCTCGTCGACACGCCCACGGTCTCCTCGGTGAGTACGGTGCCGCCGCTGTCGCGAATGCTGGCGTTGAGGTGGACTTCGTCCAAGTTAAATTGATTGATCCCCACGTAGTCGCCGGCCTCCAGAGAGTGGTCAATGGTCAGGCTCTGGCCATTATCCAGAAGCTCGCCGACCTCGCTGGAGACCTCGTAGCCAAAGCTCGTCCCCCGGGCGCGCCGATAATCGTAGAGGATATAGAACTCGTCCGACGGGGGCTCGATGGGCTCCACCGAGGCATCCTCGATGCTAAATTCGCGGTCCAGCTCCCCTTCATCGTCCCAGATCTGGAGGCGTCCCTCGGCATCGGGGGCGTTGTCGTCGAAGAAGAGCGCCACGGCGTCGATATCATCGGTACCACTGGCCATGAAATAATTATCGCGCAGGTGGCGAATATCACCGCTCATCTCGCCGCCATCTAGATCCACCTCCTGGGCCTCCGGGGCGTCGAGCATCTCGATATAGGCCACGTACTTCCAGTCATCGCCACCACCGGGGGGGAGCAGCTCCTTGAGCTGCGGCATATTGGAGATGCTCAGATTATAATTGCCCGTATGCGGCAGGTAGTGATCGCGCACCAGCTCGATGCCGCCACCCTTCTGGCTGACCCGGTAATAGCCAAAGGGTCCGTTATTGATGAAGCCCGGCTCCGGAAGGCCCAGCGAGTACAGGCTGATGCGCATCCACTGCCCGGACTCGCCCTGCATCTGCACTTCGTGCACCGTCTGCTCGCCGTCCTCTGACTCATCGATGGTGCCGACCAACACATAGTCCTCGCCGGCGTCGCCCAAGGGCAGAGTCAAGGAGCCACCCTCGTCGTCCAGATCATAATCGGCCTCATCGGCCAGGTCCTCGTAGAATACCCGCGTCGGCAAACACACCCCGTCGATCGCCGAGGTCCCGGCGCCGCACTCCAGGGTGAACTCCTGGACGCATTTCTGCTCATCCACGTCAAACACGGTGCCCGAGCCGCACATATCGGGGCTCGCGCCGCAGATATAATCCTCGTTTTGCTCCAGCAGGTCGGCGCACACATCTTCCGCCGGCACGCACTCATCGCTGGCCACCACCGTATTCTCACCGCACTCAATGGGCTCTTCCTCGACGCACACCCCGTCGTCTTCCTCGGTGGTGCCGTCGCCACAGAAGTTGACCGGATCGGCCTGGCATTGACCGACCTCCAGGTTGAGCTCCGCGCCCTCGCCACAATAGCCCGTGCCATCGTCCACGCACTCACCGAGAACGGCGTCCTTGACTTCTCCCTCCGGACATTCGTCGGGGCGCTCGTCAACGCACTCGCCAGAATCCTCGTCGACCACCGTGCCTTCGCCGCACTCGATGGTCTCGGCATCGTCATCGTCGTCACCACAGGCCATGAGTCCCGCAGCCAACCAACCGATGAGAAATATCTTCAAGCTCTTTTTCATAACGTTTCCAACCCAGACCCGATGGTCTTTGCTAAGTGGTGCGTGATACGTCCTCGATGGACTCTCCTACAGATACAGCGGGAGCCAGTATGGAGGATCTGGCCTCACTCCTCAATAGCCCGGTCCATATCCCGACATCACGCCTCCATAGCCACGTCCTCGGCGAGCCTCGTCCTACAGCGTCTTTAATCATCAAAGGCCGGCGCTCTTCGGAGCACCGGCCTTTGGCTATCCATTCGACGTCTCGATATGCCTTAGAACTGACACACCAGATTCACTCCCCAGGAATTGAGGTTTCCACCGCGGAACGAGCCGCTATTGTCGCCACGTAGCGTCCACTCACCGGTGCCGTTAACCCCTTCCAGTTCCGAAATCGGCTCTGCTCCCGACCCATCGGGATCAAGGTTTTCGTTGAAGTTACCGACAATAAACCCGGGATCGCCGCTGACGATTTCTCCATCGCCGTTGGACACCGCCGAGCCCTCTGCCCACAGAACGACTTCCGTTCCATCTGGCGCTTCCAGGCGCAAGGTCAACCAGACGCCCGCAAACTCAAAATCCAGATCAATATCCATCGAAATCTCATCCACCGAGGGGCAATTCGACACGGTCAGGCTGGAGTCGAAATCAGCTCCATCGGGAATGTCTTGGTCCGGGGAGATCGATTCGTTGATCTCAGAGATTTCCGATTCCTGCACAGTCACCGTGAAATTGCTGAGATCGTCGATGGCCTTGATGGACGCCACATAATCGCCGGGCTCCACGAGCCCAAAGATGACATCTGGCCCCTCAAAGGCGATGTCGCCGTCGCTGTCGTAGAGTCGGATATAGGCGTCGCCCAGGGTATTTCCGACTTCAATGCTGAGCAGATCATCGTGGGTGACCTCCATCTCATAATAATGACGCGTACCGGCTTCCAGCGTTCCCTCGTAGTCGATGGTGATCTCGCTTCCATCGACGCCGGTCACGCTGTCGGCCGTGCCCTCCAGCACCTCGTAGGTCATATATTCGATATCATCGCCCGAGGTATTCTGCAGCCGGAGTTCGACGTCCATGGCCTCCGAGGCGTACCAGTAGACGCTGCGCGGTGGCTCGTCGCTCGTCGACACGCCCACGGTCTCCTCGGTGAGTACGGTGCCGCCGCTGTCGCGAATGCTGGCGTTGAGGTGGACTTCGTCCAAGTTAAATTGATTGATCCCCACGTAGTCGCCGGCCTCCAGAGAGTGGTCAATGGTCAGGCTCTGGCCATTATCCAGAAGCTCGCCGACCTCGCTGGAGACCTCGTAGCCAAAGCTCGTCCCCCGGGCGCGCCGATAATCGTAGAGGATATAGAACTCGTCCGACGGGGGCTCGATGGGCTCCACCGAGGCATCCTCGATGCTAAATTCGCGGTCCAGCTCCCCTTCATCGTCCCAGATCTGGAGGCGTCCCTCGGCATCGGGGGCGTTGTCGTCGAAGAAGAGCGCCACGGCGTCGATATCATCGGTACCACTGGCCATGAAATAATTATCGCGCAGGTGGCGAATATCACCGCTCATCTCGCCGCCATCTAGATCCACCTCCTGGGCCTCCGGGGCGTCGAGCATCTCGATATAGGCCACGTACTTCCAGTCATCGCCACCACCGGGGGGGAGCAGCTCCTTGAGCTGCGGCATATTGGAGATGCTCAGATTATAATTGCCCGTATGCGGCAGGTAGTGATCGCGCACCAGCTCGATGCCGCCACCCTTCTGGCTGACCCGGTAATAGCCAAAGGGTCCGTTATTGATGAAGCCCGGCTCCGGAAGGCCCAGCGAGTACAGGCTGATGCGCATCCACTGCCCGGACTCGCCCTGCATCTGCACTTCGTGCACCGTCTGCTCGCCGTCCTCTGACTCATCGATGGTGCCGACCAACACATAGTCCTCGCCGGCGTCGCCCAAGGGCAGAGTCAAGGAGCCACCCTCGTCGTCCAGATCATAATCGGCCTCATCGGCCAGGTCCTCGTAGAATACCCGCGTCGGCAAACACACCCCGTCGATCGCCGAGGTCCCGGCGCCGCACTCCAGGGTGAACTCCTGGACGCATTTCTGCTCATCCACGTCAAACACGGTGCCCGAGCCGCACATATCGGGGCTCGCGCCGCAGATATAATCCTCGTTTTGCTCCAGCAGGTCGGCGCACACATCTTCCGCCGGCACGCACTCATCGCTGGCCACCACCGTATTCTCACCGCACTCAATGGGCTCTTCCTCGACGCACACCCCGTCGTCTTCCTCGGTGGTGCCGTCGCCACAGAAGTTGACCGGATCGGCCTGGCATTGACCGACCTCCAGGTTGAGCTCCGCGCCCTCGCCACAATAGCCCGTGCCATCGTCCACGCACTCACCGAGAACGGCGTCCTTGACTTCTCCCTCCGGACATTCGTCGGGGCGCTCGTCAACGCACTCGCCAGAATCCTCGTCGACCACCGTGCCTTCGCCGCACTCGATGGTCTCGGCGTCATCATCGTCATCTCCACAGGCCACAAGGCCGGCCGTCAATAGACCGATGAGTAAAAATCGCAAGCTTTTTTGCATGACTCTCGCTTTTTCTCAGTATTGCTTTATTTCCCGATGGGGTTCCTGCCCGCCTCCCCCCCGGAGGCAGCGGACCGGTTCAAAATTCGCATAGGAGGTTAAGGCCCCAGGAATTGAGGTTTCCTCCTCGCGTCGACGAGCGGTTGTCGCCATAGAGCGTCCAGTCACCGCTGCCGTTGACCTCTTCCAAATCGGAAATCGGCACAGCGTCCGTACCATCGGGATCGAGGTTTTCGTTGAAATTACCCAAGATAAAGCCGCTGGTACCGGACTCGATCTCTCCATCGCCGTTGGAGACCGCCGCGCCCTCGGACCACAGGGTGATCTCTGTGCCGTCCGGCGCTTCCAGACGAAGCGTCAGCCACACCGTGGCAAAGATGAAGTCCAGGTCCAGATCCATATTGATCTCCAGCACCGTGGGGCACGACGGCACGTTGATCACATGCTCAAAATCGTCGCCGTCGGGAATGTGGAGGTCGGGCTCCGCGCTCTCTTCGACCTCCAACTGTAGCAGCTCCCGAATCTCCAGCTCGTAGTCGGCGCTGAAGTCATTATTGGCCTGCACCTCCACGATGCGCACATCGTTTTGCTCACCGCCCAGCCCGATCAGCAACTCAGCCGGCGAGGACACATCGCTATAAGGCGTGGGATTGGAGGGCTCCCAGGAGCGGATGGTCGCCATATCATCATCGTCGCCCAGCATCAGCTCGGCGCCCACCATATCGTCCGTCAGGTAGCGAACCAGCATCAGCTCTCGCTCCCCGCTGCTAAGCGCCGGCCGATCATAGGTCTCCATCGGCGGCTCCGTCACATCGAAGATGTCGAAGGGCTCGTAGCCATCGACGTCGATGTCACCGATCAGCGAGGGCGTAAAGCTGGGGTTGGTGATCTCCAGGGTATATTCGCCGGGGCCAGCGATGATCTCGGCGATATTATAGGGACCATCCACCTCTTCTTCCTCCAATAGCACCACGCCGTTGGGGTTCATCAGGGTGATATTGAGTTCGTCGCCTTCAAAGGGCGTCACCGTCCCTCGGAGCACGTCATTGGTACTCAGGTCAAAGGTCTCCGTGATCACCTCGTCGGGGCCGATCGACTGGAAGACCTCGGCGCGAATGCTCACGTCGATGCCCTCAGTGATGTCCTCGGTGGGCTTGATGGCCAGCACGAAGATCTGCTCCTCCGTGGACAACGCGTCCATCTCGGTCACCGCTCCTTGAGCTTCTTCGCTGGCCACGGCGACTCGGTCGCCGTCGTAGAGCGCCAGGTCGGCCTCACCGTCGGTGGCGTCCACCTCGAATTCGTGATTCGCCATCTCCGCCGCCTCGATCACCACGTATTGCCAGTGACCGGGCTCGTATTCCTCGTCATCAAAGCTGTGGTTGAAGGTCGAGATGCCATCGCTGTCGACCTCAAAGCGGGGCGCGTCGTCGATGCTGGCCGACGAGATAAAGCCCGTGACCTCTTCGTCGCCCGTATTTGTGTAGCTGATGGTATATGTGCCGCTCTCTTCGGCCAGCACGTGGGGGCGCGGCGTCTCACCGGCGCTATAGCTGATGCGCTCCGCCGGGACCTCGCCCAGATCGGCGATCTCTTCGCCGTCGAAGCTCACCGTCACGTCCATCGGGGCGTCCTCGTTGGACTGATGGCGCGCCAGAAAAATGTCGCCGGCGTCCGCCGTGATCTCGGCGTCAAAGGTCTCGCCGGGCGGAATGATGCTCGTCTCCTGAGCAGACACCGTAAACTGGGTCTCATCCCCGTCGAATTGAGCGGCGTCAAAGTGGAACCACAGCGTCTCCTCGCCCTGAGTGGGCACCGAGATCTGATCGTCGTCGTCCAGTGGCTCCTGCGACCAGCGCGCATTCGGCGAGCCCCAGACCTCCATCGTCGGCGTCGTGGCGTTTTCACCCACATCCTGGATACCGACATTCACTTCGTCGACGCCGGCGCCCACATTGGCCTGGACCCAGTTATTGGTCGTCAACGTCAGGTCGCCCTGCAGACTGTCCTCAAAGATATCCCACTCAAAGGCGTCGGGCGCGTCCACCGTCTCCACGGTGCCCACATAGGCCCAGTCCGGGTGGCCGGCGGCCGCCGTCTCCGAGGTGCCGATCGTCAAATCAAAGCTTCCGGTCTCCGGGATCAGCACCGTGCGCGTCGGCTGATTCGTCGTGCCGGCGATGGTGCTTCGCTCCCAGTCGCCATGGGTCAGAGCAAACGCCGGCGACGGAAGCCCACGGGTCATCAGGGTGATCTCCACCCACTGCCCGGCTTCGGCGTTGACCGTGAAGGTCTGCTCCAGCGCGGCGTCCAACACGCCGGCGAAGATCACCTCGTCCTCATCGTCGATCGCTATGGGCGTCCCGTCTTCGAATTCCACGTCGGCGTCGGCCGCCAGGTCATCGGCCACCGTGCCCATGGGCATGCACTGGTCGTTGACCTCCACCGTATTGTCGCCGCATTCGACGATCCCGTCGTCCACGCACTCCCCGGTGACCACGTCGTATTCGGCGCGACCGTCGCAGGCCTCGTCGGCGTCGACGTCGCAAAACGGGGCGTTAAACGTGCTGCCCGTCCCGCAGGCCTCCTCAGTGAGCTCGCAAAACCCGTCGGCTAGCACCGTGCCGGGCCCGCAGAACAGCGGCTCCTCCAGCACACATCGGCCATCTTCGGCCACCGTGCCCTCGCCGCACTCCACGTTGGAGGTGTCCACGCAGTTGCCGGTCGACGAATCGAGCTCCGTGCCGTCGCCGCAGAAGGCGTCCACCGCCAGGCATTGGCCCAGCGGCGTGACCACCTCACCCTCCTCACAGTCGTGGGTCTTGGCGACGCATAACAGCGTGCCATCTTCATCCTCTCGGATCTCTACCCCGTCGCCGGTACACTCCAAGGACGTATCGTCGTCGTCCCCACAACCTGCAGCGGTAAAAGTCAGCGCCAGGGCACCAACCAGAAGAATTTTCCAGTGGCGTCTACTTTTCATATTTGATCTCCAGAGGGTGTTGCCGGTCATGCACTGCGTTGGGTGTTACCTGCATCCGCGTTGCGCGTTGATTCTTGCCCCGATGACCCGTCGGCCACGATTATGAGCCACGATGGTGGCCCTCCCGAGCGATGGGCGGGAAGCAAGATAACGAAAAATACTTGCTTATAAAAACGCGCCCTATTCCCCGGTGTCAACCCTCCTGCTATTGAGTCCATGGCACAGCCCCCCACCTTTACCCTCGAAATAAGGGAATACCCGAGCTTGCTCGCCACACCGAGATCCGACTCATAACCCGCATCGCGCATTGGCAAACCACTCCGTTCATGCCAAATTATGGACTCCCGAAATTGACCTGAACTGGAGAGATGGGATGGCCACTCTGGAAGAGGACTTGGAGATCCTGGAGCGCGACGTCCAATACCTGGGCGACGAGCTATCGGTTCACCGCTTGGAATCGACGATCCATCGCGAGCGCAAGCTCCAGGACGATCAGGTCTCGGAGCTCAACGCCCTGCGTCAGCGCAACACAGAGCTCCAATCCTCGCTCAGCGAGGAGTTGGACAAGCTGCGCGATCTCTCGGACCACCTCCAGCGAGAGCGCCAGCGAAGCGGCCTCGTCTCGGGGGTCCGCGATCTCTTCGCCAACCTGCCCTGGTTCTCCGGCCAGATCATCACGCGCCACTCCATCGAGGAGATGCTGCGGGCCCAATACGAACTCAGCGCCGTCCGCGTGCGCGAGGCCGCCGAATTTGCCGACCGATTGGAGGTCGCCCAGGTCAATCTCTTCGACGAGATCGAACGCCTCAACGAGCGCATCGTCCAATCCGCCAAAAACGAGGAGATCGCCTCCGCCTATATTTCCCTGGTGGAGGATGCCCAGCGCCGCATCCAGGCCCAGCTCGACGACGCCGAAGAGGGCTCCTCCGAGGCCCGTCAGCTCCAGGCCCACCTGGACAAGGCCCGCCGAATCCTGGCCAAACACGCCGGCTTCCTCAAGCTCTATAGCACCGCCGAGGACCGCCTGGAGCGCCTGATCGACAATACCCGCCAGCTCGCCGAGACCATCTCCTATCTGCGAAATGACATCACCCTCTATGTGACCGCCGCCAGCGAAAAGTTGGACGTCATCTCCGGCCAGATCCAGGCCATCGGCGCCGCCGCCGACGCCTCCGTGGTCATGCTGGAGATGAAGCACTCTCTGGAGTCGCTCACCGAGGCCGTCAACGAGACCAGCCGCTTCGTCACCGAGACCCAGACCTATTTCCGCGAAAACGTCGATCAGATGGTCGACGACCTCCAGCTCTACGACGAGGAGACCGTGCTGGCCTTCGAGGAAAATATCACCTTCAACGAACTCTTCGAGGAGGTTCAGGGCTCGGACACCGTCAACTCGGCGCTCGCCAAAGAGATCGAGGCCCTGGCCGACGAGGCCCGACAGGACGCCGGCGTCGAAGAGGTGCAGCCCCAGTTGGCCAAGGAGCATCTCCAATGAGTTCCTCCTCGCCCACCCTGACCCTCAGCGACCAGGATCAGCAGACCCGGTTTATCCGGCGACTTCTGGCCATCCTTCGCGCCGCTCGCCTCAACCATCACTACCCCGACCCCCGCCGCCTCAGCGGACACCTCAGGGCCATGAGCCCCGAGGTTCACCGCGGCCTCTACGACGAACTCCAGATCAACCTGGACAGCGGGCTGCCCTCCTACCGCGAATTCACCCGCGTCCAGACCGACGTCAGCATCGCCGCCGACCAACTCCAAAAGCTCGGCAACCGCCGCCAATTGGCCCAGAAAGCGGCCCGTAGCGATCACGCCATCCATCAGCAACAGCTCGACAAATACGACTATTACGACGCCATCGCCGACACCCGCCTGGCCCCCCTGGGCGCCATGGACGTCGCCCTGCGTCGCGTCGAGCCCGGCAAGCGAACGGCCCATTTTCGCATCACCTTTGACAAGCTGGAGGCATCAGGGGTCTTTATACGCACCTCCATCGACCTCACTCAGCGCGCTCAGATCTGGGAATCCCAGGCCGTCCAACTGGACGACGACACGGCCCATCACACCGAGGAACTCCAGTCGCTGATCTACAAATTCAGCGCCATGGATGCCGAGTTCATCTTTACCAAGCTCAGCACCTTAAATGGCGTGGCCGTCCAGCGCGTCAGCCGCGGCACCCTGGGCCCCATCTACGACGGACGCTGCCAGGTGCCGTCCCTATTGGCAGACCTGGTGGGCGACGACCCCGACACCGTCTTGGCCCACTTCGCCATCGACACCGCCGCCCTGGACGTCGACGAACACCGCCAAAACGATCCCTTCGCCGACCTCTTTCGACCCTCCATGGCCAAAGACCTTCGCCCTACCTACCAGCGAGCCCGCGACCAATTCGGCTACCACGTCTATGGCGACCGAAAATTCGTCGTCTCCCGACCGCTTCAAGCCCCGCTTCGCGCCCTCTGCCAGGAGCGCGGCACCAATAATATCATCTACCCCCTCTAACCACCTTTCTTTCGGAGCCCCTCCGCCATGGCCCGATCCACAGACGCCCCCGCCGTTGGCTCCTACCAGGGCATGCTCGACAACCTGGTGACCCAATTTAGCTCCGCCCTCGATTGCTTTCGAGAACTCGTCCAAAATAGCATCGACGCCGGCACCCCCAGGGTCGATGTGTGGATGGAGTTTTTGCCCGGCGACGGCCACGTGGGCACCATCGCCATCCACGTCGACGATTTCGGCGAGGGCATGGACGAGGCCATCATCGACCAGGAGCTGACCAACCTCTTCGCCTCCGGAAAAGACAACGATCTGACCAAGATCGGAAAATTTGGCATTGGCTTCGTCTCCGTCTTCGCCCTGGAACCCCGGGCCGTCCTCGTCAACACCGGACGTAGCGGCGAGTACTGGGAAGTCCTCTTTCACGAAGACCGCTCTTTTTCCAAGACCCGCGTCGACAACCCCGTCGAGGGCACGCAGATCACCATCTTTTTGGAGGACGAATTCCACCGCTATCAGACCCTCGCCGAGGAGATCCCCGAGACCCTGTCCTATTGGTGTAACCACTCCGAGGTGGAGGTCACCTTCGAGGACCGCTCTCAAAACGACGACTTCGCCCCCCCGCAACGCATCAACGAGGACTTTGCCGTCGACGGCGAATTCCTCCAGCGCGTCGACCACCACCAGGGCACCGACATGGTCTTGGCCTTCAGCGATGAGCCCACCTACGGCTTCTACAACCGAGGGCTGACCCTGGCGCGCACCGATGTCGGCGACAAGGTCCTCGATCGCTGGGAAGAGCGCTTCGAGTTGATCGCCTTCAAGATCAAATCCCGCTACCTGGAGCATACCCTTGCACGGGACTCCGTCATTCGCGACGAGCAATACCAAAAGGCCATGACCCTCCTGGAAGAAGCCGCCAACGGCCCACTCCTGGACGCCCTCGTCGACGGCCTTCACGAGCTGGCCAACCAGGAGCAGTGGTCCGTTCAAGATATTCAGCGCTATGGCCGCTGGGTGGAATTTCTGGCCCACCAGCCCACGGAACATATCGCCCGCCACCGAGAGCGCCCCTTTCTGCGCTGCCACCACGGCCAGACCATCAGCCCCCAACAACTCTTCGATCACTACCGGCGCCACCGCCAGATCCTGATGACCGACCAGGCCTCCAGCCTCACCGAGGCCCTGGCCGATCGCCAGATCCCGACCCTCGTCGGCGTCGCCCAACAGCGCCTCAGCGGCGCCGCCGGACTCCGGGCGCTCCCCCGCCTCATCGTCCCCCTCCTGGAGCATCTCGAGGAGAACACCTTCCGGGGCACCCTGTGGCGCGGCTTCAGCAAGATCATCCCCGGCTACGACGCCGGATCGGCCCATATGGAGAAGCTTCGCCAGTCCATCGACGATCCGGACCATATCTACTTTCCCATCGCCATCGACGACCCCGTCGACCCCGGCACCCAGGCCCTCCTGGACGACGCCTTCGACCTACTCAAGCAGGCCGATACCCACTTTAAGCGCATCACCACCGGCGTCATTGAGTCCCGCTCCAACGAGGCTCCCCTGGTCGTCCTAAGCGACAAGATCGACACCCTCATGGCCCGTCCGCCCAAAGATCTGCGCGCCCTGGACCGGCCCATGGAGGCCGCCATCAATCGCCATCACCCTCAATTCGAACTCATTCGCCAACGCCATGAGAAGGATAGCGCCATGGGCGCCTACCTCCTGGCCCGCGCCCTGACGCTCAGCGAGGATCACGCCCTGGACGCCGACGCCACCATGATCGACCACGCCCTGTCATCGGCGCGCCAGCAATTTCAATAAGCCAGGCCCTCACCCAAGCCACCGCGAGACGCCCATGACCTCCATCGATGACATCATCGCCCGCAGCCGGCAGCCCGGCGAATTTCAGGAGCGCCGCCACTTCTCCATCGCCCGCGGCCGGGCCATCCAGAAATTGCGTAAATTCGCCCTCGTCGATCCCCATTACTATATTCTTGAGCTCATTCAATCGGCCATCGCCAACGGCGCCACCTATATCGATATCGACTGCCAGCGCACCACCAGCGCCATCTCCTATACGGGCGGCCACTTTCCCCAAAACGCCATGGCCCAGCTCTTCGACTTCCTCTTTACCTCCGAGGACGACGTGGAGCATGGCCCCCTTCGCCAGATGGCCCTGGGCGTCAACGCGCTGATGCGCTTTAAGCCCGACCTCATCGTCATCGAGACCGGCGACGGCACCCTTCAGGGCACCACCCGCGTTGAGATCCGCGGCGACGACGCCGTGGACGTCGGCACCCCCGACCAGGCCCTCAACGGCACCTATCTACGGGCCACCGGCCTGTCGCGGCTCAAGATCGGCTTCGATAGCTCGCTTCAGCGCATCAACGGCCACCGACGTGAGTATACGGCCATCGAAAACCGCTGCCTCGTCGCCCCGGTGCCCATCCTCTATAACCAGGAGCCCATCTTCGGCTATACCGCGCAGCGCATCCCGGAGTCCCTCTTCGGCTTTCGGCGCACCGTGGAATTCGACGAGGGCGATCTCTACGGCGTCATAGGGCGCGCCCGCCGAAAGGCTCAATCCCATTTTCGCCTCATGACCCACGGCGTCTGGATCGAGTCCAAGAAGCGAAGCTTTGAGCTCCCCAACGGCGACACCCTCAAGCGCATCGGCGGCGTCATCACCTTCGAGGGCCTGCGAAAGACAGCGGACCACGGCGCCATCGTGGAAGACGATCGCTATGAGCAAATGTGGCTTCGCCTTCGCCCCTATATCAACGAGCTCCTCGGTCACGTGCGGACCGAGGGCCGCCTCAAGGTCCGGGATCTCGACGGCCAGCCCCTGGAGAACCCGGATATTTTGGCGATCATCAATCAATCGCCGCGGGTTCTCCTCTTTCGGCGCCACCACCTGGCCAATGAGCGCACTCTGGAGAGGGCACGGGCCATCGCCCACTCCCTGGGCGACCCCGCCCTGTCGGTGGCTCAGGACAGCTTTGAAGACGTCCTCACCCTCGCCGGCCGAGATATCGATGTGATTCGCCCCGACCTGGATGACGACGCCCTCTTTGATTTCTATACCCAGGCCGAAGCCCCTCCGCCGCCGCGGCCCTGGCTGACCTCGCCCGTCGAGCTCGGCGCCATGAATCTCCTATCCCTGATGGAGGCCCTTCCCCAGGATCGAATCGTCCCCCCCGATATATTAACAGGCCGACAAGACTACCCCGATTGGGTCTTTCGGCCCGACGGCGAGCACCCGACCCTTCGTAAAGCCATCTTCTTTACGGGACGCCGACCCGACGACGATCAGAGCGCCTCCGACTACACCGAGCGCCATATCACGCGGCTCGGGGACTTGGTGCGCGCCACCGTCTTCACCCCCGCCCAACAGGGCCAGGCCGCGTCCTCCGACCACAATGTGGAGGTCCGAAGCCGACGCCGCGTCGTCTGGCGGGGCCATGTCGACGCCGTGGCCCCCGGCCAGGTCCTGATCATCGACGTCACCGGCCTGAGCCCTCAATTCTTATGGAGCCACACCCCTCAAAGCCCCCATCGCTGTCGGGCTGCCCTGCTGGCCGACGCCGTCGTCCAACTCCACCTGACCCGCATTGAGCGCGCCGCTGACCAGGCCCTGCGCGGCGCCCTTCGCGCCGACATCGAACCCGGCTCCAGCGGCGCCCGCCTCGTCCTCTCCACCCTCAGCCGCCGCCTCGTCAAACGCATCCGCCGCATCGACGGCCGACGCCGCATCGACTTTTCACTGATCGATCCGGAGCTCGATCCTCAAATCCTGGAGCGCCCCCTCCTTTGCCCCGTCGAGGGCCCGCCGCTCTCCCTGGCCGATCTCCCGGCCCTCATGGACAACAACCACGGCCTTCTCTACGCCCTGCGCGCCGACATCGACGCCGATCTTCAGGATTTGGATACCTCGCAGATCCTCGTCGTCGACCAAGCCCTGGAGGACATCCTCATCTCCCTGGTGGGCCCCACGGCCTATATCCGCGTCGACGAGCGCGATCGGGTCGCCCAATACGACGACTTCCAATGCCGCGACATCGCCCTGGGGCTTCGGGATTACCCCGATTGGCCGCTCCTCGTCGAAGGCGATGATCCCAGCGCCTTGCCCCCCGTCGAGCAGATCCGCGTCCTCCGTGCTCTCCTCAAACAAATCGTCGACGTCGCCACCGCCCCGGGCGTCGATGCCGAGTCCCAGGAGCTTCGCCGTCACGCCTGGCGCCACCTTCAATATTTCGTCCACCGCGCCCCGGACTTTCCGGACCTCCAGGACGTGGAGCCCGATCTCTTCGACTTCCTCCCTCTCTATGCCACGGCCGATGGCCACACCCTCTCCCACGAACTGCTCCAACAAGCGCTGGAGAGCGATATGACCCTGGAGATGATCGACGGTCGCGCCATCGGCGCCGGCGAGCACCCCTTTAAAGAGGCCAAATCCCGCCAGTTGAGGGAGCTCCCCGCCGGCTCTTCTCTCTCCCTGGCCATGAACCCCTTCGTCCTCCACCTGCTGGGAGACGCCGTGCGAGGCGCCGCCGAATACGCCATCTCCCGTCAGGAGCTTCAGGCGCTGGACACCCACGGCCTCGATCAAGAGCTCCTTCTGGAGTCCCAATCTCTGGCCGACGATCAGCTCCGGGGGCTCATCGCCATCCCCCTGGAGCCGCCACCCCGACCGGGCCTCCTCGTCTTTAGCGCCGACGACGCCCCCACCCGCTTCTACCCCGAGCTGGGACGCCAATTCGGCGTCGTCGGAAAGCTCCAGCTTCGACCCGACGTGGACCACGAGGAGGTCGACGCCGCCCTCCACAGTGCCAGTCATCGCCTTCTCACCCACCTCTTGGCCCGCCTCCCACAGTTGGGCGACGATCCCGATCGCGTCCCCTATGAGCGCGCTCTGGAGCTCCTGTTGAGATACGCCGGCGCCCACTTGCAGTTGAGCTCCGGCTTCGACGGCACCCTGCGCCACCACGTCGACGACCACCTCGCCGAGCAGATCCTACATACCCCACTCTTCCCCTCGACCTCTGGCCTGCCGCGGACCCCCATGGCCATCGTCCAGGACTTCCAACACCGCGCCGCCCGCCACCTCGACGACCCCTCCTGGCGCTTTGAACCCCGTGACGTCGGCCAGCTATCGCCGGTCCTCCAGCGCTGGATCGACGACCACCTCCAGCACTCCGCCATTCATCACCAGCGCCCGGCGCCCTCCCCCAACGCCGACGAGGCCTCAGCACAAACCGAGGGGCAGCGCTGCCTGGCCGCCACCCTCCAGCACTGGATCCTTCGCCTCCACCCGGCCCCCAATCTCCACCCCGATCGGGACTTCCAGGTGATCATGACCGCTTCTCCCTTCGAGTCCAAGGAGTTGCGCGGCCACTTCTGTCAACTCGCCGGACACGGCGAACTCCAGACCCTTCGCATCAACCCCCAACACTGGCTCACCCGCTGGGTGCTGCGCTCTGGCGACCATTCGCCACAGCCCCTGGCCTGGGCCATCCTTTCCTCTTACGCCCATATCAATAATATGTTGGAACAAGTCACCAACCATCAGGAGTTGATCTGTCAACAACAACTCCTCAACGCACTGGATCGAGGCGAGCTAACCCTTCTCACTTCGGCACAAAAGAAGTCATAATGAACGCCAAAGACGTCACCTGGATCAAACGCCCTCAAGCCCTCCAAGAGTTCTGCGACGACTCCCAGGGTCAACCCCTGGCCGTCGACACGGAGAGCGACCATTTCCATGCCTACCAAGCGCGCATATGCCTCTTCCAGGTGGCCACCCCGAAGCGCATCGCCCTCATTGATCCCCTTCAATTGGACGAGGGCGACCTCCAGCCCCTCTTCGAGCGCTTCCTGGATCCGAACCAACTCAAGATCCTCCACGCCGCTCAGAACGACCTCGGCGAGCTGACCCGCGACTATGGCGTCTCCATCAACAACCTCTTCGACACCCGGGTGGCCGCCCGGTTTTTGGGCACCGACAAAAATAGCCTCTCCTGGCTTTTGGAGAATCTTCTGGGCGTCGACGCCGGCCCCAGTTTCTCGCGCTTTGACTGGTCCACCCGACCCCTCCCCGATCGCGCCACCCGCTACGCCGCCCAGGACGTGGCCCACCTATTGACCCTCCAGCAGCGCTTTGACCCCCTCCTCAACGAACAGGGCTGGCTCGACGCCTTCTCCCAGACCTGTGCCCACATCGCCTCCACCACCCAATATCAACCGTCGGACTTCGATCCCCAGGGCTGGGCCTCTATCAAGGGCGCCGACAAGCTCGACGGCGCCTCCCGCACGATCCTCAGCCGCCTCTATCAGTGGCGTCACCGGCGCTGCACCGAGCTAAACCGCGCCGCCTTCCTCATCTTTCCGGACCGCCTCCTCGCCAGCCTGGCCCGCCATCAGATCACGGACCCCCAGGCCATCGTCGACCACAGCTATGCCACGGCCTTCGCCAATAAATACGCCGACGAGATCGCCGATGTCATCGTCGACGCCCGGGCCTATCCCCCCCCGCCGATGCCCACCAAGGACTCACGCCGCCGCCCCGATCCCGAGCAGCGCCAGCTCTACGATGCCCTTCGCTCCTGGCGCAATCAAACCGCTCGTTCCCTGGACATCCCCGGCGAATATATCGGCACCAACGCCCTCTTTCGCTCCCTCTGCGAGGAGCCTCCGGCCTCCAAAACAAAATTGGCCGACGCCCCAGGGATCCTCCCCTGGCACGTCGACCTCTTTGGCGACGACCTCATGGCCATCTTTCAGACCCATGCCTGAAGATTAGAAGCTCTCTGGCTCCCCGGCGATCTCGTCGAGACCCTCCAGCTCGTCGATGAGTCCGAAGGTCGTCAAGGTGATCACGAACGCTCCGATGGCGTATACCAAGATCCCCAACCACTGCACCACCGCTTGCGCCATCAAGCCCAGGGGCTGCCACACCACCAGCGCGAGCCAGGCCCCACCACCCAGGATGGCCATCACGATGCCCGTCGCCACGGCGAATACCAGCATCGTGCCAATGCCCATCACCATCACATGCCAGTGATTCTTGGCCCGGTCGATGGAGCCTGAGAAGGCCTCCCCGATCCCATGGCCTCTCACGATCGCCAGATAGGGCGCCTGCCCCAAGAAGAAGGCCGCCACCAACCCCGGCAATAGGCAACAAAACGCTCCCAACGTGGTCGCCACCGCCAGGCCTAGATAGGTCACCAGCGCTTTGACAAAATCACCGACCCCTTCCTTGACCAACTCCACAGGGCTCCTCGCCGGCACCTGGTCCGTGAAGAATTGGTGCGACCCCGGACGGTATAGCGTCAATTGCAGGGCATTGATGGCGATCCACACCGGGATCAGCAGGATCGACATCGCCCCGATCAACAGCCCCGTAAATAGATCGACCCCAAACATCACCCCTATCGAATGCACCCCGCCTTCCAGCAACGCCCATAGTAGCGCCGGGATGCTCAACAGCGCCACCGCCTTGAGCACCGGGCCCTCCTTGAGCCTCATCAGGGCCAGCTTCAAGGTCTCAAAATAAAACCCCACGTCGAATTCGTGATCCGCCAGCGGATGCATCCCGCCGGCCACGCTCGTCGACGGTGGTTGATCGGCCGGCCCTTGATCCCTCGGCGGCTCATGCTGGGGCGTCTGATCCCAATCGTTGGACTGGCTCATCATCAATCTCCTGTGCTGATGACCCACCCGACGGCGGCCCTTTGGAAGCCTTCACGAGCAGATCGCTGAATCCATTCATTAAAGTTAAGCACCGTATCCCAGAGCTTAGAAAATATTTCCCCCCCTGTCACCTTCTGCGACGCACCTTACGTTCCGTTACTCCCGATACACATAGATGGTTTCCGTCGTCGAGATGCCGGCCTCGTTGCGCGTCACCAACGAGATCTCGTTCATCCCCTCGAAGAGCGGAAGCTCCCGAGACACCTCGGCACGCGGGGCGCCCACTCGCTCGTAAGACAGCTTTCTGGACTCCACGTCCATCGGGCTATGACGGTGATGGATGATGATATAATAGTCCTGGATGTCCCACTCATCTTCGATGAGACCCTCCATGGGAATGGTGGCCTCCGAGGTCAACATCCCGTTGGTCTCCAGCGACACCCGCGACTTCTGGAAGCGCTTGAGGCGCTCCACACCGCTGAGCTCGCCCGATTCTCCCTCGGCGGCCGTCGCCCACTCGCCAGAGACCCATCCGTGGCGACTGCCGATGTCGACCTTATACCAATCTCCGCTGCGAGCCATCACCGGCAACGTGGCCCCCGCTCCGGCATGGGCCACCGGATCGCTGGCCTCATCGGCCGCCACTCGCACCACCGCCGCCTCGTCACCGATCGTCGCCAGCCCCTCCATGGCCTCTACCGACGGCTCGCTTTCCACCACGGGGATGCTGAATTCGCGCTGCACGAAGTCGCGAAAGCCCGAGTCGTAGATGTCGAGCTCAAACGCCGCCACCCCATCGTCGGGCATCGAGCGCACCTCAAAGACCAGCTCCACCGTCTCGCTCTCGCCGGGCTCCAGCCCCTCCACGACCGCCCGGCCGCGTTCCAGGTAGATCTCCTCACCGGTCATATTCTTGAGATACACCGTCGTATCATCGCCGGCGACCTCGCCGGTATTAGTCACCGTCACCGCCATCGTCACCTCGTCGCCTTCCCGCAGCAGACCGTCGCTAAAGGGATCACCGATCAAGCCGTAGTCGAAGACGTAGTGCGGCCGTTCTTGGGCACGCACCGTCACATCGTGGTGGTGCTCTCCGTCGAACTCCTGCTCATCATCGCTGACCGCAAAGTGCACGCGATCGAGCCGATCCCGGGCGTCTTTGGGGATGTCGATCTGAACCGTCCAGGACTTGCTCTCTCCGGGCTCCACGCGGCCGAAGATAAACTCCTGGCGGCTAAAGTGGGGGTGATCGCTTTTGGTCAACGCCTTGGCTCGATGAATCGTCTCCTCGCCCTCGTTGGTAAACGTCGCCGTCAAGGAGACCGTCTCGCCGGCCTGTACCTCGTCGCCATCGGCATCGGTCTCCACCTGCAATGAGTACTGCGGCGATTCCGCCGACTCCCCGGCGCTCCAATCGATATCGAAGTCGCCCAACCGCGATTCGATGCGGCCCATCTCCTCCTGGAAGACCTCGGCCAACGTGGACTCCAGGGCCTCCAGCATGGGGCTTCGCTGCGACATCCCCGGCACCTGCCTCAGCAAACGGGTCGCCAGATCGACGGTGAAGTCCCGCTCGAATTCCCCGGGCTCCTCAAATTGGTCTTCCTCATCCTCGTCGCTCTCTTGAAGGTAGCGGATCATGCTCAGCGGGCCCTCGTCATCGGGCCGCGTCGACGGGTTCTCCAGGGCGTGCTCCAATTGCCTATCCCGGCGCAACAACTCGGTGCGAAATAGGCTGATCTTGTCGCCTTCGATCTCGGCGGCCACCGCCTGCAGATCAGGGACGATCCCCGTGTTCTGGATCGATGTTCCATCGGGCGTCAGGTACTGGGCCACCGTCAACTTCAGGGCTGACTCGTCGGGAAACTCGTAGAGGATCTGCACCGTGCCTTTGCCAAAGGTGCGATCGCCGACGACCATGGCCCGATCGTTTTGCTGCAGCGCTCCCGCCACGATCTCCGAGGCCGACGCGCTGCCCTCGTCAACCAGCACGATCATCGGATAATCGGGCTCCGTATTGGAGCTGGACGCCGTCTGCTCCTCTCGAAGCGTATTGCCCACGCCCACGGTGCTGACGATGGTGCCCTCATTCAAAAAGGCGTCGCTGATCTGGATGGACTGCTCCAGCAGCCCTCCGGGGTTGCCCCGCATGTCCAGGATCAGCCCCTCCATACCGCCCATGGTCTCCCTTAGCTCCTCCAGGTGCTTGCGCATATCGGGGTAGGTATTGGCCTGGAAGTTATTGATCTTCACATAGCCTACCTTGTCCTCCAGGGCCTCGCTCTCCACGCTCTCGATCTCGATGATCGCCCGCTCCACCGTAAATTGGCGCGGCTCCGACCACCCGTCGCGATCGATATAGATATCCACGCTGGTCCCCGGCTCCCCGCGCAACCGGCTGACCGCCTCGTTGAGGTTCATATTGACCGTCGATTCCTCGCCGATGCGCACGATCCGATCCTGGGAGCGGATCCCCTTCTCGCTGGCCGGCGTTCCCTCAATGGGGCTGATCACCGTCAACTCGTCGTCCTGCACGGAGATCACGATGCCCAACCCGCCGAATTCGCCCCCCGTCTGCGTCTGCATTTCCTCGTAGTGCGTCGGCGTCAACAGGCCGCTGTGGGGATCGAGCACCCCCACCATCCCGTTGATGGCGGCGTATTCGATTTCCTCGACGGAGCGCTCCGGATCTTCCGGAAGGTGTTGCTCCACGAAGATAAAGATCTCTTTGAGCCGCAGGCTCATCTCCCACAGGCTCTCCATCTCGTGCAGTTCAAAGACGCGCTCCTCGTCGACCACCTGAATCTCGATGCTCGACGGCAGCCCATTGTCGGTGCGCTCATAATTGGCCACAAATTCCGGGATATCCGCCTGCACGGCGTCCAACGCCGCCAGCAGCATCGCTCCGGGCTGAATGCGCTCTGGCTCCACATAATTTTCTTTGATCTGGAGCAACGCCCGGTTGAAGATCCGAAGCGACGACAACTGGTAATCGTCGCCCCGCTCTTCCTCGGCGGCCAGCGATTGACCCCAGTCAAAACTGGCGCCCCGTTCGCCGAGCTGGATGCTCAGCGCAAAAGCAATCATCAATGCGATCGCCGCCACCACATAGCGGCCCTTCCATCGTTTAACGCTCATGAATGTCCTAAACTTTTCATCTCTGGCTTGATGACTTGCGGCCTTTTTTTGCGAGCCGACAGACTATAGGGCATCGACCCTTCCGGTCACAACGGGCTCCGCCTCGATCATAGGGGCATTGGCCGACCTTCGCCACCTTTTAACAGGGGCTCAACGCCATTTAATCCCCGCCTAGCGCCACAGCCCCCCCAGGGCCTCCACCACCTCCGCGGGCTTTTCCAGGTGGATGTGGTGACCGCCCTCCAGTCGCCGCTGCGTCAGATGCTCCACCGCGTCCAGGCGACCCGCCATCAGGTCCTCATCCACGGGCCACCCTCCATCGGGACGCACCAGCCACACCGGCGCCTCGATGGCCTTCAAAAAGGCCCGCACCTGCCCCTCCGTCAACCGCACCCTTGACGCCGCCTGCAGCAGCCGATCGTGGCCATACTCCCAGCGGCCGTCGCCTCGCCGGCGAGCGGCTCGAAGCGCCATGGGGGCTACCGCCTCCTCGGCGATGCCTCCTCGGCTGCGAGCCATCGCCGCGATCAGGCTCGTCAGGTCCTCGTAGCTCCCCCGTCCGCTTTGGCGAAGCTGCTCCTCCTGAGTCAACGCCTTTCGCAGCCGCTCCACCGCCGCCTCTTCCTTATCGCTCCACGGCCCCAGGGCGTCGATAAGCCCCACTGCCTGCACCCGCTCTCTATCCACCCCGGCGTATAGGCTGGCGATGGCCCCGCCCATCGAATGGCCCACTACCATCAGATCATCCCATCCCAGCCCATCGACCAACTCACGCACCATCCCCACCCAGTCAATAAAGTGATAGGGCCGGCTCACGTGCCCCGAACGCCCATGCCCTCCCAGGTCGGGAGCCACCCACCGAATCCCCGCCGGCAAGGCCTCCACCAACCGCCAAAAGCTGGCCCCATTATCCAGCCATCCATGCAATAAGAGCACCCTGGCTCTACCCTCTTGGCCACCCCGACGCCCCCGGATCACCACATCCTCCAATGGTAGCTCAAAGGACTCTCCCGCTTCCCACGCTTTCCAACTCGGCATTTGCACTCCACTACTTAAGGATTAGTCTCAATAAGACCATGGGATTCCTCTCTTCCTCATCTCTCCGTCTCTGGCCATGACCCCTTCCGAGCTTCCGATGCATCAAACCTTCCTCGTAGCCTCCGACTTTCGACCGCTGCTCCATCCGCTGAGTCTGGACATCCTGGACGCTCATGATGCTACCATTTACGGCCTGCGTGCCGACCTGACCCTGGCCTTGGTCAACCAATATTGGTGGCACTTCGCCACCGACAACCAGGGCGACGACTCCCTCCTTAGGCCCGACGAGGTCCTCGACAAGCCAATTCTAACGTCCATGGTCGGCCCGGACCGCGACTTCTATGAGGATCTCTACCGGGAGGTCCTGGCAGATGCCCAACCTCGTACCCACGAATACGAATGCTCCAGCCCCACCGAGGAGCGCTTCCTCCACATGAGCATCCTGCCGCTACCCATCGGCACCGATGAGCCCCGCGGACTGCTCGTCATTAACTCCTGTCGTACCGAACCCTGGCAGTGGCCCCATGACCACCCGATTCATCCCAAGCACCACGACGACTATATTACCGACGACAACCAGATCATCATGTGCAGCACCTGCCAGCGCACTCGCCACGCCCAAAACCCCCGCCGCTGGGACTGGGTCCCTGACTATCTAGAGGACACCCCGGTGGCCGTCAGCCACGGCTTATGCGCCATCTGCCTGGACTATTATTATCCCCCGTCACCGGAGGCCACCTCTGGTTAATCCCCTTGCTCCTCCAGAGCCTCCAGCGCCTCCTCGTCGTCGACCTCCTCGAACTCCCGGCTTTCTTCTTCCTCCACCGCCTCCCGTCCGCGAGCGTTCCACCACACGTCGAACTCCTCGTCGTAATCGTCGACCTCCCGTCCCTCAGAGGCCAGCTGGATCTCGAACTCCTCCAGCGTCGGCACCTCCCCCTCGATCTCCGGCATCGGCCGGTCCTCCCAATTTCCCCGCGCCTGCATGCTGGCCCAGGCCTGGAGGCGAAAGGCGTCGCGATTGCCCGGCGCCGCCGAGGTCACCCGCCCCATCAACTGCTCACACATCTCATAATTGCCCCCACGGCAATAGTGGTAACCGATGATGAATAAGCGCTGCGCTCGCTCCTCCTCCTCCATCGTATAACTCGGCTCCACCTCGTCGGCCCCATCCTCATCGTCGGGCAGCGGGGCTCGGTCGGCCGCCTGGGCGCCCCGACGCACCGCCACCTCCACTACGTCCTGGCTGTGGTATATCAACTGGCGGGCCATCAATGCGTGGTGGTGCTCCGCTTCTTTCTGACGATACTCCGCCACCAGATCGACCACCAGACTTATCATGACGGCGATGATCCCCACCGACACCCACCACTTGAGGGCGTAGGCCAGCGACTTCTTCCACTGACCGGCCGGCGGCCGTGGCGCATGATAGTCTCGGATCTTCTCCCCGTAGTTCTGGGCCTGCGTCACGGCCTTCACCCAGGGCTGGATCAAAAAGAAGAGCAGCCCGTAGCGCTGGGCCTTCTCCTCTTGACCGTTGTAGATCTGACCGGCTCCCGGCGCGATAGCGCTCCACATGGCCGCCACCCCCGGCACGTGATCGGGCCGCGGATCATAGCCTCGCGGTTCAAAGGGGCGCCGCTCTCCACTGCCCAGGGCCTCGTGAATCCGCATCCCGTCAAACGTCGCCTCCCCGCCGCTCTCTTCGTCCACCTCGTCCGAGTCATCGTCCATCTCCTCGACAATCGGTAGCGGCCCGTCCACCGCCCACTCCTCGAGTTCCGAATCCTCCAGCGCCTCACCGTCGACGCCCCCGTCATCGATCACCGGCATGTCCAGATCCACCTCTTCCCACCCCAGATCCCCATCCGATACCAGCGCCGAGGCCTCGTCAGCCTCGTCCTCTGCCGTCGCCTCCAGATCGGGAAATAGCTCGCCCCACGCCCCCTTATCCTCCTCGGCCGTCCCGGCCACCGTCGCCTCCACGGGCTCGGCGCTCACCGCTTGCGCCTCCTTGACCTGCGACGGAATCGAGCGCTGCCCCAACTGCCGCTGCAGGGCCATCGCCTCCCGATAACTCAGTCCCTCTTCCAATAATACGACCCCCGACTCCAACCGCTCTCGCCACACCCCGGCGCTCTCCGCCGTCGCCTCCTCCAGACGCTGGCTCAACGCCCCCACCTCCACCTGGACCTCGGCCATATCGATGACCACTGCGTACTCAATTGCCATGCTTATTGGACCTCTGCGGCGCCGCGGATGACCTCATCAGCTTCCCGGCGATTCTAACCCCCGCCGTGGCCCAACGTCCACAGTCCTATGGACGGCCTCCACCCCGATGGCCTACTGTGGCCTTGTCAACGGCTCCATGCTACGTAGATTTGAACCGTCGCCGGGGATTTTGAATGCATCATCGATCGAGGCGTCTAACCCACGCTGGCGTTTCCCCTGCCCCATCGATTTCCTCTCGGAGGCCACCATGTTCCTGCTCAACCCATCCCGCTCCCTGACCCCGGCTCCCCTGGTGCTGGTGGTCCTATTGGCCTTCGCCCTGACCTCGGTGACGGGCTGCGAATTCGTCGACGACGCCCCGGACGTCATCTCCGTGGAGGTCCAACCCTCGACGATCACCCAGGCCGACACCACCAATACCGGCGAGGTCTTCACGGTGATCATCTCCACCGAAAACTTCACCGACGACTTTGCCGAAGACCTTGAAAATGGGGAATTGTCGGCCAATGCCTTTATCCAGGACATCCAGGGCAGCGAGCGCGAGACCGCCTCCAGCCAACTGGAGGTCGATGGCCCGGAGAATAATATCATCCGTATCAATGGCATCCAGGGCACCTGGTTTGGCGGCGCCGAGCCTGGCGATTATAGTATCGGCGTGGAGGTCGATAGCGCCAACGAATTCGTTCGCGCCCGCAACGTCGCCGTCGTCGTCGTCGACTCCTGAGCACCCTTCGCCCCTCGAGCCCACTTTCTCGGAGCTCTTCCCATGGCTCAACCTCCCCGTCGCCAACCCACCTCGGCCTTCCAGACGGCCATCGAGGATCTGACCGACGGCGTCTCCCAGTTGATCCGAAACCATGTCGATTTGGCGCGCACTGAGCTCCGCCAGGAGCTCACCGAGCTTCGCACCGACGCCCTGGCCCTCGCCCTGTCGACGGCCGTCGCCCTCATCGGCTACGCCATCCTCAATATCGCCATTATCACCCTCGCCCTTTGGCTCGGCGGCGTCGGCCCCATGGCCATCGCCGCCGTCGTCATGACCGTGCTCAACTTTGTCCTCGCCGCCCTCGGCTTTCGATTCGCCTATCGGCGACTCAACGAACGCCAGGGCCGCCTCGACGAGACCCAACAAGAACTCAAGCGGAATAAACAATGGATGAAAGAGCTTCGCGACAACTCGCCAAAACGCCTGACCACCGAGGCCGCCGAGAATCCGTAGGCGACGATACGGAAGCCATTCGTCGCCAGATCGAGGCCTCTCGCCACCAGATCGCCAACAGCCTCCAGGACCTGCGCTCCGAGGTCTCCACAACCGTTGACCGGGCTCTGGACTGGCGCCAATGGGTTCGCGATCGGCCCCACACGGCCGTGGGCATCGCCTTTGGGCTGGGCCTTTATCTCGGACTTCGTTAACTTTTTGCCTTGACCCCTTTTCGATCGTGGCCACACTATTGACTACGTACCGATTTCGGTTTGCGGGGTGTGGTCCCGACCCAATTAGCTGTCCTCATCAATGACATGCCTTGTTGGAGGTCGTCGCCTTAAGGCGTTGCCTCCTTCACCTCGGCTAACCTCTTTGCCCAGGATTGACCATGACCGCCTCTGAACCCAGTTCCTCCGCTACCCAGACCGAGCCCCAGTCCGCCAGCGCCACCACCGACCCCGGGGAGGATTCCCTGGAGCAGCGCTACCGCGAATTGGAGCAAACCTACGACGATACCCGAGCCCGTCTTGAGGATCTCAATGATCGCGCCGCCGGCTTCATCAAGGAAAATCCGGGCGTCTGTATCCTCGGCGCTCTGGCGGCCGGTTATGTCGTTGGCCGCTTCGCCTCCCGGCGATGGCTCGTCTAAGCCCCACCCTTCATTCTTGCTTCCCCTTCTCTTGCGCTGAGATCTCCCATGGACCAGCAGTCTTCATCCCCCAATTCGCGGCGCCTCGTCGATGACACCCGTCAATTGGCCGACGATGCCCAGCAACTCTACACTCACCTGCGAGAGGACAATCCCCTCGCCCACTACTATAACGAAAACCCCTACGCCGTCCTCGCTGCGGCCGCCGGGTTGGGCTACGTCCTCGGAGGTGGTCTTTTTACCCCCTTCACCCGGCGCTTGATGCGCATCGGCCTCAAGACGGCCGCCCTGCCCATCGCCGCCCAACAACTTCGCGAACTCGCCCAGGGCCGCGGCGGTGATGGTCCACTCGACCAACCACCGCGACCCCACGATCCCAACCGATAATCACTCGTCCAGGCTGTGATCATCACTCATTCCAACTGACCAGGAGTCTCCCATGGATATCAAAAAACTGATCAACGAACTCAACCAGAACGTCAACGCCAAATACGACCAAGGACGCCACCAACTGCTCGACAGCATGGGCCTTCAGGAAAAGCGTTCCACCACCGACGTCGTCCTGCCCATGATCGGCGTCTTCGGAGCCGGCCTCGCCGTCGGAGCCACGCTGGGCCTGCTCTTTGCCCCCAAGCGCGGTGATGCCCTTCGACATGAGATCCGTGACTCTCTCGAGGATCTCCAGCGTCGCAGCAAGACCAAGGCCTCCCAGATGGTGGAGCGCGAGCACTCCCAAGATGGAAACGGCCGCGATCCGGCCGCCAGCTCCACCGTCGCTGGCGAATAAGCCCCACGCTTTTTGCCAAATGCCGAAGGCCCCGCCATCACAACCATGATGGCGGGGCCTTTGCTATCTGCATTACTTCCCCAACGATTACGCCGATCACCCTCTCATAGCGATGACTGCGGTACGTATATCACATCGCCAGGCAATAAATTGAGATTGCGTTGGCGTCCCTCCACGATTTCCTGCATAGGGATCCGGAACTGCATCTCCACCCCGTCGATCACCCGCGTCAGCTTGGTATGGTTGCCCCGGGCCCGCTCCCCGAACCCTCCAGCCTGCGCAAAGGCCTCCACAATCGTCAACTCCGTCCGATAGGGAAAACTCCCCGGCGATTGAACCTCCCCGAAGATATAGACCTGTTTGGACTGATAATCCGTAATGGTACACGACACACTGGGTGAGCGAAGGATCCCTTCTCTCAACCCCTCGGTGATATATTCCTCCACCTCGGCGCAGGTCATGCCCGCCACCTCAAAACGACCGATATGGGGATAGTTGATCGTCCCGTTGGACGCCACTGTATATTCGCCGCTGAGGCTCTCTTCGCCGTATACCCGTACACTAAAGGCATCCCCCACCCCTAGCTGGCCCGTTGGCGGCAGATCATGCTGCTGCTCCAATAGCGCCTCATAAGAGGGATCCACCGAGTGCGACGTGCAGCCCGCCAGCGCAACCATCGCCGCGCAGGCCGCCACCCATATCCAACCCCACCTTCGTTTATTCTTTGACCCGTCGTCTAGACGCATCGTTTTGTCCCCAGCCTCAATAGCGCAGGCTCGTCGACACAAGCACGTGGTGTCGCTGATAGTCACGGATCGAGTCTTCTCCCGGCCCGTCGACGATGATTTCGTCGTCAGTCAGGTTGGCGCTAAAGCCATATCGCGCCGACACCGACCACCCCCGGCGAATTTCATACCTCGTTCGCGCGTTCAACCCCACCAGCAAATCCGACAACTCATCGGGAAATACCACATCGGCGTTCGGCGTCTGTGCCGATTGCACCCCCGTCTCGGCGTAATTTCTCACCTGCACCGACGCCTCTAAATCCAGGCGCAATCGGTTATTGACGAAGCCCTGCTCATAGCCCGCTAGGCCTCGATGGGTTGTATAATAATTTCCCACCGTGGAGTCCGAAAAGTCCATTCGATAGCCCACGCGTAGCCGATTATCGTAATCCACATTGCCGAACTGGTAGCTCGCCTGTCCGTCCACCAAAAACCCGCTGTGGTTTGGCCCCTCTTCATAGCGCGACCATCCATAACCGCTCCTGAGACGCGCGCTGATACGGGGGGTGAACTGCCCCTCCAACCCGCCGCGAATCCGCAGCGGATTACTGTCTACATTGCGCAGGCGCCCCTCGGGATTGACCACCGACGCATCCCCGCGAAAGGGCTCGTCGTAGCGGATCATCCGATAATCCACGCCCAGTGATAGCGAGGTCTTGGGCAAAAAGGACCACCGGCCGTCCCATCCCAATCGGTGGGTATGACGATCCAGGTCCTCATAGAGATTATGCCGATAAAAGGAAAAGTCGTAACTGGCGTAACTCTCCAAGATCCCAGCTCCCGGGTGCAGGCCCACCCGAGCTCCGCTGCGATTGAAGATGCGATTGCTATTTTCTGACAACCGTTGGCTCGGCGTCTCGTTGGTGCGTGTAAAATCGTTGCTCAACTCCAAGCTCGCCGTCCCGTCGCTATTCCACACCGAATTGACATCGGCGTTGGCCGCCAGACCGCTCTGGTTTCGAACCCGATCGTCGTCCGTCAGAAATTGACGCCACGTCACCGACGCCTCTCCACTGAGCTGCCACAGCCCGTCTTCGGCGTGGCTAAAGCTCAGGCTGGGCTCCAACTGCAGCTCCGGCGCCTGCTGCAGACGCCCTACTTCATCGCTGGAGGCATGGTACACGTTGGAATCAAAGCCCGCCGACAGCGACAGCCCCGGATGCAGTACAAACGCCCCCCCGCGGACCCCATCGCCCCAATCAGCGCTGGCCGGACTGGCCACCAGGGCCATTCCCACCACGACCGCCAGGGCCATCCCTCGTTTGCTCACACGTCTGTTCATAAATCGGTTCTCGTCTCAACTGGCGTTTCCCGTCGGCCCCCGCAAGGTCGCTTGCCCCACCAGGTGCGCCATACGGCGTGCGCTCGTTTATTGATAGGGCGTCAGCTCCGGCAATCGCTCCAGATCCTCGTCTTCCATAAAATCCCGGTCCGGATCGCCAATATCAGGGTCGATGTCGATATCCAGTACCATATCCTCGGCATAACGCAACTCCTCTCCGGCACAGACCCGGGCCTGCTCTCCCAGGTGGGTCACCCGCTGACTGGCGATGCTGATCAGCGTGTAGTGGTGCTCGGCGGCTTCGTCGTTATTATCTACCTCCACGGCCTCCGCCAGGCTCTCCAAGCTCTGCTCGCCCACATTGACGAACCCCTTGATGGAGGCCAGATTTTCGTTGATGCAATTGATCTTCAAAATATCCCGATCCTGCTGGCGGGCCTCGGCCAGCAATTCGTTGGTGCTATCCAAGGTGATCTCCATGGCCTCCACCATGTCCTGACCCCGCGCCAGCATCTCCTGCGGGCTCAGCTCACTGATATCCTCGTCGAGAATGCCATTGCCATTGCTCTCCTCAAAGTCCGCCAACATCTCTTCGGCGTCCTCTGTTTGAGCCATCGCCTGGCCGGCGCCGGCCAACCATAGCGCCAGCGTCAGTCCTATGATGGTCATGGTTCTCATAACTCGCTCCTTGCTTCTCAGAATTACGTCCCTGTCCGAACCCGTCGCCGACGGGGGCGATGCCCGGGTTATTCCAGGGGCCCCCAATACCGTTGCGACGTGTCCTTGGTACGGCAGGTATAAAACATAACCACCATCGCCACCCGGTGCAAGATAACGCCACCTCTACTCAGCCTCCCGGCGAGAAGTGATAGGGCAGCGTGGCGTGCACATCGCCCCCTTCCGGCGCCGGCAGACGCACATTGGCATTGGAGATCTCGCGCGCGATGCACTGCGCCACGTCGCCGCCCACGCTATCGCTGGCCACCTCGGCGCTACTGATGGCCCCGCGACCGCCCCGGGACGTCACGGTGATCATGATCCTCACCGACCCCGACGCGCTCGGGTTCTGGCGCAGGTAGCGCTCATAACATCCCTCGATATTTCGTCGAATACGTCCCAGCCCGCGCATCAGGGCGTCCGGATCCAACTCTCCCGTATCCTCCGGCTGGTCCTCGCGCATATCGCCGACCACTTCGACCTGTTCTTCCTCTCGGGCTCCCCCGGTATCCACATCGGCATCACCGCCGATTTCGCCCATCTCTTCACCTTCGGCCATGCCACCTTCGCCGCTGGCATCCGGGCTGCCACCGCCACGACCCAGCCGATCGGCCTCCAGGCCCCCGCCGGTCGTCACTCGCGTGGCGTCGGCGAATGCCTCATCGGCTCCCAGATCGCCGACCGAATCCAATACTCCTTCAATGCCACCTTCGTCATCGCCGGCGGTCAACACGCCGATGATCGTTTCGTCTTCCACTCGCTCGGTGACCTCCATGCGATCCGCTTCCTGCTGCTCTGCCATCTCCTCCGGCGTCGGCTCATCGGCCGGCTCCGGCTCGGGCTCCGGCTCCGCTTCCGGCTCCGGATCGCCATCATCGTCGTCCTCAGCCTCGTCGCCGTCGTCGTCGTCCTCCAGATCCAGGTCCTCCTCTTCCGGCTCATCGACCATGATCTGCGCCATCCTATCTTGGATGCGCACCTGTCGATCCTCCGACACCGGCCAGTCCCGGCTCTCCAAAAATACCACAAAGCCTACCTGCAAGATCGCCGACACCAACACAAGAAGGGCCAGTTCCCGATCGACCCCGCCGTTTAGCAACCCTCCTTTCATCGACGCCGGCAATACCGGTTTGGCCCGCTTGGGCGGCGGCGTCACGAACTGAAATAAAACCGTGGCCTCTCCGATTTGTACGCGGCCGCGCATGCTCGGGCTCAAGGGCAGTCGATAGAGCTTCCCCTTCTTCTTTGCCATCCCACTCTGGCGCAGTTGATCGAGGGTCTGCACCTTGCCGGACTTGGCGACCCGTCCCTCCATCTTCGGCGTAAATTGGAGGTAATATTTTCCATCTTCAAAGGCGAATACCGGGTGACTCTCCGGCAAATTACTCGCCGGCACCACCAGGGTATTCTTCTTATAATTGCGCCCCACCTTGACGGTTTGCGCTTTGCGAAACAGCCGCTCATCCAGGATGCGGTCGTTCTGGATGAGTCCGACTCTCAGTATTTTTGGTATGGGCTTTTTCCCCATGGTACGTATCCTTGTGGCCTGACACATCGAGAACTCAACTCGTCCTCGTCACAGCGCTCCCCCAACTTACTCAGCGACAGAGGCGCCCTCGCCCCCCAACTACCATGGGGACTTTCCGACGACGAGGCCCATTTCACTTCTCATTAGGGGACACGTCGCCGCTCGGCATTCCTCACATCGCTGCTTCCGCCGGTTGCACACCACCCACGGCTTCTGACGTGGAGCGGATGATCGCAAATCGGAACTGCGTCAACTGGGCCTCCGTCGCCGTATAAAGGGTTTCCAGAATCAGCCGGTGCGGCGTCGTCTGGTCGGCGATCACCGTCGCCTCCGGGGTGAATTCCTCTCCCAGCATCTCGGCCTGGGATCGCTCATCTTCCACCGCGTCATTCAATGACTCCAGCAGCGGTTCGATTCGCAGCGAGGCGTCTCCGCCCATATGGCTCGGATCCACTTCACCATCTCGGACATCGACCACCGTGCTGTCGTTGACCAAAATGGCCCGCCGCGTCAGCGTGATCGTCATCGTATCCGCTGGATCCAACTGAGAGGTACTCGTCGGCACCTTCAGGTCATCGCCCACCGCTCGAATCGGCTCATCGCCGTAACTCTTGAGCAGGAAGACGAGAATGATGACCATGATGTCCATCAACGAGTTGATATTCACCGAATCATCACTGTCGTCGGCTCGCTTCGCCGCCCGCTTCTGGCGCTTGGCCTCACGGGCTCGCTGAGCCTTGATCCACTCTTCTTCCTCTTTGCTAAATCCGCCGAGGGAATTTGTCTCTTCAGCCATCGCTTACCGTCCGTTTGCTGGTCCTCGCGTTCGACGCCACGATCTCTTGTTTATTCATCTGCTTATTGGTGCACCGCAAACGCCGGATCTCCAAAGAGGTTGGCGTACTGCTCTTCTCCATCCACCGTCTCTACCATGAAGTCGGCCTGCCAGAACTCCGTATCATCGTCGTACGAATCCTCTTCCAATTGATAACGGGCCACGTCCATGACGCGCACCGTCAGCGCAAAGGGAATATCGGAGTCTGCCGTCAGCCGCACCGTCGTCTCGTCCGGAAAGTCGGCCTTGAATTCCGACAGCAGGTTATAAAATTCCCGCCACCGAAAGGCCTGGAGCGCGTCATCAAAACGCTCTTCGCCGTCCGACTCCGACCCGTCCATGATCAATCGACGACCATCATCAAACGCGGCCTCCACATCGTTGGAGGACATATCGTCTGTCAGACACACCGTCGGTCCGTCGCCAGGGCACCCATCGATGGGCGGCACCTGAGACCCCACCGCCGAGACGTATAGTCCACTCGATGCGATGGTCACCGTCAGGTCCAGCGACTCTTCTTCGTCTTCGTCCGGCTCTTCATCGGTCGTGGCGCTTCCGCCCAGCGGCATCGTCACGTTGATGACGGCCACTTCCAGGAACACAACCGACAATAGCAACATGGGGATCAAAATGATCACCATGTTCATAAAGGGTGCCAGATCCGGCTCTGACGGTTGTTCGATCTCATTATCTCTGCGTTGACGAGCCATCAGCTCTCCTTACTCACGCGCGTTCATCCTCGTGACCGGTCGCCGCCCACAGAGCCCCACCCGTAGGTCGGGCTCTGTGAGGGCGAATGCACGGGGGGCTTACCTTCAGTCGACCGGGCCAGCTTTGCCTCGGGTCACCAGAAGGTTCTCGAGCTTGACACTATACATGTCGATCTCATTGAGAATCTTCTTGGTGATGCCACCGAGGATAAGGTGGGCGATCAACGTCGGGATAGCGACGATAAGACCGAAGGCCGTCGTGTTCATCGCCATGGCGATACCACGCGACAACATTCGCTGCCGGTTTTCCGGCGTCGCCGTCTCCAGCGCTTCGAATGCCTCGATCAGTCCCATAATCGTTCCCAACAGTCCGGCCAGCGTCGCCACGTTGGCGATCGTCTGCAGCGCCGGGGTTCGGGTCTGAATCTTGGGCACGATCTCCAGCGTCGCCTCTTCAATGGCGTTCTGGAT
>CAZMJS010000028.1:0-39954 GCA_964566695.1 uncultured Bradymonadales bacterium
GGGCTCGGTGTTGTTGGGCTCGGTGTTGTTGGGCTCGGTGTTGTTGGGTTCGGTGTTGTTGGGTTCGGTGTTGTTGGCGGAACCGCCGTTACCGCCGTTGTCATCGTCATCGTCGCCGCAGGCGATGGGGGCCATGAGGGCCAGGGCGAGGATCGATATCAGCGTTAGAAGTCGTCGCTGCCATGAGTTCTTCATCGTGTACTCCGGTTCCAATAGTTGTTCAGATGTTAAGGCGCGGCGGGGAGTGTAGGTGAAGCGGGAGGTGGGTGCAAGAAAGTAGGTGTCTTCGGTGTACCAATGAGGTATGCGGAGAGCCCCTCCGGCGGGGAGCATTGGAGGAGGCTTCGATGGGGCTACCGGGCTCTAGTCCCGGGTTTGCAGGCGAGAGAGGGGGCCGTCGGCGATGGCGTCGGGGTCGAAGCCGGCGTCGTGGCGGAGGCTGGCCATGGGAAAGGTGCAGTAGCGGCCAGCCAGGATGGCGGCGGGGCGGTGGTTACCGCTTCGCTTGACGCCGCCGAAGGGGAGTCGGCTGGAGGCACCGACGGTGGAGCCATTGAGGTTGAGGATGCCCGATTGGAGGTCGTGGGTGAGGTCGTCAAAGCGCGCCTCATCGCTTGTGAAGACACTCATGGCCAGCCCGTAGTGGGTGGCGTTGGCGATGTGGGCGGCCTGGCGGTCGTCGTCGGCGATGTAGATGACGACGTCGGGGCCGAAGAGCTCGTGGCCCTGATGGGAGCCATCGGGGTCGACCTGGTCGGCCATCCATAGGGCGGGGGTGACGAAGAAGCCCCGGTCGGGGTCGCCGGCGGCGCCTCCCTGGAGGAGCGATGTCAGTAGGCCCTGTTCGTCGTCTTGTTGGGCGGCGACGAAGCCATCGTAGCCGGCGCGGGTGGCAAGTGGACCCATCAGGGGCTCTGGATCGGTGGCAAAAGGATCGTCGGTGGTGACGCGGGAGAAGAGGTCTTTGAGGAGGTCGATCATATCGTCGGCGACGTGGCGGTGGAGGACGACGCGGCTGGTGGCCGAGCACCGCTGGCCGGTGGTCAGGCAGGCCGATTGGGTGATGCCGTGGGCCGCCTGCTGGAGGTCGGCGTCGTCGAGGACGAGGGTGGTGTTTTTTCCTCCCATCTCGAGGGCCAGCAATTTGCCGGGCTGGTCGACGTTGGCCCGTCGAATTTTGACGCCCGTGTCGTAGGAGCCGGTAAATAGGACCCCGTCGATGTCGCGATGCGATGAGAGGGCGGCGCCCACGGGGCCGGGCCCCTGGACGAGGTTCAGGATCCCATCGGGGAGGCCCGCCTCTTGCGCGGCCTCCACGTAGAGTTGCATGGAGAGGGGAGTGACTTCCGAGGGTTTGACGACGACGGCGTTGCCCGTGGCCAGAGCGGGGATGATGTGGCCATTGGCCAGGTGGAGGGGGAAATTATAGGGGCCGAGGACAGCGAGGACGCCCAGGGGACGTCGAGACCATCCGCCGTGGAGCCCCTCGGGGTGGCGGTCGGCCGTATATTGGAGGCCCTCGTCGCACATGATGTCGATCTTTTTGAGGAGGGCGCCGGCCTCGCCGCGGGATTCCCAGATGGGTTTGCCCATCTCGAGGGTCATCTGGCGGGCCATGGCGTCGAGGCGGTCGGCCAGGGCATCGCGAAAGCGCAGGAGGGCGTCGACGCGCTGGGATTGGGGGCGTCGGGCCCAGGTGCGCTGCGCGCGGCGGGCGGCGTCGATGGCGCGGTCGACGTCGAGCAAGCACCAGGGTACCTCGGCGACGAGGTCTGCGGGGGAAGCGGGGTTAAGGCGCTGGATGCGCCCGTCCTCATCGCCGGGGATGGTCCATTGGCCGTCGATAAAATTTCCGCGAGCCTTGAGGGTCATGGCGGTCTCCTTGGGTCGGTGAGGTCAGAGGGGATCTCAGGGCGGCGATGATGGGGCGAGAGGAGTTCAGAGGCAAGGGAGAGGAGGGGATGGGATTAAATGAGGCGTCGCCATGCGTTCGGTGGATGTTGGAGCCGTGACGTGTGCCGGGGGAATCCCCTATGGTCCGGCGATGAGATATCAGGCGATAGCGATGGGTCAGCGCGCCCCTACCCAGGTCGAGCATTTATGGCAGAAGAGCTTCCAGGCGACGAGATAAGGAGCGACGACGATCAGGCGGAGCAAGGGGAGCGCCGCGAGGACCGAGCCAGAAAGGAATTGTGGGTGCTAAAGCGCGTGTTGGAGCGCACGGGGCGCAGGCTTCGGCGGCCGGTCATGGTGGAGGGGGCGCTGTGGTACGCCACGGTGGTGTTGGCGGTGGTGGTGGCCTCATTATTGGCGGCGGCCTTCCTCGGCGAGGGAGGCTACGCCGTGGGGCGACAGGTGCTCGTGATGGGCGTGGGGGCGGCGACGGTGGCGGCCGCCGTATCTGTGGGGCTCTACGCATTTCGCCAGCCCGACCTGAAATCGGTGGCCAGGCGGGTGCAGCGCCATAGCAGCGCTTTTCGAAGCGATCTGGTGGCGGCCCTGGAGTTTGGAGAGGCCCTGAGCGAGGAGGGGAGCGAGGCTCTGGAGGCCCGGGGCACGAGCCCGACCCTGGCGGCGGAGCATGTGCATCGCACGCTCAAAAGGGCCCAGGAGGAGAGCGAGTCCGACGCCCTGGACCACCTGGTGCCCCGTCGCGATCTGGGGGCGCCGTTGATGGCGCTTTCGGGGGCGGCCGTGCTGGTGCTGATTCCCCTTCTCTTTAATCCAGGGTGGACCCTGGGGGTGCTCAGCGGGGAGCGCCTGGGAGCGCCAGTGGTCGGCGAGCGCGTGGTGGAGGAGACGGTGGTGGGCGCCGTGGAGGGCGTCTTCGTCTATCCATCGTATACCGGTCGAGACCGCCAATTTCGCCAGTTGGGGATGGGGGAGCTGGAGTCGCTGGCGGGGACGGAGGTGCACCTTCGGGCGACATTGATGCCCGGAGAGTGGGAATCTTTGGAGATGGTTGTCGAGATCGGTGATCAAGAGCCCGAGGTCATTGAGATGGAGCTCGCGGAGGGGCGCCAGGGGCGCGCCCAATTGCGGCTGGAAGAGGATGGGACGTACTGGTTTCGAGCCACGCGGGCCGACGGTCGTCCCGTGGAGGAGAGCGAGCGGCGGCGGATCCGAGTCAACGATGACCCACCGCCAACGGTGGAGATCACCAGCCATCGAGGGCGGGTGTCGGTGAAGCCCGACGAGGTGGTGCGGCTGAAGGTGGAGGCCAGCGACGAGTTTGGCATCGATGCTCTGCGGCGAGTTCATTATTTTCAGGGGGCCGAAGAGGATCGCGACGAGGAGTGGCTGGAGGTAGAGGGGCTCGACGGGGAGCCGCGGCGGGTGGAGACGGAGTATGAGTTGGATCTACGGGCGCTGAACCTGCAGCCGAAGGACGCCATCGCCGTGCGCTTCGAGGCACGGGACGTCAACCGGGCCACCGGGCCGGGGATCGGGGAGAGCGAAGAGGTGATCTTTTATGTGGAGAGCCCGGAAGACAAGCATATGGAAAACCTGGGGCGCCAGCAGGAGGCGGTGGAGGTGCTATTGATGCACCTGGCGGATTGGCTGGAGTCCCCGGTGGGCGAGAGGGAACGCCAGAGCAACGGCACGTACCGCCAGCGGGTGCAGCCGATGATGGACGATGACGATAAGCGCCAGCGCTTCGCCAGCAGTCGCGAGGTGCACGGGCAGATGGAGCGGGTCATCGATCGCCTGGCGTCGGTGGAAGAGGAGCTGGTCGACGACGAGCTGATGGCGCCTCGAAACCTGACGCTATTTGAGGGGATGTCGGTGAGGCTTGAGGAGCATTATGACGAGGGACACCAGCTCTTTGAGCGCCTCGACCCCGGGGGTGACGATCAGGCGCTGACGTCGGCCAACCTGCAAGAGGTCGCCGATTATGCCGCCAGCAGTGAGGACACGCTGGAGGACCTGGTGCTGGAACTCGAGGAGTTGGTGATCAGTCAGAAGATGGATCTGGTGGAGCGGACGGCCGACGAGATTCGTGAGCTCCAGGAGCGACTCCGGGATCTGATGGAGGAGTACCGCGATAGCGACGATCCGGATCTCAAAGCGGCGATCGAGCGCGAGATGCAGCGGCTTCGCCAGCGGATCAACGAGTTGATGGCGCGGATGCAGATGCAGCTTCGCCAGATGCCGCAAGACCACGTCAATCTGGAGGCCATGGGGGGAGAGGAGATGGCGGAGCAGACCGATGGGTTCGAGGACCAGATGAAGGCCCTGGAGGAGATGTTTGCCGACGGCGATATCGACGGCGCCTTGGAGTTGCTCGATGAGATGGACGCCAGCCTCGATGATCTGGGCGGTGAGATGAGCGAGAGCTTTTCACAGATGCAGCCCGGTGGGGTGTCGGAGTTCGATGAGGCGGTCTCAGAGATGATGGATGAGGTGGGGTTGTTGCGGGAGCAAGAGGAAGAGCTGGAGCTGGATACGCGGGACCTGCAGGAGGCGTTGAGGGAGTCCAGGCAAGAGGAATTAGAGGCCATGATGGCGCCGGTCATCGAAGAGCTGATGGGAGTGCTGGCGCCCATGCATGAGGATATGGAGGGCGCTGCGGAGCGCGATCTGGCGGAGCAAGACCGGGCCCGCCTCGATCAGGCTCGAAGGGCCGTGGGATCGCTAAAGGATATGGTGCAAGAGGCCGATATGGAGCAATCGCTTCGGCGAGCGGAAGATGCGATGGAGGCGCTGCGCTCGATGCGCAGCACGATGCAACTATCGAGTCGCTACGTGGCGTCGGATTCCCAGCGAGAGCGGGATCTGGAGCGGTCGATGAGCGAGGCCAACGAGTGGGTGGACCAGAGCGATTGGGTGCGCCAGCGCATCGAGGAGTTCATGGAGCAAGCCCAGGAGAGCCTGGCCGATGGCGATGTCGATCAATTCGATGAGCTCGCCGGGCGTCAGCAGGACATCGCGGAGCGGGCCGACGAGCTGTGGGAGAAGATCGAGGAGAAGAGCGGACGCTATCCCCAGTTGATGGAGACCCTGGGGCCGGCCTTTGAGGGGGCTAGAGGGGCCATGGGCGATGCTCAGGAGGCGCTGGAGGCGCGACGGGTTCAGCACGCAGTGGAGTCGGAGCGCGAGGCCATCGAGTATCTCAGCGAGCTGGACGACGGGATGGGCCAGGCCCTTCAGCAGCAACGCGAGCAGGAGCGGGAGTCGGAGATGGAGACGGCGGGAGAGGAAGACGAGATCGAGATCCCTGGCGAGGATGGGGCCGACGAGCGTGAGGCCCTGCGCCAGGAATTGATGGAGGGGATGCGCGATGGGCGCTCGGCGGAGTTTGAGCGAGAGATCGAGAGCTATTTCCGAAGCTTGATGGAGTGACGATGGTCGATGAGCAGCGAGCCAACCGCGGTGGGGTGTTGAGGGTCCTGGGGATGGGGATCGCCATGGTGGGGGTGATCTTGGGGGCGCCGGCGATGGCGTCGGAGCCCGATCCGGCGATGGCGGAGCGCCACCTGGCGACCTGGCAGATCGCCGATGCCCGAGCGTCGCTGGAGGTGGTGGAGGCCTCGGGCGTGGAGTCGCCCTATATCGACTACCTGCGGGGGCGCTACGCCTTCTATACCGGGGATTATGACGAGGCCCAGACGCTTCTGGCGCGGGCGACGGAGGGGGAGTCCAATGAGCGGTGGGAGCAGCTTCAGACGCTGGTGGAGCAGACGCGGAGCGTCGTCGATGGCTATAAGCGCCACGAAAGTGAGTCCGGGCGTTTCGTGATGTACGTGGAGCCAGGTCCCGACGAAGTGCTGGTCCCCTTTGCCTTTGAGGCATTGGAGTTGGCCTACGACGCGATTGGCGAGGAGCTGGGCCACTATCCCGATGAGCCGGTGCGCGTGGAGGTCTATCCCTCGGAGAGCGTGCTGGCCGATGTGTCGCTGCTGACGGAGGAGAATATCCGCAATTCGGGGACCATCGCCCTCTGTCAGTATAATCGGCTCATGATCACCAGCCCGCGGGCGCTGCTACGGGGCTACACCTGGGTGGATACGCTGGTCCACGAGTATATTCACCTGGTGATCAACCAGCGCACGACCGAGGAGGTGCCGATCTGGATGCACGAGGGATTGGCCAAATTTTTGGAGCGACGATGGCGAGGGGAGGATGCGCACCGGCTCGATGGGACGGCGGAGCAGATTTTGGAGCGCCGCCTCGACGAGGGCAATCTGGTGGAGTTTGAGGATATGAACCCGTCGATGGCGCTGCTTCCGACGAGGGAAGATACGGCCGTGGCCTTCGCTCAGGTCTACACCACCATGGAGTATCTGCGCCAGGAGTTGGGGAGCGGGGCCTTCGAGGCGTTGTTGGACGCCATCAATGAGGGCTACGAATCGCGAGAGGCCTATGCCCGGGTGTTGGGCACGGAGTGGGATCGCTTCGAGAATTATACGTGGCGAAATTATCTACACCGACGTCAGGCCTCGGCGATGCCGGAGGATGAGGAGCAGGCCTTTGAAGATGAGCTGGTCTTTGAGGACGAGGCGACGAGCGATCTGGACCAGGTGGAAGACGAGGAGGCCAAGGCCTATATGCAGTTGGGGCAGATGCTGGAGGTGCGTGGACGCTATCGAGCGGCGGCGGTGCAATATCAAAAGGCGGAAGATGAGATGGGCGATGAGAACCCGATGCTCCAGGGGCGGTTGGCCAAGACACTGACATTGGGGGGCGATCCGGAGTCGGCGGTGGCGGCGCTGGAGCGGGTTCGGGAACTTCACCCCGGGGTGGTGACGATCTGGTTGGAGTTGGGGCGGGCCAAGGTGGAGTTGGGGCGCTATGAGCAGGCGCGAGAGGTGCTGCACGAGGCGGCGCGGCTCAATCCCTTTAACCCGGAGATTCACGAGATGCTGGTCGACGTCTACGACGAGCTCGGCGAGCACGACGACTCTCAGCGGGCGCGCCATTTCAGGGATCTGGTGGGGTCCTAGCAGGGGCCCGGCGGTGAGACAAAAAATATGGTGGGGCGCTTTGCAAAGTGGCGATAACATTGCTAAGTTCATCGGCTCGAGACATAAAACGAGTTCGAAGGCGCGCTCCCCGGGCGGGGATGGTGCGCCCGACGATGGATAAGGAATGGCGATGAATGTTCTGCGACGTGCAGACCGCCTCGGTCTGGCAATCATATTGGTGTGTGGGCTCGCTTTGGCGGCCTGTGGCGATGATGAAGTCACCCCCGGTGAGGGTGGTAGCGCAGACGATTGCCCGGTGGGCACCACTTGGAATCCCATCGAGGAGGCCTGCGTGGAGGCCAACTCAGGGGGCAATAACGATAGCCCCAATGGGAGCAGCAATAATAGCAGCGGCGGCAATAACGGGGGCGGAGGCACGGAGCCGGGCAATAACGGCGGCGCCAACGGTGGCGGCGGCAATAACGGCGGCGCTAATAACGGGGGCGATCCCGACCCGGGGAATAACGACTCTCCTGGACTCCCCGGCGATGAGTGCGGCACCGGTGGATTGACGGGACAGAGCTGCAATACGAGCGGTGCCATTTTGGGCGGAGCGGAGATCACCCTCTCCGGTGAAGATTGCGAGGGCCAGCCCTTTGAAGAGACGGTGACGTCGGCCAATAATGGCTACTTTGAATTCGAGGACGTGCCGGCGGGAGACCATCACATCGAGATCACATCGGGATCCTTCTCCGGGGAGGAGACGGTGACGGTCATCGATGGATTGGTCACGGATATGGCCGATGGCGGAAAGAAAGCCTGCATCAGCGCCGGTTCGGTCAATATCGCCGTGTTGGAGGGCAGTTATGATGACGTCGGTGGGCTGCTCGATGGCCTGGATATTGACTATGACTCCATGGGCTCGGGGCTGCCATTTTTTGGCAGCAACGACGCGGTGGATCTATTGATGGATCCGGCGGCGATGAATGAATACGATATCATCTTCATCGAATGTGGATCGCTGTGGAGCGAGATGGATGATATCCTGGGCGGCATTATCGGTGGCGGCGGGGACGTCGATCAGGTGACGTCCAATATCTACAATTTTGTAGCCAACGGAAATAGCCTCTACGTCTCGGACCTGGCGCAGCCCTTTATCTCGGAGTCCATCCCGGAAGCGGTGGGCTTCTATAACCAGAGTTCGGGGACCACGGCGCCCCAGCAGGGTACGGTGCAGTCCGTGACGGCCGATGTGGTTAGCCCAGAGATGCAGGGGCTGTTGGGGAGCAATGAGGTCGATATTGAGTTCTCGTCAGGGGGCTGGGCGGTGGCGGAGAGCGCCCCGGCCAATTCAACGAGTCATTTTGAGGCCGACGTGCAATTGAACTCGGGGAGTCTTCAGAACTCGCCGTTGATGGTCTCTCACGATATGCCCGGTGGAGGGAGCGCGATCTTTACGGCGTTCCACAATAACGCCCAGGCCACGGGCGCGATGGAGCAAATTCTGGAGTATATGATCTTCCAGCTATGACGGTGTTGATGGGGGGGAAGACGCTCGGATTCACGGAATGATGCGATTGAGGAAATACGATGAAACGCTACGAGCAAGTGCTTTCTGCTGTCGCGTTGGTGGCCCTGATGATGGCCGCGGGGTGTGGCTCTGATGAGGTGGATGAGGGCGAGGGGGCTGGCTTGTCGGGAGAAGAAGCCTGCGAAGAGGAGGAGGGGATGGTGTATAATCCCATCTCCGGTGAGTGCGTCGATGAGACGGTGATGGAGAATACGGACGATGGGGGAGGTTCTGGGGGAGAGGGCGGCTCCGGTGGCTCCGATGACCCCGGGAACGGGGAGGATAGCAATGGTGGTGGTCAGGGGGATGAAAATAATAGCGATGCCAATACCGGCGGAGGTCAAGGTCAGCCGCCGACCGATGAGTGCGGCTATGGCGGTCTCCAGGGGCAGAGTTGTGGCACCGGTGGAGCGCCCCTTCCGGGGGCCGACGTAACTTTGGTCGGCGAGGACTGCGACGGGGAGACCGTGGAAATGAGCACGGTGGCCGGTTCCAATGGGTTATTTGAGTTCGAGGATGTGCCGGCCGGCACCTATACATTGATCATGGAGTCCGGCTCGTTTAGCGGGGAAGATACGGTGATGATCCTCCCCGGAGAGACCACGGACCTGTTGTCGGGAGGCAAAAAGGTGTGCCTGTCGCCGACATCGGTGGAGATCGCCGTGCTCGACGGGAGCTTTGATGACGTGGGGGCCATTTTGGACGATATGGATCTGGATTATAGCTCCTACGGCGGGAGCACGGATATGCTCTCCGATCTGGATGCCATGATGGCCTACGATATCATCTTCGCCGAGTGCAGTTACTGGACGCAATTCGAGAGTTTTGGCAGCGGTTTGGATAGCGATGTGGCCGACAATATCGGGGCTTTCGTCGACGGTGGTGGGAGTTTTTATGCCTCCGATCAAGCCCAATCGCTGATCCAGTTCGGCGTTCCCGAGGCCATGACCTTCCACAATGAAGCCGGTGGGACGGAAGGCCCGCGGGTGGGAGATTCCACGAGTGGTCTGGTGGCCGATGTGGAGAGCGATGAAATGCAGACGGTGTTAAACGCCACGACAACGACGCTGGACTTTTCGACGTCGCCGGGGTGGTCGGTGGTGGCGTCGGCCAGCAATCCCGGCTCGACGGTGCATTTTCGAGCCGATGCTCCTACGAGCGGGGGCAGCATCAGCGATGCGCCACTGATGGTGCACTACGAGGCCGATGGCGGGGGCTCAGCGATTTTTACCTCCTTTCATAATAGCGCCCAGTCCACGGGCGATATGATCGACATTCTGGAGTATATGATCTTCCAGCTATGAGCGGTGCGTGGCGAGTAAAAAGGGCTCGCCATTTGGCCTGGCATCGGCCGACGCGTATGATCGACGTGAGAACACGCGTTCCCAGGAGTCAGGCATGAGGTCAGTGATAATAGGGGCGGTGGGGTTGGTCGTGATGGGAGCGGTGCCCATGGCGGTCTGGGCCCAGGAGACGCCGGAGGTGGAGGTCTTGAGGCAATGGTCGGTCCCCTTGAGCCTATCGCCTTTTAGCGCCCAGTTTTCTGTGGGCCAGGGCGAGGATGTGTGGATGATGGGGCGAGATGATGGCGACGACCCGGTGTGCGCGATCGTGGTCATGGCCCAGGAGGGGGTCTTGTGGCTGGACGTGGAATTGGAGTTTGGTTCTACGCGCTGCCTGGCGGTGGAACCGCTGGACGGTGAAGAGGGAGAGTTCTTGTTGCGCGGTGAGCGAAAGCCGTCGGGCCAGGAGGATTGGGTGGGCTTTATGGCCCTTGTCGATGGGAGCGGCGAGGTGATGTGGCGGGTCGATGATAGCGAATGGGTAGAGGGGCGAATGAGCGCTGATTATGAGGGGCCTACCCCGGTGATCGCGGCGATTGATGGGGGGGAGGACGGGGCGCCTGTGGTGTGGAGCGCCGTGGAGGTGAGTGTCAGTCGTTCAGGGGTCACCCACATGGAGACGAGAATGGTGGGCTTTGATGGCGCCACCGGCGAGGTGATCGGTGATTGGACGGGGGAAAGATGGCCCGGTGAGGAGGAGTTGGTTCAGTTGGAGAGGGTGGGCAACGAATTTTGGGGGCGAGGGCAACAGGGGGAAGTGGCGCACGGGATGGATGGACGTTGGGAGATGGTACTGGACACTGGAGGCTCTTGGGATGAGCGACGAGTAGTAGACCTGGCGGTGGAGGCGGAGACGGAGCAGGTGTGGGCATTATGGAGTGACCTGGAGGCGCTGGAGGCGGGGATCGCTGCGATCGGTGGAGAGGACGTGGAGGAGCTATCGCGGTGGGAGACCCAGGGAGGGGGCATGTGGTTTGGGGAGCCACGGTGGATGGAAGTGGGCGAAGAGGGGTTCGCCATCGAGCATCGGCCGCCCGGTCAAGATGGTCATCTCAGGTGGTCAGAGCGCGGGTCATCGGGTGAGGGGTACTTCGTGGAGTGGCGCAGATTGACGGAGGAGGAGCCGGTATATGTCATCTTTGCTGGGGAGAGATGGCTGGTATTGTCAGTGGATGCGTCGACGGCGACCCTTCGAGAGTACAGCATCGATCTGGTGTCTGGGCCCACCGATCGTTCCACGTCCTGGGGATGCTACAGCGTATCACGACCGGGGCATTCGCCCATTGGATGGTGGATCGTCATCCTCGGCGGGTTGGTATTTCTACGGCGAATTTGGGCCGCACCCCTTGAAACTTGAAGTTCTGGTGACAATTCTGTTTAATGAAGCGCTGAAGCAAGGCGAATGGCTGGTCGGATGGATTGATTCGCCGAGGTTGGCGAGATTTGACGACCAGATTCGAAGTGAAACGGCATGTCCTACTCCACGTCAGGAATGGCTTATGATGAACGTAAGAAATCGCACTATAATGACCTGCATTGCTGCGGCGATGCTTCTTTTTGCCGCCGCTTGTGGCGATGATGACCCGAGTGAAGGCAATCAGGCCAATAACCAAGATCCAAACCAGACGGCGAATAACCAGGAGCCCGGGGGGGATGAATGCGAAGAGGGGGAGACGGTCAACCCCATCACGGGGGATTGCATCCCAGCTCCGGCGAATAACCAGGAGCCGAATAACCAAGAGCCGAACCAAGCTCCGAATAATCAGGAGCCGAATAATCAGGAGCCGAACCAAACGCCCAATAATCAGGAGCCGAATAACCAGGCCAATAACCAGGAAGAGCAGGAATGCGGCCCCGGCGGTCTGATTGGACAGACGTGCCGGCCGGACGGTGGCGCGATTCCGGGCGCTGACGTGACGATCGAGGGCTTCGATTGCGAAGGGGCGCCCTTTGAAATCGAGACCACGGCCGATGGCGAGGGCTACTATGACTTTGAAGGTGTGCCGGCGGGAGACCACACGATCTCCATTACGTCTGGCTCCTTTGAGGCCACGGAGGATGTGACGATCGTCAAGGACCAGATCACGGACCGAGAGAGCATTGGCGAAAAAGTCTGCCTCACCGGCGATGAGGCAGATATCGCGGTGGTCACGGGAAGCTTCGATGATATCGGGGGGATCCTCGACAATTTGGTCATCGAATACGATACCTACAGCACGGCCGGAGCCCTGATGGGCGATCTGGATTCCATGAGGGATTACGATGTGATCTTCGTGGAGTGCAGCGCCAATATCTCAGGATCGGATCAAGAGTTTAATACGCGACGCTTTGTCGAAGAGGGAGGAAGTCTCTACGCATCCGATCTGTCGTGGCGCACGGTTCAAAACTCGATGCCGGAATCGGTCATCTTTGCCACGGAGGATCCCGACAACCCGGGCACCGCGTTGGATGGCGGCACGGTGTCGGCGGGCATGACGAGTTCGCAGACGGTGATGGCCGACGTGGTCAGCGATGAGATGCTCAACGTGCTGGGAACGGATGAAATTGAAATCGTCTACAATCTCGGTGGGGTGGGTACGGTGGCTGAGCCCGCGGCGAGCGGTGGTGTGGCTCATTTCCGAGCCGATCTGAATGTCACGGGGACGGGCTATCCAGATGGCATCAAGGAAAATGCTCCTCTGATGGTGACCTACGACGACCCATTGGGAAGCGGTTTCATGATCTACACGTCGTTTCATAACTCCCAGCAAGCGAGCGATGATATCATGGATGTGCTGGAGTATATGATCTTCCAGCTATGAACAGTCTCTAGCATCCCTCGATTAATCGCCTGCCGTCACAATGTCTGATTGTGGCGGCAGGCTTTTTTATGGTTATGGGCGGGTTGTTCTCCTGCCGAGGTCGGCGTGTCTGGAGTAAAAGGGGGAGCAGTGATGTGGCTCCTCCGATGGGTCACCTGGGGGGGAGTGATCGTGTGGTATTGAGGTTTTCGATGTTGATGGGTACCCTTTTTAGGCACATTCTCAATCTAATCGGTATCTTCCGAGGGGTGACCATTCCCACTGAGCTTTTATTGAGTTGATTGTGGACAACATAGCCACGGATATGTTAGGTTCGCCTCTACTTCATATATTCGGTACGTAAAATATAGAGGGATTGGACGATGGATAGTATTCTGGTGAAACAGGCACTTATTGGCCTGGTGGGTTTGGTAGTCGTGAGCCTCGGGGTCGGTTGTGGGTCCGATGATGTGGGCGAAGATGACTCCAATCAGTGGACGGACGAGGCCAGTGGCTGGGGAGACTGTGCAGAAGACGAGCAGGTCAATCCAATCACGGGACGGTGCATCGCAGTGCCGGAGGGCGAGGAGCCCGAAGAGCAAGATGAGGACGAGGGGAGCGAAGAGCCCGATGAAGAGGAGGATTCGGAGGAACCAGATGTGCCGGATTGCGAGGAGTTCGATGTGGAGGTCAAGGCCTGTGTTCCCTCTGGCGAGGCCTGGCCATTTGCGCAGGTGACGGTCGAGGGTGTGGACTGCGATGGTGATTCGTATCAGCGCCAGGTGGATGCGACCCTGGAAGGGGAGGTAGTGCTGGAAGATATGTCGCCGGGTAAGTGGGAAGTGACTGTGTCCTCGGGTCCAGCACTGACAGAACTGTCGGTGGATGTAGAGGGAGCCATCGACGATGGGGAGTTGCATTGGTGCCTGGCTTCTGAGGACTATCAGGTCGCTGTGTTGTCGGGGTTATATGAAGATACACCGTCTCGATTGGATTCGATGGGTATCGAGTACGAAGAGTATAATAATGGGTCCACATTGCTGATGGATAGAGAAGCACTGAGTCAGTACGACGCAGTGGTGATCGAGTGTCAGGCCACGACCGGTATCAGTAATTCAACGGTGGCGGTGGCAAATTTGGAGGAGTTTCATCAGAAGGGGGGATATATTTTGATGACAGACAACGAACGGGAGTGGATGATGTCGCTGGCCGGAGACCATATCGATTTTGCTCCTCAGCCATTGGATAATGGGTTCAATTTGGCGTCGACGGGGCAACAGGGAATGACCGTGGAGGCCGATAGCGCGATGATGGTCGATGCTTTGGGCGACGGCACCGTCGATTATATGCCGCCCGGCGGAGGGTTCGGTTTTATCGAATGGATGGATCCCCTGGCGGTGACGTCCCTCATGACGGGGTTAGACATCGATCTGATCGATTTTTCGGCGACAAGTTGGCCATTGGATGATCCACTGTCGGATTATTACCCCGGTCTTGTCGTTGATGAGGCGCCGCTCATCGTATCGGTTCAAGCGCAGGCGGAGTTTGGCCGGATTGCTTATTCGAGCCTGCATATCGGAGGGTATGGTGACAGCGACGAACAACGTCAGATCGTCGATCGGCTCCTGCTTCTCCACTATTAGAGGAGGCGATACGATCCAGGCATCACCGAATATTGCGGCTCAGCCGTGCAGTGGTATGGGCTGTTGTAGCGCGCTCCTCCTCAATCATCGAGCGGATCACGGGACCATTTGTGGGGGTGGAGGCCGACTGAGCGCAATAGGTGGGTTTGGAAAATAGCGCGGGGGTCGTTATGCTGAAGGGCCACACGTTATTTATGTTGCTAAACTAAAGGGTACGCGCCATGGAACGGCGGAATTCATTTCAGACGGTCGCAGTGATCTGCCTGCTATCATTGGTTGGCGTGGGGGCAGTGGCCTGCGGCGACGATGATGAGTCGTCAGGGGAAAATGGCGATCCCAACCAGATCGATGAGCAGGATCCCAATGGTCAGGATGAAGAGTGCGGGGCAGGAGAGACGGCCAATCCGATCACCGGGGAGTGCATCGAGGCCCCGGACAATGATGGGGAGCCCGGTGAGGACTGCGACGATGGAGAGGTGTGGGATCCGACGACCGATGAGTGCGTCACCGATCCGGACGATGAGGACGACTCCGGCGACGATGGAGGAGACGACACCGATGATGATCCAGATGAGGAAGCGGAGTGCGGCCCAGGTGGTTTGATCGGTCAGACCTGTCGGCCCGATGGTGGGGCGATCCCGGGGGCCACGGTGACGGTGGAGGGCTTTGATTGTGACGGGACGCCCTTTGAGGAAGAGATGACGGCCGACAACGAAGGCTATTATGACTTCGAGGACTTGCCGGCGGGGGATCATACGATCTCGATCACCTCGGGCTCCTTCGAGGCCACGGAAGATGTGACGATCGTCAAGGATCAGGTCACGGACCGGGAGAGCATCGGCAATAAGGTGTGCCTAACGGGCGATGAAGCAGATATCGCCGTCGTATTCGGGTCAATGGATGATATTGCTGGGCTGCTCGATGGAATGGGGATCGAATATGATATGTACCAGAGCGCCGACCGAGGAGATCTACTGGGGGATCAGGACACCCTGAATAACTACGACGTGGTGTTCGCTGAATGCGGCGCAGACCTGTCGGCATCGGGGTATGCCTCGGATGATTTGGAGTATAATATGAGGCGCTTCGTCCAGGAGGGAGGAAGCCTCTACGCCTCCGATTGGGCCCACGATTTTGTCCAGGAGGCGATGCCAGAGGCGATGCTATTTGCCGATGATGTGGACTCCAGCATGGTCAGTCCACGGAGCGGTCCCGGTGGGGATCATCCGGTGGATCCAGTGAGCGATGAGATGATCAACCTAATGGGTCCAGAACAGATGGAGTTTGATTTCACGGGAGCATTCGCGATCGTCAGCGATATCAATGAGCCCGGCGGGGAGGTTCAATTCGAGGCCCATTATGAGCCGGGGTATGACGGTCATGAAGGCGATACCACGCCGGCGATGATCACCTACGACGATCCCCTGGGAAGCGGGTTTGTGATCTACACCGAGTTCCACAATTCGGCGCAGGCTACCGACGAGGTGGAGGATATTCTGGAATATATGATCTTCCAGCTCTAAACGGAGATGTCACGAGCTCAGCGCCCCGGACTGCGGTTCGGGACGTTTTTTTTTGTGCTGCCGGACATTGGGTGAGAGGCAGCAAGGCGGTTTGGAAAAGCGTTGAGCGATCTGTATGATCAAGGGCGGTATCGTGATTATGTCAACCTCGCCAGCCTAGGAAATGAGTTATGAGAAGTCCCAAGACAGTGAAGTTGATGGCCTTGATCGGGGGATTGGTTCTGTTGAGTTTCGGCGGCACTGCCTGCGGTGATGACGACGGGGAGCCGGGGGAGAACGGGGAGGGCGTAGACAATCAGGCGCCGAATAATCAGACGCCGAATAATCAGGACGACGATTGTGGGGAGGGGGAGACGGTCAATCCGATCACCGGGGAGTGCATTGAGGCCCCGGAAAATAATGGGGAGCCCGGTGAGGAATGCGACGATGGGGAGGTGTGGGATCCGACGACGGATGAGTGCGTCACCGATCCGGAGGACGGAGACGATTCAGACGACGATTCAGGCGACGATGGAGGCGATGACTCTGGCGATGATCCAGATGAGGAAGCGGAGTGCGGCCCCGGTGGTTTGATCGGTCAGACCTGTCGGCCCGATGGTGGGGCGATCCCGGGGGCCACGGTGACGGTGGAGGGCTTCGATTGCGAGGGCGGTCCATTCGCCGAAGAGACGACGGCCGATAGCGAGGGCTACTATGATTTCGACGGCCTACCGGCAGGGGATCATACGATCTCGATCGTCTCGGGCTCCTTCGAGGCCACAGAAGATGTGACGATCGTCAAGGACCAGGTCACGGACCGAGAGAGTATCGGGGAGAAGGTATGCCTGACGGGCGATGAGGTCGATATCGCGGTGGTGGACGGGGTCTTCGACGATATTGCGGGGCTGCTCGACGGGATGGAGATCGAGTACAGTCTGTATACGAGCAGCAACAAGGGGGATTTGTTGGGCGACCAGGATACGCTGAATGACTATGAGGTGGTGTTTGCGGAGTGCAGCGCGTCGCTGACGGCCAGCGGGTTTGAGAGCTCTGACCTGGAGTTCAATATGCGACGGTTTGTGCAGGAGGGGGGCAGCCTCTATGCCTCGGATCGGGCCAATGATTTCATTCAGGAGGCCATGCCAGAGGCGATGCTATTTGCCAGCGATGTGGATCCCGATGCGTCGTCAAACTCGTGGGTAGGCAGTCCCGGCGGCGATTATCCGACGCGGGCGGTGAGCGATGATATGATCGACATCTTCGGCGATGAGCCCAGTGATTTCGATTTCACCGGTGGGTTCGCCGTGGTGTCTTCGATTAACGATCCAGGTGGTCAGGTTCTCTTCGAGACGCAGTACCCGGAGTTCTACGATGGGCAGGGGGAGTGGTCGCCGTCGATGATCGCCTACGACGACCCCCTGGGAAGCGGCTTCATGATTTTCACAGAGTTTCATAACTCCAACCAGGCCACAGACGATGTGGAGGAGATTCTGGAGTATATCATTTTCCAACTTTGATCAGGTGTCATGTGGTGATGCACGCCCCGAACCGCGGTTCGGGGCGTTTTTGTAGGTGGGATGTAGTCTTGCAGCGCGCGATTTGGATAGGTTCAGCAAAAATGATAACGTGGGGCGTTGAAGTTCAAAACTAATCACAGAACTAGGATATTATTATGAGGCAATCGGCGATGGGATATCGGCTGGTGATGGTATTGGCAGTGCTTTGTTTGGCGGTGCCACTGGTGGCCTGCGGTGACGATGACACCGAGGGCGGTGAGGCGGACAACCAGGCGCAGGACCAAGAGCCAAATAATCAGGAGCCCAACGGAGACGAGTGTCCGGAAGGGGAGACGCCCAATCCGATCACCGGGGAGTGCGTGCCGGCGGCCAATAACGATGCTCCCGGTGATAACGGCACCCCGGGAGACAACGACGAGCCGGACGAGAACGATGGGCCGGACGAGAACGACGAGCCGGACGAGAACGATGGGCCGGACGAGAACGACGAGCCCACGGAGAACCAAGAAGAGTTGGAGTGCGGACCCGGAGGCCTGACGGGGCAGACCTGTCGGCCCGACGGTGGGGCCATCCCCGGGGCCACGGTGACCATCGAGGGATTTGATTGCGATGGCGCGCCATTTAGCGAGGAGACGACGGCTGACGCCGAGGGCTATTATGATTTCGACGGCATCCCGGCGGGCGATCATACGGTGACGATCACGTCGGGGTCCTTTGAGGCGGAAGAAGATGTGACGATTTTCAAGGGCCAGATCACGGATCGAGAGAGCATCGGGGAGAAGATCTGCCTGACCGGTGAGGAGGTCGATATCGCGATCATCGAGGGAGGCTGGGATGACGTGGGCGATATTCTGGACGGATTGGGGATCGAATACGATACCTACTCCGGCACCGGCTCATTGCTCGGCGATCTAGGCGATATGAATGAGTACGAGATCATCTTCGTGGAGTGCGTCAATGGCCTGACGTCGGGGGCCGGTTTTACGCTCGATGATATGCAATATAATGTGCGGCGTTTTGTGGAAGAAGGGGGGAGTCTCTACGCCTCGGATCGGGCCTACGATGTAATTCGCGATTCTGTACCGGAGGCCATGGATTTTTGGGGCGGACCAGACGGCAACCCGGTGGTGGGGGCCAGTGGTCAGACAGTGACGGCCGACGTGGTCAGCGATACGATGCAGTCCATCCTGGGGTCGACGACGGCCGAAATCTATTTCGATACGGGCCTGGCGATGTTGGAAGGTGCGTCGGGGCCGGATAATACGATTCACTTTCAGGCGACGGTGGATCTGAGCAGCGGCGATCAAGACCAGGCAGAGCTGCCACTGATGGCGGATTATCAGGATCCGCTGGGTAATGGGTATTTGATCTTTACGTCCTTCCACAACACGGACGATACGACGGATGATATGGATCAGATTCTGGAGTATATGATTTTCCAGCTCTGAGCGCGGGAGCATGAAGGACGACCAGCTCCCGGGGAAGCCCCCGGGGGCTTTTTTATTTTTTAGGAGTGGGAAGCCGAAGGCGGTGGTGGTATATTGGGGGTCTCGTCTGCGCTCCGCAGGCGCGATGACCGAGACGTAGACAGCGAAAGCGAGGAAGCACAATGAGCATGAGACGACTGTGTTGGTTGGTGGTGGCGATGATGTGGATGGTGGCGGGTTGCGGCGACGACGATACGGACGCCGGGGATGCACCGAATCAGATCAATGGCGAGGTGGAAGAGGAAGATGGGGAGTTGGAGGGGTGTGAGGAAGAGGAGACCATCAACCCCATCACCGGTGCCTGCGTGCCGGCGCCGGGCCAGGGCGACCAAGGTGAGGGGTCGGATAATGATGGGGAAGGTGGGGCTGAGGAGTCACCCAACGGTGAGGAGTCGGCCAACCAGCCCCCCGGCGGGGAAGAGGGCAATGGGGGAGATGAAGAAGAGGAGTTGGAGTGCGGTCCGGGAGGAGTGATCGGCCAGACTTGTCGTCCCGATGGTGGGGCCATTCCAGGTGCGACGGTGACGCTGAGTGGCTTCGATTGTCAGGGGGCGCCGTTCGAGGTGGAGACGGCGGCCGATGGTCAGGGCTACTACGATTTCTCCGATGTGCCCTCAGGGGATCATAGCCTGACCATCACGTCGGGGTCATTCGAGGTGGAGGAAGATGTGACGATTGTGGCCGGACAGATCACGGACCGAGAGAGCATCGGTGAGAAGGTGTGTCTGACCGGTACAGAGGTCAATATCGCCGTCATCGATGGGGCGTGGGATGATATCTCGGGGATCCTGGACGATATGTTGATCGAGTACGATTTTTATAACTCAACGAGTGATTTGCTGGGCGATCTGGATGCCATGCGGGACTACGAGATCATCTTCGTGGAATGCTCCAATAGCATTACCAGTGGCTCCGGATTTAGTCAGGAGGATATGAAATTCAATGTGCGGCGTTTCGTCGAAGAGGGAGGAAGCCTCTATGGGTCGGATCTGGCGTGGGATGTGGTTCAGCGCTCGGTGCCGGAGGCCATGACCTTTGTCAATGTCACGGGCGACGGTCAGGGCAGCCCCTTTGTGGGGAGCGGGAGTCAGACGGTGATCGCCGATGTGACGAGCACCCAGATGGAGGATATGCTGGGTCAGGATACGGTGGAGATCTACTTCAATACGGGATTTGCCGTCATTGAGGAGATCGCGGAGTCCGGAGGCACGGCCCACTTCAGCGGTCATATCAATGCCAGCGGCGTTCACGATGGCCAGTACTTTCCGTTGATGGCGGATTATCAAGATCCGCTGGGCAACGGCTATCTGATCTACACGTCGTTCCATAACTCGGCGCAGGCCACGGGCGATGTGCAGCAAATCCTGGAGTATATGATTTTCCAGTTGTGATGGCCTGAGAGCGGGTGACGGCGAGGGGGGAGGCCCTCGCCGTCGGACCTGGGTTGACGATTGCGAAAGATGGGGAGGGCGCTTAACCTGTCGAAGGTATGGAACGGTCGGAGGTCGGGTTATCACTGGACGAGAGGGCTTAAAGCATGGAATTTGAGCGCCAACCGCTTGATGTCGAAGGGTTTCCGCCCAATTTACAGAATCATATCAAGGAGGGAGCGCCGCCGAAGATGAAGATGATGGCGGCCCAGGGGATGGTGCCGGCGCCGCCGGCCCAGCAGGTGCTGGTGCTGTACCAGCTCCATTTCGACGAGGCGGTCGCTGTCGCGGCCGCCGGGACGCTAAAAGGGATGCCTGCCAATCTGCTGGAGCCCATCGTCGGTGGTGACCAGCCCCCGGCGGTATTGGATTGGATGGCGGAGGTGATCGACGATGCGTCGCTGCTCCAGCGCCTGGTGCTCAATCAGGCCACGGACGACGCCACGGTGCATCGGTTGGCCGGCGAGGCCGAGGGGGAGTTATGCACCATCATCGGCAATAACCAGGTGCGGATTTTGAGGTCGCCGGCGATCTTGCAGGCGCTATATAAAAATAGCGACGCGCCGATGGCGGTGTTGGACAAGGCCCTGGAGCTGGTGATCCGCAATGAGGTGGATCTATCGCCCTTTCCCGAGCTTCGTCAGGCGGCGCGAGGGGCGCAGGCCGACGACGAAGAGGGGATGGATGCCGAGGCCTTTGAAGATGTCCTCCATGGGGAGGCAAAAAAGGCGGGCGAGGAAAATAAGAAGCTCGACAAGCTAGAGGATGATGGACTGACGCGCTCGGAGCGCGAGAAGCTGGAAAAGGAGCTGGCCCAGGATGACGAGGAGGAGTCCAGCGGTCGAAGCGGCAATATACGTCAGAAGATCATGGGCATGAATATCGCCCAGAAGATTCGGCTGGCCACCGTGGGTAGCCGAGAGGCGATCAAGATCTTGATCCGCGATCCCAATAAGTTGGTCCATATGGCGGCCATTCAATCGCCGCGCCTAAAGCTAGGCGATATCAAGCGGCTGTCCTCCAATAAGTCGCTGCCCGATGGGGTGATCAATTATATGGCCAAGAATCGGGAGTGGACCAGCGATTACGAGGTGCTGGTCAATCTGTCGATGAACCCCAAGACGCCGTTGAGCGAGGTGACGGGGTTTTTGAAGCACCTGCGGGTCAACGATCTGCGCCAGTTGAGCCGCAATCGAAACGTCAGCCACCAGGTGTCGCGGATGGCCAAGCGGATGATGAAGCGGCGGGGCCGATGAAATAATCGACCATGGCCGTCCCTTTGTTGGGGACGATGCGTGAGTGAACCCGATATTTTTGCCAAGAGTGACGGATGCAATCGAGCTTACCGCCCTGTGGGTTGTATAAGACGACGGAAGCGCTGCCGGGAAAGGAGCAATGGGTGCGGGCCAATTTGTTGGTCTACTTCCACAACCACTCTCAGCAGGGCCCGCCGCTGATCTTGCTGCCCTCGTCAAATCAGCACAATCGGTGGGGGTTTCACGAAAAGGGGTATTTGATTCGGGAGCCGTCGTTTGTGTCGACCCTGACGCCGCTCAAGGATGAGGGGTTATACGTGTTGAGGGACCCGATTTATTTGTCCCGCGATGAGTTTATCCCGGAGCGCACGTTGGTGCAGCTGGGGTATACGCGCAGCGCCGATCCGATCTTATTTCTGGCCGATTTTGTGGAGAATGGGATTCGCTTTCCGGACAATGGGCTCAAGTGCACCACGGAGATCTTCGGGATGTTGGAGGAGGTCAATTTCGCCACCCCCGACAGAGATGACGGGATGCATTAGCGGAGATGGTTAATCCGGATGAAAGATGCGGCAAGCCGTGGCGAAGGCGCGAAGGTCGTCGGCGGTGGGATCGATGGAGAGGCCGCGGTGGTCGCGGCGATCCAGTCGAATCCAGCCCCGACGGTGAGGGTCGATGCCGGCGCGACGGGCGAGTTCGACGTCCAGGTCGTTGAGTTCGTCGGGGCGGGCGCGGCGCAGGCGGGAGTAGGGCGGTGCGATGGGCGATCGATGGCCTGCGGGCATGGCCGTCGGGTGGTTAAGGCGCCACAGCTCGGGCCAATCGGGGTGACCGTCGATCCAGATGAGGGAGTGGTCGGGCAACCAGAAGGGAGCCAGGGGAAGGGAGGGAAGGCGGCGCAGGGTGGCCTCCAGGCGCTGGAAGTGAAGGTCGAGCTCGCGGGTGAGGTGAAGGCCCAGGGAGGAGTCCACCGATGGGCCGGGAGAGGTGGGCGATGGGGCGGAGGTCATGGTTGATCCCGAGGGGCGGGTTGTGGCAGAGCCGGAGATAGGTCAGCGATATGGCTATTATCGGCGATCGGTGCACGGAACTTTCGCCACCGAGGGCCCGACACAGGAGTGGCAGATGATCGATGAGGCGTGGCGAGAGAGGATCGAGCGGTGGGAAGAGGCGATGGGGGGCGAGGTGCCCCGGGAGGCGCTGAGAAGAGAGGTGATCGAGGCGTTGTCGCCGCGAACGGGAGAGGCCTGGCCGGCAGAGGCGTTGCTGGCGGTGCTGGATCTGGAGGCCATGGGGCCGGTGTTGGAGGGGGAGGTGGAAGATCCAGAGTTGGAGCAGGTGTTGGCGGATGCGATGCGGTGGGCGATGCCCCATCGGCAGGAGTGGAGCGGCGGGGTGCTGCTGGCTCAGCGAGAGGCCCTTCGCCGGCAGTGGGAGCGCGAAGAGGAGAAGGCACGGCTGGTGGGGGAGCATATGGAGAGGGCCGACGAGGGGCGGCGACAGGAGCTGGCCCGGGCGTATCTGGCGACGGATCCGGCGGCGGCGTGTCAGGCGGAGTTGGAGGAGCGCTTTGAGGCGGCCTTTGAGGCGGCGCGAGAGGCCCGGGGAGAGGGGTTGGACGCCCTGGTCGATGATCGGCGCCTGCTGGAGATGCTGCGCTTTGAGGATGGGGAGGCGCCAATGAAGAAGGTGGCGGCTCGCGCAAGCCTGGAGGCGCTGCATCAGCGCTGGGACGGGGCGCCGATCCTGCTCAAAAAGGAGATCCTCGGCGATCGGGAGGAGGGCCGATTGGCGGCGGCGGCGCTGGCGCTATATCGAGGGGATCGAGAGCTGGCGCAGGCGCTGGTGGCGGCGGTGGTCCGGGGGTTGGGTCCGGCGCCCACGCTGGCGGCCTTTGCGGGCGTGCTAGATGCCGAGTTGACACGAGATGGACTGGGGCGCTTTTTGGTGGACGCCCTCAATGATGATACGCCGCGGGAGGCGTTGGTGATCGACGCCGGTCAGTTGGCAGAGGCCATGGCGGCAGCGCGGGCCGTCTTGCCCCTGGCGGGGAGTCCGGTGGAGGCGTTGGAGGCGCCTACGGCGGAGGCGAAGGCGGTGGTGGAGGCCACGCGGCGGGCCTACGCCTTTGGGCAAGCTCTGGCTGGCAAGGCCGGGGGCGGTGGTTAGGATTGAGGGGCACTCGTGACGTGACATCGAAGAGAGGGGGAAATGCCATGGCAGATATATTGTATATCAGCTTTAACGGGCTCTTGGAGCCACTGGGGAGCAGTCAGGTGGTGGCCTATGTGGAGCGTCTCTCCGGGCGTCGCGGCCTTCGCTATAGCGTGTTGTCGCTGGAGAAAGAGCGCGATCGCATCGAGGAGGGGCGGGAGGCAGAGATGGAGGAGCGCCTGGGTCGGTGTGGCGTGGAGTGGCGACGCGAGACCTATGTCGAGGGCCGGGGTCCGGTGGGGGCGATTCGCAACGTGGGTGTCATGGCGGCGATGGCCCGGGAGCATCTGCGGCGGCGCCAGGTGGATTTGGTGCATGCGCGAAGCTATCTGGGGGCGCTGGTGGGACTTGGGCTCAAGCGATGGGATGGGGTGCCCTACCTATTTGATGGGCGGGGCTACTGGATCGATGAGCGGCTGCGCCAGGGCCACTGGATTGGGTGGCCGGGAGTGTTGGACGGGGCGCGAGCGATGGAGGAGCGCCTCTACGCCGAGGCGTCGGGGGCGGTGGCGTTGACGGAGACGAGCGCCGCCGACATCGCCGGGGGGCGCTTTGGCCCCTGGGGCAAGAAGCCACTGGTAGTGGTGCCGACCTGCGCCGACTACGGGCGATTTAGCACCCCCGGGCCGGTGGGGCCGGCGCTTCGGGGGGCGATGAAGCGCTGGGAGGGGCGTGAGGTCTTCGGGTATGTGGGGGCCATCAACCAGGCCTATTTTACGGAGGAGTCGCTGAGGTTGTTTGCGGCCGTGCGGCGGCGTCGCTCAGAGGCCCATTTGGTGTGCGTGACCCGTCAGCAGCGAAAGATGAGACAGCTCATCGAGGAGGTGGGCCTGGAGGAGGAGGCCTATAGCCTGGTGGCCTGCGAGCACCGAGAGATGCCGGCACTGCTGGCGGCGATGGACTGGGGCTTTGTGATGATCGAAGAGACGCCGGCGCGGCGGGCGATGATGCCGACGAAGCTCGCCGAGTTCTTTGCCGCCGGGGTGCGGCCGATTTATTACGGGTGTAATGAAGATGTGGGGAAGTGGGTGGATCGGGCGGGCTCGGGGGTGGCGTTGGGGGCCATGAAGCCCGGCCAGTTGGAGACGGCGGCGGCGACCATTGCCGGCCGCCGTCGGCCGGTCGACGAATTGGGTAAGGCTCGGCGGCGGACGCGGGAGCACTTCGATATCAGCGCCGGGGTTGAGGTGCTGGCGGAGCTGAGCCGACGGTTGGTGGGCGAGGCGGTGGCAGACGAGGAGTCGGCGAGCTGGGGACGGGCGGCCGGGGTATGACCATGGCCCGATGGACAAAGGGGAGGCTCGACATCTTGGGGCCTGGTGTCTATGGTTCCCCAATTCAATTGAGTCCCTTCGTGGATTCACGATGACCGCAACTTGAGGAGGACGGCCCCATGAAAATTACGCGCGAATTTATCCACCAGATCCCAAAAACCGATCTCCACGTCCACCTCGATGGCAGCATGCGATTAAAGACCATTTTGGAGCTGGCCGAGGAGCAGGGCGTCGCGCTGCCCGGCGATCCGCAGAGCGAAGAGGAGCTGGCCGAGGCGATCAATATGGGGGCCATCTGTGAAGATCTGACGGATTATCTTAAGGCCTTTGATGTGACCTTGAGCGTCATGCAGACCGAAGAAGCGCTGTATCGGGCGGCCTTTGAGTTGGGGGAAGATGCTGCGCGAGAGAATGTTAAATATATGGAGGTGCGATACTCGCCTCTACTGCATACGAGAAAGGGGCTCTCTTACCCGGTGATCGTGGAGGCCGTGGGCGAGGGGCTTCGGGAGGCCAAGCGCCAATATGGTCTGATGAGCGGACAGATCATCTGCGGGATTCGGCATATGACGCCGGAGGCGTCGCTTCGAATGGCCGAGTTGTGCGTGGCCTTTAAGCACCGGGGGGTGGTGGGCTTTGACCTGGCGGGAGCGGAGGCCAATAACCCGGCCAAGGACTACCGAGAGGCGTTTTATCTGGTGCGAAATAATAACGTCAATTTGACGATCCACGCCGGGGAGGCCTACGGGCCAGAGAGCATCCATCAGGCCATCCATATGGGTGGGGCTCACCGCATCGGTCATGGGACGCGGCTTCGAGAAGATGGCGATCTGCTCAATTATATCAACGATCGGCGAATCCCACTGGAGGTGTGCCTGACGAGCAATGTGCAGACGCGGGCCGCCAAGAGTTTTGAATCCCATCCGCTGCCGTTTTATATGTCCTATGGGATCCGGTGTACCATCAATACGGATAACCGCCTGGTGACGGATACGACGATGACCGAGGAGATGGTGCGGGCCGCCGAGTATTACGACCTGAACCTGGGCGATCTGCGAAAGTTGATGATCGATGGGTTCAAGTCGACGTTTATGCCCTATCGCAAGAAGCGCTCCGTGACGGCACAGGCGTGCGCCGAATTCGACGCCCTGGTGAGCAAGATGGAAGAGGAGCAGGGGGTCAGCGCGGTGATGGACCCGGGGGTCGCCCAGGAGTTGGCCTTCCAGAAGGCGACGGCCGACGCCCGCACGCCCATGGCCTACCAGGTGGGCCCGGAAGACCGGGGCTATCCCATGGAGCGCCGGGTCTATGAGGTCAATCAGGCCGACGAGGAAAAGGAGCCGGTGGGTGGCTCGGAGGCCATCATCGATCCGAAGACGGGCGAGAAGGGAAATAAGGAAGAAGTGTCGCAGGCCGAATAAGATTCAGCGGAGGGAGCATGGACAGGGAAAGTCAGAAGACGTTGCAGGCCGTGATCTTGGCAGCCGGTCAGGGCTCGCGGATGCGCTCGCAGGTCATCAAGGTGCTCCACCCCATTTTGGGGATGCCCATGTTGGGCCACGTCATGGAGGCGGCGCTGGAGGTGGGGGCCGAGCGAATCGTCCCGGTGTTGGGCCATCAACGAGAGGACGTCCAGGACTGGCTCCAGGAAGCGATGGGGGACCGGGAGGTGCATGTGGCGGTCCAGGAGGAACAAAAGGGGACGGCCCACGCGGTGTGGATGGCCCGAGAGGCCATCGATGAGGAGGTGGCCTATACGGCGATCCTCTGCGGGGATGTGCCCAATTTTGGCGGCGAGGAGTTAGGGGAGCTGTTGGAGGAGGCGGTGGCCAGTGGGGCGGAGGTCATGGTGGCGACGGCCGTGGTGGAGGACCCGGGCCAATACGGGCGGATCATCCGCAGCGAACGCGGGGTGGAGGCCATCGTGGAGTACGCCGACGCCACGGAAGAGCAGCGGGCGATCGATGAGATCAACGCCGGGATCTATGTGGTGAAGACGGCGTTTTTGATGGAGGCGTTGGAGGCCATCATGGCCAAGGGGGCGGACAACGCCCAGGGGGAGTTCTACCTGACGGATCTGGTGGCCTGGGGGGTGGAGCGAGGCCGCGTGGAGGGGTGGCCGGTGCCCGACGTGGCGTCGATCCAGGGAGTGAATACGCGGGTGGATCTGGCGCGGGCGACGGAGACGGCGCGGCGTCGGCTCAATGAGCATTGGATGCTCCAGGGGGTGACGATGATCGATCCCGCATCGACCTATATCGATCGAGGCGTGGTGTTGGGAGCGGACGTGGTCCTGGAGCCCCAGGTGCAGCTCAAGGGAGCGACCCGGGTAGCCGCGGGGGCGGTGATCGAGAGCGGGTGCGTGGTCCAAGATAGCGAGATCGGGGAGGGCGCGCGGCTATTGGCCCACAGCGTGGTGCGCCAGGCCAGGGTAGGCCGGGCAAGCCAGGTGGGGCCAAGCGCCCATCTGAGGCCGGGCGCCGATATCGGGGAGGGATGCAAGGTGGGCAATTTTGTGGAGGTCAAGAAGGCGAGGCTCGATGATGGGGCCAAGGCCGGACATCTGAGCTATTTGGGCGACGCTCAAGTGGGAGCGGGGGCCAATATCGGGGCGGGCACCATCACCTGCAATTACGATGGGGAGACCAAATCAATGACCGTGATCGGCGAAGGGGCGTTTATTGGCTCCAACTCATCGCTGGTGGCGCCGGTGGATATCGGTGACGGGGCCTATGTGGGGGCCGGGAGCGTGGTGACAGAAGACGTGCCGGCCAAAGCACTGGCCGTGGGCCGCGGAAGACAGCGAAATATCGAGGGTTGGGCCGATCAGGAGAAATAAAAAAGGGGGGTAAAAAAGTTATGTACCACTGGACGACGCAGCGATGCGGTTTAGCTTATTGAAGGCGTCCGGGGCGGTCGTGGACACGGCGCTCGGGGCGATGGAGATCAACCGCGACGAGCAATTTGTCTGTGGGCGACAATTTCAGTACTCTAAGAGATGTGCCCCCTCGCTAAGCGAGATTCGATCCCTCGCAGGAACTAAGGAGACTAGGCCATGGCCATCACCCCACGCACGATCCTCACCAGCGCAGCCCCGGCGACGGTGGCTGTGGTATCGCTTTATTTCTTCACCGTATTGGGAACGGCGGCGTTTACGTCGATGACCCAGCAGACCGATCCGCAGGAGCCCACGCCGGCGGCGGAGCAGGAGGCGTTTGAGACGGCTGGCGAGTGCCAGCACGTCGCCGATCGCTTTAGCAGCGAGTATGAGGAGTGGTCGGAATTTGCGTGGGTCAATTACGCCTATTGCTACGATAGGCTGGAAGATTCGACGCGCACCATCGCCGCGGCGGCCAAGGGCTTGGAATTCCACCCGCGCTCCGAGATTCTCTACAACCTCAAGGGGTATCACCAGATCATTGACGGACACCATGTAGAGGCCATCGAGACCCTCCGCACGGGCAAAGAGAAGATCCAGCACCACCGAAGTGGCATCATGGCCAATAACCTTGCGTGGGCCGGATTGTGGGAGCCCCGAGAGATGGACCTAGAAGAGGCGCGTGACCTATACGTTCGCTCGCTTGCGAGGTCGCCCGGGGTCTGTGAGTCCATCCACACGGGACTGTTCGTAGAATACGGGATCGCCAATCAAGCCACGGGGCTCGATCGCTACGACGCGCTGAAGCGCTTTAGTCAGTTGCGAAGCAGCTATAACCGCTGCCTGGATCGGCTGAGCGATAATGATTGGGACACCATCGTGGAGGTGGTGGGCGCGGCGGTGCTATTCAAAGACATCGATCAGGCATTGGATTCGCAGCGTGTTCATCCGTTGATGCGCACGGCGGTGCGAGCCATGGATCGCTACGATGGAGAGGTCACGGCCGACGAGGTGTGTCGAGAAGCGATGCCACTGGCAGACTTTCACGGCAAGTGCGTTCGCTCTGTGGAAGAGGCGGTGGAGGCCAACGATCGATTGGAGCAGGCTCACCAAGAGCGCAATGAGCGAGCTGCCCAGGTGGGTGCCCAGCTTCGCACGGAGCATCACCAAGAGGTACGAAGCAATGGATCTCGCGTGGAAGTGCGAACCGTGCAATACCAGCGTCGAAGCCGGTGCAATCAATAAGTCACCGAGCTAGATGAGAAGCGCCGGCGTCGTCTGAGAAGACGGCGCCGGCGCTTTTTTGTTGCCAGAGCAGGTTGTCTGGATTGGCAAAAGCCACGGGTTAGGGAGGGGAATCACTCCACTGGGAAGCGGAGCGCGGTTTTCCGAGGAGATAACCCTGGCCGAGGTGGACGCCGAGGTCGATGAGGGTCTGGAGTTCGGCCTCCGTCTCAATGCCCTCGGCGATGAGCTGGGCACCGCTCTTATTGGCCAGCTCTAAAAGGTATTGAGCGAGGGCTTGCTTGCGCTCGCTCTGGTCGATCTCCTGAGTCAGGGTGAGATCCATCTTGATATAGTCGGGGGCCAGGTCAGCCAGAAGTTTCAGGTTCGCACCGCCGGTACCCACGTCATCGAGGGCGAAGAGAAATCCTCGCTCTCGGAGGCGTTGGATGACGGGCATGATGCGCTGGGCCTGGTCGTCGGTGATCTGCTCGGTGACCTCGAAGACGAATTGATCGGTTTGGAGGCCGTCGGCGACCCATTGGTCGACAAGTCGCTCCAACTCGGGGTTGGGGTCGAAGAAGGTCGGGGGCAGGCAATTGATAAAGAGCCGATGAGAGCCCTCCATACGAGGGCGGCGATGGACGGAGAGGCTCCGGCAGGCCTGGTCCAGTTCGCCGTCGAGTTCAGCGCGGGCAGCGGCCACGAAAAGATGGACGCCCAGTCGGTCGGCGTCGCGAGCGGCGGCGCGGCTGAGGGCCTCAAAGCCAAGGAGTTCCTGCTGAGGGAGATGGAAGATGGGCTGGTATTTGGTCTCGATATTGCGGTGGGCGATCATGTGGCCCACGACGCGATGGCGACGGCGTTTGGTCTCGTGGTACCGGACGTCGGCGTTTTTCCGAGCCTGACGAATGGCGCGGTAGATCTCTCGGCGAGGGTCGACGGAGGCATTGTGCAGAAGGAGCGCGCTTCCCAGGGAGATGGAATCCAGGGCTTGCTGGAAGCGAAGTTTAGAGAGGTTGAAGGGGTCCAGGAGATGGCGCTCAAAGCGTGTCATCACATCTTCGACGTCCACGGAGGGGGCGACGCCTTCATTTTGGCGTGGGCGAGATAGAAAGAGGAGGATCGAGTCCCCTCCGGGGTGTTCCAGGCAGAGGGTATCATCATCGCGGATGACGACCCCGTGGGCCTCCACCGCCGAGTGGGTGAGGCGGCTCATGAGGGTGGTAAATGCAGCGGCCCCGTGGCGACGCTCCCACCCGGCGAGGCGGGAGTTATCGACGATGATAAGTCCCACGCAGCGCCGCTTTTCGACGTCTTTGGCCAGGTCGTCGAGGACGTCGTGGAGGAGGGGGAGCATGGAGCGCGCTTTCTCGGCCTCCTCGTCGAGGACAGCCTCCGATAGCTCTTCCAGTTGGTGCTGCTCAGCCGTGGCGAAGGGATCCTCATCGAACATGGGCGCTCCAGAGAAAAACGTTCACCCAGAGAAGGTGAATATTGACCAATTGAAGGTGGTTAGGTGACGACCAAGCGCCGCCTTAATAAGGGGCCCACCGGGAAAAACCGGAGAAATCTAATTGATTTAAAGAGTAGCTATGACAGGGGTGATCTGTCAACGATGGAGGAGCGTAATTGGCGCGAAATAGCGGGGTTTCCGAGGGAAGCGGAGCCGGTTTCCCAGAGGGGGAACCCCGAAGCATGGCGGCTAGCTTGTCAGGTCAGGGTGTGTTCGATACCTTCGCGACGGCTCAGTGAGCTAGAAGGGCTCATAATCGCAGCGAAAATCCCCCTCATCAAAGCATTGGAAAAGATATGGCATCAGATTACGTCGTGCCGAAGGTGCCATCGGTGGACAAAGTGGCCGCCGATGCAAGGGCAAGCAAATTTAAGAAGCGAAGCATCAAGACGACGGCCAAAAAGGCGGGCTTGGATCTGGTCACGTCGATGATCGATCTGACGACGTTGGCGGGAAAAGATACGCCGGGCAAAGTTCGGATGCTGTGCCGAAAGGCCAAAAATCCGATGCCGGCCTCGGAGGTCGAGGTGCCACAGGTGGCGGCGGTGTGCGTCTATCCGCCGATGGTCCCGGTGGCCAGAGAAGAGCTGGCGGGGACGGATATCAATATCGCCGCGGTGGCGACCTATTTTCCGAGCGGTCAGGCCTCGATTGAGGAACGGGTCCGCGAGGTGCGGCGAACGGTGGATGCCGGGGCCGATGAGATCGATATGGTGATCAACCGTGGGGCCTTCCTTTCCGGTGAATATGGACGCGTCTTTGACGAGATCGCGGCCACCAAGGAAGCCTGTGGGCAGGCGCATCTAAAGGTGATCCTGGAGACCGGCGAATTGCAGACCTACGACAATGTGCGCCTGGCCAGCCAGATCGCCATCGACGCCGGGGGAGACTTCATCAAGACGTCGACGGGCAAGGTGGCGGTCAACGCCACGATGCCAGTGACCCTGGTGATGCTGGAGACGATTCGCGATCACTACCTGAAGACGGGAGAGATGGTGGGCATGAAGCCGGCCGGTGGGATCCGCAAGGCCAAGCAAGCGCTGCGCTACCTGGCGATGGTTAAAGAGGTGTTGGGCGATGCCTGGCTGGATCCAGATTGGTTCCGCTTTGGGGCGTCGTCGCTTCTCAATGATGTGCTGATGCAGGTCGAGAAGCAGCGCACCGGCTACTATCACTCCGATCGATATCTCAGCATTAGCTGAAGCAAAGGAAGAGAGTCATGGGAAAAGAAAGCAGGACATCCGTGCGAGATTTACTCTACGGCGAGCTGTGGGAGTACGCCCCGGCGCCGCAGTCGACGGGGTTTGTGGACCTGGACGAGGCCTATGGCCACTATATCGACGGCGAATTCGTCGATGTGGGCGCCGAGGATGCGTTGAAGACGGTAAACCCGGCCACCGAGGAAGTGCTCGCGGAAGTGGCCCAGGCCGACGAGGCGACGGTGGACCGCGCCGTGGCCGCCGCTCGCCGGGCCTACGAAGGGGTCTGGGGGCAAATCGAGGGCAAGGAGCGGGCCAAATACCTGTATCGCATCGCCCGGATGATCAAGGAGAAGGCGCGAACGCTGGCCGTCGTGGAGACGATGGACGGTGGCAAGCCGATCAAGGAGTCCCGCGATGTGGACGTCCCGTTGGCGTCGGCGCATTTCTTCTATTACGCGGGATGGGCCGACAAATTGGACTACGCATTTCCCGGGGCCTCGGTCTCGTCCATCGGTGTGGCCGGTCAGGTGATCCCCTGGAATTTCCCGCTATTGATGGCGGCCTGGAAGATCGCGCCGGCGCTGGCGGCGGGCAATACGGTGGTGATCAAGCCGGCGGAGACGACGCCGCTGACGGCGATGTTACTGGCCGAGATCATCGACGAAGCCGGGGTGCCTCCGGGGGTGGTCAATATCGTCAATGGCGCCGGGGACACGGGCGCCGCCATCGTCAATCACGATGATGTGGACAAGGTGGCGTTTACCGGTTCCACGGGCGTGGGCAAGATCATCCAGCGAGCCGTGGCCGGCACGGGTAAAAAGTTGACCCTGGAGCTGGGCGGGAAGGGCTCCAATATCATCTTTGATGACGCAGCCATCGATCAGGCCGTGGAGGGCATCATCGATGGGATTTTCTTCAATCAGGGTCACGTCTGCTGCGCCGGAAGTCGACTGCTGGTGCAGGAGAATATCGCCGACGAGGTGGTCGATAAGCTCAAGCGGCGATTGTCGACGTTGGTGGTGGGCGATCCCCTGGACAAGAATACGGACGTGGGCGCCATCAACTCGCGAGAGCAGTTGGAGAAGATCACGGAGTTGGTCAACTCCGGCCGCGAAGAAGGGGCTCAGGAGTACCAGCCGGATTGTGACGTGCCTCAGACCGGCTATTTCTTTGCGCCCACGATCTTTACGGGGGTGACGCCGTCGCACCGCATTGCCCAGGAGGAGATCTTTGGGCCGGTGTTGTCGGTGATGACCTTTCGGACGCCCGACGAGGCGGTGCGAAAGGCCAATAATACGCCCTATGGGCTGGCCTGCGGGATCTGGACCGACAAGGGGAGCAAGCTATTTCGGATCGCCGGGCAGTTGGAGGCCGGGGTGATCTGGGGCAATACGTATAATCAATTCGACCCCACCAGCCCCTTTGGCGGCTATAAGGAAAGCGGCTTTGGTCGCGAAGGCGGGGTCCATGGACTGCTTGCCTACCTGGAGGTGCGTTGATGACGACGACGAAGAGCAAACGCAATCGGCTCGATGTCTATAAGACGTTTAAGCTGTATATCGGCGGTGCTTTCCCTCGCACCGAGAGTGGACGTTACCTGAGAGAAGAGACCCCAGAGGGGGATTTTGTGGCCAATATCTGTCATGCGTCGCGCAAGGACTTTCGAGATGCCATGGAGGTTGCCCGAAAGGCGCAATCGGGCTGGGCATCACGCACTCCGTTTAACCGTTCCCAGATCTTTCATCGCATGGCGGAGATGATGGAGTCCCGGCGAGGTGGCCTGGAACAAGCGCTGGTGGAGCGAGCGGGCTACGATGAAGCGAGCGCCCAGGAGGAGTTGGACTGCGCCATCGATCGCCTGCTGTGGTACGGCGGGTGGGCCGATAAATTCGTCCAGGTCTTCGGCAGCACCAATCCCGTGGCGTCGGCGCATTTTAATTTCACGATGCCCGAGCCCACGGGGGTGGTGACGTGTCTGGCCCCGAAGTCGGGGCCCATTTTGGGATTGGTGACGGCGATGGCGCCGATCATCGTGTCGGGCAATACGGCGGTGATCGTCGTCGATCACGACTCGCGTAGCATCGCCATGGACCTGGCAGAGGTGCTTCACTGCAGCGATCTACCGGGAGGCGTGGTCAATATCCTGACGGGTTTTCGCGATGAACTGCGCGACCACATCGCCGGGCACCGCGATCTGGATGGCATCGCTATCTTCGACGGCGGCGTCGAGGAGCGACGCGAGATAGAGACCACGGGAGCGGAGAGCGTCAAACGAGTGCATTCCTACGAAGCGCCCGAAGGCGAGGGTTGGCGCAGCGATGACGCCCAGTCGCCCTATTGGATCATGCCGTTCGTAGAGTTCAAGACGGCCTGGCATCCCATGGGTTATTGAGGTGTGAGGGTGTCCCGGGTGGGACGCCCAGGCAGACGAAGGGTGTCCTTAGGCCCCCATCGCCACCATTTCGGTGTGGCGGTGGGGGCTTTTGCGTGCGGGAGGCGAACGGAGCGGGACGCCGATATCGTCGGAGATCGGCACGGGCATAAAATGGAACGATTTTTAATATTCCATTGAATGAATACTCAGTCGTTTTGAATGATTCATCAGTCATCGTGGTGGAAATGTTGAATGAGTGGTCGTTCATTTTTAGTGGCGTGTGATCTGGCAGTATATCTTGGTTTTTGGTGGTTAGTGCGTGAATCGAAGAGGGGTGGTGGGATTGACTGACAGTTCATTCACTGAACCAAAGAAAATGACTGGCGATTCATTTATGTGCAAATGAATGGTGAATCATAATTTAATGTTGAAAGAGGCCTTTGGAGGGGTTGTCAGGTGAAAATCGGTGTACTACGCGATGATGGCGATGAAAGCGATAGCGCCGTGGGGTATCGGCGATGGAAGAGACTCAGATGAAGGCATAGTGATGAGCGAGCAACAGGCCATGAAGAGCGTCATTTATCTACCGGCTGTGGAAGGCAGCGAGAGGGCGGCGGAGGCGGCCCGAGAGGCGGGGGCGCAGGTGGTGTGGCGGGGATCCATGGTTGGTCAACGGGGCGATTGGCAGCGCGTTCGGCGAGATGACGGGCTGGACGAGGTCTCGGCTCAGACGGTGGTGTTGGCCGCCGATCACGGGTTGGCCCTGGTGGAGATGACAGAGCGAATCGGCGCGTTGGTTGCCCGCGGCCGTCGCGTGGTGGTGGAGGTGGTGGACGTCGATGGAGCAAAGCAGGCGGTGAGGGCCGGCGCGTCGGCGCTGGTGGCCACGGGCTTTGAGGCCGGCGGTGTGGTGGGAGAGGAGTCGGGGCTGGTGCTTCTTCGACGGCTTTTTGGAGAAGTAGACGTGCCGATTCTGGTGCGCGGGGCGATAGGCCCCGATTCGGCGGCGGCGGTGGCGGCGGCCGGCGCATCGGGATGGGTCTTGGAAGAACAGATGTGGCTGTGCCCGGAGTTTGACCTGGATGACAAGGTCGAGCGTCGGCTCAAGGCGTTGAGCCCCACGGATACGCGGTGTTTGGGCGTGACTCTGGGATTTCGCTTTCGTGTATTTGCCATGATCGCATCTCGAAAGCCGAAGGCGTTGGCCAGTCGAGAGGTGGAATACGTCGAAGAGGGGTGGGAGCCACCGGGGCTATTGGCCGAGATTCAAGAGGCGGAGCCGGCCCACCCCTACGCGGTGGATCTTCGCGACGAGGTGTGGTCGGCGGGACAGGGGGCGGCGATGGCCGCCGAACTGGCCGAGCGCTTCGGCGATGTCGCGGGGGTCATCGAGGGCATTGAAGCGGCCGTGGAGAAGCGATTGCGCAGCCTTCGAGAGGATTTTCCGCTGGCCGAGGGGCGAGGGATTGCTGAGGTCAACGGAACGCAGTGGCCGATTCACCAGGGACCGATGGCTCAGGTCAGCGACGTCCCGGAGTTTGCCAGAGCGGTGGCCGACGCCGGCGCGCTGCCCTGGTTGGCATTGGCCAATATGCCGACGCATATCGCCGAAGAGATGGTCGACGCGACGGTGGCGAAGATGGACGATGAGCCCTGGGGAGCGGGGATCATCGGGCTGGACGCCAATCGCTATCGCGACGGGCATATGGAGATGCTCAAGGAGAAGCGACGCCAGGGGCCAATGCTGGGCCTGGTGGCGGCGGGGACGGCAGAGCAGGCGATGCGCTTTGAGTCGGCGTCGATTCCGACCTATTTGCATACGCCGACGCCGGGGGTGCTGAGGGCGGCCCTTCGAAGTGGGCATCGACGATTTTTGCTGGAGGGCTCGGAGGCCGGTGGACACGTGGGCAATCTGGGCGGGCTGGCGCTATGGCAATACGGCGTATGGGAGTTGGAGTCGGCCATGGAGGACGGCGTGGATCCCTCGGAGCTAGCCGTGGTGCCGGCGGGAGGCATCTGCGATCGGCCCTCGGCGGCGGCGGTGGCGGCGCTCTTTGGAGGATTGGTCGAGCGGGGCGTGGCCTTTGGCATTCAGATGGGCACGGCCTATTTGATGACCAAAGAGGCGGTGGAAACGGGGGCAATAAAGGAGACCTATCAGGCGGTGGCCTCGGAGTCGCAGGGAACGGTGATCATGGGGGAGTCGGTCAATACGCCGACGCGGGTGCTGAGAAATGGGGCGGCCGACGAGGTGTTGGGGCGTGAAAAAGAGCGGTTGACCGATGGGGTCAAGCTAGGCGAGCGAAAGCATCTCTACGAGCGCGACAATCTGGGCGGGCTTCGGGCGGCAGCCAAGGGCCAGCGAATCGCGGAGGTCGACCCCGAGAAAGGGGCGATTTTTGAGGATTTAAGCGAAGAAGAGCAGCGACGCGAGGGGCTCTATCACTGCGGGCAGGGGGTCACCCTGTGCCAGCCAGGGATGGCCATGAATGACCTCCACCGAGCGGTCACCGAGGGAGCCCACCAGTGGGTGCGCTCCATCGATGATCGGCGGCCGGAGTGGCGAGATAGTTCATCAGCGAAGACGCATCAGAGGGTAGCCATGGAGCGGAGTCAGAGCGGATCGGCGAGAGAGATCATTGACGGCGACAAGGCGGTGGCGATCATCGGCATTGGCGCCAAGATGCCCGGTGCGCTGTCGGCGCAGAGCTTCTGGACGAATATCGTGGAAGGCCGCTCGTCGATCACGGAGGTGCCCGAGGATCGGTGGAGCCCCAGCCTGTATTACGACGCCAACCGAAGCGCGCCGGATAAGACCTATAGCAAGATCGGTGGGTGGGTGACGGGGTTTGAGTTTGATCGCCGTTCTTATCGGTTGCCGCCGAAGGTGGTGGAGAGCATTGATCCGACGCAGCTATTGTGTCTGGAGGCCGTTAAAGAAGCGTTAGAAGACGCCGGCTACCTGGAGGCGGACTTTGATCGCGACCGGTGCGCCGTGATCCTGGGCAACGCCCTGGGAGGAGATCTGCGGGATACGACGAACCAGCGGATTCTCTATCCAGAGGTGGACCAGGTACTGCGCAAGACGTTGCTGGAGCTGGGCGGCGATGCGCTCAGCGCGGAGCGGCGCGAGGCGTTGCTCGACGAGGTGGAGACGCGCTTTAAGGAGCAAATCGTCGGGATCAATGAGGACTCGATGCCCGGCGAGTTGGCCAATATTGTGGCCGGACGGGTGGCTCAGACCTTTGATTTGAGGGGACCCAATTTTATCTGCGATGCGGCCTGTGCGTCGAGTCTGGCGGCTCTGGAAGCGGCGGTGCGGGGGATTCGCGACGGGCAATTCGATATGGCCGTCACCGGTGGCGCGGACCGCTCGATGGGGGCACCCAGTTTCGTGAAGTTCTCTAAGATCGGTGCGCTGTCGGCCGATGGATCTCGGCCGTTTGACGCCGATGCCAATGGGTTCGTGATGGGCGAGGGGGCGGGGATCGTGATCCTGAAGCGGTTAAGCCAGGCGATTGAGGATGGCGACGATATCTACGCCGTGGTTCGCGGCGTGGGTGGCTCCAGCGATGGTCGCGGAAAGGGGATCACGGCGCCCAACCCTCGGGGGCAGAAATTAGCGATGCGGCGGGCCTATGAGGACGCGGGATTCGGCGCGAAGACGGTGTCCATGATCGAGGCCCATGGCACGAGCACGCCCGTGGGAGATCCGGCAGAGGTGGGGAGCATTAAGGCCGTCCTCGATGCGGATGGGTCCTCGCTGCAGGCCGATAAGATCGCTCTGGGAAGTGTCAAATCCAATATCGGTCACCTGAAGTCGGCGGCCGGTGCGGCGGGGGTGATCAAGGTGGCAATGGCGCTCAAGCATAAGCTGCTTCCGCCGACCCTGAATGTGGAGCGGCCCAATCCGAAGCTCGGCATTGAGGAGGGGCCACTGGAGATTCAGCGCCAGGCAGAACCGTGGACCGTGAGAGATGGCGGCATTCGCCGGGCCGGGGTCAGCGCCTTTGGCTTTGGCGGCACCAATTTCCATGTAGTACTTGAGGAATATGGATCCGCCGGGGGAGTGAAAGGCCGTGGATTTGGCGATGGCCAATCGGTGGTCACTACTGGCGGTGGTGGGCTTCGCTGCAAGGTGCCTCAGGGAGAGGGGATTGTGGCGCTGACGGCCGATGATGAGGCGGGACTCGCCGAGGAGTTCGAGGGCTTTAAGGCGGCCTGGGAGCGAGGTGGATGGGAGGCCATTGAGCCCTGGGTTCTGCCGTTTTCGGAGCCCAGCGACGACGCAGATGGGGCGCTTCGGCTGGCGATCGCGGTGAGCCAGGATGATGACCTGGATGCCATCCTCGGTCGAGTGGAGAGAGCGCTGGCCGGTAGAATGAGCTGGCGGGTGTTGTCCAACCAGGGGGTGGTGCTCGCGAGAGAAGATCGTGACGGGGAGTTGGCGATGCTATTTCCCGGACAGGGGACCCAATATTTGGGGATGCTCTCGGAGTTGCGCGAGCGCTTTTCCGTGGTGGCGGAGACCTTTGATGAGGCGGACCGGATCATGGAGCCCGTCATCGGGAAGCGACTGAGCGAGATCATCGATCCGGACCTCGATAAGGTCGACCAAAATGAGGCGTTTCGCGAGTTGACCCGCACGGAGATCACCCAGCCGGCGGTGTTGACCGCCGATATTGCTCTATTTCGATTGATGCAAAGCCTGGGGATGGATCCGGCGATGGTGGCTGGCCATAGCCTCGGGGAGTACGGCGCCTGCGTGGCGGCGGGAGTGATGAGCTTTGAGGAGGCCCTTCTCACGGTGGCCGCCCGGGGCACGGAGATGGCCAACGCCACGCCCATGAACGGGGATAGCGGGCTGATGGCCGGTATCTCGGCGCCTGTGGAGGTCGTCCAGCCGGTGCTCGATGAGGTCGACGGGTACGTGGTGTGCGCCAATATCAACTGTCCGGGGCAGACGATCATCGCCGGGCTGACCGATGCCGTCAAAGAGGCGAAGGCGCGCTTTGAGGCCATGGACTACAAGGTCCCGCTACTGCCGGTGAGCCATGCTTTTCACTCCAAGGTGGTCGCCGAAGCGAGTGAGCCACTGCGAAGACACCTGGAAGGCGTCGATATTCAGCGGCCGGAGATTCCCATCCTCACCAATGTGACCGGTGATTTTTATCCACAGGGGGCGGAGGCCATTCGCGATCTATTGGCCAAGCAGGTGGCGTCGCCGGTGCGCTATATCGACCTGGTCGAAGAGATGTACGACCGAGGGGCCAGGGTATTCGTGGAGGTGGGGCCGAAGAGGGCTCAGACCTCGTTTGTGAACAATATTCTGGAGGGTCGAGAGCATCTGGCGATGTACTCCAACCACCCCAAAAAGGGTGGCGTAAAGACCCTCTATGAGGCCCTGGCATCGCTGTGGGCCCATGGGATCTGGAGTGAGCGGAAGACGAGTAGAGAAATGACGGTAGAGGAGACGGAAATGGCGCAGAATAAGGACAATGTCGCTCCTAAGGAGCGGATCGGCGGGGCGGATCGGGGCCAAATTATGGACGCGATGATGGCGGTGCTGTGTGAGAAGACGGGCTACGATCCGGCGGAGATCGAGGTGGACTTCGAGCTGGAGGCGGACCTGGGGGTGGATACGGTGAAGCAGGCGGAGATCATGGCGGAGGTGCGCGAGGAGTTTGAGCTGGAGCGGGACGAGGAGTTCCGTCTGGCCGATTATCCGACGCTGGAGCGGATGGCCGATTATGTGGAGGAGCAGCTCGGCGGTGCGGGGGCGCCGGAGGAGGCTGTGGAAAAGGGTGTGGAAAACGCGTCGGTGGCGGCGGAAATGGCG
>CAZMJS010000029.1:0-4474 GCA_964566695.1 uncultured Bradymonadales bacterium
AATAGACCCTTGGTTACCTCATCACCGGGCGCCTCTCAGGGGCTCACGGCCGGGCCGCAACTGCAGTACCAACGGACCCGATGACACGTCACCGAGTCGGCGGCGCTAAGGTCCTGCCAGGGCCCTTTTTTATAGATGAGTTTCGCCTTGTCGAGCCCGTTGATGGTCTCAGCCAGAGCGTTGTCGTCGCTGTCGCCGACACTTCCGACGGAGCGCTCAACGCCGGAGGTGACCAAGCGTTTCGTGTTTTCGTGAAGCGGATCGACAGATACTGGCTTCCTTGGTCGCTATTGCGGATCAGGCCTTTTTCCACGGAACGCTCGGAGAGCGCCTGCTAAAGCGCTTCGAGCCCAAGGTCCGTTCAGAGGCTCGAATCGCTTTGCCAACCGACAATGCGCCGAGTGAAGACGTCGGTCATAAAGGCGACATACACCATGCCCCCCCGAGTTCGCACGTAGGTCAGGTCACCCACCCGGAGCTCATTCGGTCTCTCTGCGCAAAACTGCTGTTGGACCAGGTCACCGGGACAACCCGACCCCAAGCTCTACCAGTAGCCCCCCTCATCGACAAATGAACCAACCTCGAGGCACGATGCCTCTTCTGACCATCACGAACTAAGACATGACTATATGGAAAGCCCCGCATCGACTCTTGAGCCAATGCGGGGCTTTTATTTCCTATTTTACCAGACCTTAGGGACTGATTGCCGTACTGCAGCTGCAATAGCTACCATCCCACTCTTCGAGGTAGGCCTCCATTTCCTCTACGATATTAGCCTCTTGTGTGCCTGCATGAGCCGGACGAGGTGTATCGCAGACACACAGAATGGTTGTCTCATTGCAACTTGGACCACCCCACCGATCGCCTAGTTGACCTTCGGCTTGCGAGATTAGGTCTTCATTCCACCCGCTATCTGCAAACTCACCTTCAAGATTATACCATTCTTCCCAACTTGTGGCGATGTCGTCGACCGCTCCTGAGCAGCTATTATCAAGCCCATCACAGGTCTCGGGCATCGGTTCAAAAATATCGACACATTCTATGGTATCCCCATCGCAACTTGCAACTTGTCCTATCATGCAGCGGTTGGTCTCTTCAGACAGCGTCGTGCCCAATTGCGCTCCATCTTGGATATCACTCAATGTGATCGATTCATCATCAACGACATGGCAACTGTGGCCCTCGACATTCATCGTGGGCTCACACATTGCAAAACCTTCGCTGCAGACGAACTCACCAATGCCACAGCCCTGCGTACAACTATCACCCTCAAGCGCTGTGCAGTCACAGGCTAACTGAGTGGAAATATAATCCGTCTCATCGAGCTGCATCTTTTGGCAAAAATAGCTGGTCAGAGAGATCTGTGTATTGGACTCTCCACTGGGGAAATACCACCCATCTGCTTCACCGTCACCGTTCACATCAACTCCCTCGCTTCGAGCTGGAATAGGTGTCCAACCCTGGGCACCATAATACTGAACATTTAAAGCGCCTGGATCGCTCGGTGCCTCGCCGGAGGAATGAAGCGATGTGTCGACCGGAAACGTGCACTCAATCTCTTCACTGATTTGCTCCAGCACGTTCTGGAACTCATTGGGAGTCGTCGCCACATACGCCCCTTCACAGGCTGACTGATTGATACTGCTGATCGAAGACGCCTCACAGGGGTCCACCTCATTGCTACCGTCGAAACAAACCCCGGTCCCAGCGGCGGCTGCCTGCATGCTATTGAAATCGTTGTCCGTTCCACCACCGAGACCCACAATATAATTGGTATGTCCCTGGGAACGGGCATGACAGGTTCGGTTGATTACATGTTGGTCTGACTCCGTCGGAACACCATCGGTCACCAAAATGCCTCCAGCAGATCTCCCACTTTCGTTCAGACAACCACTTCCGGCCATCGCATCCATGGCTGACCCCGTAGGAGTACCTCCCCCGGGTCCCCTTGAGAAAAGGTCGTTAATCACTGACGAATAATTATCGTACTCACACTCCACCTCCACACGTTGTCCACCATTCCAAGAGCTTGTGAAGTAACCGATGCCGAAACGCAGACTTGTCGCCCATGATTGAATGGCTCCGTCCAGGGCTTGCTCGGCGATCTCCCAGTTTGACTGGCCTCCGGAACCCCAAACACCGTGGGTCCACCCCATCGATCCTGATTGGTCCAACATGATCAGTGCATTGGACTGGTCCGGGTCTTCCAAAGGAATCACTAATTCCGCACTGCAAGATGGATCAAAATTCCAATTACTATCGCTTGGCGCCGGCGGACCCGCGGGCCCTCCTCCACCTGGATCGTTATTGGCTTGCTCATCGTCGTCGGGTTCGTCATCAATGGCTGAGCATTCCAAATTAAGCCCCCAGGACACCAATGTGCCCGGAGGCTCAATCTGCGGTTCATCCCATACCGTCAGTGTCCATTGGCCGTCTCCTGCTACTCCGATGAAATCACTTACCGGGCTCGCACTTCGATTTGGATTATCTCCTTGGTCAACTGGCGAAAGCGTCTGATTGAAATTACCAATTATATTTTGCCCAGGGGTTCCGCCTCCGAAGACACCTCCCGTTTTCAAATACCGCTGGGTCCCATCTGGCGCCGTCAATCCTACCGTCAAGTCGCCTCTCCATGTGTGTTGGATATGAACATCCAAGTTGATCGCGTCCACCGTCCCGCAACCAGTTATATTCATCGAATCGGTAGCGACCGTGGAGAAGGTCTCATTCGGTGTTCGTGACTGCTCGATATCATTTTGCGCTGGCGAACATTCCAAATTAAGCCCCCACGAGACCAGTGTCCTCGACGACATTGAGAAGCCGTTTTCAATTTGCCATTCATCCAATACTTGAATTTCCCACTGACCATCCCCCTGAGTCCCCACGAAGTTTGCAATGGGTACTGCAGATCGGTGTGGATTTGTTCCATAGTTCTGCGGAGGGATCGTTTGGTTGAAGTTCCCAATAATATCCTGCTCAAACGGCGGCTGCCCATTAATGTCTCCGGCCTGGAGAAAATGAAGCGTTCCGTCGGGCGCCCTTAAGCCCACACTCATATCCCTTCTCCAGGGCACTTCCAGATGGACATCCATATCGATGGCGTCCACCGTTCCGCAACCACTGACGTCAATCGTATCCGTAGTCTCCGTGGCAAATGTGGTAACCGGTACGCTAAACTCGTTGACCGTATTGGCCTGTGCCTCCATCGGCACCAAGCTCACCACCCCAACCAAAACCAAGGCGCGCAAAATTTTGCCGAACATACTCGTCTGAACCTGGTTTATCATTTTATTCTCCTCGACTATCCTCGGCCATCTTATCCGACGATTCATTTGCGCCGCCATATCACCATATACTCACGATAGCAGACCACCGGTTATTTGACAATTGTTGACATCCGTTCGGCTGCGCGCCATCGCCACTAATCTCGTACGATCGAAATATCGTAATTGGCATCGATATCGTAGAGTGAATCGATGATCACGAAGAAATCGCCGCTATCGGGCGCCTCGAATTCAAGCACTTCGTCGCGATTTTCCCACGCTTCCTGACACTGTGCTGCCGATGCACAATCGCCTTTGACCAGCACGAGGTTTGAATTGGTATTCGTATCCACCTCAATCGTGACCTCTTCGCCTTCCTGCATATCCACCAATTTGAAGATCATCTCTCGGCCAGCGGTGACGACCAAGGGGTCGGGGACTTCGCTGTCCTGGCATGTCGCCTCTCCATCGGGCACCGACATCACTTCATCGGCGATCGTGGTTGTATTGCTGAATCCCTTATTATTACCTATCCAATGAAATTCATCGACGACCTCGATCGGTTGATCACAACTATTTCCAATGCAGCGATCATTCTGGCACTGCTCCGTCGGACACTGGTTTATCGTCCACCGAGGTATATCTGCCGATTCAATGATCACGTCACACGATTCCACTGATGTATTACTATCGATGCAGCTCGCGGTTCCGAGCAAATCTAGCGGGCAACTCTCCAACTGCTCATACGAAAATTCCCAAGAGATCATCCCACCAGATGGGTCCTGAGGCTTCTCCATGATAACATAATGGGTGGCCCCCGGCCCTAAATAGGCCTCAAAAAATCCTGCCATCTGACAACTGGTGTTCAGACCGCTTCGGCTACAATCATCGCCGGTACGAACCTCCATCGACACGTCATTGCTTAACACTGCCTGGAACGTCCCGGTGGCCGCCAACGGGGTTTCCAATTTGATCAAAATTTGAAATGTGTTCCCAGAGAACGTCTCACAACTTATCTCTTCATCAACGCCACCACCATAATCGTCGACGTCAATCTCTACTTCGTGCATACCGAAAGAGAGCTCACCGATATCCACCACAGGCCCGCAAGCACTCATATCTAGCACGGGACTGTCGACAGAGGGGCCTGGCTCTTCCTGGTTCGGTTCTTCCTGGTTCGGTTCTTCCTGGTTCGGTTCTTCCTGGTTCGG
>CAZMJS010000029.1:4574-6028 GCA_964566695.1 uncultured Bradymonadales bacterium
CCTGGTTCGGTTCTTCCTGGTTCGGTTCTTCCTGGTTCGGTTCTTCCTGGTTCGGTTCTTCCTGGTTCGGCTCTTCCTGGTTCGGTTCTTCCTGGTTCGGCTCTTCCTGGTTTGGCTCTTCCTGATTCGGTTCTTCCTGGTTCGGTTCTTCCTGATTAACCAAACCATTATTGTCGTCCACATCTTCGGAACCGCACCCACCTAGCGCTATCAACAAGATGACGATCGAAAACCCGGCTGAAATCGCCTTATACCGCCGCCGGACACACCCCATTATCCATCGTAACATCGGATTTAAATAATTCGGAAGCGACATGGTGTATCCGAACAATCAATCGAAAATTTCAACCTGTAAATCCAAAAACAGGTCGATGTCGAATCCAGAATCTATGATGACGAAATAATCCCCGTCCTCATTGACACTGAATATCACTTCATCATTGGGGTCTTGATAAAACTTTTCGCAGACCTTTTGAGAGCCACACGTCTTCTGAATAGCAACGCTGATGGGACTTAGATTACTTTCCAGATCGACGGCTATCTGCTGACCGACTTGAAGATCCGGCAACTTCAGAACCATCTCTCGTCCCATCACCTGAGACATCGGATTAGACGCATCCGGATCTTGGCAAGTCGGTGTCTCTCCCGCATCGAGGGCGTCCGCAATTTCTTCCCCTGAATTGTGAGTATTAGACAATGCCAGCGTCTGACCAAACCAATGAAACTCCGACTCTACGATGATTGGGTCATCGCAACTATTGCCCCGGCACTCCCCGTCAGTGCACTCCTGAGTTGGGCAGGGTACGGTGATATCCCTGGGGACGTCTGGTGAATTGGTCGTGACCTGGCATGTGTTGATGGACATATCGGATTCGACGCAACTGGTCATGCCCAGATCATCGAGTGGGCAGTCTGGGACGTCCTCAAATAGAATATCGATCGACGTCTCCGTTTCGTCACCCAAGTTTTGAATGAGGAGCCAGTAAGTCCCCCCCGGACCCAAGGCCGATTCCAGATTCGTGTTGGCAAAACAAATATTTCCCAGGCTATCCGTGGCACAATCGCCACCAGACCGGAGTTCCATCGCCACATCGTCAGAAGATGAAGAGGGGCTCAAAAGAATACTCCCCGTCGCAGCCTGTGGCGTGTTAAACCTGAACAGCGCCAACTCACCTGACGCGGCGGGCCCAACGCAATTCAAGGATTGATCGTCAGAAACGTCATGCGCTCCGAAGTCGACATCCAACTCCTGTTGACCGGTCTCTAACTGACCGATATTTAGATAATTCCCGCACGGTCCATCGGCCTCCTCTGGAAATTCGACGGACGGCTCGTCAGGCTCCCCGTTATTCGGGTCTGCGTTGTCCCCGTTATTCGGGTCTGCGTTGTCCCCGTTATTCGGGTCTGCATTGTCCCCGTTATTCGGGTCTGCATTGTCCCCGTTATTCGGGTCT
>CAZMJS010000029.1:6128-31675 GCA_964566695.1 uncultured Bradymonadales bacterium
CGGGTCTGCATTGTCCCCGTTATTCGGGTCTGCATTGTCCCCGTTATTCGGGTCTGCATTGTCCCCGTTATTCGGGTCTACATTATCTCCGTTATTTGGGTCCCCGTTGTCGTCCCCGTTGTCTCCGTTATTCGGGTCTCCGTTGTCCCCGTTATTTGGGTCCCCGTTGTCCCCGTTATTCGATGTCTGGCTGTTGAACGGTGAATCCGTATCATCGTCCTCAGCACATCCCAGACCGGCCGATACCATCAGCAGCAAGCATGCTATACCGACCCATGCGAAGCCAACCGAGCACCTGAAATTTGGAACAAGCCTCATATACGACCATCCTGGCTATCTAGTTATAAACGTCGGCGGCTAATGAGCTACTCAGTCCAAGATATCCACTTCAAAATGAAATTCTTGGTCCAAGGGAGGCACTCGATTCTGATTCCAAATCACGTAATAATCGCCAGCCTCAGGAACTTCGAATTCGAGTACTTGACCCTGGTCCTCTCCGCCAATGCACTCAAACTCGGTCATCGAACAATCTTCGAGAACACCAAAGTACGAAGTACTGTCGGCCGTTCCACCTCGAGCATCGATATATATGGATTGCCCTCCTGCCAGACCGGGAAAAGAGAATAGTATATCTTGACCGTTACTTCGCCGTCCCTCTACTTCGATCGTCTCTGGGCCGGCCGTGGAGCACTCCGGGTGGTCGGTGAAATCGAATTGGTTATCGTAAGCATTGACATCACCCTCGAGTGTCATCGCTCCCGTAACTACAATAGCATTGTCGCAATGATGACCGTCGCAAAGCCCGTCGTCACAGGAGGTGGCGCAGTCGTATTCGCGGAATTCCGTTCCCGCATGACAAAGCTCTCGGGCCTCCCCGTCGACGCAGCTATAAGAGCCAATCGGGGCACAAAACATCTCTTCGGTTTCAATGCTTAAATCAAACGAACCCGTCCCGTTCTGGTTGTGTCGAGCTTCTATAATCGCGTAATAAACTGCATCCGTATCTTCGATCTCGTACCGGTTGGGGGCGTTATTATAAACGTTAATGCAGCCTGGGCTCAGTGCCGTTTCGTAATCACTGCAGTCAGCCTTTCGGATTTCTTGCACCAGCTGTCTCTCAGAACCCGAAATTTCCAGATCGATCCACATTGGCTCATCGACGGTAAATGCCACAACCACATGGCCTCCACCCACGCTATCGGTTGAGCAGGCCGTCTTCTCGATTCGCGGTTGATCGTCGGTGTTGAAGCTAAAGTCCAGCGAATCACCATCGGAAAGATTCATAACCTCTTCTGGAACCTCGCAGGCATAGCCTACATCGGCCTCCGAAGCGACACACTCCCCCGTGCTTTCGTCACAAAATTCTCCGGGAGGACATTCAACTCCTTCGCAGAGGTCTCCCGATCCATCCTCTACACATTCTCCAGTGTCTGGATCGCAAACCTCATCGGGTCCGCACTCGACACCCTCACAGAGATCTTCGTGATTCCCCTCTACTGGCTCACATACTCCCTCGCCCTGCTCCACCACGCATTCCTCCCCCTCTGGACAATCGACGTCAGCACAGGGGCTGGGCTGATTATTAAATGCCGACCCCCCTTCCTCGTCGTCACTGCACGCAGCCAAGCCCGCCGCGATGAGCGAAGCCCCGAGAATGGCTACCAAACGGAACCTGAGTTTGTTTTGGTGTAAAATCACGATCAAACCTCGCAAAAGCTACTTTGGACGGATGGGCGGAAAAAAATCTGAGCGCTCGTATCGCCAATTCGTGGTATCGCATCGTGTTTAGCAGCCGAAATGACATTGAGCTCACACAATTATTCTACCAAGCCTGTCACCAAATTACAACAATTTGCTTTAAAACGGTATCTTTGCGCGTGGGCAGGTCTCACGCAGAGTGTCGTCGTGCTCTTGGTTGTTCAAATCCCCAGCTCCTGCTGTCCGAAACGCCTGAATGCAGAGCAATTCAAACCCTCGTCACGCCCCCGTTGAAGTCCAACCCGATCACAGGTCCCCTGGAATAATTGGCGAATCGCCTGCCACCTCGACCCTTTACCCACCATCCGCTCTCCAAAGCGATGCTCCGACAGATCACCGCCCCTCAGATCGCGGATCGCCGACAATACCCGATCGGCTCGATCGGGGAAGCGCTCTCGAAGCGCCGACTCAAAGAACTCGTCCACCGGCGGTGGTAGCCGGAGCACCGTCATAAAGGCTCGCCGGGCGCCCACATCGGCCGCTCGCTCGAGGATCGCCGGGATCATCTCGTCGTTAAGTCCCGGGATCATCGGCGACACGCTGACGCCCACGTCAACCCCCGCCTTTGCCAATCGCTGCACGGCCCGAAAGCGCTGGTCGATCGTCGTGGCGTAGGGCTCTACGGCCTTACCCATCTGTGTGGTGGCAAAGGGAATGCTGATAAAGACGCGGACCCCATTCCAGGCCGCCATCTCCGACAGCAGGTCAATATCTCGGCAAATCAGCGCTCCCTTGGTCACGATCCCCACCGGATTTCGGCGCTCCGCGCAGGCCTCTAGGCACCGCCGCGTCAGCTCATAAGAGGCCTCCAGGGGCTGGTAGCAATCGGTGACTCCAGAGAAGACGATGGTCTCGGGCTCCCACTTCTCACTTTTTAGCCCGGCCTCCAGCAACTCGGCGGCGTTGGTCTTGACGACGATTCTTCGCTCAAAATCACTCCCGGCGCCCCAGTCCAGGTATTGATGGGTCGGTCGGGCGTAGCAATAGACGCATCCATGAAAGCACCCTCGGTAGGGGTTGAGGCCGTAGCGAAAGGGCAGATCTGGGCTCTGGTTTTCGCTGAGGATCGTCCGCGCCTCCTCCTCATAGACCTTAAGCTCCGTCGTGGGTGGCTCTCCCAGCCATTCCACGTGGTGGCTGGCCCATGGATTCGGTGGATTCTGAACCTCTCGGGCTCTCATGGCTCCCCGGCGCCCTCATCGTCCCCCAGATACTCTTCCCAGGAGACGCGGTTTTCCACGATCTGACCCACGTCGGTGCCATAATTTTCGGTTCCCAGGGGCATCCCTTCCTCCACCACCTCTCCATCGGCCACATAGTCGTGAAACACCAGGGGCAGGCTCTCCGACATGGGAAACTCAAGCCCATTTTGTAGATGAATATGGAGGTGGGGCGTCTCAGTGCGTCCCGAATTGCCGCACTTGGCGACCACATCGCCGGCGCTGACTTCATCGCCCGACCCCACCTCCAGGGAATGCTGCTTGAGGTGCGCCATGTATAGGTAGACATCGTCGGCCACTTTGATGGCCACGTGATTGCCCAACACATTATTTGGATGATAATCGCCCGGATCTTGATCGGGCTCTCCGCCGAGGACCTGCACCACCTCGCCATCCACCGGCGCCCTGACGGACATGCCATAGCAATGATGATCCTCTAATTGCTCACCGCTTCCCTCATAGCGACTTCCGTCGACCAATGGCGCGAAATCATAGGCCCATCGATAGACCATCGTGGTCATATGGTAGTTCTTGGATCGGTCATCTCCACCGGCCATCGTCATCCACTGCCCATCAAACGGCAGGCGATACTCCTGATCGGGCTCCCAATCCCCGGTGGATACAGGCGCCGAGAAATAGGAGGTATTTCCCAACACTCCAACCGCCAGGAGGCAGACGAACCCCACCGTTCGCGACCAACGCCATACCGGGGGCTGAAAGAGTGAACGCACCAATCCCCAGAACATCAGCGGCATCGTCCCCAGCCCCAAAAGTGAAATCACCGACGAGTGAGCGATCACGCTCGCCTGCCCCAGACTGGCGAAGGCGACCCCATAGGCCAATAGCTGGAGGCCTAACATCAATACGCCCAATTGAGACCACAGCTCCCAGCCCTCGTCATTGCTCCGGAGCCGCTCATATAGCCCCCGCGGCTCGGCCTCGTCTTCCTGCTGTTGGCTCTTCTCTACATCGTCACTCATTGCCAGTCCTTGTCGCAAACTCTTGCCTCTCGGCCCTTCTGGTGGCCGCAAATTCATCACTACTGCTCGCGGGCGTCAATACGCCCCGTCACCTACCCCGATGAAATCAATCTCTCGCAGTTGCTATTTCCGCCCCTGCCTTGCTACTCTTCGCCGAGCCCATTTCCCACCACATCCTCCACCGGGTCGTCGGGAGACCGCGTTATCAGCACGGGTTAAGTACCATGCCCATCTGTCCTAAGTGTCATCACCGTTCAGAGGAACTCGGCGCGCCCTGCCCGAGGGATAACCACCACTTTATCCCCGACAGCTCCCTCGACGATGTCGCCGCCCAGCCCCGTCTGGGCACCAGCTTTGATGGCCGATTCATCCCCCTTCGAGTCATCGATCACACCCACCTGGCCACCCTTTTTGAAGCCCTCCAACTCCCAGTTCGCCGACGGGTGGCCCTGAAGATCCTCGCCCAATCGCTTCGTCACTCCACCAAGGCCCGAGAGCGGTTCTCGCGAGAAGCCCGCGCCATCTCATCTTTAACCCATCCCAACGCCGTGACTCTCCACGACTTTGGCTTCGACGACGAGGGCCATCCCTTCCTCGTCCAAGAACTGGTGGTTGGCCCAACGCTCACCGAGTGGGCCCGTCAGCCCTCCACCACCCTGGATCGCCTCCTAACGGTGTGGAATGACCTCCTGGCAGCCATGGCCGAAGCCCACGACCGCGGCCTCGTCCACCGAGCTCTCGACCCCTCCAAACTCATCGTCACCCGCGCCGGCCACCGACCGGATATGCTCAAGATCCGTGATTTTGGTCTCGTCAAAAATATGACCAACCGCCAACAGCGCCAGCTCACGGGCGACGAAGAAGTCCTGGGCACGCCCACCTATATGGCGCCGGAACAGAGTAAGAACCCCGATCAGGTCGGCCCCCATACCGACGTCTACTCCTTGGGCATCCTTCTCTACGAATGCCTCACCGGCACACCGCCCTTCGAGGCCGACTCCCCCATGGAGCTGGTCTTTGAGCACCTCACCACGCCCATGCCGGACCTCACCGAACACGCCCGCTTTTCACTGCCCGATGGCCTGGCTGACATCGTTACGCTGGCCACCGCCAAAGAGCCCACTCGGCGCTTTTCCAACGCCCAAGCCTTCTACGCGGCCTTCCAAGAGATCGCCGGCCGCCCCACCTACGATACGTCGCCGACCCCGGCTCCTGCCCCCACGGATACGCAGGAGCCAGACACCGACGAACTACGGCGGCGCCCCCAGGCCAATGCCTCCAGCTTTGAACGCACCTTAGAATCTCACTTTATCGAGGACCGACTGGCCGACGAGTTTCCCGAGGCTTCAACAACTGAAGAGCAACCTCGGAGGGAACCACCTGCCGACAATGACCCCTCCCCCCCCGGCGGCTTGCCCTCTTGGCCCCTCATCGCAGCCGTCCTGTTGGCATTTCTCGTTGTCGCCTCCTTGGCGGGCACCATCACCTGGTTTCTTCTGACCTCTTGATCGCGACGCGACACGTCGCTAATCTTCTGGTCACGCCATCGCAGTATCGGGGATCGCAGTGCACCGATGTGGCACACCTACCTCTCATGAATCAGGAGGCACGATGTCCCTCATGCAATCGCTCCCACTACTGCTTTGTCTTCTTGTATTTTTCCCAGCAACAGCCCAGGCCATCGACGATGAGCCGTCCCCTGCCGCGGCCACCGAACAACTGACCGACGCCCACGCACTCGTCGAACAAGCCCGTGACCATGCCGAGCGAGGAGAGTATTTCGAAGCCCGCGACCTTCTCCGCCAGGCGGCCTCGCTAAAGCCCAACGACCCCGACACCGCCTACCTTCAAGCCGGCGTCTATCACCGACTGGCAAAATCGGACCGAGCCCTGGAGATCATCGACGACGCCCTTGCTCAACTCGACGACCAGGGACAGTCCAAGGCCTCGTCGCGCCTTCACAGCTTACGGGAGTCCATCGTCGACGATGCTCGCCAATCCGCTTCGCTCCCCACCATCGCATCGGCGCCGCCCCTCAACGACGATCGCTACCCCCGTCGTCGCTGGCCCGACGTGGCCCTCTATGGCGGAGCCGCCATCACCACCGGCGGCCTCATCCTCGCCACCGGCCTCCCTCTGCGATCCACCATCGATCGCGTGGAGAGTGCCAGTCACCCCGACACCTATGAGGCCGACCTGGACCGCATCTCCACTGCTCAAACCCTGAGTATCACCGCCATCACCACCGGTTTGCTGATGAGCTCTGGGGCCCTCCTGTACCGCTGGCGCTCCTCTCCCGGCAGTCGCCCCTTCCTGGCGGGCGCCCAAATCAGGTCATCTCCGGCAGGTCTGGTGCTTCGCTTCTGAGCTCGGCGGTGGACAGATCGCCTCGCCGTTTTTAAAACGTGCATCGTCCCTACCCCCGTGATTCCCAACCCTGGAGCCCCATGAGTACCCTCACCGAACGCCTCGACGAAGTAGACCGCCAGGTCGTCATCGGCGACACCAAAACCCTCATCGATAATGAAGTGGCCTCCAAGTCCGGATTCTCTGGCGTCGCCCTCAAGGGCGGCTATCGCGTCGTCAAGAAGCTCAAGCCGAATATGATTGAACGCGCCATCGATCACCTCCTCGATGATTTCAGCCGAGCCCTCGATCCGCTATATCAGCAATACCTCGACGACCCAGACACCGACAGCTTCGCCACCTACCTGGATGACCACAAATCTCAGGCGGCCAACGACCTGCTCAGCATCACCGACCGCCGGGCCGAAAATAGCGATCAAAAGGTGCTTCGAAAGACCTATAAAAAATTGCGCGGCCAGGCCGAAGATCACGTCCGCCAGGCCCTCCCCGGCGTCGGTCAGCTCATCGATCGCCACGCTCCCAAGGACTGACCCCATGGCGCTCCAACGAGCCGAGGCCTACCTCCTCCGCCGGGTGGACTACGGGGATAACCACGTCATCGCGCACTTTCTCAGTCCCCAGGGCCGCTTTGCCGCCATCGCCTACGGCGCTCGATCCAGCAAGCGCCGCTTTGCCGGCGGCCTCCAACCCCTGCGCCTGGTGGAGACCACCTATAAATCCCGCAAAAAAGGCGACCTCTACCAGCTCGTCGAGCTCGACGTCCTCCAACATTTTCCCACCCTGGAAGCCTCCATCGAGGGCATCAGCGCCGCCAGCTATGCCATCGATCTCGTCCGCTCTACATGGCAGGAGGGAGAATCAAGCCACGCCCTCTTTGAGCTCCTCCACCGCCTCCACCGACATCTCAACGACGGCCTATCGACTCTGGCGACGGCCCGCCTGGTCCACCAATTCGAGTGCCAACTACTGACTCATTATGGCTGGGCACCGGCCATCGAGGCCTGCTCGCGCTGCGCGCGGCCGGCCACCGACATCACCCCCAAGAAGTTCAGCCGCCGCGGCGAAGGCCTCATCTGCCCTCAATGTCGGCGCCCCAACGAAGCCATGGGCACCGTCGCCGAGTCCACCTGGACACTCCTTATGCACCTTCTGGATCCGGGCCAGCCCCTGCCTCCCCAAAAAGAGCTGGAGGCCTCTCTCCACCAGACCGCCCGGGTGCTGGAAAACGCTCTGGAACAAATCCTCGATCGCCCCCTTCCCTCTCGATCTATGCTCCTCGGCCTGCTCCATGCCTAAGACCTTGCCTCTCGCTCTCATCGTGCTTTTGTTGGCTTGCGCCTGCGCTTCCTCGCCATCGACCTCCAGCCCCGATGCGCCGAGCGTCCTTCAGGTGGACGTCCAACCCCCGGATGCGTCCATCTATATCGACGATCAATATCAGGGCCAGATCGATGGCTGGCGCGATGGACGAATCCCCATCGAGCCCGGTGCCCGTCGCGTCGAACTCCGCGCCGACGATTACCTTCCCCAGCGCTTTGATATCGACGTGGAGCCCGACGCCTGGCTGACCCTCCGCGTTCGCCTGGAGCCGACCATCGATGGTTCCGATCCACCATCGGACATCACCCCGGATGAGGGCGACTCATCCCCATGATGCGCACCCCCAGTCGCCCCTCCACCGTCACCAACTCCCCGCGTCCCACCACCGCCTGGCCGACCATCAGCTCCACCATGGCATCGGCCCGCTGCTCGCAGGCGATCACCTGCCCCTTTTGCAGCCGTGCCAAATCCCTTAAGGGCAACTCGATATCAGCGATCTTGACGGCGATCTTGCCCTCGGCCACCTCCAGCGCCGACGCGCCCAATTCACTCACTTCCTGCCCACGATCTCCCATCGTCATCTCCTCATTGCCTGGTGAATATCTCGACGCGACGCTCACTCCCTCGACCTCCAATACCCATCTGCCAGCTTCCACGCGGCAGCGTCCCTCCACGCACCGTTGACCGGACAACCACCACCGACACAGGCCTCCACCGTCATCCAGTCCCTCTGCATCGACCCCATGCTCATCCAGAAGCAGCACATCACCGGCCTTGAGCCGCTGCACCTCGTCGCCAAAACAGGCCACCTCACCGGCGACCACATCATGGCGCACGGCGAGCGCCGACCACCCCTGCACCCATCCCTCGGCCTGTCGAACGTCTTCGCGACCGGCCTCGGCGATATGGCGAAGTCCGTTGACCGGGATCCACATCTGAAGCCGTGACACTGCATCGCCGCATTTGATGGAAAAGCTCATCGTCATCCACGGGGGCTCCTCCCGGGCCATGATCACCTCGATATCCTCACGCATCACCGGCTCGCCAGCCCAGTCAAAGGTCGGCCACTGGCACACCTCACACAGGCGGGCCATCGCACACCCCAGATGATCGCTCACCACGTTCTGACGTCCGCCCTCACCATCGCACGCCGCCATCCAACGGTCGATCACGGGACGCTGAAGCCCCACCACGCAGCGCGCTTCTCCCGACCCCAGGGTCGCCCAGGTCCAATATCCGGGCCCCACGTGCGCCCTTTGTCCCACGCGCTTTGCCCGTCCAAGCCCCGTCCACTTGACCCGATGAAATACCCCGCGATGCGCCTCCAACGCCTCGGCCATCTCCATCCCCAGGCGAACGCGGGTGATATCCCCGGGAAGCAGAGTCCTCATCAGCCGAAGCCCCTCGACGTCGCGCCGCCGAAGCCTGGCTAACTCCTTGAACCCAAATGGCTCGGCTCGCCACCCCTCCAGCAGGGGAAGCGGCGTCTCCAGCGCCTGCGGCTTATTGACCTCTGGCGCCGACAGGCCATCGAGCAATCGCGTCTCATCGCTATCCTCTCGAAGTCTTCGTCGAAGCTCGTCGCCATCCAATAGCTGAGTCGCCTCCATGGGGTTGTCCATCCTATCCTCCTTGGCTGACACCGCTTCGATGTACTTCGATGGTCTCCAGGCGAAGCCCCTTTGCCGCACCGGCCTGTCGTAAGGCCTGCGCGCCCATTTGAAGATCGCGAGCCAGACCATCGTTATCGGCCCGCATTCGAAGCGAGTAGCCGCCGCCCTCCTGACGCAGCCGAATCCGAACCTCTCCCCGTCCAGGGACTTTGAGATCCATAAAAAGCACTTGCCGCATGCGCTGATCCTTGCCCACATGGATGGCCTCCACCACCCGTCTGGCGATCTCCTCCACGGTCGACGCGGCCTGCCCCGTGGAAGCGCCCGCCACATCGCGAGGCCCCAGCGCTTCCGACCGAAGCTCTCGCTCCGCCATCTCACCTTGCGCAGCGACATCGCGATCGGCGACCAAGGCCTCTCCATCGCTCGGCCTGCTCGACTTGTCTCCCTGCGCTGCCACGAGGCCTCCCTCCGTGACCCCTTCCCGGCCCCCCTTATCGGCCATGGCGTTGGCCTGGTACCCCTCGCCATCTCCTCGCTGAAGGTGGCCCTCCAACAGCTTTCGCGAGTGCTCATCGCCGCAGCGGCCCTCACTTTTTGCCTGACGACTGGCCATCACCTCTTCAAAGGCCCGATCGCCCCCCTCCGAGCCCCGCGTCGATCCGGCGTCTCGAGCGCCTATATCACCCTGCCCTCGGCCCTCAATTCTGGTCGTCACCGCCTCCTCCTTGGCTCCATGACCGTCCAAGCCCCACAAAAAAGGGCTGCCCATCTATTATCGATGAACAGCCCTCAACCCTTTCGTCTTTTCTTTGAATCTACAGCGGATTGATCACCCATCCACTGAGGATCTTGGGATAGAAATAGGTCGATTTTTGAGGCATTCGGCCGCCGGAAAGGCAGACGTCATTGACCTGTTGAACCCGCGTGGGATTCATAAAGGCCACCATCTGCGTATCCTCGGCCTCCAGGGCCTCCTGAGCATCGGACCAACTCTTGGCGTAGGTTAGATGGGTCATCTCTCGCTGGGCCTCTCGGTCAATGCCCAACTGGCCCTCCAAGATCCCCTCGTGGAGAATGGCCACGTCCAGCCGTCGCACCTCCGCCGGCATGTCCTTTGGAAATAGGGATTCATCCTCCGATCCCACGAAACGCACCCACACCGCTTTCTGCCCCTCCTGACCGGCCAGCAAAAAGCTCGGCCCCTGATCACCGCGTCGCGCCAACTCATCGCGCACCGCCTCCAGAGAGCTCTCTTGAAACTCCTCCATGACTTCCACCTCAAAGGCCGACGAGGCCGACAGCCGATCGATCAGCTCTGCCATCGAGAAGTCGTTGACCGAGTGGACCACCCGATGCGTCGGAAAGACCTGCAGCCCCGGGTCGTGCATATTGACGAAAAAGCCCATCACATACTCATAAGGAGCGTCGGGGTCGGCCTCCCTCGACAGTTGGCGTCGGAAATCGCGATAGGCCAACGCCGTCTCGTAGCGGTGATGCCCGTCGGCGATCAGCAGGGGGCGCTCCGCCATCGCCGCCTCCACGGCGCGATGATCGGCGACCTCTCCCACTTTCCACAACCGGTGCACGATCCCATCGTCCGTCTCGATCTCCACCGCCGGCGCTTGGCCTTCCTCCACCTGCCGAAAGAGCACCTCATCGACCTGGCGATCTTCATCGTCGTAGAGAAAAAAGATCTGGCTGAGGTTGCACTCCGTGGCCTTCATCAATTGCAAGCGATCTTTCTTGGGCCCCCTCAGGGTTCGCTCATGGGGCAATACCACCTCTTCTTCATAGTCCGCCAATTTGACCAAGGCGATATAGCCGCGCCGTCGGTAGACCGTGCCGGTCTCGTCCTCGAACTCCTGCTCATGGGCGTAGATCATGGGCTCTCGATCGACGACCAGCGTTCCCTGGGCGATCCAATCAAAGAGATGCCGCCTCGCTCGTTCATAGCGATTATCCTCACCATCATCGCCCTTCTGGATCTGATTGAGATCCAGGCGCACGATATTGGCGGGGTGACGGGCATATAATTGCTGCTGCTTGGCCTCGCCGATCACGTCATAGGGCGGCGCCACCAGTCGGCCCAATTCCTCATTGGACAGATCTTCCCAGGCGTAGCGAATTCCGCGGAGTGGTTTGATTTCGGCCATCGTTGATCCAAGATTAAAGGGGTGATTCGTAGACGGCATCAGCCGTTCTATGCTACGGACATCGAGGTGTTGCGGTCCTCGTTGGCGGGCATACCACAGAGACCTTATGGCGTCGACCGCTGGTGCCCACCCAGGACCACTTCGCCGCACCACCCCGCTTTTACTCCATGAGGTACGCCACCGATGGCACGAACTCGGATGCAATGGCCGCCCCTGACGCTCAACTTCAAGATCCTGGCGGGGCTCCTCTTTGCCCTCTGGCTGGCCACCCTGCCAGACTCCCCGCTCCACCCCATCATGCGCGACCACCTGATGCTGTCGGCCGACGCCGTCGTCGGCCAGGGCCAGGTGTGGGCCCTCTTTAGCTACGCCTTCTTCCATGCCGACTTTATGCACCTGGCGTTTAACCTGGGCGTGCTATGGCTCTTCGGCGGACGTATCGACGCCACCTGGTCCAATGCCCGATGGTGGCGCTTTAATATCCTCTGTCTCCTGGGCGGTGCCCTGGCGGTGGTGATCTCCCAGACGATCTTGCAATCCTCCCAGCCCACCCTGGGCTATTCAGCGGCCGTCACCGGCGTCGTCGCCGCCTTCGCCGTCTATCACTGGGAGCGGACGGTCTACCTCTTTTTCTTCCCCGTCAAAGGCAAGTGGATCCTCCCCATCATCATCGCCATTGATCTCCTCCGGGTCCTCGCCGGCACCCCCATCAGCGTCGCCGGTCACCTAGGCGGCATGATCACCGGCCTCCTCCTGGTCACCGGGTGGTGGCGCCCCTCGAAACTCAAACACGCCTATCGCCGCCGAAAACGGGCCCGCGAACGTCAGAAAAAACGCGATAATTTCAAGCTCTTAAATTAATTTCCCCAACCCCCTAGGACACCCCATGGCTATCACCCCCCATAGCAACCAGAGCGAGACCCGCTGGGGCCACGGCGAATTTCAGGTCATGATCAAATCGCCGCGCTCCAAAAATCCTATCGGCTACTGCGACGGCTCACAGGCCGACGAGCGCGCCATCCGTGAAAAGGCACTCATGGAGGGAACGCGCGTTCGCATCGACAAGAAAACGCTGAAAACGGGCCGTCAAATCTGGACCGTTCACGCCGTGGAGTGAGCACCTCACCAGCCCCTGACCCAGCGCCACCAAAAATAGCTCATGCGCTGCCCGTCGACCGAGCGCACGTCTCCATCGAGGTTCAACAGGGTTTCATGATTCATCCCATCGGCCATAAATAGCCGCATATTGGGTTCCGAATAACGCTGGCGCCCCATCGCCTCCACCGACGCCTGAACTTCCCTGGGAAGTACCCCCAGGTAAGCCGACATCACGGGGTCGCGGGCGTATACACTGAGGGCGAAGCGCGACTCCGGGTAACGCCGCGCCAAATAGACCGGCAAAAAGTCCGGCTCCTCTCGGCAACGCTCGCACCCTGGCGGTACCTCCACGCCCCATCGCTCCTGCCATAGGGCCCACCGCTCGGGGTCGACCTCCAGCCAGGGCGCAGCGTCGACGAAGAGATGCACCTCTGCTTCTGGAAAGCGCTGAGCGACCCGCTCGAAATGCCAGGTTGCCCCATAGCCCCCGGCACTGACACCGACCATCCAGATGCGTTGAGCTTCCGGAAACCAACGCTGGAGCCGCTGGACGACCCGCTCCATATTATCGCCTCCCCGGTGGTGGATGACCGGATCGCTTCGCATCGAGTCATAGCTCATGCGCTGATGCCCGGTATGCAGGTCGGCCGTGCAATAGGGTACAAAGACATAGCTTGCCTGCTTCCAATGATTGCGCGGAGACCGTCGGTCAAAGACGCCGGACTCCACCAAGGGGTGCACCTCTCGACCCAACTGATCGCCGTCGTACTCCACATTCAGGTTAGCCGCCGTCTGCCCGTAGAGACAGCGCGTCGAATCCCAACAGGCCCCGCCCCCGCTCAGATAGATCACCACATCTCGCTGACTGCTGCCCACGTTGAGACCCACGCCCGCGCTGGAGCCGTTGGCGCAGATCATCTGCTCATCTTCCACAAAATACCACTCCCCGCGGCGCGCCTCGGACTGCCCCTCCCAATCACTGACCGCCACCTTGTCCGGTGAAATGGCGCTGACCCCCGGTGGATTGACACACGAGGCCAACGTCAGGCCCATCGCCATCCATAGCAATATCGCTCTTGCCCACCGCCCCCTGACTCGCCGATACCCATGACTCCTCACACTCACTCCCATGACCACATCGCCGACACCGGGGCGTGATCCGATAACTCCATGGCCCTTAACCCCCTCGCGATTTCGCCCTGGTGGGTCTGGACCTCATCCCACCCAAACCTGCGATCCGTCCATAGATAGTCCAACTTTCGACACCAGAAGACATCTCCTGTGCTGGAATGGGTCAAATAGGGTCCATTATCCCGTCGATAAGCGGCCAGCGATACGGCCGGCTCATAGCGCTCATAAAACGGGGCCAACCAGTCCTCCTCCCCCCTAAAGTCACTGCCCTCAAACCCCGGCGGCGTCCGCGCCTGGTCCTCAAAACGGTGGACCTTCTCGGACCCCGGCGGGATGGCATTGAGGTCACCTCCTGCGATCCAGGGTTCTCCGGACTGGCGCAATCTCTCCATCTCCCAGCGAAAGGCCCTCAATTGACGCCACTTGGTCCGGTCTCGTGCAAAGGGTTCGGTGTGAATATTGACCACCCTCACCCCACGACGATCGCCGCTCTGCACCCGGGCGCTGAGCATGCCACGCTTGAGGTAGAAATATCGCGTGATCCGCGCCTCGTCTTCGATCTGGGGAAGCGCGATGCGCCGGGCATCCACGATGGGGGTTTTCGACAGGATCGCCACCCCCATATCCACCGCACCGAGGCCTCGGGTAGGCACCCATCGACAACGCCACTGTGAGGCATAAGCCCCGTAGTTCATGGGCGTGTGATCCAGGAGCCACTGAAATTGGTCCATTCCATCGACCCGCCTGGAGCGCCGATCCACTTCCTGGAGGAGTAGAATATCCGGGTCCAGGGCCTCGATGGCCGCCGCCACGCCCTCCATGGCCTCGAGGACTTCCTGGCCGTTGAGCACCGCCCGATCGCCGTGACCATCGAACCAAAAATCGACCCTTCCGCCCCCGAATTTGATATTCCAGGTCATCACTCGGAGCGTCGACCCCAGCGCCTCCTCACTCGTTGGCCTTCCGGAGATCGACGCTGCCCGACCCATCTCTGCCAACTCCAACTCCCGAAACTCCGTCTCCATGGGATCCAGCCACTCCAGCGCCGCCCCTAACCCATCTCCCACCGACATATGCCGGGCCATCTCCACCACCCGCCGGGCCCGAAACTTCTCCCTCCACCCCTCTGCGCTCATCTCCTCCATCCGACCTCTCCCTGATGACCCATTTCCGATTGGCTATCGCCTCGTTGACTCGCCTGCATTTGTCGCTACCCTTCTGGCCCATTGTCTGCAGGCGCCAGTATGCTACACCATCTGCCGACTGACCAACCCCATCGACTATCGACGTATGGAGCCCCCATGAAGAAATGGTTAATCCCCGCCCTTATCGCCGCCCTCGTATTCACCGTCGCCTGCGATGACCAGGCCGACGAAGCCGCCGAGGCCGTCGAGGAAGAAGCTCAAGAGTTGGAGAGTGAGCTCGACGATCTCCTCGACGACGTGGACGATGAAGACACGGTCGCTCTCGATGACGAAGAAGACGTCGACGAGGTCGCCACGCCTGACGAGGATGGCGTCGTCGTCATCACCGCCACCGAGACCTCCTTTGAGCCCTCCCGCATCGAAGCGCCGGCCGGCCAAGAGGTGACCCTTCGCTTTGAGCGCGACATCGAACAGACCTGCATGGACGACGTCGTCTTCGAGGAACGCGATATCGAAGCCGACATTCCCCTCGATGAGCCCTATGAGGTGACCTTCGAGCTGGAGGAAGGTGAGGTGATCAACTTTGCTTGCAGCATGGGCATGGGCCAGAGCACCCTCACCGGGATCTGATCCCACCTCCAGTTCCCCTCGCGCTCGGGACCTAGAATCATGGCTCAAGACAACGACACGTGGACCATTCTTAAGATCTTGGAGTGGACCACTGACTTCTTCGAGAGCAAGGGGTTGGACACACCTCGGCTCGACGCCGAGGTGCTCCTCTCCCACACCCTCGATCTCAAGCGCATCCAACTCTACGCCCAATTCGACCGCCCCCTGGTCGACGAGGAATTGGCGGCCTACCGGGCGCTGATCAAACGTCGAGCGGCCCGTGAGCCCGTCTCTCACCTCTGCGGCAAACGTGAATTCTGGAGCCTCGACTTCCAGGTCAATCAGCACGTCTTAACCCCTCGACCGGACACCGAGGTCCTCATCCAGGAGTCACTGGACCGCATCGACGACCTCGACGAACCAGGCCTTCGCATCGCCGATATCGGCACCGGAAGCGGCGCCATCGCCATCGTATTGACCCATGAACGTCCAGACATCGAGATGTGGGCCACCGACATCGATGAACACGCCCTTCAAGTCGCCCAGAAAAACGCCGCGCACCATGGCGTCGATGAGCGAATTACCTTTCTGCAGGGCGACCTCTTAGAACCCCTGCCAGACGATGGCACGGCCTTCGATCTCATCATCAGCAACCCCCCTTATATCGCCAATACGGAACGCCCGGACTTGCCTCCCGAAGTCCGCGAGTATGAGCCCCCCCAGGCGCTCTTCTCGGGGGATGACGGTCTGGACCATATCCGCCGTCTCATTCCCCAGGCGGTGGACCTTCTCGCCCCAGAGGGATGGTTACTCTTCGAGATCGGCCACCAACAAGGGGCGGCCGTCAAAGAGCTCCTCCAGGCCCATCCCTTGGAAGATATTGCCATTCGTCAGGACTACGGCCAGCGAGATCGCGTGGCCCGAGCCCGCCGAATCACTTCCTGAGGCTCTCTCCCTCTTCGCCGAGACCCGCGATGCTCTCTGTGCCCACCGACAACCGCCTGGCCCATATTCTTGTCTGTACCAATCAGCGCTCCGATTCTTCGCTCCCCTGCTGCGCCGACGCCCAAGGAGAGCGCGTCTATCAAATCCTCGATGACTGGTTGGCTAAACATCAACTGCGGGCAGCCATCTGGCTGACCAAGACCCACTGCCTGGGCTGGTGCCACGGCCGCGGCACGACCGTCGCCATCTATCCTCAAGATATCTTCTATCGGGCTGTCACACCGGAGGACTGCGCCCACATTATCGAGCACCACCTCCGGCCCCTCCTGCACCGCCCATAACCCACGAGCCCCCTTGACGCACCGCGTCATTCCCTTGTCTAATTATTCGCCGGCGCTATCTTTGGGGTACTTCTATGAATTGTTGCGCCCCCTGATCCCCGTTACGGGATTTTTTGTTCAAGACCGAAGGGATGGATTTTATGACCAGTGAGCGAAGCCAAATTCTCAACCAACTATCTCGGGTACGCTTCATCGGACCCAAGTTGGCGGAGACCCTATTCGACGATTTCGGTATCACCTCCATCGAAGGCGTCGTGGCCTTTGGTCGCGAGGGACGCCTCACAGAACTCACCGGCGTTGGGGAGAAAAAAGCCTCTACTATCCTCAGCTCTGCCGAGCGCATCGCTGACATCTCGAGCCTCGACGAGGACTCCCTGGTCGAGGAGGTCCCAGAGGTCGACGAGAGCCCAGAAATTGAAGACGCCGAAGAAGCCGACGACGCTGAAGAAGCTGACGTGGCCGAAGAAGCCGACGACGCCGAAGAAGCCGACGACGCCGAAGAAACTCACGAGGCTGAAGAAGCCGACGGCGCCGAAGAAGCTCACGAGGCCGAAGAAACTCACGAGGCTGAAGAAGCCGACGACGCCGAAGAAGCTCACGAGGCCGAAGAAACTCACGAGGCCGAAGAAGCCGACGACGCCGACGACGCCGAAGAAGCCGACGACCGCGTCCTCGATCCCCCCTCGGCCCCCGACCTCCCCGGCGGCACCCCGGTCTCCCGCGAAGTCCCCGCAGCAGCGGCCTCCACCAGCGGACACAGCGCTGAACCGGCGGTTGCTAATCCACGCGAGGCCTCCACGGCCGCCACCATGAGCCCTCGCAACCAATTTATCGCCACCCTTCGCTGCCCCGCCTGCGGCCACCCCGAATTCGACGCCGGTGCCTCCACCCTGACCTGCGAAGCCTGCCATCGACAATTCAATCACCGACACGGCGTCGCTGACCTCGCCCCACCGACCACCTCTCACTCCTCCATCACCCAAAAGGTCATGGAGAGTCGTATCTATACCCAGGTCTACGAGGAGTTTATGCGCCCTCGCCTCACCAGCCTGGTCAGCGATCGCACCATGCGAGATGAATACCGACTCTCTGCTGAGTTTTTGGACCTCGATGGGCCCATTCGTCTACTCGACGTGGGCTGTGGAACCGCCAATTTCACCCGCTATTTCGCCCAGCGTCTGGGACTGGCGGAGCGTCGCCACCATAGCAGCGACGACGTCTTGATCGCCGGCATGGACCTATCCTGGCCCATGCTGGAGCAGGCCTACCAAAACCTCCAGGAGGAGAATCTGGACGCCAAGGTCTTTTTGCTTCGCGGCGACGCCACCCGTATTCCCATTCAGCGCGCCGCCTACAACCGGCTTCACTGCGCTGGCACCCTGCACCTCACCGAGGACATCGACGAAGCCCTGCGCAACTTCGCCCGCGTATTGGAGCCCGGTGGCACCTGCGTTATCGCCACCTTCATCCTCGGCGATGGCCTGATCCGGCGCACCGCCAAACGAGTGGCCCAATTTCCCACCAAATTTCACTGGTTTACCCGCGACGACCTCTTGCGCCGAGTGGAACGCGCCGGCTTCGAGGTCGCCGACGATAGCATCTCCGGTGACGCCATCACCCTCAAGGCCCACCGCATCGGCGCCTGAGCCCGGCACCTATATCACCACGGCCGGGGGCTCTTATCGAGCTCCCGGCATATGTCGTCCAGCCCGTAGTCATGCTCAAAGCCCAGGGTCTCCCGTGCCAGGCTATCGTCGACCATGCACACATATTTGATGTGATCCAACTCCGGCACTGGCCAGTCGCTCAGCTTGAGCGACCAAGCTGTCTTGAGCATCAGCTTTAGCATGGGCTCTGGCATTGGCCGCGGCTCTCGCCCCAGGCGATCGAGAATCATCGACAGGGGTACCGGCGACGGCCCGGCGATATTAAATACCCCTCTAACGCCCGGCGTCAGCGACAACTCGATGGCCGTGACCACATCCTCCACGTGGATTAACTGCACCATCGGATCAAAGCCCATCAACGTCGGCGGGTGCTCCAGGCGAAGATATTTGCTGGGCGCGTTATTGACCCGCCCCACAATATGGGCCGGCCTCAAGATCACCGTCTCGATCTCTGGATGGCGCCAGAAAAAGGTATTGCAGAACATATCCAGCGCGATCAGGTCTCGAATGGCCTCAAATTTCTGCCCCCCCATCAACGCCGCTTCTTCCGTCAGAAACTGGTCATTTCTCGGATCCGGCCCATAGACATCGGCACTCGACAAGACGATGGCCTTGGGCACCCGAGTCTCAGCACATAGTTCAAAGATCTTCTGGGTGCCCACGATATTGAATTGATGGTGCTCCTCTTGGCGAGTCCGCGGGTCGTGCATGATATTGAGGTGCACCACCGCATCCACTCGCTGGCGACGAAAGACATCCTCCACGCGACGGCGGCGAATATCGACCTGCTCGATATCGATATCCTTTGGCATATGGCGCACATTCCGCCTATCGATGCCTATGACATCAAACCGCCGGTGCAACCGCCGCGCCACCGCCCGCCCGAGATTTCCCCCGATACCGGTGATCACCACCGTCTGTCGCCGATCGCCTCGCCTGGACCTGCTCAAAAGAAGACTCCTTCGCGCTCTCGTAGACCTCGATCGATCATCGCCCGTATCGCCTCCTTGACCTCCCCCACCTTGGCGCCAATGACCCGATCTTCTTCATCGGGATCGCCCTCAAAATGCATGGGCTCCCCAAAATAAATCCGGTATTTCACCGGTAGCGGTAAGGCTCCCACGGGTCCCAACCAGGGCCAGGTAGGCGTCACTGGAAAGGCTGGCATCCCCAGCAATTTAGCCACGCCCTTCATGTCATAAATCGCCGGCATTTGCTCTTCGGCCCCCACCACCGCCACCGGCACGATCGGCGTCTCCGTATCCAGTGCCAAGCGCATAAACCCACGCCCGAAGCGCTCCAACTCATAGGCCCGATCGTAGGTCTTATTGATCCCCCTGGCACCCTCGGGAAAGGCCAGGATACATCCCTCTCGATCGAGAAGGATTCGCGCGTTGGCCCGCGTGCCCACAACCTGTCCGCAACGGGCAAAGATTCGTGAAATAAAGGGAATCGAGGGCACCCAGTGCTCCATCATCGACCGCGACATCCGGGGCGGTCTCTTATCGAAGAGCGTCGCCGACGCGATCATCATCCCATCGAGGGGAATTTGACCGGTGTGGTTGGCGATCAACAACACCCTTCCTTCATCGGGGATCCGCTCGATCCCGTAGGTCTCCACGCGGAAATAATGGCGATATAACCCGGCCGCCAGGGGAACGATATATTTTAGGGCCTCTGGATTAAAGCCGAAGGGATCGTAGCCATACTCATTCTGGCCGGCCTTCATGGTGCGGATTCGCTCCCACACCTCCGGTTCCAGAGGGGCTACCAATGCCTCCTCGAATTGCTCCCGCACGCGTTCGAACATGAATCACCATTGTCTCAACTGCTGTCATTGGCGACGATCCGAATCACCGTCGTCTATCAACTACAATATCCGGTATTTATCGCGTCCAGATCAAGCGGCAAGGGCCCTGGCGCTTGCCACTCGTCGCCCCCCGTCAACAGGTAGACCGGATTGGTAAATCCAATGACGTGGCGCCGCCTGGGCGTCGGCGCCGACGGGGTCGGCCCATCGGCCCAGAAGACCACCCAGGAATCCTCCTCGATCTCAAGGGTGATCCGCTCCTGGAAGTCAACCACCTCGTCGGCCTCTTCATCGCGGGCCATTTCCTGTACCACCTCGCCATTGACGATCACGAAGAGGGACTCCGCGCTCGCCCACGGCGGCGTCTGAACCCGAATATCGAAGCTGACCTCGCCCTCATCGACCACTACCTCATCGCCGGGCAATGTCCCATCCTCGAAGTCCACGAAGGCCTGAGAGGACACGCTGGCCCGCTGGCCACGCAACGCCTCTCGGACGTCATCGGCCGTGATCTCCGACGGCTCTCGATCCATGGGCATATAATTTCGCGGGACCCCGGCCTCTCCATCGGCCCCGTGGGTATCGGAATTGCCGAGACCGGCCACCCGGTATCCCTGGTTGAGGAATCCCGACCAATCGGCCATCAAATCGCATACCTGGTTATAGCTATTGATGATCTCCATGGTGTCGAAGTCGTGGGCGAAGTCCTCGTGCATATCGGGATCGATGGGCGCTTCCGGATCGAAATCCACGGTCGTCATCATCCCCGCCCCGCTGCGGCGGGCGTGATTCATCTGCACCACCGGATCCGTGCCCATCTCCCGGGCGACCTCCACAACGCGAGGCATCCGCCGAAACTCCACCTCCCCCGATTCGTTGAGATCGGCCATCGTCACCGTGCCGCGCCCGCGAGCCGCCGCATCATAGGGCACTGGATAGAGGTTATAATGGGCATATAACGGCGAGATCTCGACGCCCGGAAAGGTCGCCAAGTAATCACCGACGCCCAGCGCGTCGATGGCGGGCTGCAGGTCCGTCACCACGTCGTGATCCGTGGGCACCGCCACATCGACCCCCTGAGTGACATTCTCCATGACCCGATCCTCAACGTGGACCTCGCTGTCCAGACTCGGCTCCATATGCTGGTGAAAATCACCGGAACGCCACCCCTGGCGATCGACGTAGTGATTCAAGATCACCTCTTCTTGATGCCCCTGAGCATCGAGCTCCCAGGATTCGTCATAAATGCCGTATTCGCTTCCCCGCGTGATCACCACCCTCACCTCACCGGTGGGCACTCTCGTCTCCAGCGTCCCATCGACGCTATACTCCATCCACTCGCCCCACTGATCATGCTCAAAGGTCACCCGAGCCGGCATGGTCGGGCCTCCCTCACCGTCATGGATGGTCAGTGACACCGTCGACCGACGGGGAACCTCTAGCTCCACGAGCTGCCCATCACCGCTGACCGTGGCGTTGGTTTCCACCGTCAGGGGCCCGGCGATCTCACGAATATCTAACGCATAGTCTCCGGGCGCCAGGTCCATCGTAAAGCGTCCCTCGTCGTCGCTACGGGCCACGGTGGCCGGCGTTCCCTCGGCGTCGTAGGCCTTGATCTTCGCGCCCGCCACGGGGTCTCCAACCTCGTCGACCACGGCCAACTCCTGGGCCTCCAGGTCATAGCTCTCACCCCGCACCTCGGCGGCCAATCGGGCCACCGAGTCCAGCGTCCCGTCGCCCACAACGAACCACCGCCGATACACCCCCGGCTCTTCGTCGGTGATCTGCAATCGGTCGATGCGAAACTCTCCCCAGGGCACGCCGAATTGATCACCAATCCCCATGGGGCGCGCCATATCCTCGAAGACCAACCCAAAGCTCTGTCCATCCCCAATGGCTCCCATCCACGGCATCTCCTGGCTTCCCACCTCTAGACCTCCCCCGGGGGTCCACGGCTGAGCCCGATCCCCATAGGCAAACCAGTCACCGACGTGCCAATTGACGGCCCCCTCGCCGGGCATCGTCAGATGAGTCACCTTCTCCACCACCGGCTCATCGGGATACATGCGAAACTCGGTCTCGATGACCATGCCGAAGCTGCTATTCCACACATTGCCCGTGATCGCCGAGATGTGGGCGATGTCGACATCTTCTCCCCGGGTGCGCACCACGGCCACCCCGTCGCTGCCGTCGCGCACCACCTCCACCTCATGGCTGGAGGCCGTCGATAAGTCGCGAATCAGCGGCATCATCATATCCAATACGTCTTCGCCCTCTTGGCCATGACGACGGACATCGACCAACTTGCCCCCCGTAAAGGTCTCATAGCGATTCGTCGTCTCATCCTGAATGCACACCTCGATGATCGAATTGCTCATCACGTAGTCCCCCGGACGACAGTGACTCCACACCCCCTCCCAGCCCGTCTGATCCCCCACCCTTCCCACCGCTACTTCCCCACTTTCCGCCGGTCGAAACGCCTCGATATCCTCTACCCCCCTATCGCCATCGACCCCATCTTGGATGGGCACCCGCATATAGGGATCATCGATCTCGAAGGGATCCTCCTCCGCCTCTTGGTTATTGGGCTCCTCCTCGAGCGCGTCGTCATCGCAGGCCATCACGCCCACACCCACCATCGCTATCGCCATCCATCCGAGCCACATTCGCTTCATCGAGACCTACCTTTTCACCGAAGCACCATGCGCAGTTGACCTACGCCATGGCGCCATATGATCGCCGTCTATCCATTGGTCTCTTAGAATAGCCCATGCCCCCCCTTGTTAATCAACACTAAATAGGAATCAGCCGTCGCTTTCGTAGGCCTCAACCAGGGCCGGCTCTTCGCCACTTTCCTCTTGGCCAAGCAGCGTACGCCCCAGATTTAGGATACCTCCGCCCAACCCCAGCACGATATAGGCCAGCATCAACAGCACAAAGGTCACGCTCGGCTTGAGCATCACCGACACCGCCACCGATAGCCCTACCACGATACTGGCCACCACGGTGGTCTTCCCGCTCAGATCCAGGTCTTTAAAGGTTCGATAGCGGATATTGCTGACCATCAATCCACCGAGTAGCAAGCTCAGGATCGCCACCAACCCCTCGGACCCCGCCAGCGTCATCGACCCCGTATAGGCCACATGCGCCATGACCATCGCTACCACCGTCCCCGCGGCCAGGGGCGTCGGCAGCCCTAAAAAATACCGTTTGGTCTTGACGTCTTTATTGGCCAACACATTAAATCGAGCCAGCCTCAGGATCGCGCATGCCGCATAGCCAAAGGCCGCCAATTGTCCCAGCATCCCCCACTCCACCATGCCCCAGTGAAATAGGAGAAACGCCGGCGCCACCCCAAAACTGATGGCATCGGACATGCTATCCAACTGAATACCCAGCTCTGTTTCGGTGCGCGTCATCCGCGCCACTCGACCATCGAGCAGGTCACAGATCATGGACACCACCAACAACCAGGCGGCCAGCGAGATATCGGAAACGGTCTGCGCCGTCGCCGACAACTGGATGCTATACAGTCCAGCCCCCATACTGGAGAGGGTGAATAAATTGGGCAGAATATATTTGGCCCGATGAAAATCCATACTCGTTACCTCGAGTGGTTCTGCAAGCAAAAGCGCAACATACCGCGGCTCCAACCGATTGGCCGTCGCCAGTTTTCCTGTCGCGCCCTTCAAAACGCCTTACATTTAGCAAGACCCCTTTGAAAGTCAAGAGGTTGAGGCCATGACCGCCATTGATAGACAGACCCTGCAAGCCGAAAGCGATCGCTTCGATGCCCTGGTAAGCCAAACCCCGGACATCGATCAGTTTTGCTCCTCCACCCTGTGGGTCCTCCCATCATTCCACGCTTTTTTGCCGGATCACCGCCTGTGGTGTCACCGCTTTGACGAGGGGTATATCGCCCTCGCCGTGGACGAGGAGCCCGGCCTCGGCACCTATATCCACCCACTGGAGGCCAGTTGGGCCTTGGCCTCCCCCTTTATCACCGATCGACCCCAGGCGTTGGCCCAGCGCTTCGTCGAGCTACTGGAATCTACGGACCTTCCCTGGGAGGTCCTCTTTCTCTCCGGCCTATCGCCCACCTCCCAGTTATTTCGCGCCCTTCTCCATAAACTTCGCGGTCGCTACTCCCTGGGCATCGGCCCCACCTCCCGACGCTGCGCCGCCGACCTTCAGGGCGGCCTCGACGGCTACCTGGGCCGACGATCCTCTAGTTTCCGCGCCAATTTACGACGCCTTCGCCGACGCCGCGGCGATGCAGGCATCACCACCGACTATATCGACGATGCCTCGCCCACGGACAGCCAGGCCCTCTTCGAACGCGCGCTCAGCGTCGAATCCCATAGCTGGAAGGCCGACGCCGACACGGGCATCCTCGATGGACCGATGCGCGCCTTTTATAACGATATGCTCCCCCGCCTGGCCCGTCGCCGAGCCCTCCGTTTTCTCTTTTTACGCCTCGACAACCAGGACATCGCCTACTGCTTTGGCGGCATCCTCGGCAATACCTTTCGCGGGTTGCAGATGAGCTACCATAACGACTTTCGCCACCACTCCCCTGGCAATCTGGCTCAGATTGAGATGATCGCCCGCCTCGTCGACGAGGGAATCACCACCTACGACCTGGGCTCCCACATGGACTATAAAACCCAGTGGGCCGAGGGGGGGCTGGAGACGGTGGCCCTCATCGTCCGACGGGCCCTCCCGGGCTGAGTTCAGGTGCTGATCTCCCATCCCTCGAAAAACTCATGGACCCGGACCATCAACTTCCAATTGCCCTCCGGCTCCCCCAATGAGGCCACCGCGCGGTGGCTATCGTCGACGACCACCTCGCGGCCGCGCCCGTCGACGATGACCACCACCTCGTGGTCCACCGATAGATCGGGCCCATCTTCGCCGCTCTCCAACACGGCCATCAGCCCCTGATCGCCCTCTTCAAGGGCCACCACCAACCCCTCTTCGTCGTGCAATACTTCGCGCATAAATCTACTCCTTAGACGTTCCGCGATTGACCTGCAGCACGAGACTCGGCGGCGCCTGATCCATGCCCTTGACCTTGGGCAGTGGCACCCGAATTTTTTCGGCTTCCGGGTTTTGTTGAATCATTTGTGGAATCTGATCCACCACCTGGCGAAGTGCCTCTTCGTACCCCTCGGGGGCCTTCGACGGATCGTCGAATAGTTGCTCCATCAACGTTCGCGCATCGATGCTCCGGTTGGGGTTGACCGGCACGTTTCTCGCCGGGTTAAGCCAATCGCCGTAGACCACGCCCGGCAACCGGGCCGTGCCTTCGGCCTGATCTTGCATCTCCTTTGCCTTGTCGAACTTCTCCAGTAATTCATAGGCCGATGCCCTCAGGGCGAAGACGT
>CAZMJS010000029.1:31775-38513 GCA_964566695.1 uncultured Bradymonadales bacterium
GCCTTGTCGAACTTCTCCAGTAATTCATAGGCCGATGCCCTCAGGGCGAAGACGTCGGGGATCTCGCGCCGATCTTCGACTCGATCCTCCGCCTCCTTGATGGCGGCGATGGCCTCTCCCGGCCGACCGGACGTGATCTGACAGGCCGCCAACTGCAGGTAGCCCCAGGGCTCGTCGGGCGACACTTCCACGGCCCGTTGAGCGTCCTCCGCCGCTGCCTCCGTGCTCCCCATGGTCAATGATAATTGACTTCGAAGCAGCGCCCCCGGCATCACCCACTCTGGCTCCTCGCCCTCCTCCACCAAGGGCTCCAGGGTCTCCATGGCCTCGCTGCTTCGCTGGTCCGTGGCCTGCAGACGAGCCAGATTCAACCGCGATTCCTCGTCGTAGGGATCGATCTCCACGGCGTAGGCCAAATCCCTCTCCGCCTCCTCCAACCGACCGGCTCGCAGGTGAATGCTGCCGCGGATCGCAAAGGGCTGCGGCTCCTGGTCATCCATCGCCACCGCCCGTTTGAGATCCAACAGGGCGGCCCGAAAAAATAGCAGCTCCTCATGCACCATCGCCCGGCCCACCAGGGCATCCCAGGTCGCGCCCCCTTCTTTAATCGACGCATTGAGGGACTGCCGCGCGCTCTCCAGCTCATCGAGGTAGTACTGAGCCCACCCTCGGGCCTCCATCAATTCGGCGCGCAGCGCCTCATCTTCCACTGTCTCCAGCCCGTGGTCGGCAGCCACCACGCATTCCTCATACTCCCCGGCATCCAACGCCAGTTGAGCCCGAAGCACCTCCAGCACGGGGTCGTCAAAGCGCTCCGCCCCCGCTTCCAAGACCTCCTCGGCCTCCTCGAAGGCCCCCTCCTCCACCAGGTCGTCGACACGCTCCACCAGATCGTCCACGTTTTCCAGACTCTTCTCTTGTTCTTCCGTCATCGTCGCTGCTCCGCCAGGGTCTCTCTGATCGACTCCGCCACTGATTATACCGGGGTGACGGCGTGCTTCTTGTCCGGCCAGTTCTTGTCCTTGGTCTCGTAGACCGCCAACCGGCGCTTCAGCTCGCCGCGAAGCTCGCCCTTGGTGATCACCTCATCGACCACCAGTTCGCTGGCCAACCGATAGATATCAATGTCTTTTTCGTATTCCTGCCGCTTCTTCTGGACGTAGGCCGGTCGCTCTTCCTCTGGAAGGGCCTCGATTTTTCGCGCATACACCGCGTTGACCGCCGCCTGGGGACCCATCACGGCGATCATCGCCTCCGGAAGCGCCAGGGTCGCATCGGGCTCAAAGCCCGGCCCGCACATGGCGTAGAGGCCGGCGCCGTAGGCCTTTCGCACCACCACCGACAGCTTGGGCACCGTCGCCTCGCTGACCGCCGAGATCATCTTGGCGCCGTGGCGAATGATACCCTGTTTCTCCACGCGCGTGCCGATCATAAAGCCCGGCACGTCCGCCAAAAAGACCAGGGGGATATCAAACGCGTCGCATAGGGAGATAAACCTCGCTCCCTTATCGGCGGAGTCCACAAAGAGGACCCCTCCTTTGTGACGCGGCTGGCTGGCTACGATACCCACTGGCCGCCCATCAATCCGGGCAAACCCCGTGAGCAACTCACGGGCAAATTTCGCCTTGATCTCGAAGAACTCCGAGTCATCGACCAGGTGGGCGATGACCTTTTTCATATTAAACGCCCGGTTCTGATTCTTCGGGATCAAATCCTCCAGGCTCTTCTTCTGTTCTTCGGGCTCCGCCGCCTCGGCGCGCGGGACCTCGCCTCCATAATGCGATGGAAAATAGGACAGGTACTTCTTGCACTCATCGATCGCTTCCTCTTCGCTATCGACGAGGACGTCACCACATCCCGAGGTCTTGCAGTGCATCTTGGCGCCGCCCATCTCCTCCAGGGTCACCTTCTCACCGATGACCATCTCCGCCATCCGCGGCGATCCCAGATACATGGAGGCATTGCCCTCCACCATAAAGACGACGTCACAGAATGCCGGGATATAGGCGCCGCCAGCGGCGGAGGGCCCAAAGAGCAAGCAGATCTGAGGGACGTGGCCCGACAGGCGCACCTGGTTGTAGAAGATCTTTCCGGCCCCTCGTCGCCCCGGGAACATCTCCAACTGGTCGGTGATACGCGCCCCTGCGCTATCGATCAGGTAGAGCATGGGAATCTTGAGTCGTTCCGCCGTCTCTTGGATGCGGATCATCTTCTCCACGGTGCGCCAGCCCCAGGAACCGGCCTTGACCGTCGAGTCGTTGGCGATGATCGCCACCCGGCGCCCGTCGATCTGACCCACCCCGGTGACCACGCCGTCCGCTGGCAGGTCGCCGGCCAGTACATTGCCGTAGCGCCCGTCCTCGATCTCCAGCCCATCGTCCAGCAGCCGCTCCAGACGATCGCGCACAAATAGCTTGCCGCGCTCCGCATTTCGCCGGTGGTATTTTTCCTTGCCACCGCTCTCGATCTCCTCGCGATGCTCCACCAATTCCTGGTCCAGGGCCGACAGCTCTTCCTGACTCATCTTGACTCCTTCTGAGAACTCAACGCCCTTGATAATCGGGCTTACGCTTTTCCTTAAATGCTTGCAGGCCTTCTTTTCGATCCTCGGTGGGGATGGTCACCGCATAGGCCGCTGCTTCGATATCCAGGCCTGTCTCCAGATCGACCTCCGAGCCGGCGTCGATGGCCCGCTTGGCCTGGGCCAGCGCGATAGGCGCCGACTCCAGCATCTCTTCGGCCCATTGATGGCACTTATCCATCACCGTCGCTTCCGGCACCGCCACATTGGCCAGGCCCAGATCGGCGGCTCGCTCGCCGCTGATCCGGGCCGCACGAAAGATCAGCTCCTTGGCTCTGGCCGCTCCCACCAACCGGCTTAACCTCTGCGTTCCACCTGCTCCGGGGATAATTCCAAGCTTCAACTCCGTCAAGCCAACCGATGCCTCCTCAGCCATCACCCTGAGATCGCAGGCCATCGCCAGCTCCAGCCCGCCGCCAAACGCATAGCCCTGCACCGCTGCGATCGTCGGCTTGTCATTGCGCTCGATCATCCGAAAGACCCGTCGATAGGAAGCGATCCGTCGACGCACCTCATCTTCGCTCATCCCCTCGCGCTCCTTTAGATCGGCGCCCACGCAAAACGCCTTATCGCCCCTGGCCCCAAGGATGACCACCCGCACCTGGCGGTCCTCGCCGAGTGCCCCAAAGACCTCGCCCAATTCTTGGACCATCGCACCATTCATCGCGTTGAGTGAACGCTCGCGGCTCAACCACACCGTGGCCACCCCGTTGGCTTTCACCTCGACGTCCAATGCCTCTGCGCTATAATCATCCCACATATGATTCTCCTTCGTTGGATTTATTCAACGACTCCTAAAGACACGGAGCGCCACCGATGACCGATTCCGACACCTCCTCCGCTGCCCCGGACGACGAGGCCCGCGACGATTTACCGGTGACCACGGACCGCTCACTGACGCGGCGCGACCAGAACACCTCGCTTCTCCAGGCGCCATCACAACCGGTGAAGGTGATCGTCGAGCGGGGCGCTCAAGCCTATTTCTCGACCTGCCGACGCCTGGCAAAACTCCTCAACCGCGGCGATCAAAAATAGTAGCGCACGTGAAACCCGGCGTGATCAAAGCGAAATCCCGCCGCCGGCATCACCCGAAGACTTGGCCGCCACTCCAGCACCACATCGATGGGGATCTCCGGAAAGATAAACTCCAGTCCCGCCACAAATTGTCCCGCCAACCAGAGGTTGCCGCTTCGATCGCCCCACCGACCGGGACGATTGGACCACGACGACCCCGGCCAGATGCCGGCCGCCGCTCCAAACCCCAGATTCCACGCCACCCTTACACTGCCCTCGTCGGCCAGCGTTGACATCGAAAATAGATAGTCCCCGCTGACACCGATCCCGGCGCAATTATAGCCCCAACAACCGATGACGCCCTGTAGCGCATTATCGCCCTGATGGGACTTCAGTGACACTCCGGACACGCCGGTGCCATAACCCAGCCCCACCCCTAGCCCGTCGGGTCGCTGAGCCTCGGCCTCGCCAGGCCAGGCGATGGCCACCATCCCAATCATCATCATCACTGCTACCAACTTTCGCATTCAATCACTCCATACTTTCAATTATCGGTATCGCTATCTGGTGTATCATCATCGCTATCGGCCATATATGTGGTGAGAATCTTCTTCGGCGAGCGATCTTCAAAGGCATCGCTACCGGGGCTGGGGATGCGCCAGGCCACACGTAGACCCCAGTATTTAAAGGGCTCCATCTCCACCGTCGACGCGACCACCGGTGGGGAGATCACCTCCGACTGCACCGGCTCGCACGCTTGGCCGGACTCTCTCAATTGTCGCCCCTGCCATCGCTGAGCGATGATCACAGGCCCTGACGAGGTCTGAGCCATCACATAGGTTTCGCGCCACTCACGCTGCTCGTCGACAAGCCCCGCGATGCGCCCGTCATGCTCCACCACCTTTTTGAACCGCATCGGTGAATCCCCCTGATCATCTCCCCTGGTAATCTCCCAGACGCCCTCGTCCTCCCAGGTCGATAGCTGCCCTTGCCCGCGGGCCAGCGCCCTCCCCAATTTTCGCGCCGAGCTGCGCACGTAGGCCTCCATATATTGGTCGCATTCGCTCAGCCCCGGCGCCTCGCTCTCTTCAGCGCTTACAGACCCCGTCAAGCCCATCGCCAGCGCGCATAGACATAGGCCTACCATGACGGGGACTCGTGTCCGACCTCGCAACCTCTTCGCTCTGGCCTTCTGTGATTCTTCCATACCCTCACAAGTTGTCTGGGGAATACCGTCTGTCCGGCTTATTACCTATCGCACATCGCGCCCATCGTCGACCCCACACTCAGTGATTCACCGCGCTCAACATTTATTTACCCAGGTCCACCTCCACGGGTCCTTGATCGACGACCGCCGGCAGGTAATTGGCCTCTTCAAACCTCGCCAGCCGGGCCACAAAGACCTCCGGAATGCGCGCGATGCGCTCATTATAGCGCTCCACCGATTGGTTATAGCCCTTGCGCATCATGGCGATATCTTCTTCCACCTCCCGGAGCCCCTCCATCATATTGGCGACCACCGTCTCCCCCTTGAGTTCTGGCATGGCCTCCACGCGGGCGATCACCTGATCGCGCGCTTGCTTCTCGGCCTGCAGACCGCCCTCGTCGGGCCCCTCTCCCTTAGCCCCATGGGTTCGCGCCTCCGTCACCGCCGTCTGCAACTCCCGCTCGTGCTCCAAAAATTGCCCCACCACATTGGCCAGATTCCCCACCAGGTCGAAGCGCTTCTTCAACGCCACGTCGATATTGGACCACCCTCGATCGACGCGATCCCTCAAGAAGACCAGGTCGTTATAGTACATGATCGCCAGCAGGATCAGCAGATAGCTGCAGGAAATCCCGGCCATCACCACGTAGAGCATCGGCCCGAAGCTCACCACCATGCCCGCCAGCCCCATGCCGGCGACCATGGTGGCCACAATGCCCATATTGAGCGCCGCGAATCCGGACCGCGCCTTATGTTCCTTGAGCTGATCTTCTGCCATGGAGCTGATCACATAGGGCACGTCCTCGTCCTCTCGCTCCAACTGCAGCCGGTCGTGGGTTCGCTGATCGATCGTCGCAGACCCCAGGCAATAGACCTGGTCTTCACGGCCGATAAGCCACTCCGTATGGCGCCGAGAGCCCCGGCGTCGCACCAATTTATCGCTGAACACGATGTCGGCCCCCTCGGGATCGACCTCCATCGACCCCGTATGGTCTCGGCACCAGAAGCGGCTGGACTCCGTGGTGTCCGACACGGTGACCCAGCTCGACTTCTTACCGCTTCGTTTGCGCCGCTCAATCTTGTGGCGATAGCACACGCATTCGCGGTTGCTCACCGGAGCCGTCAGCCACTGGTTGGCGGCCTGGGGCTTCCCCTTTAGCTCCACCAACCCATAGGCCGCTCCCCGCACCGGCGACGTGGGCACGTGCTCAATGGTCCGTTTGAGCTTGACCGTTTTCATCCCCCGCCGCGTCCCCATCGCTGTGCCTATCACGCCGATCAACAAGGCCGCCACGCCGTAGATCCAGGACAGCCGCACCGCGCTGTGATCCGCCTCCAATTCCGCGACCTCATGGCGCTCAAACTCCGCCAATTCCACGGGTTCCTGAGCGCTGACCCCCAGTAGCGGCGCCATTACCATCTCCGGAAACCGCCGGCGGTTAGCGTTCGTGCGCTCCACCGACCGCGCCACCATCATGCGCACCCCGCTGACCCGATCCCGGGTCTCCACATCCAACGCCTCCCACTGGGAGTGCTCCCACTGCGCCAGCGTCGACCACTCCCCGTCCCAGTCGATGCCCTCACGCTCTAACTCGTCGGCCACCACCGAGCGGCCCTCCTCCACCATTCGCGTCGCCGCTTCGTCGGCCCCCCGAAGATCGGAGGCCATCATCATCACGCCCTGAACGCTCAACGTGCCGGCCACCACCACCGTGGCCAACACCAGATAGACCGCCGTATTATGAATCCCCAGCGCCCACATCAAAAAGAATATGGCAAATAGAAGAGCCCCCACGGCCAGCGCCACCAATCCCCCGCTGGCCAGCGTGCGCCCATGGCGCTGGGCGTCCGGACTGGACGTCGAGATCATCGGATAATAATCCCCCTCCTCCTCAAACCCCACCACAAAGCCCTCATCCTGTTGCTCCGCATAACC
>CAZMJS010000030.1:0-20329 GCA_964566695.1 uncultured Bradymonadales bacterium
ACGCTCAACAGGGAGGCCACCGCCTCGGTCTCGTTCGAGGGGGTCGGCAATCGGTTCATCCCCCGGGGAAACGCCCAGAGGTTGGTCTCCAGATCGTGGGCGTAGTCCATATTGCGACCGGCGAGAACGGCCTCGCCGGCCTCCGTCCATAACGCTCGTGTGCACATGGCGATCCTCCTCGGCTGTGGCCAACACCGTTGCTGAAGGTGAAAGCTAAGCACGCATGGACAGGAGCGATAGCCGACGCCGGATTTGTCTTCGAATGGATGGTCGAGGCGGAAACAATTGAGACGTTTCGGAGCTTGTTGAGGAGGACATATCGGGAACATCCCATTGCGTTGTCGCCGAAAATCGTATTAGCTGCGTGGTATCTGGGTACTAAAATTCGGGCTCAACCACGGGAAAAGCTTATGTGCGCTCATCGATTTAATTGGCTTGCTGTATCGCTGATCTCTGTGCTCGTCCTCGGGGTCGGGTGCTCATCGGGCGGGGAAGTGGAGCCCGAAGAGATTGCTGAACCGTCGGAGGAGGAGACGGGGGAGGTCGCGGCTGAGTCGGCCACGGATGAAGACGGAGAGTGGAGATTCGTCGTGCATCCCTCAGATCCCATATCGCGGCATTTACCTCAGATTATTGCGCCCGCTGAAGACGCCAGCGATGGGCTTCCCTGTCGCATTGAATCATCCCAGGGGGGCGTGACCACCCTGGAGTACGACGAGGAGGGTTCGCGGAGCCGTATTGTGAGCGAGTTGCCGCCGTCGACGCCGTCGGAATTGCCGATCTCCGATACGGTCTACGCCTATCACTACGACGAGGAAGGCGAATTGGAGAGGCTCGTGATCTCTCCTGTGGAAGAAGAGGGGTCCAACGAGGATGTGGATATCAGCGTGGAGACGGTGGAGCGCAACGACCATGGCCATCCGCTGCGCCACGCCTACGGAGGTTCGGCGAGTTACGAGATCCGCTCATTTTACGATGAGGAGCAGCGGCTGACCCGCCTTGAGACCGTTGGTGAAGAGTCTGGAGAATTGGGCAATCGCAAGGAGTTCACCTATGACGAGCGCGGCCGTCTGCTGCGCCTGGAGGACGATCACAATCTGGATGGGGAGGCCAATAAGGTGGTGACCTATGTCTATGGCGATGACGGTCGGCTCCAGGAGCAGGTGATGGAGAGTCGTGGCGGTGGCGCGATGCTGGATCAGATCGGCGCGAAACAAGAGCCGGTTGTCCTGACCTATATCTACGGCTGCGATGACTGACTAACTCTGAGGGGATCGAGGTGGTCGGGGGAGTTACACGCATATCTCTGGAGGTTCGCAACCACTTGCGTGGCCCCGGCCGACCGAGCCTTTGGCGAGGGAGCCCGGGGGGGAGGTGGCGGAGCTCCTGATGTTCGGCGGCCCGGGAGTGAACTCACCATGGTCGATCAGTAAACGACGGAGAACATAGGCTCTGAGAAGAGCTCGGCGGTGGCCGGTCCTCGCTGTATATCGGTCCAGAAGTTGTCGGGGTCATCGTAGTGGGACTTGGCGAGGCGGTAGGCCACGACCTGGCCGGTGAGTTTCACGAGTCCAATCGGAATGTCACGGGCGGCGCTCAGTCGCAGTAGTCCGGGGTGGGGGTGGTCGTCGTGCAGGCGGTTGGCGAGGTTGTAGAGGCGGCGAAAATCGTAGTGTTCAAGGGCTTGCTCGTAGTACTTGGCGGCCTGGGCGTGGTCGCCGTCGGCTGTCGCGCTTCGGGCGCGCTCGAAGAGGTCCATCGGATCGGTGTCGCCCTGGGTGAGGCAGATGGTCCAGGGCGAGTCATCGCAGCCATCGAGTGGGTCGATGGGGGTGTCGAGGCCGCGAAGCATGAACCCTTCGTCGCCGACGACGATGCTCAGTGGCGTGACCTTCGGATCGCGTTGGGCTTCCGGTTCGGGGGCGTCGTGGAAGGTGTCCTTGCGGTCGAAGGTCTGGGACTCCGGTGGTGATGTGGCAATGTCGGTGTAGAGGGGCAGATTGGAGTGGGCGTGAGCGGTGTAGAGGACGTGGGTGATGGTCTCGTAGGGGATGAGGGCGCTGGCGTGGAGGGAGAGTTCGTCGACGTCGCCCAGGTCGTCGAGGGCATCGGCCAGGGCGTCCAGGCCATCGTCGATGCTCGGTGGGTGATGATCGCCGAGTTGGCCCCGGGAGAGGTCGATGACGGAGTGGCCGTCGAGGGAGATGGCGGTGTCGTTGATCTGGATCATGGCGCGATGTGGTTCGACGTTCAGATCCGTGGGAGGGGCCTCAAAGGCTGGGCCCTGGAGGTTGGCCAATAGCTCGGTGTGGCAGCCCTGGTCTTCGATGCGGCTGACGAATCGCTCCAGCCACTGGTGGGTGGCGTCGTCGGTATCGCCGCATTGGTGGAGCTGGAGGGCGACGCTACACTCCACCATTTGAAGGCTTGCATCCGCGGAGCACGGGTTGTCATCGCTGAGTCGCTGGAGGCAGTCGTCAACCTCTTGGAAGTGGGCCTCCAAGCAGGAGAGAAAGTCCTCTAATCCCGGTGGCACGTCGGCCTCGAGGTCGGCGGCGGCGTCGATCATGCAAGCCTTGGTGTCCTCCAGCTCGTTGTCTGCCAAGAGGGTGGGGTCGGCGCACTCCGGGGACTCGTCGCCGCGCTCGTCGGCACAGGTGCAGGAGACGTCGACGATCTGTTGGGCGGCCTGGACCTGGCGCTCCAGCGTCAAGTCAACGAGTCGCTCCAGTGATTCCCGGTCTTGCGACGGGGAATCGGTGGCGATCAGGAGGCCGGCAACGAGGAGGCCCAAGAGGACGAGCGATGCGAGGATGAGTAGGATTCGTCGGTTCATGGTGGTCCTCGGTGGCGTTCGGCGGTGGCATGGCGTGTGGTGGGATCAGGTCTACACTCTATTGTCGCATCATCGCGATGGGCTGGTCCAGATAAGATCGGAGGGCCAAGGTGGTTTTGCCGGCGAAGCTATCGCGTCCATTGAAGCAGTGATTGTGGTGTTATTGGTCCTTTTGATGGAGTTGGTTTTATTCCCGTTAAAGGGGGTTGCCCGGCAGGGCGTGGGTCGTCACAGGCCCAGTTCTATTTCCTGATCGACGATCAGGAGGCCATGGTTCAGGTGACGTCCTCCGGGGTGGCCAGTGATCCAGATCACTTAGCTCTGTTGTCGACGCGAGCGGTGATGAATTTGTTGGATGATGACGGCGAGATCACCGTGGTCGGTTGAGCGGGTGACCACGAGAACTTGCCGGGGCGTCGGTGGTCGTGGTGTATTGTGGCCTGGATGACGGGCAACGACGCTACGGAGCAAATACGATGGTGACCACCAGTCCTGAGATTATTCTATTTGATATTGACGGCACGCTGATCTCGACGCACGGGGCGGGGGGACGGGCATTTAAGCGAGCCTTGCGGGAGCAGATCGGGGCCGTGGCACCCCTGGATTTGGTCTTTGCCGGTGGGACGGATCGGGCACTTGCGCGGGAGGGTTTAGCGTCGGCCGGATTGGATGTCGATGAAGCGATGGTCGACCGGGTGTTGGAGCGCTATCTGACCTATCTGGAAGGGGCGCTCAGGGAGAGCCACAGATATACGGTGTTTTCCGGCGTCATGGATACGTTGGACGCGCTGAGCGAACGAGATGACATGGCCGTGGGGCTTGGGACGGGAAATATTGAGCGTGGGGCGCGCATCAAGCTCGCCCACGGAGGGTTGAACGATTATTTTAGCTTCGGGGGCTTTGGGTGTGACGCTGCCGATCGAGGGGAACTCATCCGCGCCGGCGCCATGCGTGGAGCGGCGCGTCTGGGGGCGTCCTTGGAGGAGTGTCGGGTGGTGGTCGTCGGCGATACGACACGAGATGTGGCGGCGGCGAAGACCATCGGCGCCGAGTGTCTGGCCGTGACGACAGGGGGCGGAAGTCGCGAGGAATTGATGGCGACGGGGGCGACCCATTGCGTCGATAGCCTGGCCGATCCGAGGGCACTGAAGATGATGGTGGGTGGGCGATGAGTGATATCGCGCTGGCAGAGGCCGTCCGGCGGAATAACCGGTTTCATGATTAGCCCGTATTGTCCACGATTCGCCTGCTGCGGCTCATCAGAATTGAGTAGAAATGGACGGTACGGATGTCTCTGAAGATGTATCCTCGACTCCAAAAGGCGTCTGGTGGGGAGGTGCACCATCCATGGGAGTTGACCGTCTGGATGTGATTGATTAGCGGAGTCTTATCCAACGCGACCAAATGGTGGGCTATTTCGAGTGGTGAGTCTTTTGAAGAAGGTGTTTTGAGATGAGCGAGCAACGGGGAAAAAATGGCGATAAGAAACCCAAGAGGTACACCGAGATCGCCTCCATCGTGGTGACCACCGTCTGGCTGGCGGCGATGTTTAGCGGGCAGAGTTGGTGGTTGGTGGCTCTGTTGGTGGGGTATGTGGGGGTGGTGCCCCTGGTGGCGATCCTCACCGGTGAGGACGAGGATGAAGAGGAGGACGCGGAGGGGGCACTGGAGGACCTGGTGTCAAAGGAGGAGCGCAGAGAGATGTCGCGCCCCAAACGGGATGCCCTGGAGGTGCTTCGGGAGCGCTATTCCTATGGAGAACTCACGGAGGAGCAATTCGAGCGCAAGGTGGAGGTCTTATTAGATACGGAGACCCTGGAAGACGCCGAGGAGTGGGTGCTCCACGGGGCGTCCTCGGCGGCGCCCGATGCCTTCGAGGAACTGGAACAAGAGCAGGTCGAGGCCCAACATTCCGCGAAGAAGTCGGGCTAAGAGGCTTCGATGGGCCGTCCCAGGACCCTCAAGGCGATGCCGAGGCCGATGATCCCCAGAGGTAGCGCAAGCCAGGGAGTGAGGCCGAGGGCGACGCCAATATAGCCCAGGCCGGCGGCGAATAACATGGCAAGGGTGGCGTAGGGCGTCTGGGTGCGCACATGGTCGACGTGGTCGCTGCCGGCGGCGATGGAGCTCATGATGGTGGTGTCGGAGATGGGCGAGCAGTGGTCGCCGTAGATGGCGCCGTCGAGGACGGCGGCGAAGCAGAGCATGAGGATCAACATCGACTGGGCGGAGGCATCGCCGAGCTGAGCGGCCAGGGGGATCATGGTGGGAAGGAGGATGCCCATGGCGCCCCAGCTGGTGCCGGTGGCGAAGGCGACGACGGCGGCGAGGCCGAAGGTGATCAGGGGCAGCAGAGTGAGGGTGATCAGGCCGTCGACGGCGCTGACGAGGTAGATGCTGGTGCCCAGGTCGTCGCATACGGAGCGGATGGCCCAGGCGAGCACAAGGATGGCCACGGCGAGCCACATGGAGGGGATGGTCTTCAGCCAGGCTTTGGCGGCCTCCAGAGGGGTGAGCAGGCGCTGCGCGGTGGCCAGTAAGAGGGCGAGGAGGCTTCCCAGGGCGGCCGCCCAGAAGAGAACCATCGCCGAATCGGCGTTGGAGAAGGCGTCCTGCCAGGCCTGCCAGGAGAGGAGATCGAGAAACCAGGGGTGGTCGGTGGCGGGGTCGCGGCCGGACCAGAACATGCCTCCCAGGGTGGCGAGGATGACGGCGGTGACGGGGATCACGGCGTTGTGCCAGCGGTGGTCCAGGCCCTCCCTGGGGCCGACCTGGAGGAAGGACTTGCTGGTCAGGGGAACGGCGCCGTCGGCCAGGACCTTGCCGGTGGTGGAGGCTCGCCGTTCGGCTCTCAGCATGGGTCCGAAGTCCCGGGATTGAAAGACATTCCACAGCACCAGGGCCAGGGCGAAGATGCAATAAAAGCGAAAGGGGATGATCCCCAAAAAGATCTCGTAGCCGCTCATATCGAGGTGAAGCTGGTTAGCCAGGTCCTCGAAGAGGCCCACCTCGTAGCCGATCCAGGTGGAGATGATCGCCAGGCCGGCGATGGGGGCGCTTGTGGAGTCGACGAGATAGGCCAACTTTTCGCGGCTGATCTTTTTGTCGTCGCTCATGGGTCGCATGGTGGTGCCCACGACGATGGTATTGGCGTAATCGTCGAAGAAGATGAAGAAGCCCATCAGGGCGGTGGCGACGCGGGTGGAGCGGGCGCTCTTGGCGAGTCGGGAGACCAGGGCCAGGACGCCGGCCATGCCGCCCATGCGAATGATGACGTGAACCATGCCGACGAGGGCGAAGGTAAAGCCGATGATATAGAGGTTGAAGGGGTCGGTGAGATTGTCGAAGAGGTATCGCCCGGCCTGGGTGGTCCCGCCAATGGGGGACATATCGTGGAGGACGATGGCCCCCAGCCAGACCCCGGCGGCCATGGCGATGACGACCTTTCGCAGGAAGAGAGCGGCCAGGATGGCGATGAGCGGGGGGAGGATGGCGCGCCAATCGCCGACGCGCTGGCTGGCCTCCGCGCGGTGGGTCTCCTCGCCGTCGGGGGCCTCCAGGGTCATCGTCAGGTGCAGGTGGCCGCCAGGTGGCCGCTGGAGGTCGACGGTCAGCAGGGGGGCGTCGGCGTCGTCGGTGAGCTCGACGCCCGTCAGTTGTGTGATCTCGTCGATGGCCACCGACTCCAGGGCGTCGATGCCCTCGTATTGGACTCGCAGCGTCGGCGTGTCGACGAGCTCCGGGCTATGAGCGCGGATCAACTCCTGGGTGGTGACGGATTCAGCGACCTCGACGTCCGGCTGGGTGAGCGGCAAGAGCACGGCGACCACCAGGGTGGTTAGTACCACCCCCAGAAGTTGCCAGCGGTGGGCCAGGAGGGTTTGTTTCATCGTGGGGGCCCGGGAACGAAGAGAGGGGATTCCAAGCGCGCGGGCTCAAAGCCTATCGCAGAAGGAAGTCCCTTTGAATATTCCGGCATGGCGACACGCCAAAGAAGAGGGAATCAATGGAACTGGACTCTGGAGACCGATATGCGGTTGGTGATGGCATTGGTGGTAGGCGCCCTGTTGATGATGGGTGGATCAGGGGCGATGAATACGGCCTGGGCGGGGGAGCGCGCGGGAGAAGTCCAGTGGACTCTCGAGCGGGGCGGCTCCGACACAGAGAGTCGAGGCACGGTCGAGCCGGTGCACTATCGCGGACATCGCTCACAGAGCGATAGGCATGACCGCCGCGCAGAGAGAGGGGTTTATCGGAGTCACCTGCGAGGGTTGAGCGCTGCCCAGGCCCAGCAGTTGGCGAGGTGGGATGGCCACACGATGATCCTGAGCGGGGTCGATGAGTTGAGCGCGGCAGCGGCGAGCGCGCTCTCTCATTGGCGTGGGGAAGTACTGGTGCTGGACGGCGTCAGAGAGTTGAGCGCGGCGGCGGCGAGCGCGTTATCCCACTGGGGCGGAGAGGTGCTGGTGCTCGACGGGGTGGCGCACTTAAGCGCGGCGACGGCGAGTTCACTGGCCCACTGGGGGGGAGAGGTGTTGGAGCTAAATGGGGTCAGAGAGTTGAGCGCGGCTTCGGCGAGTGCGCTCTCCCATTGGCCTGGTGATGTGTTGAGCCTTCGCGGACTCCGCGAGCTGAGCGCGGCCGCCCAAAGTGCGCTCTCCCATTGGCGTGGGAGCACGCTGCTCCTCGGCAGAGGTCATCAGGGGCGACAAAAGCCCCACCGCACGCGGTGGTAGGTCGTGGACCGAGTCCGACGAGGTTGATCTCGGCGGGGGGCCGGAGACACTGCGGGTCCTTCGATTCGATGGCGCGATGATATAAGGTGAACGAGTCATGATGAAGTCCATCTCGCGCTGGTTGCAGCGCCACGTGCAAAAGGCGATCAACCTCTATCCGCCCTATGTGGGGGCGGGGGTCCAGGTCGTAGAGACCAGCGATGACTTTCGGTACCTGCGCGTGGAGATGGCGCTGAGATTCTATAATCGAAATTATGTGGGCACCCACTTCGGGGGCTCCCTCTACTCGATGTGCGACCCCTTTTATATGCTGATGCTCATCAAGAATCTGGGCGATGACTATATCGTCTGGGATCGAGCGGCCTCCATCGATTTCAAGAAGCCCGGCGAAGGGACGGTGAGCGCCGAGTTCGTGCTCACCGGCGAGCGTATCGATGAGATACGGCGGCTCGCCGATGAGCAATATAAGGTGGAGCCCACCTTCGAGGTGAACGTGGTCGACGAGGAGGGCGATGTGGTGGCCCATGTGGAGAAAGTTCTATACGTGCGGCGAAAGTCGCGCTAGCAACAGTCGTTGGATTGACGAATAGGGCGGGGTGTTCCATACCGGTTCGTGTAGAGAAGAAGTGAACACATCCTATCAGGAGTGAGTCCTTGTCGGCGTCGTCGACCCTATTAGAAGTTCGGGAGATGAGCTGGATACCGCCGCGCTCTGAGGAACCGCTGTGGGAGGGGGTGTGTTTCCATATCCAGTCGGGAGAGACGGTGATCATCAGTGGGGAGAGCGGCGCCGGAAAGTCCACGTTGCTTCGGTGCCTGGTGCATCTGGAAGCGCCGGCGTCGGGATCCGTGTATTGGCGGGGCGAGGAGGTCAATTCCAGCGATATTCGCCGCTTTCGCCACCACGTCCTATACGTGCATCAATCGCCGGTGGCCATCGCGACGCGGGTGTGTGAGGAGATGGCGTTCGCCCGAGAGATGAGCCAGGCGCTGGCCGGTGATTCTTCGGAGCCCATCGATGAACAGGGCCAGAGGGCACTGCTGGCTCGCTTTGGTCTGCAAGATCTTAGTTGGGAGCGGCGCGTCGACGAGCTATCCGTGGGAGAGCGCCAGCGCGTGGCCCTGGTGCGCTGCTTTTCGGTGGGGCCGGAGGTCCTATTGCTCGATGAGCCCACGGCGTCGTTGGACGAGGCCAATGCTCGACGGGTGGAGGATTATGTCGCGGCCTATGTGAACGGTGCGCCCGGTCGCGCGGCGGTGTGGATCACCCACTCCACGGAGCAAAGGGAGCGACTGGACGGACGCATCATCGATATCGACGAGTTTCGCCATTGACCCCTTAAATCTGTGACATCAATGCTTAGGCGGTGCCCCTGTGGTGGACTATATCCAACTTAGCCCGTGGGATCTGGCGCTGGCGTCGGTGCTATTGATCATCCCGGCGGCGATTAGCATTGCCCTAAAACTGGGCCTTCAGAAGAATCTGGCCATCGCCTCAGTTCGGACGGTGGCGCAGTTGGCCTTTCTGGGGTTGATCCTGGAGTGGGTCTTTCACGCCGATCGGTGGTTTTTTGTGGTGCCCATGTTGGGGGTGATGCTATTTTTTGCGGCCCGGGCGGGGATCAAGCGCTCGTCACGACGGTTTCCGGGGGCCTATGTGGCGGCCTTTGGGGCGCTGGCGCTGGCGACCTCGGTGACCACGTTTAGCGTCACGGAGGTCGTGATCGGTGTCGACAAGTGGTACGAGCCGCAATACGTCATTCCCTTGGTGGGGATGCTCCTGGGAAATGGATTGACGGGGATCAGCCTGGGCCTCGATCGGATGTTGTCCGATATGACGGCCCAGCGCCGCTCTATTGAGGCCCGACTGGCACTGGGAGCCACGTTGTGGCGGGCCTGTCTCCCCTGGACAAGAGAGGGGGTCCGAAACGGTATGATCCCCATCATCAACTCCATGATGATCGTAGGGCTGGTCTCCCTGCCGGGGATGATGACCGGTCAAATTCTGGCCGGTGTCCCGCCGGCCGACGCGGTGGCCTATCAAATTCTGATCATGTTCATGATCGCCGCCACCACAGCGCTGGGGGTGATCATCCTATGCCTGATCGCCTTTCGCGCGATTTCCGGTCCCTACGAGCGGGTAAAGTGGGAGGTGATCACCCGCCATGATGATGCCTGAGTTGGTGTCAGTATGAACCTGAGGAGGTTGGCAAGTGGATCGTATTCATCGCGTATTTGCATGGATGGTGTCGGTGGTCGCCGTGGTGGCGGTGGTCAGGCCGTCGTGGGCCCAGGAGGAGTCCGCGGCCGGAGATGGTGAAGAGCCGGGGATCGGTCACTTCATCGAACTGGAGTTGGAGCCCGTCGTGTTGTCGGAGGTGGCGCCGGCGGACCTGGCGGTCTCGGGGATAGTGCTGGTGGTGGGGTGGGCATTGGCCTGGGTGGTGTTCAAAGTGCTCAAGGGGTTGTCGACGCGAAAGGCCGCCCGGGCCAACGCCCACCGTATCGACAATATATTGTTGCGGGCTTTTGCCATGCCGGCGGCGGTGGCGGTGGCGCTGTTGACGGTGCACTACGCCCTATTTCGCATCGATGAGATCCGCGCTGCCTTCGCCCAGTGGGACGGGTTGAGGGAAGCGACCATCGTATTGACCGGGAGTTGGATTCTGGCCAGCCTGGTCAAGAATCTGCTCAATTTTTACGTGCTGCCCTTTGCACAGCGGGCGGAGACCGATATCGATGAGCGCCTGATTCGGATCCTCGATCTGGTGATTGTGTACGTGATCTGGTCGGCCGGGGCGTTGATCGCGCTGAGGTCGGTGGGCATCGAGATCACGGCCTTTTTGGCGTCCATGGGCATTTTGGGGTTGGCGGTGGCGCTGGCGGCGCAGACGGTGTTGTCCAATGTCCTGGCAGGGATCACGCTGACGGCCGATCCGAGTGTGGAGATCGGCAATCGGGTGGAGGTGCTGGGGTATTTCGGGGATATCGAGAAGATCAATATCCACAAGACGGTGGTGCGGACCCGGGATAATTTGCTGGTGAGTATCCCCAATGACGTGCTGGCCAAAGAGGTGGTGGTCAACTGGGACCAACCCCTGGCGCTGACGCGCATGAAATTAACGCTTGGGGTGAGCTACGGAAGCGACGTCGATCTGGTGACGGAGGTGCTCCAGGGCATCTTGGAGGGGCTGGAGGAGGAGCATGAGATCAGCAATGAGCAGGAGCCCGAGGTGATCTTCGATGGCCTGGGCGATAGCGCGTTGGAGTTTAGCGTCTACGTGTGGCTCGATGGGCCGCGGGGGCGCCGCCACGTGCGCGACGCCTTTAACCGCCAGGTGTTGGCGCGATTTCGCGAGGAGGGCATCGAGATTCCCTTTCCGCAGCGCGTGGTGCATATGGCCACCCGCGATGACTGAAAGGCGGGGGCCCTCTATTCGGCGGCCGCCGGCTCGGCGTCTGCATCGGCGTCGTCGTTGGAGGGCTCCTGCTCCGGGATGGGGTCGACCAGGTTTTTTACGGAGATCATGCTGGCCTTTCCGATAACGACGTCGGCCATTTTCTTAAAGCGTGTGAACACGGATTCCTGCACGTAGGGGATCTCGTGCTTTTCGCAGAGCGCTTTCACCTTGGGCTGAATCTTCTGGTACTCCAGCATCGTTAAGTCGGGCCAGATATGATGCTCGATCTGATAGTTGAGCCACATCTGCATCCAATCGAGGAAATCCGTGCCGGTGTGGTAGTTGGCGGAGCCCACGATCTGGCGCAGGTAGAACTCCTCACGGCAAGAGACGGGCTCCTCGAAGCGGTACATATCCTCGCCGGTGTGGTTGGGCCCGATGACGAAGAAGGAGTGGAAGTTGTTGATGAGCTCAGCGCCCAGGCTGTTGAGCATGACATTGATGACGGCCACGGGGCCCAGCGGAGCAAACATGGCCGGGATGGCCACAAAGCGCCACAGGGCATGGGGGGCGATGGCCTTGAGCCATACCTCGCGACCCCGATCGGTGAGGGGGTTGAGGATATACTTATTCTCCGGGACCTCTTCCTTATTTCGGCGGGCCCGGGCCTTTTGAAGGGCGTTCATGGTGCCCGGGGCGTAATAGGACCACTTCCAGGTCACGGAGAGGAGGCCCAGGAGCACTTTGCGCTGCCATACCGGGACGTTTTGCTCGCGCATCCACTCGGTGTTGCGCTCCACCAGATCGGGATCGCCGTCCTCGCCGAGGTTATAGTGGTGAAGGAAGTCGTGCTCTTCGTGCCACGCTTCCGGTAGGATCCAGTCCATCCAGTCGAAGACGCGGCGGAAGCCGTGAGCGAAGACCTTGCTGGTATATTTGTCGGGGATGTCCGGGACGCGGTCGTATCCGCGGTGGCTGATGTGATGCATCAAGAGCCACCGGGTCAGAAGCCCCTGGGAGATGAGCATACTCGATAAGGGGTTGGGTGCCATCCAGGCGGTGCCATAGCCCATGAGGGTGCAGGCTTTGCCCCAGCGCTCAATCTTCTTGAGGTGGAGCAGGTCGTCTTCGCCCAGGTCTTCGCGGATCTCTTCTCGGATTTCCTTGAGGTCGGCGGCCAGGGCCTGAAGGTCAATTTTTGAGGGGTCGAAATGCTCGGGAATATAAGACTCAGTGGACTTCACAGTGGGGGTACTCCGGACTGCATAGGTACGACGAGCGGGTATATTTGGCGACAGAACCCTAACAGGGCGGTGGGAGATTGTCAGGTCGTGACAGGACTATTCGGGAAGAATCGCTGAGTGCCAGTCGTTCGGAATAAAGAGAGGCATATCACGGGCATTGGAGAAAAAGGTTGGATAAATGGCACACAAGCGCTGCTGTGGGTGGTTGGTCTTTGGGGTCGTCGCGCTCTGTGGGGCATCATCCCTGAGCGCTGAGGAGGCTAAATTGGCGGCTCTGTCGGCAGAGGCGGAACCATGGGTAGTCGAGGAGAATGAGGCCATTCGCTCTCAGACGGTGGGGGGAATGGGCGTGCTCCTGGGATGGTCAGTGAGTAATATGGCCGTGGGGACGGTGGGGCGCTCCCGAAACGAGGGAACGCGACGCTACTTTCATGAGATGAATGCCGCCTGGAACGCCGTGAATTTTGGCATCGGGGCGGCGGGCATGGTGGGGGCTCTGCGCGACGAACCGGGGGATCGGAGCGCCGGAGAGAGTCTGCGCCGAAGCCACAACCGAGAGAAGCTATTTCTGGTCAATCTGGGGCTGAACGTCGCCTACGTGGCCACCGGTTTTGGGCTCACAGAGCGCGGCAAGCGCCGTGATGATGATCGGTTGGAGGGCTACGGTGCGTCCATGATGGTTCAGGGAGGGTTTTTGGTGGCCTTCGACGCGGCGATGTATCTCATTCAGCGCCGCTCCACGAGGCGGATCGAAGGCCATATGTGGTGATAAACCTATTGACGTGAGTGGGGAGGTGGTTTGGGTTGGAATGACCCACTGCATGTGCTACTATTCGGGCTAAGCTCATAGGTTAAGCTGGCGACGGGGCTAACACGTCGATAAGACTGCGACAACCGTAGCAAACGGTTGGTTCGGATACATATTGTATCATGGGCCGTTGCCAGTGGTCATATTGGGTGGAAATAGTTGATCTGTGTTCCTCTTTAGTTAGGGAGTGTTATCATGATGAAGTTGAAGGTAGTGTTGGCGGGACTGGCGTTGGCGATGGTGGCTTCCATGGGCTCGGCTTGCACGTATGGTGCGGTGACCGAGGTCGGTGAAGATCGCGTGGTGGTGGCCCAGAATAACGGCTTCCTCTTTGGATTGCTCAACGCGGTTTATGTCTGCGACGTGACGGACGCCGGACTGGCTAATTGCTCGTCCTCGGAGAGTCCCTGAAAATAGTCCCGCAGATACCTGATCGGATGATGAGGTTGAGCGGGGACGGCCGGAGCCCTCACTTCACTGACCCCGGGTTGGTGTGGAGGAGGGCTTCGGCCGTTTGTGCTTAAATGATTGATGGAGGACGAGCTGAATGCTTAGTTATAGGCCACAATGGGCCCAGGGCGCGGTGATACTACTCGCGGTATGTGTATCGTTCGGCGTAGGTTGCGATGAGTCGTCGGACGAGTCAGATGAACAGATGGTTGAGGGGGCGAATCTCCAACTGATGATCCCCCATTTCGAAGACGCGCCAGCTGTACGCTTGACCTTCCAATTGGTATCGGTCGACGAAGAGGAAGCCCAGGGATTGACGGAGCCGGTAGGCAATGTCCTCTATCTGTCGGCACGGGACTGTGAGTCTGCTCATCCACCTGAGGGTGACCAGCGTGCTCGCGTAGCGGCAGTGAGCTATGCCATCGCTGATGGCGAGGTGGTTTCTGTGGAGAGTGCTGAACCGGACTGGGATGAAGCAAGCGGTGAGCACGTGGCGGACGAAGGGTATAGTTGTCTGCTGGAAGAGATGAAAGGGCAGGTGGTCGACCTGCCGTCATCCTGGGAGGGAGGTAAATTAGAGGTCAATGGCCAAGTCGAGATGTATTGGTAAGGCCCTGAAAAGAGCCGTTGTTACGAAGGTCCAGTGATGAGAAGTAGGCGATTGTTGTACGGGGTGATGTGTCTTTTAGTGGTCGGTGTGGGGTGGTCATCGACATCCGTGGCCAGTGAGCCAGGGGCGGAAAATGAGGAAGAGGTGGAGCAGGTATTGGTCGATGGTCAGACCGGGGCCATCATTGACCCAGAGGCCGGTGGGTTTGGATTGGAAGGGTGGACCTGGGATCTATTGTTGGAAGGGGGGTTGTCACGGTTGGATGAAGAGTTGGGTTTTATGGGTGGGGGGCGGGTCGGAGTAAGCCTTGTAGAGGGGAGCCACGTCCTGACGCTGGGGGCAAGTGGACGCGTTGGGTCGGAGAGCAGAACGACACTTGGGGCAGAGTTTGAATACCTATCGCTGAGGACGGGTTTTTTGGGCCATCTCGGCGCCTCCTCGGATCTCGATGGAAATCCGGTGGGAAGCCTGGGAGCAGGATGGCAATTCATCGGCGTAGAGGGGCAGTATCGACCGGTCAGCGAAGCGGGAGATGAGTACGAATGGACGGGGTACGCCAAACTTCGAGTTCCCGTCTCGTGGATTGTCCGTGTGGTGCGCGGTCCGGGTTGAGAAATCCCTGCGAGCGAGGGGAGCGTGATCACCGCCCGGTGGAGGACTGGATGCATGAAGCTCTCGGGGCATAGGAATTCGGAATGGGATTTCGAATTCGCTACCATCAATCGGGTCAAGCCGATATTTGTTCCCGATAGAGTAGAAGGGGAAGTCAATGATGTGGATGCCCGGTAGGTCGATTCTAGTTGCACTCATCGCTTCGTTGGCCCTCATGGGGTCGACGCTCTTGCCGTCAGAGGCCGAGGCCTGCTCCTGGATGGGAGGCGCTCTGGAGACCACCCTTCCCGCTGATGGAGCCCAGATCCCTCCAGAGACGGAGTTTTCCATCTGGTTTAAACCGGGCGGTTCGGGAGAGTTGGAGTTTAAACTTATAGACGAAGACGGCGATGAGGTGGCCATCGAGGTGATTTATGGGTCCTATGGATCGGAGATGGGGTTCGTCGGTCACTATCAGATGCTCCCGGAGACGGCCCTGGAGCCAGGTGAATATACCCTGGAGTCCCACCAACCGGATGAAGTGTACTATCTGGATGAGGTCGCATTGTCGGTGGAAGTCGTCGACGACACCGTGGAGTCTCCCGGGATGCCGGAGTCCCTATTCTGGACGCGGTTGGACAACCCACCCCGGAGCGAATGTCACGGGCAGGCCATTCAGTGGCAAGACCTGGATATCGAAGAAGAGCGAGATGATATATGGTTCGACGTGACCTATGAGACGGAGGAGGGCGAAGAGTTTAGGGCCGGCCATCCGGCGACTAACCCGCTTCGTCACTACCTACGTGACCGGGTCGATTGCCTGACCGTGGTGGCGGTGGCCATCGATGGGACTCGCAGCGATCCGGTGACCCGTTGCGAGCCCGATCACTGCCGGGAAGGCGTCGACAATATGAGTCTGGAGGATATCCCCTGCGATCCAGAGGCGGCGGCCGATGGAAATGGAGGCAGTTCATCGTCGTGCAGCGCCAGTGGGGACAATTCGCCGGGGAGTCTGTGGTGGATGGTGCTCCTCGGTGGTTTTATGGCGATTAGGCGGCGAAGTCTCAATCCATCAAATTAGCCCGGGACATTCACGATTCACCGGATGTGGCTCAGCGCCCGGTGGAGGCCTGGACGGCCTTCTCGAGGCGTCGAAGGGCCAGCGCGTAGGCGGCGATGCGCGGGGGGTGACCGGTGTCATCGATATAGTCGAATACCTCGTCGGCGATAGAGAGCACCCGGTCCTCTAGTTTGTTTTCCACCTCGCCGGTGCTCCAGGTGGCGCCGATGCGGTTTTGCATCCACTCGAAATAGCTGACGGTGACGCCGCCAGCATTGACCCAGATGTCGGGAAAGACGGTGATGCCGCGTTCGTCGAGGACTTTGTCGGCCTTGGCGGTGACGGGCCCATTGGCGACTTCGAAGATCTGGTCGGCCTGAACCTCGCCGGCGTTGTCGGCGTGGATAGCGTCGCCCAGGGCGGCCGGGATGAGAATATCGACATCGAGGGCCAGGAGTTGGCCATTGCTCAGTTCGTCGACGGATTCGTCGTCATGTCGGGCAGCTTCGAGGACGGTGTCGGCGCTATGGTCGATATGCTTTCGGCGCCAGATGGCCTCGACGTTCAGGCCATTTTCGCTGTGCACACCGCTGGAAGAGTCGCTGACGGCGACGATGGGAAAGCCGTCTTCGGCGAGCATGGTCGCAAGGGCGCCGCCGGCGGAGCCAAAGCCTTGAATGGCGACGGTGGTGTCGGAGGGGTCGCTCCCCTGGCGCTCCATGGTGGCCAAGATGATGTGGTAGGCGCCCCGGGCGGTCGCGCCATCGCGGCCTCGGGAGCCGCCCATGGGCACCGGTTTCCCGGTGAAGGACTCCGGGGTTTTCTGGCGCCGAATACGGCTGAATTCGTCGGCCATCCAGCCCATGATCGTGGGGTTGGTATATACATCAGGCGCCGGGATATCGACGCGGGGCCCGATGACGTCGGCGAAGGCGTCGATATAAGCACGGCTGAGGCTCTCCAATTCTCGGAGCGACAAGTCGTCGACGTCGACGGCGATGCCTCCCTTGGCGCCTCCGAAGGGCAGGTCGTTGAGGGCGCACTTGAAGGTCATCCAGAAGGCGAGCTGCGTGACCTCGTCGCGATCCACGTCGGGGTGGTAGCGGATGCCTCCTTTGGCGGGCCCACGGGTATCGTTGTGGCGGACGCGGTAGCCCTGGAAAATCTGGAGAGAGCCGTCGTCCATGCGCACCGGAATAGATGCCTCGACGCTGAGTTTGGGGTTAGACAGCATGGCGTGGGTGTCCTCGTCGAGCCCCACCTGCTGGCGGGCTTCATCGAGGCGAGCGCTAATGTCCTGAAGGCAAGCAGTATCCACGAAAACCTCATCGTTGAAGATCGATTGGGCCGATGGGATGGACGTAATCACCTGGCGACGGTTGTGTAGTCACGGGCGCAGCTTGTCGGGTGAGATCGGTGCGCTCAGTGGCCCAGAGCATCCGTTCGCGGCGCGCGCTGCTTGCGTTGTCCATGGAAGTCGACGAGCGATTGGCGATTGACCCGTTGCCAGCCCGATCACTGCCGGGAAGGCGTCGACAACAGGAGTCTGGAGGATATCCCCTGCGATCCGAATGGGGCGACCAATGGAAATGGAGGCAGATCATCGTCGTGCAGCGCCAGCGGGGACAATTCGCCGGGGAGTCTGTGGTGGATGGTGCTCCTGGTCGGTGTTGTGGCGATGAAGCGATACAGGGGCCATTGAGAGGGGCCTCGACGTCAGGTCAAGATGCCGCTTCCCAGTAGATCGGTCAGGAAGATGGTAGCCAGGCCGAGGTAGATGGTCACCCCCGTGATGTCCGTGATGGTGGTCAGGAAGGGGCCGGTCATCATGGCAGGGTCTTTGCCGAACCGCTTGATGATAAAGGGCAGGGTGCCGCCGACGACGCCGGCCAATAGGACGTTGCAACCCAGGGCGACCCCGGCGATGAGCCCCAGGGCGGGCATGCCCTGTATCGCCCAGGCGATGAGTGCGAAGAGGGTGCCCAGGGCAGCGCCGTTGATGAGGCCGATGAAGACCTCCTTTCGCACGCCCCTCCAGAAGTCGCGCAGGCGAACCTCGTCGAGGGCGATGGAGCGAATGGAGACCGATAGCGATTGGATGCCCACGTTGCCGCCCATATCGGTGATCATGGGCAGGAAGGCAGCCAGGATAGCCACCTGAGCGATGGTGTCCTCAAAGCCGGTGATGACCCAGACGGCGCCGAGGTTGAGAAAGACGTTGAAGGCCATCCAGGGAAGGCGACCGCGGACGGCCTGTATCGGTGGCGTGAAGAAGGATTCGTCCTGGTAGACGGCGCCGGCGCGCACAAACTTCTGAGCGACATCGCTGGCCAGGATGTCGATGGCGTCCTCGAAGGTAACGACGCCCACAAGACTGCCCCGATCATCGAGGATGGGCACCGTGGCCAGACGGCGGTCTTGGAGCAATTCGGCGGCCTCGATGGCGGTGTCATCGACGCGGAGGGCCACCACCCGGGGGTCCATGATATCGCCCAGGGCGCTGTTGAGGTCGGCGCGAAAGAGCTGTTGGATCGGCAGGGCGCCCAGGAGTTGATTGTCTTCATCGACGATAAAAATGGTGTTGGTGCGCTCATAGTCGCGAGAGGAGGCCAGGAGGGCTTTGCGCAACTCCCCGACCGTGCGATGGGCGTGAGCGGTGAAGAAGTGGGGCTCCATCACGCTGCCGGCGCTTCCCTCGGGGTAACGCCGAAGATCTCCGACCTTTTGCCGAAAAGAGGGGTTCATCTTTCGAATCAGGGCGTCCGCTTGCTCCGAGGGAAGGGACTGGAGGATGTCGGCGGCCTGATCAAGGGGGGTGTGCTGGAGGATGGCGGGGACCAGCACATCGGTGTGCCTGTGGAGCAATTCCGCGGCGAATGCCGGAGGAAAAAGCCCCAGGATGCGGCCCGCGCGGTTGGCGGGCAGATTTTGGAACACGCCGACGATCAGCTCCCTGGGGGCCTCAGTGAGCAGATCGGCGACGCGGGCCGAAGACAGGTGCTGCGATAGACGGGCAACGTCTTCGACCTTGCCCTCCTCGATGGCCCGGTGAATGTCGTCAAAGTATTGTTCGAGAACATCCGGTTCCAGTAGCATCGTAAAACCTTTGGAGGGTCGGCCTCAGAGGAGCATTCCCGAGAGACCAGAAGGGGCACTTAGGTCGATCACTCATCGTACCAGCGAAGCATGGGGCGCTCCTCATCGTCAGACATCTGCCAGACGTCGGTGAAGTCCCAGTCGACGAAGGCGTCCACATCGTAGAAGTCGGCGAGTTCAAGGGGGGATCCAAGATCTCCAAGGGAGCTTCCATCGTCCGAAAGATAGTAGGTACTGGTGACGGTGAGATTGTCGTCGTAGCCGATAAAGATGGACTCGTCACTGCCGTCGATGATGACCTCACCGAGCCCATAAACATTGAGGATATGAGAGTCGCGTGCTTCACCGAAGAGAATGCCGGCGTCCGTGATGGACTCATGGTCGAGGACGACACTGCCCGTGGAGTAGGAGTTGGAGACATCGCTTTCTCGCGTTCTTCCAATCAACCCCCCAAATCGTCGACGGCTAAAGTCATCATCACCAAGCGTGACATCGCCCTTACTGAAGGAGTCGATGACCGTGATGTTCTGGGACCATCCCACGAGGCCACCGATGTCTTGAACCCCGGAAACCTCCCCGGTGGCGTAGGACTTATAGATCTCTCCACCGTAGAAGTCGCCGATGAGGCCACCGCTAAAGAAGCCGCCGTTGACCTGGACGCTAGACGAAGTTCGGTAGGCGTCGCACTCGTCGCAGTAGCCGACGAGTCCCCCGACGTAGTCACCGCTTGTGATTTCGCCGGAGGCCGAGGAGTGACTGATGGTGCCGCCCAGGCTGGATCCGATAATGCCGCCAGAGCCCCAGACCGAGTCGATGAAGACCTCCGCCGAGGAGTGGGAGATGTCGCCGTCGCCGACGCCGGCGATGCCGCCGAAGTCTCCGGTGCTGGCGATATCGTCGTCGGCGAGGTTGGAATCGTAGGCGTGGACATCGTGGATATAGCCGTGATGATGGGCGGTTAGGGTACCGACGTTCTGCGTGCCGACTACATGAGCGGATTGAAAGTTCAGTGATTCCACGACGCCGTCTTCGGTAATGGTGTGGATAAAGGCGATGTCCTCGTCATCTTCGATGATCTCGAGGTTCTCCAGGGTATAGCCGTTGCCATGGAAGTGACCGTCGAACGCCGGGGCCGGGGAGAGATCGACGCCCTGAAGGTCGATATCGCTGAGGAGGATGAAGGACTCGCCGTCGAAGTCGTATTCGGAGAAGGCGGAGATATGGTCGCTGTGGCAGAGTCGGTAGGCAGAAGAAGAGCTGCCATCGCCGCCACCGAAGTCGCCGGCGTCAGGGTCACAGCCCTCGGCAAAGGTCAGCGAGTAGTCGAAATCTTGACCCCGAAGCTCTCCGTAATCCATGAAGAAGAGCAATTCGTCGCCGTCGTTGTCGTAGAAGAGTTCCAGGAGGCCGTCGACGGCGACGCTCTCCATAAATTCGAGGTCGCCGTCGAAGACCAGAAGTTCTGCGTTCGAGTCACCGAAGTGCTCGGCGTGGAGG
>CAZMJS010000030.1:20429-32441 GCA_964566695.1 uncultured Bradymonadales bacterium
GCCGTCGAAGACCAGAAGTTCTGCGTTCGAGTCACCGAAGTGCTCGGCGTGGAGGGCGACCACGGCGGGGAGGACCGTCAGATCGAGGGCGTAGAGATAGGGGTCATCTTCGGGGTAGAGCTGGCCCTCGACCGGCTCATCCTCTTCGATATAGAGGGTCTGGGGCACCTCTTCGACGTCTATGGTGAACACGAAGCGCTGGTTATCGGCGCCCTCGTCCAACGGGGTTTTAGGCGAGATGTGGACATCGTAGTCACCGGGCTCCGGCCATAGGAGAGTTCGCTCAGCGAGGGTGCTCCCTCGGGTGGTGCTGTGGCGCAGGTAGTCGAGGTCCATTTGTCCCTCGACTTCGAAGCGCTGGGCGCTGTTTTCCAGTCCCACCAACGAGAGGGAGACCAGATCGACCTGGGGGGCGTCGACGGTGAAACTCATCTGATCATCGACGTCCGAGAGGGTGCCACGAATCGTGACTTGGCCTTCGGCGTCCGAGATTCGGAGGTCCGATTCGTCGTTGAGATCGTAATCGGCGTCCAACCAGAGCTGTTCTTCCGTGGGGCGGCATTGGCCATCGATTTCGACGGTGCGCTCGCCACACTCGATGGTGGAGGAGGGGACACACTCGTTGGTGGATTCGTCGAGCTCCGTGCCCTCACCGCAGTCCGGGGGATCGACCTGGTTGGCCGGGTCCACGGGGATGCACTGGCCATCGTCGTCGAGCTCCGTGCCCTCGCCGCAGTGGTCAACCTCGTCGACTTCACAGCTTCCATCGATGAGGACCGTTCCCTCACCACACCGGGTTTGTGGGGCATCGTCATCGCTTCCGCAGGCGAACATAGATAGGGCCACGACAAGGATCATAACCCTGGGTAGGTGCTTCATATTCGTACTCCAATTTCATTGATTAAAGTGGTGAGTTCGATGCCGGAGCCGAGGAATTCGCCGGGTGTTGATGAGTATGAGCGCGGGACCGTCGGTTGGTTTGCTAACTCTTGAGGCGGGTTGTAGCAGGAAGTGAAGAGAATTCAATGTGGTGAGGGGCATCGGCGACCCCGTTGAGATTTTGTCCGGGGTGACCTCTGATGCCGAAATCGCGCGTGTCCCAGTCGGTATTGACGGCGAAATTAGACTCCCGAAGAGACTCTTGCTACGGTGATGGTATATCACAGAGTTAGAGAGTCGCGTTGGCCTTTTGAACAAAGGATGGATGCTATGCGTGGATGTCGTGGACTTGGATGGGTACTGGTCTTGGTGCTTGGGTTATGGGTGGGCTGTGGTTCCGACGATAGCTCGGAAGAGGATGATTGGGATATGTGCGAGGAGGAGGCGGAGTGTCCCGGTAATTCCACGCTGCTAGAAGAGGAGGAGTGTCCCTCGGGGGCACAGTGCGAGGAGATCGAGGTGTGCGATGAGACGCGTTATTGCTTATTAGACGACGACTGCGACGCCGTGCCGGAATGCCCGCCAGCGAGCCGTTCGGTCGAGGGGCCCGAGGCCTGCGATGACGAAGAGGACTGCTTTTCGACCTCCATGTGCGGCGTGACGATCTGGTGTGAGCATTATGACACCTGCGAGGACCTGAGCTGTCCGTCAGGGACGAACGAGGTGGAGAGCGAGGCCTATTGTCCGGACGATGGCGGATTATGCCAGGAGGTCGCCGAGGATGGATGCGAAGAGACCATCTGGTGTCACGAGCCGCCGCCAGAGACCTGCGACGCCGTGCCGGTATGTCCACCTGGATCAACGGAAGGCGAGTGTCCGGATGAAGAAGGGGTCGATTGCTGGGAAGAAACGCTGTGCGACACCACGATTCCCTGTTTCTCCGAGCCTTCGTCCAACGGCGGCGACTGCGACGAGGTGCCCCAGTGTCCAATGGGGGCCAACGAAGGGGAGTGTCCGGGCACCGATGACGTGATGTGTTGGGAAGAAGAAGCCTGCGGCGAGGTCGTGGAGTGCTACGAATTCGTGAGTCAGTGCACGGCCTATCCCGTCTGCCCTCCGGGCACTCAGGAGGTCGACTCCTGTGAGGACATGGAGGATGACGAGTGCTGGCCAGAAGAGATGTGTGGCTACGTCATCTACTGCCACGAAGCCTCGATGTGAACGCCCGTAGTCGGGCCAGAGGGGGGTTGACTACAATGCTTGGAAGTCCGAGATGTCCAGTTGAAAGGGGCCCTGTTGCTTGTCGGCGATGAGGATGCCCGCTGATGTCAGGTGGGCGGGGTCGGGCCATCCCTCGGCGTCCAAGAGTTGTCCCCGGCGCCAAAGCTCAAAAGCATCCAGGGGAATGTCATGGTGCTCCCAGGATTGCCCGGACGTGGTGATGGGATAGCGCCAGCTACTGGCGCGTCGGGTGTCCGATGTCCGAAGGGTGATCTTGTAGCGCTTTCGGTCACCTCGAAGTCGGAGACGGATGGTTTGGGCCCCGGAGGCCGGGCGCGCCCGCTCGGTGAGGCGGGTGGAGCAGAAGCCGCCACCATTGGCCAGCGAGATCCGGCCGTGAAATCGGAGGAAAGAAGATGCCTGCTCATCCGTGGTGTGCTCTTCTTCCAGCCAGGTGATCTCGCTGTGAGAACGGCCGCCCATGACGGGGTCGTCGACGGTCTTCCAGTGCTCTTTTTCGCCGGGTGCTAAGAAGTCAATGATAGGGGGTTGGGAAGCGCTCATGAGTTTACTCATCGATTGAAGAAAATGGCGTTGAGATTCGTCGAAGGCAGGCGGCTTGACCGGCTCTCGATGGGAGTGGGAAACTAATCAGAGAATCGTAAATGGGAAGGATGGTGGCCCATGAGAACGTGGGGCAGCGTCCTCAGTGATGAGTGGAGGCGGGTGATGGGTAAGTCTTGGCAGATGGGATTGGCGGTGGTGGGGCTGATAGCACTGATGGTGGCCTGCGATCGAGAGGACGTGGAGACCGAAGTCGAAGAGGTGGAGGTCGATGTCGAGGAGACGACCCAGGAGGAGGACGGGGTCATCGAATTTCCCAGCAATGACTGGTCCTGCGAGGATGAAAGCGTCGAGCGCATCGCGGCCTGGGTGGAAGCCTACGCACAGGGGCCAGAAGGTGGGGTGCCGGTGACGTGGACACTCATCGAGGAGTTGGTGGAGCGCGATGGAGCACTGCCGCGCGGGATTCCCGTCTTGGTAGAGATAGTCGGCGAAGAGGCGGCCGTGGAGGGGGAGATCTTTGAGTCGCCAGAGGGGCTGGTCGACTGGATGGAAGACCGTCATGAACAGCGCCAGCGAGAGGCTCAAATGATGGACGACGAGCCGGGGTTGATGTTGCTCGGCCTGGCCATAGAACCGGGCTTGTCAGCGTCCACGTTGGACTCCTGGTTGGGTCCCGTGCTCGATGCGGAGGGGCTTGAGTCGGATACTATCGCATTGGCATTTTCGGCTCCCGAGGCGCCGTCGAAGGCCGAGGATATCCCCGAGGAGTTGGTCGAGGGCTTTGAGGGCCTGATGGATCATGGACCCATGCCGGGCGACGAGCTGATGGGTCGGCGAGACGAGATGGTGGAGGCCTGTCCCCAGTTGGGTGAGCTGTCCGATGGACTGGAGGCGATTCCCGTCGATCAGCGTCTTCAACGCCTCGCCGAGGGCATCGGTGAGGCATGGGTGGCATGCGAGTGCAACTTCGACATGGAGTTCTTCGTGGCCGCTAGGATGTGGCAGCCCGGCCAGGATGACGACGGTGACCTGGTCAGTTTTGAGGAGGTCGCCGCCGATGAGTTGGGCCAGGCACTGGCGGAGGCCGGCGACGATAGCTGGGCAGAGGTCGTCGAGTCCTGGCTTGACTGAGGTGTGGTTGAGCGCGGGAGCTGGCAATGAATCGGAGAGCATGGATTGGAGTGATCGCGATGGTGGCCGCGCTATGGGTCCCGTCGGCCGCCTGGGCTTGCGGCTTATTTGTGGAGGGCCAGCGAACGCAAAGCAGTGTGGAAAGCGCGTTTGCAGGCCTGACTCACGATGTGGATCGCATGCTCTGGATCGATCGGGGAAAGGGGCGATGGACCGTGTATATCGGGCGTCAATGGGAGGGGCATGAGGGTAGCTTTGCCTGGGTCATCCCCGTCCCTGGTGAGCCCGACGTCGGCGTGGGACCACAGAATTTATTCGATGAGCTCGAGCGTCAGACGGCTCCGCGTTTTCGCTTGGAGCGCCAGTCACAGGGGCATTGCGCCGCCGAGGAACGCACCGTCCGTGATACCACCGTTCTAGAGGATCGTCCCATTGGTTTTGGGGCCTCAGCTCCGGCCAGGGAAGATACCGAATCATCACCCGGCGTGGCGCTTGTCGCCGAGGGACAGGTGGGCCCTTTCGAGCATGTGACCTTGTCACCGGGAGGCGCAGACCAGGGGGGATCGGAGGTCCTTCGATGGCTCGATGAGCACGATTACGCTGTGGGAGCCGTCGATGAAGAGAAGCTCGAGAAGTACGTGGAGCGAGGCATGAAGGTGCTCGCCTTGAGGCTTCGCTCCGACGCTGCACAAGGCACGACCCAGCCGGTGGCGATTAGTTTTGATGCCCACCGGGCCATGATCCCCTTGACGTTGGCAGCCTCAGGGGCGGCGGCTCGTACGGAGGTCGCGGTGTGGGTCGCCGGAGAGGGGCCGGCTTATCCGATCGATACGGCCTTGGTGGAACCCAATCTGGCAGCCCTGAACTGGTTTGACCTCGGCGAGGGATATAAACAACTCGTGGGGCGAGCTATCGAAGAGGTCGGTGAGGTGGGATTTTCCCGCGAATTTATGGAGCCCGTAGATCGACTGGACTTTAGTTGGGGTTGGTCTGTCGACGAAGAACGATGGCGAAGCATCTGGGAGAACTATGGTCACGAGCACCAGGGGGCGATGCTCGATGAGTTGGTTCATCACTACGGGCATCAACCATATGTTCTGGAGCAACTCCTGGATAGCCTTGGGGTAGAGGAGGGGCCATCGCTGGAGGTGCTGCGCAGGGGGATCAACACCCGAGGGGTGACCCTTAAGGTCTCTGGGGGCGGGACTACGTCGGAGGTGGTAATGGCGGATTGTTCGGAGCTTCGAGACCAAGGGCATCGGCCGGTGGGCACGATACGTCCCGGTCAGGAAGGGGAAGCCAAGGCGCTGGGCAATTGCCTGGAGGAGGCATCGGAGACCGTGCGCCAGGAGGTGGCGGCGCCCGGTGGCACTCAGCGATGGCATTACGTCGATTGGGGAGCTTTGGTGGAGGAGGCCAATCCAGAGGGGTGGGATGGAGAAGCTCTGTACCGGCGACTCGATGAGGAGTATTTCCGGCCGCTCATTGAGTTTCGGCAGCGTCTGGAGGGAGCCCGGTGGTTGACCCGGCTATACGGTGTCTTGCCACCGGAGATGATGGATCGCGACATCGCGCTGGGGGTGGAGGAGGACGGGCGCTCAAGGGGGGCGCTACGTCCCGGTGATCTGACGGTGCTATGCTCTGGCGAAGAGCGAACGGAGCGCGGGCAGGAAGAAGTGGTCACGCGCCCGTGGACGTTGAACGTCGACGGGATGGTGGTCCGTGGCCATGGGGATCAGTGGCCAGTGATGAGGAGTGAGGAGTTACCGGCGTTTCGGAGCTTCGAGGTTCGAGATGAGTCAAAGGAGGTGGTGCGCGAAGAGGATCTAAGCGAGACCATTCAACAGCGACTCGATCACTACGATGAGGCTCAGCGGGTGATGGAGCATGAGGAATAGCGCCGCCGGCGCGGGAACGCAGACGGCGCCGTGCGTTATTCGATTTCCAGCAATTCCACCTCAAAGACCAGCATCCCCGCCGGGGCGCCCGGCCGACCGCCGTAGGCCAGCTCTTCGGGGATCCAGAAGAGGGTCTTTTCGCCCTCCACCATCAATTGAACGCCCTCGGTCCAGCCGGGGATGACCTGATTGAGGGGAAAGGAGGTGGGTTCGCCGCGCTCCACGGAGCTGTCGAACATCTCGCCATCGGTATGCCACCCCGTATAGTGGACAGAGACGGAGTCCGTGGCTTCGGGATGGGTGTCTCCGTGGCCCTCTTCCAAGACGAGGTAGGCCAGGCCGGAGTCCGTGAATTCGGCATCCTCTGGGGGCTCCGACACGATGTCGGGCGCTGCCAGCGGATCGTCCTCGGGAGCTTCTTGCGCCTCTTCTTCGGGCGCGTCGTCGGTGGTCTCCTCAGGGGCCTCGATCTGCTCGGTCGGCTCCTCCTCGCCATTGGTCTCGGGCGCCGAGTCGCAGGCCGTCAGGCCCAAGGCGAGAAAGAGGATCAGCAGTTGGACGTGGGGTCGATTGCTTCGCATGGCATACCTAATCTGTGGGGAGTATGAGCCGGTCCATTGGTGAGGCTAATAAGCGATTTCGCCGCCTTGGAAGTATCGGGGAGGCAGGGGGCATTGTCCAGAGGGGGCGCCATGATGACACTCTGGTCGTGCACTGGGCGCCCCCCTGGGGGACTAGGAGACGGCCTGGCTGGTCGGCTGCTCATCAAACTGGCTGGTCAGCCAATCGATGGTGTCAGCGAAGGTCTGGGCGGGGGGGCGGGCGGAGTAGCCCAGTTCATCATCGGACCACAGGGTGTCAGTGCGCCAAAAATAGCTGGCCATTTCCACGAGGACTGGATCGGGGGTGGAGAATTCGATGAGGCGTCCCAGTTTTTGATTAGCGGCGTAGATCTGACGAAGCAGCATGGCCGGCATATTGGTGCTGGGCGAGGGCACGCCCGAGGCTTGGGAGATGAGTTGGAAGACCTCGGAGATGCGAAGAGCGACGCCGCTGGTGTGGTAGATGGGCCGCGGGTCGTCGATGCGGCCAGCCTCCATCAGGGCCGGGGCGACGTCGCGGACGTCGGCAAAGTTGACGCGGCCATCGGGCAGGGCCATGGGGTTGCCCTTGAGCATTTCCAGCACGGGTCGCGTGGAGCCCAGGCCGTGGTCTCGCGGTCCGAATAGCATGGGGGTGCGTAGGAAAACGATCTCCACGCCCAGCTCGTCGGCCAGCTTCCAGGCCTTCTTCTCCATTTGAATCTTGGAATCAAAGAAGGGCCACTTTTTACAGATGGCCTCGCAATAAGGGGCGTGTTCATCGCCGACGACATCATCGTGTTCGAAGACACCGACAATGCCGGCTTCGGAGACGACGACCAGCCGGCTTCCGGTGCGTCCGGCGACGCGGACCATCTCCAGGGTGCCGTCGACGTTGACCCGATATTGCTCGTCGGCCTCTTGTCGGGAGTGACGCACGGTGCCAGCGACGTGGTAGATGGTGTCGATATCGTCGAAGGCGCCAGTGTCGGCGATGGCCTTGGCGTCGAAGAGGTCGCCCTTGACGAGGTTGACATCTAAGACGTCATTTCTCCAGGAGGTGTCGAGGAATGAGTCCGGGTCCCGCACCAGGAGAGTGGGGTTGAAATGACCATCGTCGCTCATGGCCTCCAAGAGGTGGCGACCCAGGAAGCCCGTAGCTCCCGTGATGAGCACTTTTTGCACCGGGCGTTTAAGCTGGTCTTTAGACCACTCCGAGGAGTCCGGCCGGTCCATATCAGCGCGGATCGCCGGGCTTCGGAGATCGCTTTTGCCCAGGGCGTTGAGCTCTTCAATGATCGTCTCTTTTTCCTCGGCGCCCAGGAGGTAGGCGTAGATCCCTCGAACCACGGTTTCCATATAGCGACGGGGGTCAAAACCTCGCCCCAGGGGCATGGAGGTCTCGAAGTCGTAGGTGTGATTGGAGAAGTAGGTGAAGGCCTGATTGACGTATTCAATCTTGCCGTAGAGTTTTTTGAGTTTTTTGCGCATGCCGCTATCTCCGCGGAGGCGCAAGATGGTGTCTTTGACCAGGTAGGGAAGTCGGTGGTAGCGAAAGCGGGCGTTTTGATATCCGTGGTGATCGGGGCCCAGATGCTTGAGCTTTGGAGGGGATTGGCCGACCTGAAAGTCCTTGAAGAAGCGCTGAGCCACCTCGGTGCCCATGTCCATGCGGGTGGCTTTGTCCCGTCCGGTGACGGCGTGGACGATGGGGGGGGTGTTAAGGTCGGACTCGTCGGTGATGACCATCTCGAGACTCATGGCCAAGATTCGGTCGACCACATCGTCGCAGGCGATGACGTCCAAGCGGCATGAGGGATGTCCCGGGAAGGCCTGGAGATAACCCATGCCCACATAGATGAGGTAGCCGGCGAAGGCCGCAGGGCTGTCGAGCCAACCGGCGTGGGGATAGCGACGAGAGGCGCAGACAACGCTGGGACGCACAAAGCGAAGGGCTACGTCGCCGCGGCGCTCCCACATCAGATGTTCGGCCAGACATTTGGTAAAGGTATAGGTATTGGGGTGGCCGGTCTCGGCGATCATCTCCTGGCCGCTGCGTTCTTCGGCGCGGATCTGGCGATAATATTCGCCCGCCGACTGCGGCAGATCGACCAGGGTTTCACGGACCTTGACGTCGTCTCCCTCGTGGGGCGTGACATAGGCCGTGGAGACGGAGGTCATATTGTCCAGTTGGGTGCAGTTTCGAGCGATCTCCAGCACCTGAAGAGAGGCGTCGATATTGGCACGAGCAGCGTCGGCGACGGGGCGGTCAAAGTCGACGCTGGCGGCGCAGTGAATGACGTGGGTGGTCGTGGCGTAGATGGCCTCCAGATCCTCAGGCGAGATACCACACCCCGGAAGGGTGAGGTCGCCGCCGATGACCTGGCAGTGCTGCTCCCATCCAGGCGCAAGGGCCGACATCGCCGGCGACTGAGAAAGGTCTTCGTCGAAGCGTTGCTGAGGACTCTTGTCGGCCCGTGGCCTGATGAGAACCTGCACCGTTTGAACGCCCAACTCGTCTCGACGACGAATCAGCTCGGTGAGGATGACTTTTCCAATAAAACCGGTGGCACCGGTCAGGAGAATAACGGACTCGGATGGGGAGGCTTTCACGGCGTGCCTTACTGGTTTGGGGATATTACGAGGCCAAACATAGTAGACTATGGGCTACGGTCAATGGCGAAAGCGATGATTCTTTTTGGCTGCTTTGGCCGAGGAAATAGTTCCCGGGTTTGACTTGAAGGGAAGCGGTCTAACCTTCTTCGCCGACAGGTACGTACGGAGCGATCAAAATAGAAAATTGGAGGAACGTATGGGTGCGACAGAGGATAAGTTGGAGGGGCCGGATCTGACACAGGGCTTCGAGGTAACAAAGCTGGTCGAGGGAAAACCCCTGGTGGGATTGGTGGAGGACGATGAAGTGGTGGTCATTAAGCAAGGCGATGAGATTTATGCCATTGGCCGGCGATGCACGCACTACGGCGCGCCCCTTGACGACGGTGCAGTGGTCGATGGAACGATCCGCTGCCCCTGGCACCATGCGGTCTTCGATCTGGAGACTGGGGTCGCCGAGGGGGCACCGGCCTTTGGGAATGCCGGATGTTATCCCGTGGAAGTGGAAGGCGATGAGTTCCGAGTGTTCCCGAAGAGAGAGGAGCGCACTCCGGAGGAACGTCAGGGCCCGGAGTCCGTGGTCTTCGTGGGGGCTGGAGCGGCGGCCGCCGCGGCTGCCGAGACGTTTCGACAACGGGGCTACCGTGGATCGATGACCATGATCGGTGCCGAATCCAGTGGGCCTGTGGATAGACCAAATCTATCCAAGGATTATCTGGCCGGACAGGCCGAGGAGAGCTGGATTCCCCTGGGCGGCGATGAGCACTGGGAGGAGATGGGCGTAGAGCTCATCACCGGGGATGAGGTGGTGTCCATCGACCGCAAGGACAGGCGGCTGACCACGGAGTCCGGGCAAACCTATGACTACGACGTGCTATTTTACACCACCGGCGTGGAGCCGGTGGTGCCGCCGATCGAGGGGCTCGAGGAGGTGGAGGCCTACACCCTGAGGAGCTTCGGCGATGCCCAGCGTATCTCGCAGGCCGCCGACCAAGGCCAGAGGGCGCTCGTGGTTGGCGCCGGGTTCATCGGTCTGGAAGTCGCGGCGTCGCTCAATGATCGGGGCCTGGAGGTCTCTGTGGTGGCTCCCGAAGAGCTTCCCTTGGCGTCGGTGATGGGCGAGGAGATCGGGAAGCTGGTCCACCGACTGCATGAAGAGGCCGGCGAAACCTTTTATCTGGGAACCACCGTGGAGCGGCTGGAGGACGGTCGGGCCACGTTGGCTGATGGGCGGGAGGTGGAGTTCGACTTTGTGGTCCTGGGAACGGGCGTCAAACCGCGGACGAGGCTGGCCGAAGAGGCTGGCCTGGATGTCGACGACGGCGTCCTCGTCGATGAGCAACTCCGGACCAGCGACGAGCATATCTTCGCGGTGGGTGACGTGGCCCGCTATCCCGATTCCGGAGGTGAGGGCACTGCCCGCGTGGAGCACTGGGTGTTGGCTCAGCGTCTGGCTCAGCGCGCAGCCCGGGTCGTGCTCGATGAAGAGCCCCCCAACTACACAAAGGTCCCTTTCTTCTGGAGCCGACACCACGGCGTATCCATTAGCTATGTGGGTTACGCCTCCGAGGTCGACGAAGTGGTGGTCTGCGGCTCCGTAGAGGACCAGGATGGGGCTGTGGGGTTTGTGCGTGACGGGCAAGTGCTGGCCGTGGCCACGGTCGGAAGAGCCGTGGATAGCCTGCACGCCGAGGATGCCCTCGCCCGCGGCGACCAGGAGGCCCTGTGGGAGATACTCGGCGCACGGAGGTAGGACCAGCCCATGGGGGCGATTGAAAAAAATAGCATCTAGCCCGACTATCTGGCTCCATATCAATGCCCCCTTTGATGGAGTTAGTCATGAGCCAGGGTCAGCAAAAGAAGGTCCAGCCAGTCCTGATCGATCCCCCCGAGGAGGGGCGCCAACGCCGGCCCAGTTTCGCCGGTGAGGGAGAAAAGAAGACCCGCTATTCAATGCCTAATTACCTGGCCAGCGCCTCCCCGGTGGGTTACCGGGAGCGCGTGAGGCTCAGCGCGGAAGAGGCCGACAAGGCTCTGGAGTTGCTATCGCTGGAGCGGCCGACGGCCTTCGGTGAGGTGCAAACGATTGAAGAGGCCGCGCTCTTCGAGGAGAGCTGCCTGGGGATCATGAAGGCTCGTCAATCGACGAATTATCAGGGCCACCATCAGCTCAGCTTCGGGCCCCGAGACTCCCAGAAGATAGCCCATATTTTGAGAACCCTGGAGGGATTGGAGGGCCAGGTATTGGACGACGCCAGCTATACCCACGTGGTGTTGAGTCGGCCCTACCGCACGCCCTTTACGATGCTCTTGACGATTGTGGGCCACAAGCCGGTGGCCAGCCTGTTAACGGTGCCCAGGCGCTTGATTCGAAAGAAGCTATTTCACGAAGACGACATCCCCTCTGTGGGCTATCTCCAGCAATTGCACGTGGGGATTTTGGCCGACGCCATGGAGCGGGCGACGGTCATTGCCTCTGCCGGTGAGCGCCGGGCCAATATCTTTTCAGCGCCGTTTTGTGGCGATCGGTTGGAGGGGGTCAATCGGCCGGGCGTCAAGGCGTTGGAGGAGATGTGCGGCGTTGGCAAGACGGAGCGCGCCCGGGGATGGCGCATCGCCCTGGTGGCTCAGGTGGGTCAGGCCGTGGATGGGGAGCAGATAGACCTGAGCCAAGAGCTAAGCCGCAAGCTCGGCGCCAACTTCATGGCCTTTCGGAGTGAACGCATCGTGCCCGGAGACAACGCCGACGACACGGCGCCAGCGGAGTATCAGGAACCTCAGGACATGGTAGTGCCCGATGAATTGACGGTGCAGGCCGGACGTGCTGCCTATAACGCGTTTGCTCATTGGACGGGGTGTGAGAGGGAGCACGCCAAGGAATTGATGATGCTCGAGCGCATCGACGTCCTGACCGCCAACGGGGAAAAGCGCATCAAGCAGGTCCAGACCATGCTCAATGAGGTCTCGGACCGGGTGATCGACAATATCCCCAAATGGATCGATTGGCCGGTGGCCAAGGCGTTCAGTCGGGCAGCGGAGAAGGGCAGAAAGGCCTTTGGACTGGCGGGCCAACGGATTTATATCGGCGGGCTGTCGAAGCAAGAGATCGATGCTGAGGGCCT
>CAZMJS010000030.1:32541-37723 GCA_964566695.1 uncultured Bradymonadales bacterium
AGCGGGACGGGCGCTTCAACGACGAGCGAGCCTTTTACGATGTGGGAAACTTCGCCACCAGCGTTGAGGGGCGGGAGATTCCCGGAAATCGGGGAGCCCCCTGGCCGACGGAGTGGCGCAGTGAGGAGGTCTGGTGATGATGGAATTCGATAAGTTGCCGAATCTGACCAAGCTCTACGCCCGAGCGGCCTTGAAGCGCCGCAGCAAGCCGACTCCCGAGACAGACGTCCCGTCGCTGACGGCCCGCGCGCAGAATGTCACCGTCGGCGATCTATCTGATTATCGCCGGATTTGCCGTATCGTCGACGATGGTCACTTGCCGCCAACCTATCCTCAGGTGCTGGCCACCCCTTTGCACGCGGCGATCGTGGCCCATGAGGACTTCCCGCTGCCGGCACTGGGGATGGTGCATCTGGAGAATAGGGTCCATCAGACGAGGCCCATCGGAGAGGGCGAGACCTTTGGTCTTCGCTGCGACCTGGCCGATAGCGAGTGGATTCCCCACCTGGGCCTGAAATTTGCCATCGACACGTCGGCGATCATCGGCGGCGACACGGTCTGGAAGAGCCGGTTATGGGCGCTTTCTCGGGGGGCAAAAGAGTCGCTTTCAGAGCGTCCGAAGCGCTCATATCCAGAGTCGAAGCCTGGGGAAGTCGCCGATCCATTGACGTCCGTGGTGGTGGATATAGCGGAGGATATGGGACGTCGCTACTCGTCGGTGTGCGGCGATTATAACCCCATCCACCTACACTGGACGACCTCGCGGCTCTTCGGGTTCAAAAAGCCTATCATCCACGGCATGTGGACCTTTGGGCGCTGCTGGGCAGAGCTCGCCCCTTGGGTTGAACGCGACGAGTTGGCGTTGTCGGTGCGCTTTAAGCGCCCCCTCTATTTACCGGGAACGATGGTGATCACGGCCACCGAGGGGGACGCTGGACAGATCGACTATCGCGCGCGAAGCGTGGATGGATCGCGCCTGTATTTGGAGGGAAGCGCCCACTCGGGCGGGCGTCTCGGAGACATTTAGAGCTGAAATACCAAAAACTCGAAGATGTCTCGGATCTTGTCGGGAGCCTGGGCGGAGTTGTGGAAGGAGGTATAGAAGACGCGACCGTTGTTGATGGGGTCTCGATGATGGGCCATCAGGGGCGCAGAGACCGTGGTCGATGAGTCACCGGAGCTTGGTCCGCCGGGGACTTCATCGGCCTCGAATTCCGCTTCGAAGTGGATGGTGGCGTCGACCAAGATATCTTCGAAGAAGATAAACTGACTGGGCATCTCGATCGTGGCGACGTCGGTGCCCAGCAAGTCGGCGAGCGCGGGGTTCGGAATCTGGGCCTCCACGGTCGTAGAGGTGCCCCTCAAGCCCTCCTCGAGGATGAAAACATCGTCGAAGGCACCTGTAATATACGTTAAAGCCATGTCTGATGCATAGAGACTACCCCCGTTTTGGACGAAGTAGCGAAGTGCGTCAGCCGGGCTAGTCGAAAAATTGGATTGGGAGGGGAGGTTGTTGGCACATTCCGCAAAAATAATATCGTAATCGGTCAGGGTGTCGATATCTCCATGGGGAAAGTCACCACTGGGGTAGAGGTTATAGTCCATTCCCAGGTCGTCGAGGATGCCGCTGATATCGTCGAACTGGCCATCCAGGACGGCGATATTGGCGCTATCTGGTTCCAGGCAAAGCCGCTGGTCGACGGGGTCGAGGTCCGTGGTCGAGTCGTAATCCACCTGCACATCGTGCGTGCTGGAGAAAGAACCGGTCGCAAAGGTTAGCTCATGGGTGCCCGACGGGATGTCCTCAAATGAGTAATTCCCATCGCTATCGGACGTGGTGAATTCCTCAAAGTCGTTGCCGTCGCAATCGGTACCGCTGAGGGTCACCGTGACATCTATCAACGCTTCGCCGCCGGCATGACAGGTGGTTCCGACCAGGTCGGCCGGGCCGCACTCGTCCTCGGCGGAGTTATCATCGTCGATGTGGCCGTTATTGGTGGGGGGATCGTCGGTCTGGTCGTCCTCCGGGTCCTGTCCATCATTTTGATTGTCCGAGGGTTCACCGGTATTTATCCCGTCGTTGGGTACGATGCATTCGCCGGTGATCGGATTCTCCACGCCATCGTCGCCGCAACCGTCGTCGGTCCTTTGATTGGCCTCCTCGCTTAAATCCCAAGGCGAGTCGACGTCATCGTCTCCGCAGGCAGCTATGAGAAGGGCTCCGGCCAGTAGGGGCCAAAGAAGTCGAGCGCTGCTTTTGTTGGTACGTAACATAGGGATCTCTGTCGCAAAGTGTTTTTGCGTCAATCCATCATAGTCGCAAAGTGTTTTTTGCGTCAATCCATCATAGCAGTGTCGGGCATGAGCTCAACATCCAGCGTTTTACTATCCTCATCATCGATGCCGTGGAAGGCCTCGAAGGCATCGGAAGCACCTCTGGGGGCGTGTGGGCTTTGGCTACTCCGCCGATCAGTTCGGTCTGGGGGACGAGACCATTGCTGTGTTGTAGAATGGTGATGGATGATGGAGGGATTGACGACCCGTCGGGATTGGTCCACCATGCTCGATATGCACCATTAAATCAGAAGTGCGGGGATTAACCGCTGGATAATAAGCGTCTCGCTGAACGGTCAGTGGGATCCATGAAGAGGAGTTTAAGATGAACGACGGTACTGTGAGAAATCCTATTTTGGTCCTGATTCTTCCGATGGTCACCTTCGGAATTTACGGGCTCTATTGGTTCTATGTGACGATGCAGGAGCTCAACGCCGGGCTGGGAGAAGATCGCTTTAGTCCCGTGCGAGATTTGATTTTGATGATGGTCACCTGCGGTATCTGGGCCCTCTACATCTCCTGGAAGATGGCGGAGTCCATCGTGGAGTTGGAGAAGCTCCGTGGAGTTGACCCCAAATTTGAGCCCGTGATCATTTTCATCACGGCCTTCTTTGGCCTCTATCCCCTGCTTGCTCAGTTGTCGCTCAATAATGCCTGGGAGGCCACGGGCGACGCGGCCAGCTACTGATATCAGTTCAGTCGGCGTCGTGGGGACTTATGATCAATGCCTGGAGACTGCGCAGGTACTCCTCGACGTCGAAGCCCTCCATGTCCATGGCGGTCTGAATGGCGCAGCCCTCAATAAAGCCAGCGGCCACCGATGCCAGGCCGCTGGCACTGATCTGTTCATAACGCTGCGGTTCATCGGCGATGAGCCTTGCCGCATAGGGGTGGAGAGATTCGCGATAGCGATCGAGGGCGCCCCGTATCATGCGCTTGATATCGGGGTGGCGCGTGCCCATCACCCAGTAATCGATGAGCAATTCAACGCTATTTTTTTGCTCCGGAAGGCGCTCGATATCTCGCCTCAGGACCGCCAGGAACTGAGCTCGCGGCGACTGGCAGGGAGCGGTGGGCTCTGGCTCATCGGCGCGATGGAGAAGGATCTGTTCCAGTAGCCACTTCAATAGGGCGATAAGCAGGGCCTCTTTATTATCGAAATAAAAGTAGACAAGTCCCTTACTGACGCCTGCCTCTTGGGCCACGTCGGCCACCTTGACGCCCTGAAGGCGCTCTCGGGATGCGACGGTAAAGGCCGCACTGAGGATCTCTTGGCGGCGCTGTTCTTCCGTGGATTTCTGTCCGGGCATGGGAAATTAGATGTGGGCTGCGAGAAAAGATGAGGCGGAAAAGGTCAATCCCATAGACTGATATCGGCCTCTTTGAAGAAGGTTCGCAAAAGCTTTATCTCATCGAGGGTAAACCCCTCCACGGAAATACTATCATCTTTCCAATCGAGATATAGAACGCCGTAGGAGCGACTTTGTTCGGGTGGCCTGATATCGGCTTGAAGGTTGGAAGCCCGGCCGAGTTGGGGCTCTTTGAGGTCGGGAGCGCTCAATTCGAAGGCGCCATCCTCCAGCACCAATCGGGTAGGACCGCCTCCCACGGCCTTTATTTGAATGACCACGAGGACGATGCCGCACACGATGGAGAAGAGGCCCCAGAAGCCGAGGTTGATGATCAACGCCACGTGAGCCTCCCATAGAATGGGCAGGGCGACCATGGGGACGCCAATGACGAAGCACAGTAAGTAGCCGAGGGTCAGCAGGCCAAATAGGGAACGTCCAAAGATGTCGATGCGGCGCCTGCGATCGGGATCGAAGGTCATCGACCAATGGATAGGGCTGTGCTTTTCAATGGTCAGGGCGGCTTCGATGCTCTCGTGGTGACGGGCCAGGGCCTCTTTGGCGCGGCGTTTCTCCTCGGCCTGTTGGCGAAGCCGCTCTTTTTCCTGGGCTTCTTTGCGTGCTTCTTCAGCCTCCAGGCGTTCTCGTAGAGAGGCACCGCCCGGCGCCGAGTCCGGAATCTGGGATGGGGCAGTGATAAAGGGGTCACGCAGCGTCTCGATGCACCGAAGGCAGTCGTCGGCGGAGGCGATGCGGTCGTCGAGCATGGGCTGTGACATATCGTCGAGGAGTTCGGCGAGGCCCTCGGAGATATTGGTATATTGACGAAATTTGGGGGTCATCCGCTCCTGGGCCATGCGTTCTGGAGGTGTACCGGACAGCATATGGATGAGGGTCATGGCCAGGCCATAGATGTCGGAGGCCGGCGCGGCGTGGCCCCGGAGCTGCTCCGGGGCCATATAGCCAAAGGTGCCGGCCACCGTGGAGCCGTCGCCGGCCTGGCGGGCCACCTCGCGCACGGCCCCAAAGTCCACGAGATAAATGGAGCCATCGTCGTCCAGAAGGAGGTTATCTGGCTTGATATCGCGGTGGATCACCTGCGGGCTCAGACCCGACAGGTATTGGAGCACCTCCAGGACTTGCTCGGCGATATCCAACGCCCGGTCCTCGTCGAAGCGCTCGCCATCGCTGAGCCGCTGGCCAATGCTCTTACCCGGCGCCAGCTCTTGAGCCAGATAGGCGTGGGCGCTTTCGGGGTCGAAGTGACAGTCCACGTAGTTTGGAATGCGCCCGTGATCCAGCCCCTGGAGGGTGCGCCCCTCGCGCTGGAAGAGCTCCACGGCCTTCCAGTCGTCGACCCGGTCCATGCGCAGGACCTTGATGGCCACCGGGCCATCACCCTCCAGATCGTCGGCCTGATAGGTAATGCCAAAGCCACCTTCGCCGAGGATGGAGCGCGGTTTAAATCGGTCGCCGATGAGGTCGGGGAGCATGGTCGG
>CAZMJS010000031.1:0-37557 GCA_964566695.1 uncultured Bradymonadales bacterium
AAGGAGCCGATGAAGGGGTAGGAGGGGGCGCCGATGGTGAACCCGTCGGGGGCGCCGCTGAGGTCGAGGTCCTCTTGGAGAGCGAAGGCGGCGCTTAGATAGGCCGGATTGGTGCCCAACGTGAGCAGGTGGTCGAGGTGGCAGATCAGAAAGGGTTCGTCGTCGGTGCCGTCGCCGCCACCAAAGAGAAAGGGGAAGTCGGGATCGCATTGGTCGCAGATCTGGTCGTCGGGGATGCACCCCTGTTCGCAGGGCTTAAATCCGTCGTCGCAGGCGTAGGTGCATTGGCCGTCCTGGCAGGCCGGGCTGGCGTGTTGAGGGGCGTCGGTGCAGGCGTCGTCGCAGCCGCCGCAGTGGTCGGGGTCGGTAAAGAGATCGGCGCAGGTGTCCTGGCAGTCGGCAAAGCCGGGGTCGCACATATAGGTGCAGTTGCCGAGGGAGCAAAGGGGGTTGGAGTTGGCGGGTTGGGGGCAGGCGTTATCGCATTCGCCACAGTGAAATAGGTCGGCGTCCAGATCGACGCAGATGGCGCCGCATTGGTCCGTGTTGTCAGGGCAACTGGAGCCGCATTGACCATCGATGCATACCTCGCCGTCGTCGCAGGGAAGGTTGCATCCACCGCAGTGATGGGGGTGGGAGTCGGTGTCGACGCAAGCGCCGAAGCAGTCGGAGCGTCCGTCGTCGCATTGAAAGTCACAGAAGCCAGCGGTGCAAGTGGGGGAGGCAAAGTCAGGGGCGTCGGTGCAGGCGACGCCGCAGGAGCCACAGTGGTCGACATTGTCCTGGAAGAAGGTCTCGTCGACGCATTGCTCGTTGCATTCCTGGAGGTCGGAGCCGCATTGGAGTTGGCAGGAGCCGTCGACGCAGGCTTCGTCGTCGTCGCAGGGCAGGTTGCATCCACCGCAGTGGTCGGCGTCGGTGTCGGTGTCCACACAGCGATCATCGCAGCGGTGGAAGCCGTCATCGCAGTCCACCTGGCAGGAGCCGGCGACGCAAGACGCCGTGGCGTGCGGTTCGTCGTCGCAGGCCGACTGGCATTGACCGCAGTGGTTGGGGTCGGAGAGGAGGTCGACGCAATCCTGGGAGCCATCCGCGGTGGGGCAAGAGGTGGTGGGTGATGGGCAATCATCGCCGTTGCCAGGGGTATCATTGGGTTGGCCCTGGTTGTCGGGTTGGCCCTGGTTGTCGGGTTGGCCCTGGTTGTCGGGTTGGCCCTCATTGGAGGGGTCGGAATCGTTGGTGAAGACCGTCCGATCATCGCTTCCACAGGCGCTGATGGCGAATAAAGATAGCCCAAGGAGGACCATGGCAGCGATGGCGAGACGTCGTCGCATATCAGGGCTGGGGTCGGTGGTGGAGTTGGGCGGTGTAGAGCCGGTATAGCACCGCGAGAAAGTGAGGCCATAACAGGGCGAAAAGCAATCCGGAGAGGATGTAAGAAAAGTCGTTTAGCGCCTGCAGATCGAAGGCCAAAGAGATCAGGGTAGCGAGGGCGACGAGGGTGATGAAGGGGAGCACCGCGAAGAGTCCCATGCCAATGACCAGGCCCGGTTGGCGAAGAGCAGAGACGGCGCTAAAGACCATGCTATCGAGTATCGAGGCGTGGCCCAGGCTGATGGGAACCAGGGCCGGGGCAAAGAGGAAGAAGACCGCCAGGGCGATAACGCCGGCGACCGCATTGGCAGCGCTCACGAGCAAGGAGGGGAGGAGGGCCGTGATGCCTAATAATTGGAGGAAGGCCAGGATTATCGCCCCACAACTGGCCATGAGCAGCAGGAGCGAGAGGTAGCCGATGACGGGCAAGAAGCGCTCGAGACCGGCTTCGAAGGGGTCGGAGGGGCCGTCTTCCTCCTGGGGATGGAGGGTGTGAAAGCCTGCGCACCAGAAATAGGCGTGGGTGGCGAGGATGGCGATATGAAAGCCAACGAAAAGCAGAGAGGCCGGGGAGGTGGGAGCGCTTACCAGCAACTGGGGGGAGTCTAAGACATCATCGGCAAAGAAGGTGAGGGTGGTGGTGATGAAGGCAAAGGGGAAGACGAGCCATATCAGGTCCCGGCCGTGGTCCATGAGGGCGGCCACGGCCGCCCCGGGCGCGTCCTCCAGGGTCGATGGCGCGTCCATTGGGGGAGAAGGTAAGGGCATAGGCAACTATCAGCCGGTGAATTAAGTGGTAGCAGGGGAGTTACCAGGACTGAGGGGCCGGTGGTTCGTCGGTCGCGCTAGATGGGGGCTCGGCGTGTTGAGCATCGAGGGCCAGTAGACTTCGGTAAAAGAGGTAGTAGAGGGCCATGGCCGCCGGATAGCTAAAGATGATGAGGGGAAAGGCGATGGAGGCCATCATGAGTTGCGCGGCGTCGGGGTCGAAGTTGGTGGCGACACCGGTGGTGAAAAGCAGGATGAAGAGGACCATGGCCAGCCCCATACTGGCGGCGAATATCGTCAGGAAGAAGCCGAGAGCGTGGCCCAGGTTGGTGCGCACGAGTTCGATGGAGCGAGACAGGCTGCCGAGGGGGGAGTAGTCGTCGAGGACCACCAGGAATTGGGCGGGAAATAGAAAGAACATGGCGAGCAGGCCGGGGATAAGACAAGCGAAGATGCCGACGGTGGACAGGATGGTGATAATGACGAAGGTGATGAGAAAGGGGATGAACTTCTGGGTGCCCTGGTCCCAGGGGGTGGTTTCGCCGTCGCTGCCTTTATAGACATGGTCGATTTGATACACCGCCACGCACCAGAAATAAGCCCCGGCGATGAAGGTGATGAGCATCATTAGTATTTGGATGACCGCGTGGTCCTCAAAGCCAAGGACCATCGGCGATAGTTCATTGAGGCCGTTGATCAAGGCCAATGGCAAGGTGACGGAGATGAGGGCCACCAAGAGCTTGGGATAGAGCGCCACCGTCTGGCGAAAGATGTCTCCGACGGTGGTGGGAGGAGGCGGCGAGGCGTTAGGGGTTGGCTCTGGAGCGGGAGATGAAGACGTGGGGTCGGGTGCAGTAGCCATGATAGCCTCGGTGAAAAAAGCCAACGCAATCGAAAGTGATAGTACACCCTAAGACTACTAAAAATAGCGTTGGTTGTCAGGGGCTCCGAGGTTGGCCGACGGGAGCTCCATGCCAGGAGCCCAGCGCACTGGGCTCCTGGTCGGGCGGTGCGCCGCACGCAGGCTCAGCCGCCGAAGTGGTAGCGGACGCCGGTGGTGAGTTGTCGGCCGAGAATGGGGGCGCGGTCTTTGAAGAAGGATTGGTGGCGCCGGCCAGCTTCGTTGAGGAGGTTTCGCCCACGAAGGAAGAGAGAGGCTTGGGCGTCGCTGCGGCTGGGGGTCCACTCCAGATCGGCGCCAAGGAGATGGAAGCCGTCGGTGGTTGTTTCGGCGGGGCCGGTGCGGTCCTGGGAGAAGACGCGCTGGTAGGCCAGGTGGAGGTGGACAGACTGGTAGGCGACGTCCAGGTCGGCGCCGGCGCGCGGAGGGGTCATGGCGGGGAGGTCGGGGTCCGAGCTGTCTCGAAGCTGGGCTCGAAGGACGTCGGCCCATAACGAGGGCGTCAGGCGAAGGTCGCCGGCGTGGATATCGTAGGCGGCGTTGGCTTCCAGTCCGTAGAGGTGAACGTCTTCCTGGGCGTTGAATACGACCTCTGTGCCATCGACAATGGTGGGTTGGCCATCATCGTCGGGGAGGCGCTCAAAGTAGATGAAGTCGTCGACGCGATTGTAGAAGCCGGTCAATTGGAAGCGGAGGTCGTCGAGGTCACCGATGAGGGAGAGTTCGCTATTGAGGTAGGTTTCGAGCTCTAGGTCGGCATTACCAACCTCCCAGGTGCCGGCGGCGCCGTGGCGACCGAAGGCGTAGAGCTGCTCCGAGGAAGGGGCTCGTTGGGAGAGGGAGGTGGAGGCGCGAAGTTCGAGGTCGTCGCGCAGGTCGACGCGGGCGCCCAGGGAGGTGCTAAACGGCAAAAAGCGCTGCAGACCAGGGTCGGGGTCGAATTCAGCGACGGTGTCGCCGTCGATGGTGAGGTCTGTGGTCTGGGGATCCTCGACGGCTTCCGGGCGGGATTCCTCGACATCTATGCGAGCGCCGAACTCGAGGGTAGTGCTGGCGAGGTGCAGGCGCTCAACGGCGAAGAGTCCGGCCGACTGGGTGGTGACGGGTTGGATGAAGAAGTCGCGACCGTCACGGGGATCGTCGGCCACAAATTCGTTGCGATTGAAGTCGAGGCCAAAAACGCCGGTCAAACGCCCAATGGGCAAGTGGGTCATCTCCAGGCGGGCATCGATTTCATCCTTTTCAAAGGTGGCCTCCGTGACCCTTTCTTCGAGTTGGCGATCGTCGCGGGAAAATTCGAATTCGTCTTCCTCTTGAGAGAATTGGGTGAAGGCGGCGTTGAGGCGAAGGGCTTCGATGCCCGGGACCAGGTGGAAGAACTCGCTTCGGAGATCGAGGCGGTGGTGGTCAGCGAAGATGCGTTCAAATTCATCTTCCTGGCCGCCGACGGGATCGAAGGCCTCGGGGATGCCGTATTCGGTGTCGAAAAATTCATAGCCCAGGGCGATGTACCCCGGTTCGTCGCTCCAGAGGCCAGTGATGGCATGCTTGTCGAGCTGCACGTCGCTATTGATGAGTTGGTCGGGGAGACCGCGGTGGTCATCGACGCCGGAAGCCACCTGGAGGCCGGAGATGCGGAAGTCTTCACTGCGGCGCTGCTGGGTTTGAAGCCGCAACGCCAGGGTGTCATGGAGGGGAAGCTCCAGTTCGGCGTGGGCCTGACGGTCGCGCCCGTTGGGAGAATAAGTGCCGTATAGGGAACCATTGGGATCGGTGCCAATGATGGGAGCGAAGCGGCCGGTGACGGTGTTGACGACGCCGCCGGTGGCCCCTGAGCCATAAAGGAGGGAGGCCGGTCCGCGGATGAGCTCCATGGACTGGGCACCCAGGGTATCGCCGGCGACGATGTGGTCGACGCCCTCTTTGGAGACGTCGGAGGTGCGCATGCCGTCTTCCAGGATTTGGACGCGGGGGCCCTGGAGTCCTCGGATGGTGGGGCGGCCGACGCCAGGGCCGAAGTCGGCATTGCTGATGCCGGGGAGGCCACTGAGCACCTCACCGACGGAGCCACCGGATCGGCGGCGGTCTAGGGCCGGTCCATCGAGGGTGGTGACGGGGGTGACGAGGTCGCTTTCGGTGCGGCTTCGAAGGCTGGCGGTGGTGGATACGCGGTGCTCCGATGGCTCGTCGGTGGCGTGTTCATCGCCATCGCTGGCAGCGTATTCGTCGCCATCGGTCGCCACAGATGGGTCGCGGTCGGTATCGGCGTCAGATTCAGGGTGGGCGGATACATGGATGGGTAGCAGAAGAGCGACGAGGAGGATCGCTAAGGATGGATTGTTATGGGCTGGCATATATACCGGGTCGTTTAGGTGAATCTTTTTATTAGGCACACCTAAAGATGGGTAATGTGGGAGGTGTGGAAAGTCAATGGGAGAGTTGGAGTGCCTCAGGTTGAAGGTTTAGATGTCAGGGAAAGAAGGGAAGGTCTGGCTCTAGATCGGAGGCCGGGTAGACATATTGGGGGACGAGCTGGCGCCAGGCCACGCGAGGTTGGAGGATGCGTAGGAGATCGTAGACGCCGCCGACGGTGCGATTGATATAGAGAATCTTTGCCGGTGGGCGGAATGAATTGAAGTACTTAAAGGAGGCCCGTACCTGGTCGCGGGCGTCGTCATGGATGGTGGACGTGGCGAAATCGAAGAGTTCGTCTTCGATGCAGGGTTCGACACCGATCTGGCGCCATTTGGCGTAGTAGTCAAAGGGCACTTCAGGTCCGGTATTGGGGGTTCGAACGCCGAGGGCAATGAGGTTGTCCTCCACGGTTTGGTAGTCCTCGTTGAGGCCGGCGGCGATGAGGTTGGCGTATTGGGTGGCCACGTCAGGGTCGATCTGTTTCACGCAGCCATAGTCGTAGAGGACGACCTTGCCATCGGGGCGAAAGGCGAAATTACCGGGGTGAGGATCGGCGTGGAGGGTGCGGTGCTGGAAAAGCTGGGAGAGGGTGAGGTGATAGATGAGGGTGCCGATATGGTCGCGGGTCTCCGAGGGGTATTGGGCGGCGACCTCGAGGGAATCGCCGGGCTCGTAGGTGAGGGTGAGGACGCGGCGTGCGCTTCGGGGGCCAACGACCCGGGGGACGATGATGTCCGGTTGGTCGCGGTGCATCTCTCGGAAGCGTCGGACGTTGTCGGCTTCGTTGCAGTAGTCGAGCTCTTCGTGGAGGCGCTCCTGGATCTCGTCGAAGAGGGCGTCCAGGGCGGTGCGGTGGTGGCGGGCGATACCGCTTAGCTTGAAGGCCAATTTGAGGTGGCGAAGATCGGAATCACAGGCCTCATCGACGCCGGGGTATTGAATCTTGACGATAGCCTCGTCGCCCTCATCGGTCACGGCGCGGTGGACCTGGCCGATGGAGGCAGAGGCGAAGGGTTCTTCGTCAAAGTCATCGAATAGGATTTCCGGGGGGGCGCCGAGCTCTCGTTGTATCTGATCGGAGACGGCGTCAAAGCTCATGGGCGGTGCATCTTTTTGAAGCTTCTCCAGGGGTTTGGCCATCTCGTCGGGGAGGAAATCCGAAGCGGCGGAGGCCATCTGGCCGACCTTCATGACGGCGCCCTTGAGTTCGCCGAGTGTTTCAGCGATGAGCTGGCCGTTTTGTTCGTTGATGCGTTGGCGGGCGTCGTCGTTGTCGTCGTCGGATCGAAAGAGGGAGGAGACGCGATTTTTGGTGTAGTTTTTGGCGACGGAGGCGGTCATGCCGGCGAGTTTGGCGAAGCGCCGGGTACGGGACTGGGGCTTGTCGTCACGGGAAGAATCATCAGACATGGTAGCTTGACCTGGGCGTTAAAGATGGCGTGGCGGAGGGGCCGATGCAGCTTCTGGGAGGGTAACGCCCAGGTAGTGGTCCAACATTTCCACGGCATCGATCAGGCGGCTGATATCATCGTCGGTGTGGGCGGCCGAGAGGGTGATGCGAAGGCGGGAGGTGCCCTCGGGGACCGTGGGGGGGCGAATGGCGGTGACGTCCAGGCCCCGTTTGGCCAGCAGGTCGGCAGCGGTCAGGGCCTTGTCCTCCGGGCCGAGGATCAGAGGGACGATGGGACTGTGGAGAGAGGTCTCGAGGGTATGCTGGAGGCGATCGATGTGGGACCACAGGCGTGTTCGAGGGCCATCGTCGTCGCTGATGAGGGCGATGGCGGCCTGGGCGGCGGCGACGACGGGGATGGGAGGGGCCGTGGAGTAAATATAGGAGCGGCCGAGGTTGAGGAGTAGCGATTTTATCTCGTGGGAGGTGGCGATAAAGCCGCCGAGAGCACCGGCACCTTTGCTGAGGGTGCCGACGTGCAGATCGACGGCGTCGGTGAGGTCCCAGGCGGCGGCGAGGCCGGCGCCGCGGGGGCCATGGACGAAGGAGCCGTGGGCCCCATCGATGACCAGGAGAGCGCCGTGGTGTTGGCAGACCTCGGCGATTTGAGGCAGGGGGGCTAGATCGCCGTCCATGCTGAAGACGGAGTCGGTGACGACGAGAGCCCGGCGGCCATGCGGGAGGTCTCGGAGCAGGCGGTGGAGATGGTCGGCGTCGGCATGGGAGTAAATGGTGAGGGACGCGCCGCGGCGTTTGGCTAGGGTGCAGCCGTCGATGATGGAGGCGTGGTTGAGGGCGTCGGAGAAGATGGTGGTGTGCTCGTCGGCCAGGGCGGCCATGACGGCCAGGTTGGCGGCAAATCCGGTGGGGCAGAGGAGGGCGGCGTCGGTACCCTTCCAGGTGGCGATCGATTGTTCGAGCCGCTGGTGGAGGTGGGTGTAGCCACAGATAAGAGGTGAGCCGCGGGGGCCCATGCCGTAGGTTCGAAGGGCGTCTTCCACGCGCTGGATGATGCGGGGGTGATTGGAGAGGCCCAGATAGTCGTTGGAGCTAAAGAGGATACGCGACTGAGGTGGGTCGCCGCGTTGGATATGGACGGCGTCCGTCGGAACAACGGGATCGAGGGAGCGAAGGCGATCGCGCTCTTTGCGGGCGTCGATGCGGCGTTGAAGCCAGGATGTCCAATCGGTGGGGTGGGCCATGGGAGCCGGGTGAAGGGGGACTGATCAAGGGATGAGGAGGTCGAGTAGGGTCGACGTCGCAAGAGCCTCTGCTCCCTCGTCGACGCTGGCGACGCGGGGAAACTCAATGACGGGAAGGTTCGGGTAGAGCGCGCGGAGGACGTCGGCGTTGGAGGAGGTGGAGGCGTCGGGGTGTTGAGGGGCGCTGAAGATGACGCAGGTGGTGGTCAGGCCGGCGTGGTCCACAGCCTCCAGGGTCAAGCGAGTGTGGTTGAGGGTGCCCAGGGCGTTTTTGGCCACGAGGATCACCGGCGCCTGGAGGCTCAGGGCTAATTGGCGGGTGTCCAGATCGTCGGCCAGCGGCGAGAGGAGGCCGCCGGCGCCCTCGACGAAGGTGCGTTGAGCCTGATCGGCGATGGTTTGGATTTGCTCCAGCCATCGCTGAGGCCGAAGGTCAACGCCCTCCTGGGCGGCGGCCACCGGCGGAGCCAGGGGGGCCTGGAGGCGCTGGAAGGCCTCGACAGGGGCCGGTTGCCGGGCGGCTCGGGCGAGGCGCCGACCGTCTTCGTGGTTCGGTGACGGCTGCTCGGCGACGCCCGATTCTACGGGCTTGATGCCCCGGGCGTCGACGTCCGCGTCGGCGAGGGCGCGAAGGAGGCTGGAGGTCACCGTGGTCTTGCCGATCTCGGTGTCGGTGCCGGCGATAATATGGAGGTCAGATCGCGGGGGGGTCATGGGTTTCCATCGTCGGATTCGTTGTCATCGTTGGTCGATGTCGCACCCTGGGTGCGATCATTGGTGGTATTTTGGGGGGGCGAAAACTGTTCGTTGAGCTGGCGTCGACGGCGGAGTCGGCGGACGAACATGAGCAGGCCGAGGGCCAGGAAAAAGGCGGGGACGAGGATGATGTTGATGATTTTGATGGAGTTCTGAGCGGCCGGGGGGATGTCGGTGACGAGGGCCGGCATCTGTCGGCTGCGGATGGTGGCCAGTTCGCGCTCCTGGGCCAGCCATTCCAGGGAGGCGACGAAGAAGTCGAGGCCCATGGAGGTGAGTTCGCCCTGGTAGCCGACCTCGGGATAGGGTTGCATGAAGTCGCCGCTGCCGATGACGAGAATGCGGGATTCGGGGCTTTTTAGGGCGGCGCCGATGGGGAAGTCGCCCTGTTCCTCGCCCTGGATGGGAAGGATGAGGTCGTCGTAGAGGGCGCGGCCGGGAGGGGGCTCAAAGCGGGTGGCGCCGTCGTCGGTGCGCAGGAGTTCGTGAAGATGAAAGCCTTGGGGGACGTTGTCGGGGAGCACTCCCACGGTGGCCGGGAGGGGGATGAAGAGGTGGGAGAAGTGGCGGGTAAAGGGGAGTTCGCGGTCGATATTGGAGATGGGGAAGAGACCGGGGTGGGCTACCTGGACCATGCCCTGTTGGGTGGGGACGGCGCCGTAGGCGATGGCTTGATCGCGGTGGATGATGGCGTCGTCGCCGGGAAAGATGCCAAAGTTGGCGATAAAACTGTGGAAGTCGGTGTCCACGGTTCGACGCGCCGGAGGGGAGGGGGAGGCGTCGGGATCGCCCTGGCGTTGGGCCTGTTGCCAGCGCAGGATCTCGATGGGGTCGACGACGGCGCCGCTCTGAAACCAGCCAATATTGCCGCCGCGATCGACGTAGTCTGAGAGGGCGTTGATGGCCGGGGTGCCGAGGTCGCTGCTGAGGTTGATGGCGATGAGGGCCTCGTAGTCCACCAGGTCGGTGACCATGATGTTGGGATCACTGAGATCGATGGTGTCGAGCTCCAGGAGTTGGCCGTAGCGATCCTCGATGATGGGCCGGAGAGAGTCAGCGAATTGGGGGATGTCGGCCGGTCCGCCGGCGCCGGAGATGAGGGCGACCTGTCGGGGCGTGGGGAAGGTCAGGCCCAGGAGGGAGCGGGTGACGTCGTATTCGAAGCTGTCGAGCTGGGGATCGCCGGAGACGCGGAGTTCGTTGATGGTCTGGGTGCGATCGCCCTGCTGGAAGGTGAGTCCGGCGAAGATGGATTGGTAGCTGGCCCGGGTGTCTGTCTGTTGGCCGATGGTGATGGGGGTTAGTCCCTGAGCCTCGGCGAGTTCAGCGAGGTGGTCCTCGTCGTCGTGAGAGATGATCTCGTAGGTGATCTGCCCCTGGCTATGGGCCTCAAACTCCTGGAGTAACTCATCGATCTGGGATTGGAGGCGATGGTAAGGAGGGGGCAGATCGGGGGTGATGAAGGCCTGGACATGGACCGGTTCGTCGAGATCAGCGGCGATGTCTTTGCTGACGGGGCTTAGGGTGTAGATCTGGTGGGCCGTCAGGTCGAGGCGTAGGTAGGAGTGGCTGGCGGCCCAGTTGACGGCGATCACGGCGGCGACGACGAGTAGGGAGAGGCCGAGAAGGCGCAGCGAGGCACGGTGGCGCTGGAGAAGCTTTGAAGGGGCGTCGGTCATGGTGAGCTCTGTGGATTATGTCCAGCGGCGGGCGTCGATGCGAAGGGTGGTGATGACGAGGGCGCCGACGGTCAATGATAGGTAATAAACGATGCTCTGGAGGTCGATGACGCCGCGGGCCAGGTTCTGGAAGTGATAGTTGGACGAGGCGTATTCGACGGCTCGGGTCCAGGCGCCCGAGGGTTGAGCGACGAGAAGGTCGATGAGGTATAAGAAGAAGCAGATGGAGAAGGCCAGGAGGATGGCCACGACCTGGTCGCGGGTAAAGCTAGAGGCCATAAGCCCGATGGCGGCGTAGGCGGAGGTCAAGCACATCAGGCCGAGGTATCCCGTGGCCACGGCGCCCCAATCGAGGTCACCCAGCAGCGATAAGGTGTAGGGATAGGGGAGGGTCATGGCGAAGACGATGGCGAAAAGCGCCATGGCGGCCAGGAATTTGCCCAGGACGATGTCTCGAGTCCGAAGGGGCATGGTCATCAACCACTGAAGGGTGCCGCTTCGCTCCTCGGTGGCGACGAGTCCCATGGTCAGGGCGGGGGCGAAGAAGGCCAGCATTAGAGGGGCCTGGTCGAAGTAGTCGCGCATCGACAGGAGGCTGACCTCGTCGAAATAGGTCTGCCAGAAAAGGGCGCCTGTAATGACGAGAAAGAGAACGACCACGGCGTAGGCCACGGGGGAATTGAAATAGGCGCTGAGCTCGCGGCGGGCGATGGTGAGGGCGTCAGCCATGGCGATCCTCGGTGGTAAAGAAGCGAAAGATATCCTCCAGCGAGGGCTGGTCGTCGGGGTGTTGGTCGGCCAGTTCCTGGAGGGTGCCGTCGGCGACGAGGCGGCCGGCATCGATGATGAGAATGCGATCGCAGACGGCGCTGACTTCCTGGAGGATATGGGTGGAGAGGATGACGGTCTGCTCCTCACCGAAGGTGGTGATGACGTCCCGGATGTCGATGATCTGGTTGGGATCCAGGCCGGTGGTGGGCTCGTCGAGAATGATGACCGGTGGGTCGTGGAGGATGGCCTGGGCGAGGCCGACGCGCTGGCGGTAGCCCTTGGAGAGCTCGTCGATGCTGCGGCCGAGCATGGGGAGGAGGCCGGTCTGGTGGGCGATGTGGTGGATGCGTTGTTCCTTCTCGTCAGCGTCGATATGGCGCAGGTCGGCGATGAAGGAGAGGTAGTCGATGAGGAGCATGGGATCGTAGAGGGGGACGTCCTCCGGGAGGTAGCCGATGTGTTGGCGAACCTCCTGACGTTGGTCCTGGACGTCGAAGCCAGCGACGGTGGCGGAGCCCGAGGTGGCGGCGAGGGCGCCGGTGAGGATCTTCATGGTCGTCGTCTTGCCGGCGCCGTTGGGCCCCAGGAAGCCGACGATCTCTCCGGCATAGATGGAAAAACTGAGGTCGTCGACGGCTAGAACGTCGCCGTAGCGCTTGCTCAGGGAGTCGACGGTGATAGTTTGACGACGGTCGTCGGTCATGGGCCAGTCATCTCAAGGTCACGGCTGTGGGTTAAGGTGGCGGGCCCATCGCGCAGGGCTCGGCCGTTGGCTGGATATAGGTTAGGTCAAACCAGAGGAGAAACGAAAGATGCGGTTGCAGATCGTCTATGGTCAGGGATTTGCTGAGACGGTGGCGGAGCCGGCGAAGTTGGAGGCTAAGCTGGCGGCTTCGCGGCGAGAATTGGAGGTTCTGCAAAGGGAGGCCGACGAGGAGGCGAGCGAATTGAAGGTGACGCGGGTGGGGCGGCAGTGGCAGCGCCTTGGGCGATATCTTCGGTTGATCGGTCGGTTCGAGGAGGCCGAAGCGGCAGTCCAGGAGGCCATGGCCATCTGGGCGTCCTATGAGCGCAAGCGAGCGCGATTCGTCTGCGGGCTGCAGCTTGTGGAGATCGATCTGGGGCGTGGACGGCTAAAGGAGGCGTTGGAGCGGATCGAGGAGTTAGAAGCGTCGATGGACGAGGCCTTGGAGGTGTACGCCGACCAGGTGTGGGAGGCCAGGGGCCGGTGTTTGGCAGCCAGTAGAGAGCCAGAGGCTGCTCGCCGGGCCTTGTCGAGGGCGTTGAAGGTGCGGCGGCAACGGGGGAACCAGCGGCATATTGAAGTGACGCAGGATTTGATGGAGCGCATATGAATGACGCAAGGCAGAGTCCAATGACGTGGGTAGCGGCGGTGACCATTGCCGTGGGTGGGGCCTTGCTCGGGGGGTGTGGAGGGTGCGGTATAGAGCAGAGCCCCGGGCAACTGATGCGGGGCGAAGCCGACCGACAGGGGTTGGAGCGTTTGGAAGAGGAGGGGCGCGACCGGGTGCGAAGCGGAAGCCAACGACTGAGCTTTGAACTCGTGGAGGCTGTGCGCGACGAGACAGAGGGCGATTTCGCGATCTCGCCCCAGGCGTTCTTGATGGGAGTGGGACAGTTGATCCCGGCGGTGGAGGGGGATACTCGCCAGTCGATAGCCGAGATGTGGGGTGTTGAGGAAGAAGAGTTGGAGATGGTGATGGCCGTCCTCAATCAGCAGGGGGTGCACCTGGAGGGGCAAAGCGGGTCCGGGCTGCGCCTGGACCATCGAAACGACGTGTGGGTCGATTCAAGGCTGGAGCCGTCGCAGGCCTATCTGGACCTGCTAATGCGATATAGTGGGCGAGGGATCCACGGGGTGGATGGAGAGACGGCGATCGATGATTGGATTCAACGGGTGATGGGCGATCGCAGCATCGAGTTGGTGGGGGAGTGGGAGGAGGGATCGGTGGCGTTGACGCAGGCCGTCAAAGTTGGCGGGATGTGGCAATATGCCTTTGAAGAGGAGGCCTCTGGTGGCGGTCCCATGGAGAGCGCCGATGATGCGCAGGTGCGGCCGATGATGGAGGGCCGCGAGAGCTATCGATTTTATCGAGATGCACAGACGCAGGCAGTGGCCTTTGGGTATCAGGGGACCAATACATCATTGATAGCCATGAAGCCGAGGTCCTCGTCGGCGTCCTTTGAGGAGTGGGAGGAGGGCCTGGACAGTGCGCGGTTTTTGGAGGTCGTCGACGGGTTGTCGAGGCTGGAGGAGGGAGAGGTGGGGTTACCGACATTCGAGGTGAGCCATCGCTGGGACCTGAGGTCAGCGCTGGGGGAGATGGCACCGGAGATGACGGGCGACGAGGTGGATTTGTCGGGGATTGGGAGTCCGGCGCCACGCCGGCTGGGCGTGGTGGGTCATCACGCAGCCCTGGAGGTGGGATCTCGCGGTGGCCGTCAGAGCGCAGAACATGTGGAAGAAGCGCGCTCTCGGGGACAGGGCATTCGCTTTGATAGACCATTTTATGTGGTGGTCTATGACCAGGGGGCGGAAGCGGTGCTATTGGTCGGACGGGTTATGGAGGGATTGGAGGCGGAGCATTTAGAATAGATACTGGAGGGATAATCCGCCGAGGAGGATGGTCTGCTCGTAGGTCCCATTGGCGACGACGAGGCTTTGCTCGTCGTCGGGGTCCGAGGGGTTGATCTGGCGGACTTCGGAGTCCGTGATCTCGCGGTCGGGCATGAAGATGGCGCCGGCCATGGTGGAGAGGATAAGGCCGTCGAAGTCGAAGGCGGCGCCGACGGTCAATTGCTGTTTGGTGGGGTCGAGGGCGAAGACGCTAAAGCGCTGGTCGGGGACGGCGCCGCGTTCCAAGACGTAGCCCGCGCTCAGGGATAGCGAGGAGGTGGCTTGGAGTTGGCCGCCCAGGTGGGCGGAGAGGGTATTACGCATCTCCTGGGGGACGATAAAAGGCTCCACGGGAATGGAGCCGACGCCGGGGACACCGCTGATCTCGATGTCGTCGGGGGTCAGGGTCACCTCGTCGAGGATGGACCAATGTTGGTAGACGAGGGCTGCTTCCAGGTCGAAGCGGTCGTTGAAGTAGCGCAAGCCGCCGCGCAAGTAGAAGGGAAAGGGGATAGAGATGGAGACCTCATCGCCGGAGGTCTCGGCGTTGTCATAGGCGGGATGGTCGGGCAGTCGGGTGTCGAGGGTGGCGCTGCTATCGCGAAAGAGGTGCGGTAGTTGGAGGGAGGCGCCGAGTTGGAGGGAATCGGCGGCCCGATAGGAGACGCCGAGGTTCGCCGTGGGGTTGAAGTAGCTGGAGATGGTGGCTTCGGCGAGGATGTCGAGATCCTCGTCCTCGGGGTCGCCGAAGGGTCCGGCGTAGCCCGAACCGACGGAGACGATCTGGAATTGGCCCATGAAGTTTTGAAGCCCGGCACCAAAGGATAGGGAGTCCGAGACCTGCCAGGCAACGGCGCCGTGGAGGTAGCCCAGGGCGGAGCCGGTGTTGTCGACGACGACGTAGCGCTGAGGGCCATCGACGGGATAGCGGCTGCCGGCGGCCCAGGGGGTATAAAAGCCGGCGCCCCAGTGGATATCCGGATGGGAGGTGGGGCCGCCGACGAGGAGTTGAGGGATACCCTGAGGAGGGGCGTCGTTATCGACGGGGTCGTAGGTGCGGGTTGATCCGTCGTCCATCTCTCTGGGGGCCCGCTGATGCGTCGCCGAGAGGTGGACCACTCCCAGGTCCAGCAGGAGATGGCGGTCATCGAGTTGGGTCAGACCGGCCGGGTTATGCCACAGGGCGTCGGGATCGGCCTGGTGAGGGGCGATGCTGGCGCCCCCGCGGGCGGTGGTGTCGACGCCGCGGGTGGGGAGAAAAAATCCGGCGGCCACCGCGTGGGTCGATACCAAGGTGAGGGCCATGCAGACGATCGAGAAGGTCAGTGGACGGAAGAATGGCATCGCGGAGGGCTGAGAGCTAAGGGCTATAATGGACATCGGGTGAAAGGACGGTAGCGCGTCATTGGTAGGCGAACAAGGAGTCTTGTCGCGATGGGATAGGCGCGTTACGGGTGATACGCAGAAATAAAGAGGTGGAAGAATCGCCTGTGGTGCTTCTCTTACCGAATAACGGCAATGAGAAGCTACCGATGCAAGATGAAGGATGAAATGGAAGTCGGAACGAAAGGAGTTGGTGCTCTGGGCCTGGCGGTGGCGATGGCGTTGATCCCAGTGGTGGTACAAGCCGGAGAGCGGGAAGTGACGCTGCAGGAGGTCCAAGAGGTGGTTCCGGAGCGCCACGAGACGCGCGAGATCACGGAGATGCAGATCCGTCAGAGCCAGGCGATGCGCCGCCAGGCGCTGGCGGCGCTACTTCCTCAGGCCAGCCTGTCGGCCAGCGTGGACCGGCAGTCCTTTGAGGCGGAGTCCGGAGGCCAGGTATTTACGCGCAACTTGGATTGGTCGATCAACGGAGGGGTCAGGGTCACCGTCTTCGATGGGCCGGCGTATTTTGACTATTGGCAAGCGGGAGCCAGTGCAGACATGACGCGAGAGCGGGCACAGTGGGAGCGCCACCTATTGATGCTGGATGCGGAGGTAGCGTTCTATACGCTGGCATCGGCGCAGCGCGAGGTGGAGATCGCGGAGTCGGCTGTGGAGTGGCGAGAGCAATATTTGGAGCAGGCCGAGGCCCTCAAAGAGTCGGGCATGGCGGTGAGTGTGGACGTTGGACGGGCGCGGGTCGATGTCTTGGAGGCGGAACAGGCTCTATTGGAGGCTGAAACAACGCTGGGCAATGCGGCCGACGGGCTGGCGGTCCTGATGGCGGAGGAGGCCGATGGATCACTGAGGGCCGATGCGGAGCTGGATGTGGAGGACCTGGTGTTTCCAGAGGATGCAGACGGAGTGAGCCCGGACCGATCGGATTTTGAAGCGATGCGCTCGGGGATAGAGGCGTCGGAACTGGGTCGACGAGGAGCCTGGTGGTCGTTGGCACCGAGGGTGGATTTGAGTTTAAATACCAACTGGGGACGGACGACGGCCTTTAATCCGGATCGCTTTAATTGGTCGGTGACCCTATCGGCGACGTGGGATCTCTACGACGGCGGGGCGCGCTACGCCCGAGCGGACGCGGCGCAGGCGGAGGTGCGCGAGCAGGAGTTGGAGTTGGAGCGTGACCTGCGTCAAGCCAACGCGGAGTTAGTGGAAGCGCTGCGCGAGTGGCGATCGGCCAAGGCGTCGGTGGAGGTGGGGCATGAGCAGGTGGAGGTGGCGCGGGAGAATTATGAGCAGACCGTGGCCCAATTTGAGTCGGGCTTGGTGTCCAGTCTGGAGGTGCGGGATGCCTCCCAGGAGCTTTTGGATTCGGAATTGGGTTTAAATCAGCGGCAATTACAGGTTCAATTGGCAGAGGTGCGCTATCGCTACCTCAAGTCCGAGGGCGATGAGACATGAATCGAATGATGAACGGTGAAAGGACGGCGAGGATGAGTCGACGATTGGCGGTGGTGGCAGCCCTCCTACTGGTGCTGGGGGCCTGTGGAAGCGATGAAGACGAGGGTGGTGGCCCACCGCGAGGCGGTGGCGGGCCGGGAGGCGGCGATGGGGTGGTGGTGACCGTAGAGACGACGCAGCCCCAGGTGGAGGAATTCGTCGTCGATGGCAATTACGCCGGAGAGGTGCGCTCCGAGGAGATGACGGAGGTGTCGTCGGACGTGGCCGGACGGGTCGTGGAGATGCACGCCAATATCGGCGATTCGGTGGAGGAAGGCCAACTTCTGGCGCGGGTAGATGATCGAAGCCTCCGTCAGTCGGTGAGGGAGTTGGAGGCCAATGTGGCGGTGTCGAGGGCCAGCCGAGTGGAGGCGGAGGTGACCCTCGGAAACCTGGAGAGCGATCTGAACCGAAAGCGACCGCTGAGGGATCGCGACATGGTCTCGGAGCGGGAGATCGAGGAGTTGGAGAATTCCATCGCCAACGCCGAGCAGCAAGTGGAGGTGGCGAAGGCGCAGATCGAGCAAGCGCAGGCTCGGTTGGACGCCGCCCGCGAAGATCTGAGCAATACGGAAATTCGGGCGCCCTTCGAAGGGGTGGTGGGCGACCGCTATGTGGAGAGGGGTACCCACGTCCAACCGGGGCAGGCCATGTTTAGTGTGATCGACGATGGGATGCTCTATGTGGCGGTGCAGGTGCCGGAGCGAAAGGCAGCGATGGTGCATCCGGAGACGCCGGTACAAATCCGGGTGGGAGCGCTAAATAGCGCGGCCCTTCAGGGGCGAATCCACCGGGTGGCGCCGATGATGGACTCGGCGACGCGAAGCCTACGCGTCGATGTGGCGGTGGCCGAAGAAGAGGGGTGGACGTTGCGGCCCGGGATGTACGCCCGGCTGAGCATGGAGCACGGTCGGCTGGACGAGGCGCTGGTGGTGAGCAATCAGGTTATCCAGCATGACCTGGACGGAACCCCCTTTGTGTGGCGGGTGGTCGATGAGAAAGCCGAGAAGGTGGAAATCGCCGTCGAGTTGGGGGGCCGGAAGGCCAGTGCCATCGGCGAGGGCCTGGAGGAAGGCGACCGGATTGTCTTGCGGGGGCATGAGACGCTGGAGGAGGGGAGCAAGGTACGGGATATACGCAGCGACGAAGAATCCGAGATCAGCGATGAGTTGAGCGCTCCTCCCCAATGAGTAGGGAAGCCCCAGTGAAAGCGACGTCCTATGCGAAGAGCAACGAACGAGTGAAGGCCGGGAGCAGGCGATGAATTTACCCAAGTTAGCAGTTGGTCGTCCGGTGATGACGACCATGATATTTGTGGGGGTCATGCTCCTGGGGGTGGTTAGCTTCTCTCGGCTTCAAATCGATCTGCTCCCCGATATCGAATTTCCATCGATCTCGGTGACCACCAATTATGATGGGGCAGGGCCAGAGGAGATCGAAACGCTGATCACCCGTCCCATCGAAGAGGCGGTGGGGACGGTGGAGGGGATCGATCGGATCGAGAGCTTTTCGACCGAGGGTCGAAGTCGGGTGTCACTGCGCTTTAATTGGGGGACGAGCCTGGACACGGCGATGAACGATGTGCGTTCCACCATCGATCGGGTCAAGGGTCAGTTGCCCGATGAGGCCGATGATCCGGTGGTATTTCGCTTTGATATCAATAGTTTTCCGATCATGCAGTTGTCGCTATCGGGGCAGCTTTCGGAGTCCCAGTTAAGGCAATTGTCGGAGCGTCAGTTGGAGCCACGCCTGGAGCGAGTGGAAGGGGTGGCGTCGGTGGACGTGCGTGGCGGATTGGCCCGTGAGTTCCAGGTGATCATGGATACGGAGCGCCTTCGAGCCTATGGGTTGTCGCCCACGGAGGTCAGCGACGCGTTGAGCCGTGAGAATCGCAATATCCCGGCAGGGCAGATCGACCAATTCGATGAAGCGCTATTGGTGCGCGTCCTCGGCGAGTCAGGCGACGTGGCGGATCTGCAGAGCATCGTGGTGGGTGTGAGAGAGAGCGAGCATCGCGGGGCGGTGCCGATCTATCTGCGAGACGTGGCCCAGGTGTTGGATACCTTCGAGGACCCGAGCAATATCGTGCGCCTCAATGGAGAGCCAGGCATTCGCCTGTCGGTGACCAATCAGTCGGGAACCAATACGGTAGAGGTCGCGGCGGCGGTGCGTGACGAGATCGAGCGAATCAACCGGGACTACGAGGGGCGCGCCCAGTTATCGGTCGTGACGGATACGTCGGAGTATATCGAGGATTCGATCGCCAATGTGCAGGGGGCGGTATTGGCCGGGGCGATCCTGGCGATCTTGGTGCTCCTATTCTTTTTACAGAGCGTTCGCTCCACGGTGATCGTGGGGGTGGCGATACCGATATCGATCATCGGCATCTTCACCCTGATGTATTATTTCGGGATCACGCTAAACCTCATCAGCTTCGGAGGGGTGGCCCTTGGGGTGGGGTTGTTGGTGGATAATGCGATCGTGATTTTGGAGAATATCTACCGGAAGTTAGAGGAGGGAGAAGACTCGATCTTTGCGGCCGTGGAGGGCTCGCGAGAGGTGGGGACGGCGATCATCGCGTCGACGATCACGACGCTGGTGGTCTTTGTGCCGGTGATCTTTTTAACGGGGTTTGCAGCGATCTTCTTTGGGCAGATGGCGTTTGTGGTCAGCTTTGCGCTGGTGTGCTCGTTGGCGGTGGCATTGACGCTGATCCCGATGCTGTCATCGCGGTTTTTGGATGCCGATAAGATATCCAATGGGGAGGCCAAAGGGGTGATCTCTAATTTCCTGGACGCCGTGGAACGGGTCTATGGCAACCTGTCGGACTGGTGTCTGGTTCATCCCTGGACCGTATTGGGCGTGGCGGTGGTGCTGTTGATCGGCGCAGTGAGCCTGGTGCCCCAGTTGGGTACCGAATTGTTGCCAGAGGATGACCAGAGCGAGGTTCGGGTCAATCTGGATATGCCGGAGGGGACCAAGATCGAGCGCACGGAGATGGCCGTACAGAAGATTGAGCAGGTCATCCCCGATGCCGTGCCGGAGCTGGAGTTGATGCAGACCATCGTGGGAACGCCCGGAGGTTGGTCGCGGGCCGGGGGAGAGTCGGCGCGCATCACCTTGCAATTGGTGTCGCCTGATGAGCGAGATCGAAGCAGTGATGAGGTGGCGCGAGACCTCAATGATGAAGTTCAGGGGCTGGTCGCCGGCGGAGACGTGAGGGTGCGGGCCGGTGGTGGCCTGTGGATCTTGAGGGTGCTTCAGGGAGGGGGAGAGCGTCTGGAGGTCCAGGTACGGGGCTTCGATATCGAGACGGCCGATGAGTTGGCGGAGGAGGCCGCCGAGATCATGGAGTCCGTCGATGGGGTGATGGGGGCTAATATCAGCCGAGATTCCGGCGGGTCGGAGCTCCAGGTGAGGCCAGATCGGGAAAAACTGGGGTCCATGGGGATTGAGCCGTCGGTGGTGGGCCGACAGATCCAGACCTATATTCAGGGACGCCAGGCGACGGTGTTGCGCACGGATGGCGATGAATTCGACGTGGTGGTGCGTCTTCCGCGACTGGAGCGAGAGGGGATCGATCAATTATTGGATATGCCGATCATGTTGCCCGGCGGCGGGTCGGCCACCGTGGGAGATGTGGCGACGGTGGAGGAGGCGGAGGGGCCGCTGACCATCGAACGGGAAAATCAAGGACGGGTGGTCAATGTGCGAGCGTTCCTGAGCGGCGACCGCAACCTGGGCCATATCGCTTCTGATTTGCGGGCTGAGCTTCAAGAAATGGACGTGCCCGATGGGTTCAGTGTTCTTGTGCAGGGTGAAGCGGAGGAACAGGAGGAGACGTTTTCCGCATTGCTTATGGGTATTTTGTTGGCCATCGCCCTGGTCTATATGGTGATGGCCAGTCAGTTTGAGAGCTTTATTCAGCCGCTCTACATCATGTTATCGATCCCGGTGGCGGCCATCGGCGTCATCTTGATGCTCCTGCTGACGGGGACGACGTTTAATATCCAGTCCTTCATGGGTTGCATCATGCTGACGGGGATCGTGGTCAACAATGCGATCGTACTGGTGGATTATATTAATTTGATGCGGCGAGAGCGGGGCATGTTGGTCACGGAGGCGGTCAAGATCAGCACACGGCGCAGGCTTCGGCCCATTCTGATGACCACGGTGACGACCATCCTGGCGCTGACGCCGGTGGCGCTGGGGATTGGAGAGGGCGGAGATACGCAGGCGCCGCTTGCCCGGGCGGTGATCGGTGGCCTCTTTGTGTCGGCGGCCATTTCCCTGGTGATCATCCCAGTGATCTATCACAGCGTCGAAGGGTGGCGAGAAGGGCGACGGGAGCCAGAGATGGGCGAAGCCGAATGATCCTCGAGGGGGGCGGGGGGGAGAGGGGACAAATTGAACAAATCCGGGGGCTGTGATAACTATGGAATTCAGGCGCTTTTCGACAGTCCTTCGCGGCCCCTAGACGACGGCAGAAACCTCGCGGACATACGTCGATTGATGCCGGCCGAAGGAAGAGGCAAAGAGGCCGTCGACGAGGCGGCCAGAGAGTTGAAGAAAAGCGATGTGGCAGCGGGCAGTCCCGGCGCCGAGTCCGGGCAAGGCGAAGGCCAATTATTGCCGGAAGGATGCGTGCATGTACAAACTCCTGATCGAGGATGATGAGGGCGGCAAGACCGCTGTATCGCTCATCCGGGATGAGATCACCATTGGGCGAAAAGAGGGGAATACGATTCGGCTCACGGATCGCAACGTATCTCGGCGCCACGCCAAGATCGTGCGGGACGACGAAGACGTCTATATCGAAGATGTCAAAGCGCGTTACGGCATCAAGCGCAATGGAAAGAAGATCGACGGTCGGGCGCCGATGGCGCCGGGAGACGTCATCGAGATCGGCGACTATCGGCTGACCCTAAAAGCGGAGCAGAAGAAGGCCGACAAGCCCAAGGGGGCTGGAAAGAAGAGCCCGCCGGAGAAGCCGACAGGTGCCGGAGACGACGATTTTGGCGACTCCAAGCGCGAGCAGACTCAGGTCATCCAGTCGCTGGCGGCAAAGTTGGTGGTGATCTCAAGCAACTTTGCGGGCGAGGAGTTTCCGCTCAATCAACCGGAGGTGGTGATCGGTCGCGGCGATGATTGTGATATCATCATCGACCATCGATCCATCTCCAGTAAGCACGCCAAAATCGTGCGCGAGGATAATACGACCTACAAAATCGTAGACCTCAATAGCAAGAATGGGGTCAAGGTAAGCGGTGAGAGTTATCGCGCGACCCTGCTAAAACGGGGCGATGTGGTGGAGTTGGGCCACGTCAAATTCCGGTTCGTGGAGCCGGGAGAAAATTATGTATTTACTCCCCAGCCCAAAGAGGTGGCGGCCTCCGAGATAGGCGGTGACCAGGCAGGGGGACCAGATGTGGTGAAATTGGGACTGATAGCGGCCGTGGCGGGGGCGGTGGTGGTGGCGCTGGCAGGGGTGTTCTTCGTGGTGCAGGGCGACGGGGAAGAGGTCGTCGATGACCAGGGCCAAGACACGGAAGTGGCGGCGCAAGACGATGAGCAGTTGGCCGAAGAGTTGGTCGAGGAGTATGCCGGGGAGGGCGATGAAGACGATCAGATCGGTGCGGTGATCGCCCAGGCGCGAAGTGAGATCGAGGCCGGGCAGTTGAGAGAGCCCATTGGGAGTTTAAGGCTCGTCAGAGAGCAGTTGGATCCCAGTCCCGACCAGCGCGATGATATCGATGATTTGATCTCCCAGGCGAGGGTGGAGCAATCCCACAAGGGCAATTACGAAGACGCGGCGGATTATCTGGAGGACGGTGAGGTGATGGCGGCGTTCGATGCCTTGACGTCGATTCCATCGCACTCGCTATTTTATGATCTGGCGGAGAGTGAGGGGTTGAGAGAGGCCATCCTGGAGGCGTTATACGCCCTGGGTGAGAGGGCCTACGAAGAGGATGAATTGGAAGAGGCCCGTGGCTACGTCGACGAGCTGCTCCTGGTGGACCACGAGCCAGCGATGGCGCTGGCCGATGCGATCGGGGAGCGGGAAGAAGAGCTGGAACGCATCGCCGCCGAAGAGGAAGCAGAGGCTCAGGCGAGTGCTGAGGCCTCGGAGCCAGCGCCGCAGCCGACGCCCAGCCCGTCGCCCGGGCTCAGCGCGGAGGAGGCTCAGGAGCGGTATACGGAGGCGGCGCGGGCCGTGACCGGGGGGGATCCGCAGCGGGCGGTCGATATCTGCCAGGAAGCGCTGGACGCCGGTCATACGGATTGTCATCGCATTCTGGGACTGGCCCATAGTCGTCTGGAAAATACGTCCAGGGCGTGCAGCCACTTCCAGCAATACTTGGACACCGGTCCGTCGAACCCGGGGGCTGTCGAGGGGCAGATAGATGGATTGGGCTGCGATTGAGGGCACTGAGGGAATGTTGGGGCGGATGGTGGACGTTGCTCTCTACAGAGCAGTGTCAAATGGAGTTAGGCCATAGGATGACATAAGGAGAGTCACTTATCGCACGAGAGATACACGGTGATCTGAGCGGGCTGAAATCACGAGAGCGTCGCAAATTGCAGAAGCTCTACAAGCGTCACCTCGATGGGTTCGATGCGGTCAATCAGGAATTCGCTCGGCATCTGACGGATATATCTCATCAGCTCAACCGGATCGTGGCGGTCCTGGCCGATCGGCAGGGGAAAATCCTGCACGTCATGGTGGGCGATGACAAGCGGGTATACCTGCCGGATATTGGTCGTCAGCGCGGAGGCAAGAGCCGCTTTCGTGGCATTCGCCTGATCCGGACCTACCTCAAGGGAGACGGCCGTCAGGTGGAGATGACGAGCGAGGATCTGACGGACCTATCGAAGCTGCAGTTGGATATGGTGATATCGATTGGCATCGATGCCGAGGGCTACCCGGGCCAGGTGGCCTATGCCTATCTCATCCCCGACAATCCCGAGGATAAAATATGGGAGGTCGAGAAGGCACCGAACCCGGCGGAAATTGATCTCAGCTTTACGTATTTCATCAACGAGCTGGAGAGCGAGTTTCAGCGCAAGGCCGACGAGCTCATCACGACCGGTCGAGAACCGGCGATGCTGGCCTATGTATCGACGTTGGCCGGGCGCGATGAAGAGGTAGAGATCGAAGAAATGCTGGAATTGTGCGACACGGCCGGGGTGGACGTGGTGGACACGATGGTCCAGCGGCGCACGCGACCGCACCCAAAATACGCCATGGGCAAGGGGAAACTCGAGGAGTTGACCCTCAAGGCACTGCAACTGGACGTGGAGCTGATTGTCTTTGGTCGCGATCTGGAGCCCAGGCAGATGCGGAGCATCACCGACGAGACGGACCTACGGGTGATCGATCGGACGCAGCTCATTCTCGATATCTTCGCACAGCATGCCAAATCCAGGGACGGTAAGATCCAGGTGGAGCTGGCGCAGCTAAAATATAATCTGCCGCGATTGCACCAGAAGAATACGGGGATGAGCCGATTGGCCGGTGGGATTGGCGGGAGAGGTCCGGGGGAGACCAAACTGGAGATCAATCGCCGGCGGGCGCGCGATCGGATTCGCTCGCTGGAAGAGGATATCGAGAAGTTGAGCCAGCAGCGAGCGATTCGACGCAAGCGGCGGGTCAAAAATCAACTGCCGACAGTGAGCATCGTGGGGTATACGAATGCCGGAAAGTCGACGTTGCTCAATCAATTGACGAAGTCGGAGGTGCGAAGCGAAAACCAGCTCTTCGCCACGTTGCAGCCGACGACCAGGCGGCTTCGATTTCCGGAGAACCGGGAGGTCATCTTCACGGATACGGTGGGGTTTATTCACGACTTGCCACCGGATCTGGTGGCGGCGTTTAAGGCCACGTTGGAGGAATTGGATCAGGCGGACATCCTGGTGCACCTGGTGGATGTGTCCGATCCGCTATACGAGGATAAGATCGAGGCGGTCAATCGGATTCTGAGCGAGATCGATCTCGGCGATAAGGAACAGCTACTGGTGTTCAATAAGATGGATCTCATGGACGCCGACAAGGCGCGGGGCATCGCGGATAACCACGATGGGTTGGCGATCTCGGCGTATGACGAGGAGAGTATACGGCCCCTGGTGGAGACGCTGGAGAACCGGTTATTTCGCAAGCAGCGGCGGAAGAAAGCGGCGCAGAGCGATGTGATCGAGTCCACCAATTGGTGAGGTGAGGATCGGAAGGCGCGGTGGTGGCTCAGTCCTCATTGGAGGAAGAGTTGGAGCGACGGACCACGCGGCGGCTCGCTGAGTCCTGGCGAGGGCGCGATTTGGGTTTCGAGCGGCGGGGCTTGCGCTGGGAGGACGCGCTCTTGGCGGGGGCTTTGCGTTTGAGGTTTCGCTGAAGCTTCTGGAGTTTTTTCTGCCGGTTGGTCAGGGGCTTGTCGGCCTTGGTGTGGGGGACGGAGGTGGAACTCGACGTGGGCGATTGGGGTCTGGAGGGCTTGGGTTCGGAACGCTGTGGGTTGGATGGCTGGCCGGATTGATCGGGGTTGGCGGAGAGGCCAAGTTTTCGCTGGATTTCGGCGAGGCGCTGCTTTTTGATGCGCTCTTTTTCCGCCGAGGAGCGAGGCTTTGACGACGGGGTTCCCGGGTTAGACGTGGAGGCCGCGGCTGGTTTGTTGGGCCGACGGGGTTCGCCGGGTCGCCGTGGTTCGTTGGGGTGAGAAGGGCGCTGGGGCTCTTTGGGAGAGCTGAATACCTCTTCGAGGTCGATGTCCTGAATGTCTTCGATGAAATCGTCGTCGGGATTTAGCTCAATGGCCCCTTGCTGGTTTTTCTGGGCCTGGGGTTGTTCCTCTCGTTGACGACGACGCTTTTGTTTGCGTCGCTCAGCGCGCTTGCGGTCGCGAATATAGGTGCCCTGCTCGATCTGGCGAAGGATGCGGTTCCACCGAGTCTTATTGGTGTTGAATTTTTGGACCAGGGTACGAAGTTGAAAGCGCTGGGCGGTGTTGGAGATATAGGTATTCTCCAACGCCATGACCTCGCGGAAGACCTGCTTTCGCATATTGCGAGGTGGCTGTTGATCGATGCCCAGGAAATAGCGCTCGTAGCGCCGCTTGAGGGTCTCGATGCGCTTGTCCAGTTGCTGGAGCTTAGCATCGATCTCGCTGGCTGACGGGGCGTCATTGGCCATGGGAATACCTGGAGGGAGTGAGCGAAAAGAGGACAGTCTCAGTTTAGAGCCACAGCGGGCGTTTGCCAACCGGGATGGTTGAACAGGGCTTCAAAGGGTTGTAATCGATCGGGAGCGGTATGGTGGTCTCGAGAGCGGAGGTGTCCGATGGATACGCGTAAGTGGTGGCTGGTGGCAGTAGGGTTGGTACTGGTGACGGTATTGGCGGGGTGTGATCGGGATGGAGAAGAGGAAGCGGCGCAAGATGGGGCCGTGGAGGGGGAAGAGGTCGATGAATTGGGTGAGATGCTCGGTAAGGATGGGCCTTATCGAAGTGAGGAGTGGCCAGAGGAGGTAGAGCGAATTGTCTCCATGGCGCCCAATATCACGGAGGTGCTCTTTGAGTTGGGCTATGGCGAGGAGGTGGTGGGGGTGACGAGGTATTGCGATTGGCCCCGGGAAGTGGAGCTTATCGCAACGGTGGGGGGGATGTTGGATCCGGATTACGAAGCGATGTTGGCCCAGGAGCCAGACCTGGTGTTGGGGGTGGTCGACGGGGCGGATCACCGAATGCTGGAGGGGCTGGAGTCCGCCGGTGTAGCCTATGGGTTTGTGTCGATGGACGATATCAATGGTATCAAGGAGGGGATACGACAGGTCGGCGAGTGGCTCGGGGGCGAGGAGCGGGCCGATGAAGTGATCGCGGAGTTTGAAAAGGGACTTGCGGCCCAGAGTGAGGCGGTGGGAGAGGCGTTGGGGGCAGAGGGTCTGCGGGCGCTTATGGTCTACGATCGAGAACCGGTGGTGGCGGCCGGTCCGGGAACGTTTGGGGAGGAAATTCTGGAGCTATTGTCCATGAGCAATGCCCTGGGCGAGGAGAGTAGCGCCTATCCAGTATTGGATATGGAGGCTGTGTTGGCGGCCGACCCGGAGGTGGTGTTGGACGTGAAGATGGGAGGTGATGCCCGGGGCTATTGGGAGCGCTATGGTGGAATCGATGCCGTGGCGAATGAGCGGGTATTTCATATCGATGATCCGCTGATGATGCGGCCAGGTCCGCGTCTTCCAGAGGCCTTAAAGCTGGTGGGCGAGGCGATGGGCGATAAGTGATGGGCGGTGTGGTGACGAAGGCCAAGATCCTGGGGGTGGCGGCGGTGACGGCGGTCCTGTGGGCGGTGATGGCGGCGTTGGGGCTGATGCTGGGAAGCAGTGATCTGGGCGGTTGGGATCTGGTGATTCGCTGGATGGGAGGGGAGTTGAGTGCGGGTGAGCGCGCCATTATTGAGCAAGCCAGGCTGCCGAGGGTCGTCTTTGCGGGGTTGGTGGGGGCGGCGCTGGCCGTTGGTGGAGCGGTATTTCAGGCGGTGCTGCGGAATCCGCTGGCCGATCCCTATATATTAGGCATTTCCGGCGGGGCGGCGCTCGGGGGAACATTGGTGTTGGTATTGGGGGCGGCCGGGGTGGGTGGGATGGCCGTGGGAACGCCGATCGGGGCATTCGTTGGAGCCATGTTGGCGGTGGCGGTGATCTTTGGCGTGGCTCGATGGACGCCGCCGGGGCGGACGTCGACCTATGTCCTGTTATTGACGGGGGTGATCGTCAACGCCTTTGCGGCGTCGCTGATCATGTTCATCCAGAGCGTGGTGACGGCTCGTCAGGCGCAGGAGATCTTATTTTATTTGATGGGAGCCCTGGCGGTGGAAGGGGTGGGAAAGGGGACGATGATGGCGGTGACGGCGCTGATGGTGGTGTGCATAGCCGTGATCTACACCCGGGCTGTGGATCTCAACGCGCTGGCGTTGGGCGAGGAGGACGCCGCGACGCTGGGCGTGGAGGTCAAGCGGGTGAGATTGATCACCGTGGTGGTGGCCAGCCTGGCGGTGGCGGTGGCGGTGGCCTTTTCGGGGATCATCGGTTTTGTGGGGTTGGTGGTGCCCCACGCGATTCGGCTGGTGGTGGGGCCTGATCACCGGGTGTTATTGCCGGCCTGCGCCTTTGGTGGGGCGGCGTTTCTAAGCGGTGCCGATGTGGTGGCGCGGGCGAGCTTCGGGGCGCTAGGGACGGTGCTGCCCGTGGGGGTGATCACCTCGTTGGTGGGGGCGCCGATCTTTTTGTACTTCCTTTGGCGCTCACTCCAGCGCGATGCGGGGTGGTGAGATGAGGTGGGTAAGGGCAACGGGCGTGGTCAAAGAGCTGGGGGGCAAGAGGGTCTTAGATGAGGTGGATCTGGTGCTTGAGCCATCGGAGGCGGTGGCGATCGTGGGGCCCAACGGGGCGGGGAAGACGACGTTGCTCAAGGTGCTGTGTGGGTTGTTGGATAGCGATCAGGGGGAGGTGCAACTCAAAGGACGGCCGATCGCGGAGTGGTCTCGAAGGGAGATCGCAGGGCATATGGCCGTGGTGCCTCAGGCGGCACCGCAGTCCTTTAGTTTTTCAGTGCTGGAGTTTGTGCTCATGGGTCGCTACGCCGCGTCGCGGCGGGTGGTGCCGTCGACCAAAGACGTGGAGCGAGCCCGGGGGGCGCTTTTGCAGATGGAGATGGAGGAGCTGGAGGCACGCTCCATCGCCGCGCTGAGCGGCGGGGAGATGCAGCGTGCCTTGATGGCCAGAGCCATGGTCACGGAGGGGGATATCTGGATGCTCGATGAGCCGACAGCGAGCCTGGATATGCGCCACCAGAAAAGCACCCTGGGAGCGGTGAGAGCCCACGTTGATGGGGGATCGGCGGCGTTGGCCGTGCTCCACGACCTGGGGTTGGTGCATCGTTATTTCGACCGGGTGGTGGTGCTCAAAGAAGGTCAGGTGCGGGCCGAGGGAAAGCCCGAGGAGGTGCTCGACGAGGCTTTGGTATCAGAGGTCTACGAGACGTCGATGAGGCGAGGACAGGTGGGGGGCCACACGGTGTGGGTGGTGGACTAGGTCAGGGGTGGACCTGGTCGGCGAAGTCGAAGACGTGTTGAAAATTGGCGATATAGGCGTCGGTCAAAGCGGAGTCGTGAAGCTTCAGAATGGCCTCATCGTTGCTGAAGAGGGCGGACTGACTGAAGTTGTGGGAGCCCGTGATGACGGTGCGAGAGTTCGATTGGCCGCGATAGGTGACGCCGTCAAATATCATATATTTGGAGTGCACCTGGGGGCGTTGTCCCTCGTCGAAGAGGGCCACCTGGATGTCGTCGGTATAGATGTAGTCCTTGATGTCATCTCCCGGGGAGTTGATGGAGTCATCGCGGCCGAGGACGAGGCTTAACTGGCATCCCTCCTGGTGACGGTCGCGGAGGCGTCCGGCGAGGCTCCATCGAGAATTGGTGAAGAAGGCCATGGCCACGTAGATATGGCCGCCGTCGCTGCAGTCGACGTGGTCGACGAGATCGCGGACAGGATCACCGTCGTCTCGCTCGACGGGAAAGAAGAAGGCCCGAGTCTGGTCATCGCCGCTGACCGGGGTGTCGAAGGACTGCTGCTCGTCGTTGAGATGGTCCCAATATTGTCGGTAGGCATTGTAGATGCCCGTATCGCCGCGGAGGACGAGGAGGTTGTCGAAGTCTCGGGGCTGAGCGTTGGTGATGTTGCCGGAGGATTGAGCGACGACGTCGGAGGTGCCATCGCCGAGTTGGGACATGGTCAAGAATTTGTTGTGCTGGATATTGGTGCCGATGCAAGCGCCGTTGGAGCCTTGTTCGGAGCAGACGTGGACGCGGTCATTCAGTTCATCGAGGAGTAGTTCAACGGCGTCGTTATAGGATCCGCTGGCAAAACGGTTGTTATTGCCGACGACCAGGCGCACGTCGACGCCGCGCTGGTGGGCATTGACCAAGGCCTGGGCCGTCTCCACCCGGCTAAAGGAGAAAAAGGCGCCGCGAAGTTCGGCGCCGTCGGCGGTGTCATCGATGAGGTCGACGATGGCCTGCTGAAGGGTCTCATCGGGGTCGTCGGCGGTGGGCAGGGAGAAAATGGCGTCGGCATCCAGCCCGTCGTCAGTGGAATCGGCACAGGCGGCGATTGCGACCAGGGAAATGGCCAAGATGAAGGGGAGTAATCGGGAAGGGAGGATCATCAAGGCATTCCTTAGAGGGGCAATCGATATAGGGCCCACTATTCTGTCGATTCTGGCGCCACGATGCAAGTCGAGGGGCAGTGGTTGGGAGGGCGGTGTTCGGGGATAGACGCAGCAGTCGCGTCAGCGCCCACGGCGCGGGATATAACCCCTATCGGTCTGGAGGAGTGAGCAGGCCCGTTGTTCATCGACGGTGAATGGAAAGGCGGGCGCTGAGGTAGGTGAACCCCAGGCAGGCACCGAAGCCGGCAAAAAGAGCGGAGCCGAATACGGCGTTGCCGAGCATGGCGACGGGGTGAAAGAAAAGGTCGCTAAAGGGGCCAATTTGAGGCTGGATAAAGAAGAAGTCGAGCCCGCGAGAGTAGAGCCAAAGGGTAGTCAAGAAGGTGATGCTGACCACCAGGGGGTTGGGAAAGCGTGGGGCCGGCGAGGCGGCCCGGGCCAGCGTGGTGGTGGTGAGGAGGATCAGGAAAAAGATGGCGGAGGCGCCGAGGGGGGAGGCGCCGAGGAGATGGGCGGTGGTCGCCAGGGGAAGTCCCAGAAGGAAGCCGGCGAAGCAGGCGGTGAGTGATTGTATGGCAAGGGCAGCGCGATCAACTCGTTGAAAGGGCGAGGGCAGCTCCATCAATGCCTCCGGGACCAAAAACCATGGGACTATGAGAATAGTACCACGGAGGGGTGATATCGGCCAGCCAGATGACGGGGCCAGCCTTCATCCACCGGGGGCGGTGTGATAGACGCTAGGGCTGTGTAACGGGCCCCTGCAACGATGACTCCTGAGACTGAAGAGACCATGGCCGAGAGCGATAAGACGAGTACGTTTCCCAAGAATTTTATCCACGATATCATCGATGAGGATCTGGCCTCAGGTAAACACGAGTCGGTGGTGACTCGGTTTCCACCAGAGCCCAACGGGTATCTCCATCTGGGCCATGCCACGTCCATCGTGCTCAATTTCGAGACGGCCAAAAAGTATGGGGGACGCTGTCATCTGCGCTTCGACGATACCAACCCGCTGACCGAGGAGCAGGAGTACGTCCAGTCCATCCAAGAGGACGTGCGTTGGTTGGGCTACGATTGGGGGGAGCATCTCTATTTCGCCTCCGATTATTTTGAGGAGATGTACGCCGTGGCGTTGCATCTGATCAAGCAGGGCCAGGCCTATGTGGACAGCCTGGATATGGAGACGATGCGAGAGTACCGGGGGACGGTGACCGAGGCTGGGAAAGAGAGTCCTTATCGCGGTCGGAGCGTGGAGGAGAACCTGGATTTATTTAAGGCGATGCGCGCCGGTGAATTTGAGGATGGGGAGCACGTGCTGCGAGCCAAGATCGATATGGGGGCCGACAATATGTTGATGCGCGATCCCCTGCTGTATCGGATTCGGCACGCCACGCATCACAATACGGGCGACGCGTGGTGCATCTATCCGATGTACGATTTTGCGCATTGTTTGGAGGATGCCTTTGAGGGGGTGACGCACTCGCTGTGCACGTTGGAGTTCGAAAATAATCGGGCGATCTATGATTGGGTGATCGAGCGGGCGCCCAAGGCGTTATTGGCGTCGAGGCCGCGGCAATACGAGTTTGCTCGGCGAAACCTGAGTCACACCATCACGAGCAAGCGAAAGCTGCTGAGGTTGGTGGACGAGGGGCTGGTCGATGGGTGGAACGATCCCCGTCTGCCGACGCTGGCGGGACTTCGACGACGGGGCGTGCCACCATCGGCGGTGCGCACCTTCTGCATGCGCATGGGGATCAGTAAGAATGATAATCGCGTCGATTATGCGCAGTTGGACCATACGATCCGCGACGATCTCAATATGAAGGCCCCGCGGGTCATGGGCGTGCTGGAGCCTCTGAAGGTGGTGATCACCAATTACGATGAGGAGGAGGTCGAATGGCTGGATGCGCCCTATTATCCACACGATGTGCCCCTGGAGGGCAGCCGAAAAGTCCCATTTAGCCGAGAACTCTACATCGAGCGGGAAGACTTTAAGGAAGAGCCTCCCAAGGACTGGTACCGGCTGGCCCCGGGTCAGGAGGTGCGGCTTCGCTACGGCTATTATATCACCTGTGACGAGGTGATCCGCGACGACGATGGATCGATCCAAGAGCTTCGCTGCAGCTACGATCCGCAAACCCGCGGTGGCTCCTCGCCGGATGGAAGAGAGGTCAAGGGGACGCTGCACTGGGTCAGCGCCGCTGAGGCACTGCCCTGTGAAGTGCGTCTATACGAGCGGCTCTTCGAGGTGGACGATCCCACCGGTCAGGGAGACGAGGACTATGTGGACTTTATCAACCCCGATTCCCTGGAGGTCCTTAAAGAGAGCCTGGTGGAGCCCAGCGTGGCCGACGACAAGATAGGGGTTCGATACCAATTTGAGCGCCAGGGTTATTTTTGGCGCGATCCCTTTGAGGCAGCGGAAGAAAAACTAGTATTTAATCGTATCGTGTCTCTTAGCGACTCCTGGGCGAAGAAGCAGAAAGCCAAGCAAAAGGCCGAGGAGGAGCGTCGACGTCGGGAAAAAGAGGCGCAGCGACAAAAGGCGCTCAAGGCGCAACAGGAGGCGGGCCCAAGCGATCCCATCTCCGAGGAGCGAACGCAGGCCCGAGAGGCGGACGCCGAGTTGGCAGAGGCCTTTGATCGGTATCAGGAGGAGATGGGCTTAAAGAAGGGGGAGGCCGATCTATTGACCGGCGATCGGGAGACCTGGGAGTTTTTCGAGGCCGTGCTCCAGTCCTATGATGAGGCATCGAGCGTGGCCCCCTGGGTGATCAATGAAGTGTTGGCGAGAGTGGAAGAGGACGGCACGGTTCAAGACCTGGGGGTGGCCCCGGAAGATGTGGGGACGCTTATCGAGATGGTGGACAACGACCGCATCAATACTCAGGTCAGCCGAGAAGTGTTGGAGGAGATGCTGGATGGCGGTGGCGATCCGGAGAGCATTGTTGAGGAGCAGGGGCTGGAGAAGGTGGGCGACGTCGAGGCGTTGATCCCGATCATCGACCAGGCAATGGCCGACAACCCGGAAGAGGTGGAGAAGTACCGGGGTGGCAAAAAGCGCATGATCGGCTTTTTTATCGGTCAGGTCATGCAGGCCACCCAGGGCGCGGCGGACGCCGTGAAGGTTCGCGAATTGCTCCAGGAGAAGCTGGAGGAAGACTGAGGCTCAAAAGTCGAAGCCCTTTCCGGAGTCGCGCATCAAAAAGAGACCCCGGGGGTAGGGCAAGAGATAGGATTGGTCGACGAGGTAATCGTAGTCGAAGCGCGCACACCAGGAGCGGATGATGGAGAGGGGGGCGTTGAGCGTCAGGTGGTGGTCGCGAACCTCGTCGACCATTTGAAGGAACTCATGGCGTTCGGCGTCGGTGAGGTGGTCTTTGAAATGACCATAGAGGTGGTGGAGGACGTTGGTGTGGGCTTTTCGGGCCGGCTCTTTGGCGAGGGCGTCAAGGAAGCGCTCGCGGTAGCGTTGGTAGACCTCCGTTGGGGGGAGCCTGGCCTCGTTGGCGACGATGCGTCCCAACTCACGGAGGCCGGGTTCGTCGTATAGGAGGAGGAGGTGCTTGTGGCGCCGCTGAAAGTCGATGAGGGCGGCCATGGTGGGGTCCTCGCCGAGTTCGCGGAGTTCGGCGAGGGTGAACAAGCGCGTAAGAAAATGGTGGCGGATATAGAAATTGCGAAGGCGCCCTTCATCTTCTACGGCGAGGTTGGGGAAATCCGCCAGGACGTGGCGGGCGAAGAGGCCGGCTTCGGTCCGGAGCGAGGGAGAGCGCTCGGGGCGTTTATAGACCTTGACGCCCTTGGTACCGCAACTGGGCGATCCACTTTTTAGGACGAATCCGTCGACGCCGTGAAGGCCGTCGAGGAAGGCGCGAGAGAAGCGGGTCATATCATCGGTGAGATCGCGCTCGGTGGCCGGTTGAACCAGTCGGGTCTGGCCCTCGTCGTCGACCAGGCGAATGGTGTCTCGCGGGGTGCCGAGTCCGATTTCGACCTCGGGGCAGATGGGGATAATCTCCACGAAGTCCATAAATCGGGCCACAAAGGAATTGCGAATAATGTGACCGTCGTGGCGACAGGCCTCGATTTCAAGACATTTAGAGAGGACCACGCGGGGAGTGACGAAGCGTCGGGCAGGGGCGGTTTGAGGGGATGGCATGGAGGGCTCGGGGGCTCAATGGTAGACAAATATCGCTTGGCGTTGAGGATAAACACGGCTGGCATGGTGTGTAGCGGTGGTAATGACAGCGTGGGGGCGTTATGGGATAAGGAAGGCACGCAGAGGACGTTGAACACTGATAAAGTAACGAGCGAAGAAATCATGGGATTGACGAAAGAGGACGTAAAGAAGTTGAGACGCATCGGCGCCATTGTGGCCATGACCATCGAGGAGATGGAGCGCCAGATGGAGCCGGGGATGACGACGGCGGAGCTCGATGATATCGGGCGAGCGGTGCTGGAGGAGGAGGGGGCCCAGTCGGCGCCGATACTGGAATATGATTTTCCGGGGGCGACGTGCATCAGCGTCAATGAGCGAGCGGCCCATGGGATCCCCGGCGATCTGGTGATCGAGGAAGGGGACCTGGTCAATATCGATGTGTCGGCGGAGTGCGATGGATTTTTTGCCGACAGCGGTGCGTCTTTTGGCGTGGGCGAGATCGGCGACGAGAAGCAAGATTTGCTGGATGCGACCCGCGAGGCGTTGGAAAAGGCGATGAGCATGGCTCGCCACGGCCGGCCCATCAAGATGGTGGGTCGGGTGGTCCAGGGATTGGCCGATCAGCGAGGTTATACGGTGATCAGGAACCTCGGGGGCCATGGCATCGGCAAGAAATTGCACCAACCGCCGAAATTTATCCCTCATTTTTACGACCGCACCGAGAAGCGGCGCTTTCGCGAAGGGCAAGTCTTGACCCTGGAGCCCTTTTTGGCCATGGGGGCCAAGAAGGTGGAGGAATTGGATGACGGGTGGACGCTGATGACGGAAAATAAAGGGCTGGTGGCGCAGTTCGAACATACGATGATCATCACCCGAGGGGAGCCCATCGTGTTGACGCGGCGCACAGCGGAGACGAGTGCCTGATTAGAGGGCCGAGGAAAGAGGGCCATGAGCGACGACGATAAGAGAGGACAAGAGAGCGTCGAGGCCCGACTGGAGCGCGTGGAGGCGAGCCTCGCTCGAATCGAAGCTCATCTATTGGGAGATGATAAGGACTCGCCGGAGACCACGGAGAGCCGACGGCGCCCCAGATGGTCAGATCAGGGCAAGAAAGCGAAGATGCCGAAGGGAGCGACCGGCGACGAGCGCGCCGAAATGAACAAGGGTGCGCCCCCCGAGAAAAAAGCCGCCAGGCCACAAAAGAAGGGCAAGGACAAGCAGAGGCGATCGCCGGGAGCGGCCATGGAGACATGGCTCAACCGGATGGGCATGGGGTTATTGCTGGTGGGCCTGGTCTTTTTGTATCGCCTGTCGGAGGAGATGGGTCTACTGATTGACCCCGTGAGGGTGGGCCTGGGACTGGGGTTGGGAGGGGTGCTTGGGTGGCTGGGGTGGTGGCTTCGTGAGCGAAAGCGTGGGCTGTCGAGAATCTGTCTGGGAGGCAGTCTGGCGGCCTTTTATATCAGTCTGTACGCGGCCTATCAGCTCTATGAGTTGGTGCCGCATTCGGTGGCATTTGGGGCGATGTCGGTGGTGACGATGGGGGCGTTTGGCATGGCGCACCGGTGGAACGCGGTGACCCTGTCGGTGGTGGGGGCGCTGGGAGGCTTTGCCACGCCGCTGCTTCTGTCGACGTCGTCGGGAAACCTGGCGGGCCTGAGCATCTATAATGGGTTGCTGGTGACGGGAATGATGGCGATCTACGTGCTTCGTGGATGGCGGCACCTGCTGGGTTTGACGGCGGTGGGCGGTTGGGCTCTGGGGTGGTTGGGGGCGGTGATCGCGGTGGAACATGAGGTATCGACGGGGGCCTTCGCAGTGTGGATAGGGAGCCTGGCGGTGGTGTGGGCAGCGGTGGGGCTGATCCCGGTGCTTCGGCGGTGGCTACTGGATGTGGAGCCGGTGGATGAGCGGGTGGTAGGGATGGTGGCCCTTCTGACGCCGCCGGCGCTGCTGGGGGCGCTGCGGTGGGCGTGGTTGCCGGAAGCGTTGGGGTGGTGGCCACTCTATGCGGCGTTGGCAGTGGGATTTGCGGGGTTGGCTCGTTGGTTGTCCGGGCGGTTGGATGGGGACTCAGCTCTGGTGGGGGTGCACCGGTTGGTCGTGGTCGGGTTAGTGGCCATGGCGCTGGTGGATATATTCGATGGATTGAGCCTGATGGCGGCGTTGGCGGTGGAGGTGGCGCTGGTTCACCAGGCGGCGAAGTGGCTGCAATGCCGGTGGTTGCGACGGATGGGTCATGCCGGCGCGGCGGTGGTGGTGCTCTATCTGTGGCAGGGGGTGGTGCAGGCGGGGCAGTGGGGGAGCGGGGTGGAACCGGGGGCCACCGGGGATGTGGCAGACCCAATGAATGACATCTTTGGTGCCAGTGAGGCGTTGGGCATGCCGTGGGGAGATGTGGTGTCCATGGCGGTGGCGGTCGGCGGTCTCTACGCCTCGTCGGTCGGTTTGGGCCGGAGCGGCCGAAAGTTCTACCTGGTGCTGGCCCATGTGCACTATCTGGTGGTGACCATGGCTGTGGGGTATTCGTTCGGCGAGACATCGTATGTGGTGACGGCGGTGTGGGGGCTGATGGCAGTAGTGACGCTGGCGTGGGGCGTGATGAGGGATGTGGCGACCATGCGGTGGTTGGGGATGTCGACGGTGATATTGGTGGTGTTGAAGTTAGTGCTCTTTGATCTGAGTCAGGCCGACACGCTGTGGCGGGTGGCGATTTTTGTGGGGATGGGCGTGGCCTTGTTGATGATCAGTTATTTTTCGCCGCAGGGCGACAAAAAGGGGAAGTCGCTTGATAATTCGAGGCCGTGAGTAAATTGAGCGATGTCAGGTTCTACGATGGGTCCAGAGGCTGGCGACGCTCAGGTAGAGAGTGACCCCAGGAGGCATCGGTACTGGAGACGTGGAGGCCAGAATGACACAGGAAACCCATGGTGATGAACTCGCCGATTGGATCCGAGCAGCGGGTCGGTGGAAGTCGCGGCAACGCCAGATCAGGAGTTTGTTGACGGGGATCGAAGAGGAGCTACGGGAGCGCGAGGAGCTCCTGGAGGAGGGGCTATGGCGCCTGGCCACGGCCCGAGGAGGCAATACCCGGCGGGAGGCCAGCGATGATCTCAGTGAGATCTTGGCGACCGTGCATCGGGACCACGAAATGGTGGTCAAGCGGTTGGCCGAGCTCTATCAGCGTCTGGAAGAAACGCCGGTGTCGGCCATCACTGAGAAGTTCGACGAGGAGCACGAGGAGGAATCGGATACGGAGCGGGTCGACGAGGCCAGCCGGGGGTCCTTTCCGGCCAGCGATCCACCGTCGTTCAATCCTGGCACGGCGTGATCGCCATCGACGCAGG
>CAZMJS010000032.1:0-29806 GCA_964566695.1 uncultured Bradymonadales bacterium
GGGCATGGACCGCGTGGAGACACCGGCTCAGATGAAAGAGGCCGCCCGACGCATCTACGACCGCGGCCCCCGAAGCGTCATCGTCAAGGGCGGCCACTTCGATCGCATCGTCCGCGACATCTTCTACGACGGCACGGGCTTCGTGGAATTCGGCGCCGATCGCGTCCACTCCCAGCGGCTCCACGGCTCGGGCTGCACCTTCTCGGCCGCCATCTGCGCCGGCCTGGCCAACGACCTATCGCTGACCGACGCCCTGGGCGCCGCCCGGGAATTTATCTCCGCCGCCATTGAGCAGGCCCCGCCCATCGGCGACGGCGTCGCCCCCGTCCATCCCCTCCACCGCCTCTGGAGCTGATCCGTGACCTGGCGCCTCGACCAGATCGCCCGGTGGATCGACGCCGACCTCATCGCCGGCGCCGACCAAGGCGCTCACGCACCCTCCCTGGACGCCATCTGCGTCGACACCCGCCAGCCCGTCGATCAGGACGCGCTCTTTGTCGCCCTCCAGGGCCCCCACTTTGACGGCCATGACTTCGTCGACCAGGCCTTCCAGCGCGGCGCCGCCGCCGCCATCGTCGATCGCCGGGCTCCTCAATGGAACCCCTGGCTTGACGATGGCCGCGCCCTCCTCGTCGTCGACGACACCCTCCAGGCCCTCCAGGCCATGGCCGCCCACTGGCGCCACTCCTTTGACATCCCCGTCGTCGCCATCACTGGCTCCAACGGCAAGACCATCGTCAAGGACATGCTCGCTGCCATCGCCAGCCAGGCGATGACCGTCCACCGAAGCCCGGGAAGCTTCAACTCCCAGGTCGGCGTCGCCCTCTCCCTCCTGGGCCTTCGCCAGGAACACGACCTGGCCGTCATCGAGGCCGGCATCAGCCAGGTCGGCGAGATGGCGCGCCTCCAAACCATGATCGAGCCCACCCACGGCATCCTCACCAATATCGGACTGGCCCACGCCGCCGGCCTTCCCTCCCTGACCATCACGGCCCGCGAAAAGCGCCAGCTCTTCGCCCATACCGACGGCCCCGTCGTCCTCCCCACGGACGTCGAGCAGCTCCAACCGCCCCAGTTTCACGTGAAACATCCCCTGTGGGTCGGTCCCCACCCCGGCGACGACTTCCCCCACGACGGCGACTACCTGGGCGTCCAACGCCACCGCGGCCGTGGCCACTGCGACGACCCCAACACCCAGACCTTCGAGCTTCACCGACCCCAGGGCCCGCCGCTGGCCATCGACCTACACCTCCCCGGCGATCACAACGTTCAAAACGCCGCTCAGGCCGCCGCCCTCGCCCTATCGCTGGGCTTCGACGACCGGGCCATTCAACAGGGCCTAAAGACCTACCGCCTGCGCTCCATGCGCCTCGAGATCCACACCACCGGCACGGGCATCACCCTCATCAACGACGCCTATAATGCCGACCCCGCAAGCGTCCGCGCCGCCCTCACCGTCCTCGATCGCTACGCCGGCGACCACCGCCGCGTCGCCGTCCTGGGCGATATGCTGGACCTCGGCAAGCGGGCCCCCGCAGCCCACCGCCAGATCGGCGCCCACGTCGCCCACCTGGGCATCGACGCCCTCTTTTGCGTCGGCCACCTGGCCCGCCACATCGGCGCCGGCGCCGAAGAGGCCGGCATGGACCCCGACGCCATCGCCTCCGTCGACGATCTCCACCAACTGCACCCACTGCTGGACGACCACCTCCACCCCGGCGACGTCCTCCTCCTCAAGGCCAGCCGCGACCTCGGCCTCGACCGCGCCGCCACCCGCCTGCTGGAGAGCGTCGCCGCCACCCGCCTCTACGTCGACCTCGACGCCATCGCCCACAACTTCCACGCCCTCAAACGCCATCTGGACGACGTCGCCGTCATGGCCGTCGTCAAGAGCTTTGGCTACGGCAACGACGCCACCCGCATCTCCCAGACCCTCGTCGCCCAGGGCGTCGACGCCCTGGCCGTCGCCTTCCCCGACGAGGCCATCCCCCTTCGGCGCCACCACCTCAATATCCCCATCGCCGTCACCAACGCCCGCGCCGAAGAGGCCGACAAACTCGTCAAATACCGCCTCCAACCCCTGGTCTATACCGACGCCGTCCTCCAGGCCCTGGCCGACGAGGCCCGCCGCCAGGGCCGGAGCGTCGCCATCCACCTGGCCATCGACACCGGCATGCGCCGCGCCGGCCTCCGCCCCCAAGACGTCCTCCCCTTCGCCCGGCGCGTCCAACGCACCCCGGGCCTCTCCATCGCCGGCACCATGACCCACCTCGCCGCCGCCGACATGCCCCGGGAAGACGACTTTACCGCCGCCCAACTCCAGCGCTTCGACCGCGCCGTCGCCGACCTCAACGAGGCCGGCATCGACCCCGGCCTCCTCCACGTCGCCAACACCGCCACCGCCTGGCGCTTTCCCCAGGCCCGCTACGACATGATCCGCATCGGACTCGGCATTTACGGCCTCCACCCCTCGGAGGCCGTCGCCGACGAGGCCCACACCACCCGCGCAGCCCTTCGCCTCACCAGCCGCATCCTCCACACCCACCGGGTCGACCCCGGCGACACCGTGGGCTACGGACGCCGCTGGAAAGCCCCCTCCCCGCGCCGACTGGCCACCGTCGCCGCCGGCTATAACGACGGCATCCCCTACTTCCTCTCCAACCAGGGCCACGTCCTCATCGCCGGCCAACGCTGCCCCATCGTCGGCTCCGTCTGCATGGACGCCACCATGGTCGACATCACCGACACCGACGCCCAGGTCGGCGACGAGGTCGTCTTCTTCGGCCACCAACAGGGCGCCCACCTCGCCATCGACGAATGGGCCGACCTTGGCCCCACCATCAATTACGAACTCCTCTGCAATATCTCTCCCCGAGTGCGCCGCATCTTCCTATCCCTCCCCGACTAACCCTCGGTGGGCCCTCCCCCCCACCGCGCCCCTACTCGGCCTCGCCACCGGTATCGGCCATTTCGAAGTCCGCAAAATCAAAGCCCGGCACCACCACGCACCCCACCAGCGTATAGCCCGCCTCCCCCGCCGCTCCCTCGGCACTCTGCCACCACCCGGCGGGCACCAGGGCCTGCAACTTCTGCCCCTCTCCCAGCCCCAGGCGGATCTTCTTTTCTTCCCCGGTCTCCGGGTCCTCGATCGCCAGGTCCAGCGGGTCCCCGGCCTGAAAGAGCCACAGCTCATCGGAGGCCACCCGATGACGCGCCGAACGCTCCCCCGACGGCAATAGGTATAGAATCGACGTGCCGGCGTTTCGATCTCCCCCATGGGCCGGCAGCACCTCCCCTGGAAGCACCACCCCCGAGCGCCAGGTCTCCCGAAAATAACCCCCCTCCGGATGGGGCTCCAAATCCAAGCGCTCCACCCACCTCTGCACCTCCGCCGCCGTTGATTCCTCATTCATCGCTCATTCCCTTTTCACGTGAAACACCATGATTTGGCCCTTTTAAGCCTCCCCAGGTCGCGCTACGTTAACGCTTCCGCAATGATTCGGCCACGAGAGCCTGCCTTCACCACCATGACTGACTCCAACGACGACCTCTTCCCCGTTCATACCGTCAATGACCTCCAAATGACATCGACGGAACAAATGGGAAGTAAAGACAAATTCTGGGTGATCCTTGACGGCGATCACTGGCTTTTCAAATACCCCATGCGCTTCGACGGCGAGCGGTGGTCTGAAATGGTGGCCTATCATATTGGTCGCAAGATGGACATCCCCATCGCCGAGATCGCCCTCGGCTCCTTTCACCGCGAAGATGGCGCTCACAAACAAGGCACTCTCTCGCGCACCGTCGTCGATAAGCGCTCCCTCGGTGAGGAGCTCATCCATGGTAACGAGGCCATGGCCGGTATGGACTTTGACAACTACATTCTCGATGACGAGGGCCACCCTGGTCTGGACACCGTCATCGATTACCTCCGTCGCCACGACGTCACCGGACCCGATGGTAACGGAGAAGCAACTGACTTCTTCGTGGGTTATCTCGTCTTCGATGCCCTGATCGGCAATGTCGACCGTCACCATGAAAATTGGGGGGTGGCCTTCCAACCCGACGACTCTTTAAAGCTTGTCAAATCCTTTGACCACGGCGCTTGCCTCGGCCGAGAACTGCGTCCTAAAAAACGCCACAATTACCTCTCCAACAAACAGGTCTTTGCTTATGTGAACAAAGGACGCGCAAAAATCTCTCCGCCCGGCTCCTCTCAGCGCGTCCCACCCTACAAGCTCCTCGAATCCCTCGACGCCCTGGGCCTGAGCGCCTCCAGACGTCGATGGATCGACGCCGCCCTTGCCATCGACCTCCACAGCCTAGAAGCTCTATTCCATCGCTTCCCCAGCGGCTGGATCGATTCCAGCCAATGGGACTTTGCCCTGGCCTATATGCGCCAATCTTCGCAGTACCTTCAGGAGTTGCGATCATCATGACTGAGCCTCACATTCATCTGGCCTGGCAAGATCCCGACACCCGACGGTGGTACCCCGTGGGCCGCTTCGGTTTCCACGACGGCTCTTTCACCTTTGAATACCTCTCCGCACAGGCCGCCCGTGCTCAAGCGGAAGCCAATTTTAGCGGCGTCCCCCAATTCCCCGATTTTTCCAAGACCTATACGTCGAACCAACTCTTCCCTTTTCTGGCCAATCGGCTGATCCGCCCCGACCGATACGACTTTAAGCAGCAACAGCTCCGCCTCGATATGGCCTCCGTCACCGACTACGACAACCCTCGAGACATCTTTGAAATCCTCGCCCGTACCGGAGGCCGCCGTCAGACCGACAACTTTGAATTCTTTCGCCCATTAACTCCCCAGGACGGTCAGATCCGCTGTATCTTCTTTAGTCGAGGCATCAGCTATATCGACCCAGAAATCCGAGACTTCTGGGCCAGCGGCTCCACCCCTAAAGGCACCCTTCGTCTGGTCGCCGATATGGAAAACCCCGCCGACGAAGACGCCTTGATCATCATCGATGAGGCGATCCGACCGATGGGATTTGTGCCCCGCTACTACTCGCGGGACCTCTCTCGACTCTACCACGCCGGTGCTATTCAGACCGTCTCCGTGGCTCGCCACAATCCCCATCCCGCACCGGACCAGGAGCGCTTCCTGATCCGGCTCGTTGCCGACGCCATCGACTGACTCCCAGATATCACTCCCCAAAGGGATCGACCTGCGACAAGAAGATGGCGCCGATGGCGTCCAGCCGGATCGCCGGCTGGCGAATCCCCTCCTCCAGGGCCGTGATCAACGCCTCTTCCAGCTCCAGTTGATCCACCTCTCGACTGTCCACGCCCGATTGCGCCAACCGCGTGCGCAGCCGATCGATGGTTGTCTGCGCCCGCTTGACGGCCTGGTCGGCTCGCCGATCGCAGCGCTCTCGCAGATCCACCTGGTCCGCCAGGACATCCGTGGCCGCATCGCGCACCGAGTGACATAGGGACTCCCACTCCCCCTCATCGAAGAGCTTGGCGATCTTCTCCCAGCGCTCGGAGTTGAGATTATAGTCGCGCCCAAAGCGCTTGGTCCCCTCCTGGTCATAGGGAAGCTCCAACATCTCCAGCGTCGCCTCATGGGTCACCGGTCGCCCCTCGTCATCCACCCACACCGTCTGCATCAACGGCGGGAATAGACCGTCCGCTCGAAGGCGCACCGCCTCCTCCGTGATATGATCGTAGCCCGCCAGGGCCTCCACCGCCGGTGACACGTCGGCCTCCACGATAAAATCAAAGCGAAAGAACAGGCTCGGATCGTCGGCCATCTCATGGCGCGGCGCATGGCGCCACATCGCAAAGCTCGTCCCCCGATCGTCCCACCGGATATAATCCACCATGGCCGTCATAAAGGGCTCGCCAATACGCGCCACATGCACCTCATTGGAACAGGCCGTGCGTCGGTGAAAGGACATCGGATAGGAGCGAAACCCGTTGACCCTTGGATCCACGGCGAAGGCAAAGCGCCCCAGAAGCTCCCGAATCGGCAGCAGCGTCGGGTGCTTGGCCGTGCTCTCCGTGCGGTACTCATAGCGCAGGATCTGGTCGTGATCGTGCTCGCTTCGCACCCGATGAAATTGGAGCCGATTGCGGATCCACTGGTGCGCCACCTCCTCCAGATGTTCGGCGTCAAAATCGACGTCCCACAGCCGGTCGTAGAACTCGTCGTCCGCCGTCTCCGTCTGCTCCAGGGCATCCAATTGGTGCTGGGCCCGTACCCGCTCCAGCTCGTGGGCCACCTCCCCGTCCTCGCCGCCCAGCCGCTCCCTGGCCGCCGACAGGGCCTCCACCCCGTCCTCGATCAGCGCCGGCGCCAACTCCCGAAGCTTCTTGTCCACCAGATAGGGCAGCGGCGAGATGGAGCGCTGAAAGACCGCAAACCCATCTCGGTGCAGGGCACATAACGCCTCGACCCACGTGGAATTGGCCGGCACAAAGATCGCCGACTCCACGGGCTGGCCCGTTCCATAGCGGTCCAGACGTCCGATGCGCTGCTCGATCCGATTGGGCGACACCGGCAGGTCCAGGTGAATGATCCGCGCCTGGCTTCCCTGAAGGTTTAGCCCCTCCTCAGCGCGGTGATCACACACCAGGACTCGGCAGGACTTATCCTCCAAAAACTCTTTCCACTCCGCCTGGGGGTCGCGCACGCTCTCGTGGCGCCGAAGCGATCCGCCCCATTCCTCCTGGAGCCATTGATGGACGGCGTCGCTGTCTTCCCGGTGCCCCACGAAGATCACCACCTTATCGTCCGTCGACGCCAGGTGCTCCACCAGGGCGTCCAGGCGATGGTGAGCCTCGTCGGCCTCCGTCGCCGCTTCCTTAATGGCCTCCAGTCGATCCACCTCGCCCTCAAAGCTCGGTGGATCTTCTGCGCCATTCTCGATGGCCTCCAATCGCTCTTCTACCTCCCGCGCCAACGCTCGGGGAAGCCCCGTCGCTCGCTCCAGAAGGGTCATCAAATAGTGCCCCAGCTCTCGTCGTCCGGCCTCGTCTGAGGCCGCCGAAGCGGCCTCTCGCCAGCCGTCGAGCGCTGCCTCCATCGCCTCCTGGTGGGGCTCCTGAACCTCCAACACCCGGGGTTCCGCCCGGCCAGGCAGCAGCCATTGGGTCTGATCGGAGTGCGGCGTCCGCAATATCCGCCGGTGCAACCGATACGTCTCACTGACGTGAGTTCGCAGGCTGGACACCGCCTCTTCCAGCTCCATCGGCCCCGGCTCTTCGGCGTCCGACACCGCCAACACCTCGTCGGATCGCTGCTTCAGCTCCCGATCCTCCGGGAAGTGCTCCGACAGCGCCTGCAGACGCTCCCTCAGCTCTCCTTCCTCGCTCTCCTCGCTGATCCCGAAGAAGAGCTCTGCCACCTCGTGGCGATCGGCGATCAACTCCTTAAAATTCTCCAAATCGTCCAACTTATAGAGCTCCGGATCCAACAGGTGGAGCATCGCCAGATACCCCGCCTCGTTGTGAAGCACCGGCGTCGCCGATAGCAGCAAGCACTTGTCGACCACCGTGGTCACGCTCTCGATGGCTTCGTAGATCGCCCGCTCCTCCGGCGCCTCGCTATGCGCCCGGTGGGCCACCTGATGGGCCTCATCGATGACCACCATCCCCGACTCAAAGCCAAGGGCCAGGATCTCTTCCGTATCCCCGTGGGCCACCACATGCACCCGCTCGTCCAACTCCTGGTCGAAGAGAAAGCGCGTCCTCAACTCCTCTTCCCACTGATCGATGAGGTGCTCCGGCACGATCACCAAAATCTGGAAGTCATCGCGCCGATCCAGGGCGTATTGGCGCATGATCGCCCCGGCCTCGATGGTCTTTCCAAGCCCCACCTCATCGGCCAAAAGGTAGCGCTGAATCGGGTCCTCCAGCACCCGCTTGACCACCTCGATCTGATGCTCCTCCAGCTCGATGACCGACGAAAATAGACCGGTCATCCCGGCGCATCCCGCCCGCTGCTCCACCAGCGAGGCCCGAAAGGGCGCTCGACCGGCGTGAAAATAGGGCGTCTCATTGACCCGCTGCGCCAGGTGATCCGTCGGATCGCCGATGGGCTGATCCCAGCGCACATAGATCGCGCTCTCCGGAAGCTCCCCCACCTTTCGGTTGGGAAATTGCACGCGGTATTCGTTGCCGCTCTTGATCAACGAGCGACCGATAAACCAATGCCCCGTCGCCGGGTGCCGAAAATAGACCCGCGTCTCCTGCTGCAGCTCCACCGCATCGATCACCGCCAGGGGCACCGTGCGCGTGGGCCGATCCTCGCTGGTCGGCGAATCAAAATACTCCACCGTCACCCACTCGCCATCGACCTCCAGCACCTTGCCGATGCCCAGTTGATTATCCCTGGCTTTCACAAATTGACCGACTTCTAGCGTCGCCATCAATAAACCCCTTACTCAATTACCATTTCATTTCCATCGCTGGCCTCAGCCCCCGAGGCGCCCCCTCTAACCCAGCCATCTGCGCCACACAAGCCGCCCCAGCGATCGCTCAGTTTGGAACCTAGTCGATCCCGATGAATTTGTGGGTCTGTAAACTAAGACGCCACTTCGGATGGTCCAGACAAAATTTCACCGCCCGTTCGATATTGGCCGCCTGATCGGGCCCATCCATGGGCTGCAAAAAGTAGTGATCAAAGCACAAATGCTCCACATCGGCCGGCATCAGCGCCGGCTGGGGAAAGACCAGCTTCAGCTCGTCGCCCTCGTCGACGATCCGATCCGATCCCGCCTTGGGGCTCATGCACACCCAGTCGATCCCCTCTGGCACCTCCTGGGTGCCATTGGTCTCTACTGCCACCTCGATGCCCCGGTCGTGAAACGCCTTCACCAAAGCCTCATCGACCTGCAATAGGGGCTCTCCGCCGGTGCACACCACCAACGGCTCCCCCTCCACCTCGCCCTCTGCCCCCTCGCCTCCACCGGGCCACTGAGCCAACACCGCCTCCGCCAGGTCTGCCGGCCCCTCAAAGCGACCGCCCCCGGGTCCATCGGTGCCCACAAAATCGGTGTCGCAGAACTGGCAGATCGCCTTATGCCGATCCTTCTCCAACCCCGTCCACAGATTGCACCCTGAGAACCGGCAGAATACGGCCGGCCGCCCCGTATTGGCCCCCTCTCCCTGCAGCGTATAATAGATCTCTTTGACGGAATAGATATCGCCCATAGCGCTCACGTCTCGCGGCTTCGTTCACGGTCTCCGAGCCGATACTAGGGGTTTTGCCTCCAAATTCCAGCGTCCTCTCCACCCATCAACTCAGTTAGACGAGTCACCGCTACGTCGGCGCCGGCCTCCTCCAACTGGCGGCAGTGCTCCTCGTCGGCCCCCAATCCAATCACCCACCCGAAGCCACCGGCCTTTCCAGCCTCCACGCCCGATCGCGCATCCTCCACCACCGCGCAGCCGCGACGACGAATCCCCAACCGATCGGCGGCGTAAATAAATAGATCCGGATGGGGCTTGCCCCGCAGCCCTTCCGCTTCCAAGGTCACCCCGTCGGCCCGCACCTTAAATAACGCGGCGATCCCCAGCGCCTCCAGCACGCGCTCCGCATTCTTGCTCGACGACGCCACCGCCATCGCCACCCCCATTCGATCCAGCCGGCGGACCACCTCCAGGCTATCTTCGATGACCTCAAACTCACCCCGATCCAAATAGCCGTGATAGCTCTGGTTTTTGAGGTCCCCCAGCCGCTGAACGGCGCTCTCCTTGAGCTCCACCGTCCGCGATCGCGCAAAACTTCGGATCCCCTCCTGGCGCGGCTTACCGTCCACAAATTGCCGATAATCCTCCCGATCAAAGCGCCGCACGCTCTGCCCAAATCGATTGACCAAAAAGGCGTCGAATACCTCCTTCCATGCTCGGAAATGGGCCTCCGCCGTATCTGCCAGCACCCCGTCCAGATCAAATATCACCGCCTGCTTCTCCTCCAATCGCCTCATGACCCACCTCCGTGCCTTCAGATCCCATGGCCTAGTCAACGCTCCTCCATGAACCTAACCCGGATCCCTTTTGAGCAAATTTTCTTGACTCTCTTTTGCCGTGCCTAAGCTCTTGTGGCACAGCAGTCACGCAGTCCAATCTGGGGAGTATTTGAATCCATCACCGCGATGTTTTTCTTGATGACTGGAGCCACCGATCATGACCGAAAGTCCACACACCTCATCGTCCAAAGACGTCTCCATCAATGCCCCCATCAAACAGGGCTATGAGGCCATCCTCTCCGACGAGGCCCTGAATTTTTTGCTCGACCTCCATCGGGAATTCATGCCCCGCCGCGCCCGCCTCCTCGAGCAGCGCGTCCAGCGCCAAAAGCGCATCGACCGCGGCGGCGACCTCAAATGGCCCGAGGCCACCGAAGAGGTTCGACAAAACGACTGGCAAGTCGCCCCCGTCCCCGACGATCTGCAGCGTCGAAACGTCGAGATCACCGGGCCCGTCTCCCGAAAGATGATCATCAACGCCCTCAACAGCGGGGCCGATGTCTTCATGGCCGACTTCGAGGACGCCAACTCCCCCACCTGGGCCAATTGCGTCGAGGGGCAGATGCACCTTCGCGACGCCATCCGCCGCCAGATCGACTTTTTCGACGAGTCCCGCGGCAAGTCCTACGAACTCAACGACCAGGTGGCCACCCTCATGGTCCGGCCCCGCGGCTGGCACCTCGACGAGGCCAACCTGAGCTTCGACGGCGAACCGGCCAGCGCCAGCCTCACCGACTTCGGCCTCTACTTCTTCCACAACGCCCAGGCCCTCATCGACAACGGCAGCGGTCCCTACTTCTACCTGCCCAAGATCGAAAATTACCGCGAGGCCCGTCTGTGGAATGACGTCTTTACCTTCGCCCAGGACCAGATGGGCATCCCCCGGGGCACCATCAAAGCCACGGTATTGCTGGAAACCCTGCCGGCGGCCTTCCAGATGGAGGAAATCCTCTACGAATTGCAGGAACATAGCGCCGGCCTCAACGCCGGCCGCTGGGACTATATCTTTAGCGCCATCAAGACCTTCCGAAATCGCTCCATGCCCGTCCTTCCCGACCGGGCTCAGATCACCATGACCGTCCCCTTCATGCGCGCCTATACGGAGCGCCTGGTCCAATGCTGTCATCGCCGCGGCGCCCACGCCATCGGCGGCATGGCCGCCTTCATCCCCACCGGCGATGAAGCCACCAACAAGACCGCCATGGAGCAGGTACGCCTGGACAAGGAGCGAGAATCCAGGGACGGCTTCGACGGCACCTGGGTGGCCCACCCCGGACTCGTCGACATCGCCCGCCAGGCCTTTGACGACGTCTTGGAGGGCAAGCCCCACCAAAAGCATCGCACCCGCGACGACGTCGACGTCCAACCCCAAGATCTGGTCAACTTCAATATCGCCGACGCCACGATCACCGAGCAGGGCCTTCGCACCAATATCAACGTCGGCATTCAATATATCGAGTCCTGGCTGGGCGGGGTCGGCGCCGCCGCCATCTATAACCTCATGGAGGACGCCGCCACCGCCGAGATCAGCCGCTCCCAGGTGTGGCAGTGGCTTCACCGCGACGACGCCCAATTGGACGACGGCCGGCCCATCGATCGCGACCTCTATGAGACCCTGGTCGACGAGGAGATGAGCACTATCCGCAACGAGGTCGGGGCCCAGCGCTTCGAAAACGGCCGCTTCGAAGAGGCCCGCAAGATCTTTAGCCGCGTCGCCACCGACGAGGACTTCCCCGAGTTCTTCACCCTCGTCGCCTACGACGCCCTCAATTAAGGTCTGATCCGAACAACCCCATGAACCGGAGATAATCCAACGGCCGCGACGTGATTTGGTGGTCCTCCTCACGCAGTCGAGGCGGCGGCCCAACACCCCTTTATTTTAACCCTTTTTTGGAGGACCACCATGACCCACTATTCATCGACCATCACCGCCTCGGAACTGGAACATCAATGGCGCGAAGACGAGCGCTGGCACGGCATTCGCCGCCCCTACCGCGCCGACCGCGTCATGACCCTGCGCGGCTCCCTGACCCCGGCTCATACCTACGCCTCGGTGGGGGCCCAGAAATTGTGGGAGGCCTTCCGCGACCAACCCTTCACCCGCTGCCTCAGCGCCCTCAGCGGAAGCCAGGCCATCCAACAGGTGGAGGCCGGCCTACCCGCCATCTACGTCAGCGGCTGGCAGGTCGCCGGCGACGCCAATAGCCGCGGTGACATCTACCCCGACCAGAGCCTCTATCCCGTGGACTCCGTGCCCATGCTCGTGGAGCGCATCAACCGCGGCTTCGCCCGAGCCGACAAGATCGCCCACGTCGAGGGCCGCCCCGACGAGGTGGACTACTTCGCTCCCATCGTCGCCGACGCCGAAGCCGGCTTCGGCGGTAACCTCAACGCCTTTGAACTCATGAAGAGCCTCATCGAGGCCGGCGCCAGCGCCGTCCACTTCGAGGACCAACTCTCGTCGGCCAAAAAATGCGGCCACATGGGTGGGAAGGTCCTGGTCCCCACCTCGGAGTTCATCAACAAGCTCACCGCCGCTCGCCTGGCGGCCGACGTCTGCGGCGTCCCCACCTTGCTCATCGCCCGCACCGACGCCGACTCCGCCCAGCTATTGACGGACAACCACGATCCCCTGGATCGCCAATTCATCAACGGCGACGAGCGCACCAACGAGGGCTTCTACCCCATCGACGGCGGCCTGGACTTCGCCATCGAGCGCGCCCGGGCCTATGCTCCCTATGCCGATCTGCTGTGGTGCGAGACCTCCACCCCCGATCTGGACGACGCTCGACGCTTCGCCGAGGCCATCCACAGCGAATACCCCGGCAAGTGGTTGGCCTATAATTGCTCCCCCTCCTTTAACTGGCGAAAGCACCTCAGCGACAGCGAGATCGCCACCTTCCAGGAGGAATTGGGCAAGATGGGCTACGTCCTCCAATTCGTCACCCTCTCAGGCTGGCACTCCCTCAACGCCTCCATCTTCGAGCTCGCCCAAGACTACGGCGCCCGCGGCATGGCAGCCTACGCCGACCTCCAGGACCACGAATTCGAACTCGCCGACCGCCAGGGCTACCGCGCCATCCGTCACCAGGCCTTCGTCGGCGCCGGCTATTTCGACGAGGTCCAGATGACCATCACGGGCGGTGAGTCCCAGACCGTCGCCATGCGCGGCTCCACCGAAGAGGAACAATTTTAAAGTTGGCCTGGGGGCCCCTCGGGGGGCCGGCGAACGTCGCCGGTCCCCCGGATCTTCATCACCTCCCCATTAGTTACGCCATCACCCCTTCCAGATCGTCGAGGTCATCGAAATCCTCGGCCTCGTCCTCCCCGGACTCCTTGTCCCGTCGCCGTCTGGCCAGATAGCCATCAATGCTCATCGCCCAGGGCCTCGGGACGGCCACAAACACCATCACCGCTCCCAATAGCGCCATATTCCTGAGCAATAGCATCATCTCCTGCTGGCGCTCCATCGGATCGGTGATGGTCCAGAAATTGTGCATCACCAGGGTCACCGGCACCATAAAGATGGCGATCGCCAACACCCCCATCGTCGGGTGAAAGCCCAGGATGAAGCTCAACCCCGCAAAGACCAATAAGATCCCTGTGACCAATACGGCGATCGTCGGCGCCGGCACCCCCTCCGCCGCCACGGTGGCGCTGATATCGCCCAGGTTCCCAAAGTGGTTCATCCCCATGATCAGGAAGAAAAACCCCACCAGGACTCGCCCCAGGAAAAAAACCGACTTTTCCACATCGTTTAACGGTTGCATGGTGCCCCCATCGGACCGGGTTGCTCAACTTCGACGTCATCCAAAAGCTAAGCACTGTCCGCGGGGGCCCAACCAAGCGCTACGAGCCCTCTTCGTCCTCTTTTTGGATCTCTTCGTAGATCTCCTCGCGGTAAATCGGCACCTCTCGGGGCGCCACAATGCCGATGCGTACCTGATTGCGTCGGATCTCTTTGACCACGATTTCGATCTCATCGCCGATCATTATCGATTCCCCGACCTTCCTGGTTAGGGTCAACATGAGCCACTCCTCTTGACGAGTGCAGTGGAAGGCCGAGGCCCACCGGGCGGTCGGCGCTTCCGGGTTGCGTCCATCGCTGGTCCTATCGGCCTTTCGACATAGAAAGGGAAGGAATTTGCATAACGCACCAAAGCGATCGACAATTTCGCGGCGCCCCCGGCGTTCGGCTTCCATGCCAACCCGCTGACGCCTCCAGCTTACACTCCCCATACAACGCCAGGATCGGCGAGCGGTCAAAAAAAAACCTAAAGAATTACTTCAAGGATGGACTCGTGGACATCGATCGCTTCCGAAAGATCGCCCATCAACTCGTGGACTGGATGGCCGATTACCTAGATGATTCAGAGACTTACCCCGTGCTCCCGGACCTGGAACCAGGGGCTATCGAGGCCCAGATCCCCGACAAGGCTCCAGAATCCCCTCAGGACTTCGACGCGATCTGGTCGGACTTCCAATCGGCGATCCTCCCCGGTATGACCCACTGGAACCATCCCGGGTTTTTTGCCTATTTTCCCGCCAACCACAGCCCGCCCTCCATTCTCGCCGAGATGCTCACCGCCACCCTGGGTGCCCAGTGCATGTCCTGGGAGACTTCGCCGGCGGCCACGGAGCTCGAGGAATCGATGATGTCCTGGCTCGCCGATCTGCTGGCGCTGCCTCCGGGCTTTACGGGGGTCATCCAGGACACGGCCTCCTCGTCGACCCTGGTATCTCTGCTCACCGCCAGAGAGGCCGCCACCGCCGGCGATATCGGCCGCCGCGGCATGGTCGACGCCGGCAAACCCTGGGTCATCTACACCTCCGACCAGGCCCACTCCTCGATCGATAAGGCCGTAAAATTGGCCGGCTTCGGCCTGGACCACCTGCGAAAGATCGCCGTCGACGACCACTTTGCCATGCGCCCGGAGTGCCTCCAGGAGGCCATCATCGCCGATCGCCACGCCGGCCGCATCCCCCTCGCCGTGGTCGCCACCGTGGGCACCACCTCCTCGGCGGCCGTCGATCCCCTGGAGCCCATCGGCGATATCTGCCGACGCCATGACCTCTGGTTTCACGTCGACGCCGCCTACGCCGGATCAGCGGCCATCCTCCCCGAAAAGCGCTGGATCTTCGACGGCATCGACGCCGCCGACAGCCTGGTCTTCAACCCCCACAAGTGGCTGCTGACCAACTTCGACTGCTCCGCTTATTTCGTGCGCGACGTCGATGCCCTGATCAACACCTTTAAGGCCTCGCCGGAGTATCTGAAGACCGCCCACGACGACGAGGTCTCCAACTTCCGCGACTGGGGCATCCCCCTGGGCCGCCGCTTTCGCGCCCTCAAATTATGGTTCGTCATGCGCAGCTATGGGGCCCAGGCCCTTCGCCAGCTCCTTCGTCGCCACATCGACCTGGCCACCCACTTCGCCGGCGCCGTCGACGACCATCCCCACTTTGAGCGCCTGGCCCCCGTCGATTTTGGCCTCGTATGCTTTCGCCTCCGCCCGCCGGGACGAAGCGATGAGGAGTTGGACCGGCTCAACCAACAACTCCTAGACGCCCTCTACGACGTGGACCACCTCCACCTGACCCACACGCGCCTCGCCGGCGACCTCTGCCTGCGCCTGAGCATCGGCCAGTGGAAGACCGATGAGCGCCACGTCCAGCGGGCCTGGCAGACCATCCAGGACTGCGCCCAAGCCCTCATCTAAACCTCAGTCAATCTTAAGGCCCAGCGCCCGGGCCACCCGGCGCCCATCGCGGGGCACGCGCGCCCCCTCGCTCTCGCGAAGCCGAAAATCCATGGCCTCTCGAAGCGCGGCTTTCAGCGACTTACCCAGCTCCGTGGCCCTCTGGAGCCGCTCCTTCAACGCCTCCTCGTCCTCACTGAGCCCTTGCACCTCCAGGGTCATCAAGCCCTCGATATGGGCCAACTCCGGAAAGTGCGTGGCCACCACCACCAGATCGCCGCGGCCAAGGCGCTCCTCGACAATCGCCGCCGCCAGCTCCGCCCCCTCCCGGGGATGCGTGCCTCGGCAGGGCTCGTCGAGCAACCACAACGTCCTCTTTGCCTCGCTCTCCCATCGATCGACCAGGCGCTGCACCTCCCGCCCAAAGGACGACAGGCCCTCGCTCCCGTCTGGACCCCGCGGCTCCTCACTCCCCACATAGACGATGCGATCCACCTCGCCGATGACCGCCCGAGCCGCTGGCACGGGAAATCCCATCTGGCCGCACCACACGCTCAACCCGATCAACCTCAAAAAGGCCGACTTTCCACCCATATTGGGCCCCAGAACCACGGCCCCCTTTCCCCGAAGTGACGCCTCGATGGGCTGCACCTCCTCGCCCAGGCGATCCACCATCTCCGGGTGCCGCCCGCCCTCGATGGTCATCCAACCGTCCATCACCTCGCTCTCATGGCCCGCCCAGCACCCCTCAATCGCTCGCCGAAGGGCCACCTTCGTCAGGGCTTCGTCCAGATCGGCGAGGTCCTGGCGAAGCCTTTTCAATTCCTCGACCTCTCGCTGCAGCCGCTGGCTCAAGCGCCGCCTGGCCGCCGCCTCTCGTTTGGACACCTCCGCCTCCAACGCCGCCGCCTGACGCTCCAGCGCCTGAAGCCGCTCGTCCTGCACCCGGTAGACCCCGTCCACCGGCGCCAAGAGCTCCTCCTCATCGAAGGGCCAATCCTCGTCTGCGCGATAGCCCCCCTGAAACCCAAAGCGACCTCCTCGCCGGCGAACCACCTCCTCTTCCAGCCTCTTTCGATGCCGGCGAAGGTCGCGGCGCACCTTTCTCAACGCATCTCTCTTATCGCCCAGCCCCGCCTCCAGCTCATCGGCCAGATGAAAGCGCGCCGAGTGACCGTGACCGGGGTGGATGGTCTCCATCAACGCCTCCATCCAGGCCAGGCGTTCCTCCACGGCGTCGGAGCCCACCGTCCCCACAATCGCCCGCGCCGGCGCCACCTCTCCGGCGGCCTCCACCAATCGATGGGCCTGATATAAAAAGCGCTTCACCTCAAAGAGATCGCCCTCTCTTAGCGCCTCATCGGCCCCCAATTTTCGAAGGCTCCGCGCCAGGGTTGGCACCTCGCCGAGCCACCTTCGCCAGCGCTGGAGCGTCTGCTCCTCAATGGCGGCGTCCAACGCCTGTGCCCGCCTCTCTGGCGTGTCATCGGAGCTCAGAACTGCCCGCTTCCCCCATCGCCACCACTGATCCCGGGCCCAGGGGCTCGCCGGCTTAAGCCGCTCCAGATAGGCGTCGATCCCCACCACCGCCCGGGTCGTGGCATCCACTACCTCATCGAGCACCTCAGTCATTGGGGTCCCACATCACCTCTTCGATGTCGGCCGCCACATTGGCCCACCGACTCCACACGAAGAAGGCGTCGCTCAAGCGATTCAGGTAGGCCAAAGCCCACTCGTTGACCGGCTCTTCTTCCGCCAGCTTCACCACCAGGCGCTCCACGCGGCGACACACCGTGCGCGCCCGATGGAGCTCCACATTCAATCGCGAGCCGCCGGGAAGCACAAAGGATCGAAGCTCCGGCAGGTCCTCATTATACTCGTCGATCAGCCCCTCCAGGGCATCCAGATCTTTTTGGCGGATCCGCGGCATCTGCTCGCCCACGTCCTCCGGGAGGGTCGCCAGCACACTGCCCAGGTTAAAGAGCTGGTGCTGCACATGCAGCAGGTGCTTCGCCAGCGCCTTAAACTCCTTATGGGCTCCGTGATCGTCGACGATGGCCTGGCGCGCAGCGCCGACCACGGCGTTGAGCTCATCCACCGTCCCGTAGGTCGCGATGCGCACATGGCTCTTCTGGACGCGCTGGCCGCCGACCAGGCTCGTCTTTCCGCTATCGCCGCGCCCCGTATACACGCGGTTGATCGCCAATTCCGGATCGCGAAACTCCTCGTCTTTTTGCTCATCACTCATCATCATCTCCAGTGGGATAAAAGAGGAGGCGACCCATGACATTGGCGATGCTGCGCGCGTAATACACCTCGCGCCGCTCATCCCCTTCGATCACCTCGATGGCCTGCGACCCTTCGAGCATATGCGCCGATTTGCCGAGGTCAATCGGATCGCCCAGGACAGCTCGGCAGGCCGTGTCTAAGAGGTAGAGCTTGTCCTCATTAAACGCCGTGATCCACAGCACCCCCTCGTCGTCCATCGCCGCCCGATGGGTGGCGTCGCCCACCTCGTCGGCGCCCTCGAAGAGCCATATCGGCGATTGGGCATCGTAGATCCACTGGCGCTGCGCCATATCGAACACAAAGATCGCCGGCGCGATACCGCTGGTCATATAGAGGCGCTGATCGGCCTCGCTGAGCCAGGCCCGCCCCGGCGCCCCTACTACCCGGGCCGCCTCTTGACCCACTTCATAGGCCTGTCCCGACAGTGGCTGCTCCCCCACCTCGTCCAACTCAAAGAGCTCGATGCCCCCCGGACCATCGACCTCCACCCGATCGCCGGACTGGTCGATACCGGCGCTGGACGACACCACCAGATGGGGCCGACCGCCCCACTCCACGACTTCCATGAAGTGCGGATTTTTAAAGGTCGTGCTCACCTCCTCCACCACCTCCAGGCGCTCCCCGTCGATACGGGCCACCGCCCCCTCCCCAAAGCCCTCGCTGCCCTGGTAATTGACGCTCCCCACATAGATCTGTCCCCCTTCCACGGCCAGCGACGACGGGTTCTCAAAGCCCTCGAAATCGATCTCCTCGATCAACGCCCGCTCCTCGATATCGAAGACGCTCACCGTATCGGCCAAGAAATTGCTCACCCACAGCCGCCCCTCACCGTCGATGACCGTATCGTAGGGATTGCGCTCGCTCCCCACGTCCAGCGCCCCGCTCTCCATCTGCTGCTCCTGGAGATCAAAGCGGCTGACCCGATTGGCCCCGCTCTCCACCACCCACAGGCCCTCGCCATCGCTGACCATCTCATTGGCCGACGGCCCAAGGGAGCTGATCTCGCGCTCCACCCATAGCTCGCCGCCGGCGATGCCCTCCTCGCAGGCCCTCTCTACCTGAGCCACCTTCTCCGGGCCCTCTTCCTCATCGTCGCCGCAGCCCATCACCACCGCCAGACCGGCCACCGCCGGGACCGCCACCCATCCCACGACCCACCGCCGCCACACAGCCCTATCCATCGCCATGACGCACCTCCATCGACATAAATAAAACGCGGCCCGCAAGGGGCCGATGCAGGCTGTCTTGAGCCCGCCGATGATCGAAGATATTTCGCACCGCCCCCACCACCCGCACCCGCTGAGCCACATCCACCTCCGCCCCCACATCGGCGGTGACCGCCCGCTGATTATTCAACTGCCCGAAGTTGTCGAGGTTCACCGTCCCCCGCCCATCGACGCGCCCCTCCAGGCTCATCTCCACGCCCCCTCCGCGCGACGTGATCTGCCCCAGCGCCAGCGATGGTTTCACGTGAAACCGATGCCGCGGCCGACCCGGGAGCTGCGACGTGGGCATCCCCTCCGCCCGGAATCCAGCCCGCGTATAGGTATAATTGGCCCCCAGGCTCAACCGCTCCCAGGGTGCGACATGGGCCTGTATTTCTGCGCCCTGCGCCCGGGCGTCCCGCAAATTCCGGGCCTCAAAATGATAGGCTGAGGCCGGCAAAAATAAGATGGTGGACGCGATGTGGCGATAGAAATAGGTCCCCTGCACCAGGGCCCTCTCCTCATCGCCCACCGCCAGGCTCACATCGCCATGCCACCCTTCCTCGGCCGCCAGGTCCGGATCGCCTCGCAGGTGGTCCGTCTGCAGATAGAGCTCATCGAAGTGCGGCTGGCGAAAGGTCCTGGCCAGGTTGGCCCGGGCCTCCAGGCGCCGGTGCATACGAGCGATGGCCCCCACCGCCGGCATCGGCGGATGGACCTCGCTTCGGGCCTCCCCGCTCCCCAGGGTGGACTCCAGGCGAAGGGCCCCCAAGAGGCTCAGGCGCTCGTCGGCCACCAACCACTCATCGGCCACCGACGCCGCCACGGTGTGCCGCCGCGCCGCCAGCGTCGACGCTCCCTCAAAGCCGTTGTCCTGGCGACCCTGATAATCCTCCAGGCGCCCCTCCACATCCAGGCGCCACAGGTGGCTGCCCCACATCCCCTCCAGGCCGCCCGTGGCCGCCAGCGCCCGCTCGCGCCCCACCTGCTCGCTGAGCTCGCCGCCCAGAAAGCTCTCATCATTTCGGTGGTGCTGGCGCCGGTCCTGAACGCCCAGGGTGGCGTAGCCGTCGACGTCTCCGCCGCCGCGCCGCTCCCAGCGAAGGGTCGCCAGCCGCCGATGATCGTCGACCGACGCCTGATCATAGGCCTCCTGAAATTCCGAGGGCCCAGGGCTCCCTCCCTGGCCCTCCTCCCACATCCCGGTCAGCCGCAGCCGATGCGCCCCCTCCTCCAGATGGGCCGTCCCGCCGGCGCTAAACCGACGGTGGTGATTATTGACCCGCGCCATCTCCCGGCCCTCATCGTCCACAAAATCAAAATCGCCCTCGCTCTCCCTCATCGCGCCATAGAGCCGAAGCCCCATGCGCCGGTCGGCGACGCTCAGCGACGACCCCACCGCGGCGCTCCCAAAGCTCCCCGCCGATCCATGGGCCCTCATCTCCAGGCCCTCCACAGGGGCTTGCGCCGGGTTGAGCCGAAGCGCCCCCGTGGAAGCCCCGCCCCCGTAGATGGCCGCCGCGCTGCCCCGGATCATATCCACCGATCCCAGCCCCTCGGTCATCATCTGTCCCACGTCCACCCCGGTGCCCACCGGCGCGTTGAGCCGCAGCCCGTCCATCTCCACGGCCACCTGACGGGGATTGCCGCCGCGCACCGATAGCCAGGCCGGCTGGCCGGCGCTGGAGCTTCGCTGAACGCTGACGCCACTGACCGCCCCCAGCGCCTCCGCCAGCCCCTGTCCTCGCCGCGCCAACGAGGCCGTGTCCAACCTGGTGGACAGCGCCGATCCAAAGCGACGGTCATCGCGCTGCACCTGGCTCTGCTCCACGGTCTCCACCACCACCGCCGACGGGGCCTCCTCCTCGCTCTCCGCGCCATCCTCCGCCGCCCACACCTCGGCGCTCAGGCCCGCGATCATCAGGCCCATACACATTCCCACCACCGATAGAGGGCTGGCCGACCAGCCAGTGGACGTCGACATAGATATTCCGGCTCTCAACTCGCGAAGAGCATGGGATCAATGGATGGATTCTCTTCGACGCCGCCCGGATATCCTGACTCGCAGCTCCATGCCCCATTCTCTGGGGGGGCATCCGTCGCCTACCGCCTTCCCGCCTCGAGCTGAGCTCCAAACAGTGGCCTATGGCAGGCGCCTCACCGCATACAGTGGCGCGACCGTCCCGGATTCCCACCGGGTTCCCCTGGCGACATCACGCCCGCTGACTATGGCAATCGCCGCCTGCGCCGTCAATCCCAGCCCTCCCTCCGCGCATCTGGCCCTTGACTTCCCGGCGAAGGCGGCGACCCTTTCGCCACGGCCCATCTCCAGGAATCTCCCCCCAAGCCCCCCCTGGATCATGAACTTCGACAATAGCTACGCCCGCCTCCCCGAGCGCTTCTACTCCACCGTGGAGCCCCGCAAGGCCTCGACCCCCGAGACCCTCCTGGTCAACGACGACCTGGCCCGCCGCCTGGACATCGATCCGGAGTGGCTTGAGAGCGACGAGGGCGCCGCCTTCATCACGGGCAACCACATCGCCCCCGGCAGCGAGCCCATCGCCCTGGTCTACGCCGGCCACCAATTCGGCAACTGGGTGCCCCGACTGGGCGACGGCCGCGCCGTCCTCCTCGGCGAGATCGTCGACGGCGAGGGCCAGCGCGTAGACCTCCAATTAAAGGGCTCCGGCCGCACCCCCTACGCCCGCCGCGGCGACGGCCTCGCCCCCCTGGGCCCCGTGCTGCGCGAATACCTCATCGCCGAAGCCATGCACGCCCTTAAGATCCCCACCACCCGGGCCCTGGCGGCCGCCGCCACCGGCGACACGGTGCGCCGCGACGGCCTCCTGCCCGGCGGCGTCATCCTGCGCACCGCCTCCAGCCACCTGCGCATCGGCACCCTGGAGTACTTCGCCTCCCGCGGCGACGGCGAGGCCTTAAACCGCCTGGTGGACTACGCCATGGAGCGCCATTACCCCCAACGAGAGGCCACGCCCATCGCCCTCCTGGACGCCGTCGCCGACGCCACCGCCGATCTGGTCGCCCGCTGGCAACTCAACGCCTTTGTCCACGGCGTCATGAATACGGACAATATGCTCCTCTGCGGCGAGACCATCGACTACGGCCCCTGCGCCTTCATGAACGACTACGATCCGGCCACCGTCTACAGCTCCATCGACCGCCACGGCCGCTACGCCTATGGAAACCAGCCCGGCATCGCCCAGTGGAATATCTCCCGCATGGCCCAGGCATTGATGCCGGCCATCGAGGACGACAAGGCCACCCGCGAGGCATTCCTGAACGACGCCCAGGCCATCGTCGACGACTTCCCCCACCGCTTCCAGGCGCACTACACCGCCCACGTCGCCCCCAAGCTGGGCCTCCACGCATTTGCCGTCGACGGCGACGACGATGGCGACTGGGCCCTCATCGACGACCTCCTCAAGGCCATGCACGAGCATGAGCTCGATTTCACGCTCACCTTCCGCGGCCTCACCGCCCACATCGCCCAGCGGGCCGGCCTCGACGCCGACGAGGCCCCGGAGATAGACGACGACCTCTTCCACCTCCCCGACGCCCTCACCCCCTGGCTCGACGACTGGCGTACCCGCCTTCGCCGCGATCCCCTGGACGACGACGAACGCCACGCCCTCATGGCGGCCCACAACCCGGCCTTTATCCCGCGCAACCACCGCGTCGACCAGGCCCTGGAGGCCGCCGTCCACCAGGGCGATCTCAACCCCTTTATCCGCCTCCACAAACGCCTCCAAGACCCCTTTCGCTACGACCCCGACGACCGCGATCTGGCCACCCCGCCGGCCCCCGAAGAGGAGATCGACGCCACCTTCTGCGGCACCTGAGTGAACCACCAAAAACCACACCAGCCCCATCGAAGCCCCGGACAACTCTCCCCGTCGCAGACGGGGAGATACCGGCGCCCCAGCGCCGGAGAGGGGCTCTTCGCATACCTCTCTGCTCACCGGAGATACCGCCGGAGAGGGGCTCTTCGCATACCTCTCTGGACATCGCGACGACACACGAGATACTCCACAACCTGCGCGCTAACCCTGGTCCACCTTCCGACCTCTGACTTCCGACCCCCGACCTCCGTACCCATGACCATCTGGATTGACGCCGACGCCACCCCCCGAGCCGTACGTGAGATCCTCGTGCGCGCCTCCCGAACCCGCGACGTCCCCGTGGTCTTCGTGGCCAACCGCTGGATGCGAAAGCCCAAGGCCCGCCTGGCCTCCACCGTCACCGTCGGCGCCGGCGAAGACGTCGCCGACGATCACATCGCCGACCACTGCCAGGAGGGCGACCTGGTCATCACGGCCGACATCCCCCTGGCCGCCCGCGCCGTCGACGCCGGCGCCAAGGTCATCACCCCCTACGGCCGCGACCTCGACGAGGAGAACGTGCGCTACGCCCTCAGCATGCGCGACTTCAAAGAAGACCTGCGCGACGCCGGCATCGACTCCGGCGGCCCACCCCCCTTCGGCGAATCCCAGAAGCGGGACTTCGCCAACGCCCTCGATCGCTGGATCACCCGCTCGCGCCGGTGAATCAGACTGGCCGCTACAGGCCGCTACCCAAACACCACAAACGTCTGAAACAGCCCCACCCCAAAGCCCAGCGCGGCGCCCACGAGCAAGAGCTTCCACTCATCCTCCTGGAAGATGGGCCGAAGCAGCCCCTTAAACTTCTCCGGCGCCAGGTTCTCCAACCGCCGCCGCAGCGTATTCTCCAGGTCGAAGGCCTCGTCGGCGTAGGCCTCCACCTCATAGAGCGGACCGTTGGGCACGGCCGCAACAATGGCCTCGGCGATGCGCCCCTTCAGCGCCTCGTAATCCTCGCTTCCCAGCAGGAAGTTGGTCATCGGCCGCGGCACCGCCTCATAGCGCGAGGCGGCGTCCACCACGTGGCGCTCGATGATGCCGATCAAGCGCTCCCCGCCGGCGCCCTCGAACATCGCCTGCAGGATATTCTCCGTATTGACGATATTCTTCGACACCAGCCGCGCATAGGCCTCGCTGACCTCCTCCTGGCGCTTCAAAAACGAGCCCTGCCACCGAAACCCCAGCACCTCCCGGGGCTCCGTGGGCTTAAAGATCATCTTCAGGGCCAAAAAATTGGTCAGGTAGCCAATAAAAAAGCCCGCCACCGGCATTAACCACCCCACCTCGATAAATAGGCGCGCCACCATCAACACCAGGCCAAATAAGAAGCCAAAATACAGCCCCGAGCGCTCGATGAACTTGAACTCCTCCTTGCCGCACTCCAGGAAGATGCGATTCAAAAAGGCCCGGTCCTCCAACAGGGCCTCCACGGCCATCTCCTCCAGATCCAGGACGTCCTCCACCTCCAGCTTCAAATCCACCAGGGACTCCCGGATCACCTCGTCGGCGTCGCCCGCCGCCCGGGCATAGATATCGCCCTTGGCCTCCTCCGGCAGCAGATCCCATAATTCGGCGTGATTCTCCTGCATCGACCGGTCGATGACCTCCTGGAGCATCACCTCCACCCCCGGCGATAGCTCCTGAACCACCCGATCGGGCTCCAGTCGATCCACCACCTCCCGCACCCCCACCAGGCGCGTCGTCATCAGGTTCACCGTCCGACGGGCCATGGACTCCGCCTTCGCCGGGATGATCCCCTGCCACCCCAGATAGGGCGGCACCCCCACAAAATTGAGGGGATAAAAGGTCATCTTCAGCGCCAGCATATTGGTCAACCACCCCACCAGCGCACTCAGGATGGGGATGCTCAAAAATCGCAGCACGTCGGGGGACAGACTCTCAAACATGGGCTCCACAACTCATCGCCTGGACCGCGGTTGGCTCGTCTTACTCTTGGAGCGCCAGTATGCCCGCCGACGCCCGCGATGCATAGGCCGGCTTAGGGTGGACCGTATATGCTCGAAGCACCGCCGAAACGAAACTGGCTCGCGAAAGGTCAATTGACCCGTGCTCCTCGCGATCCAAACGAGGGATTGACGAATCAGAGGCGTCGTCTATCCTCCACTCGGAGGCGGCACCCGAACGTGGGGCTCAACCGGTTCTCACTAAGCCAAGCGAGGCGTTCCCCACCGGGTCGCCGTCTCTTAATTTTCGACAAACCACTGAAAAATCTGGGTTTGGGAACAGGAACTCTTTCGTTGCTAGCGAAGCAAAACACCACTGCGGACAGGCTACGAAATTTTAGTTAGAACCTTCGTTTTTTTTAAATCCTGTCTTGACTGCTGAATTTTTGTGGCTAATATCGGCTTTGTCGATTATTAGTTAGAACCTTAACCTTTTGAGATTATTATGACTGATGCAGCCAAAACGACGATAAAATCGATCCTGAATACCGGGTCCAACAGACTTCAACATCCCACCCCAACTCAACCTCTAATCTGCCGCTTGGAGTGGTTTTCACAATCGGAGCGATCATGATCGGAACACCCCTTATCGACTGCAGCCAGAAAAAAGTCGTCCACAACGACGATTCCGAAACGCACTACGAAAACCATATCAAGATCACACCATGAGGAATTATTCCTCGATTAAAATTAGCTATTTCGATCTTTCTAGCATTTGCCAATCTCAGGGCAGCGGATTATGCTCCTACTCAAATTCGCAGCCCAATAGCACGAGGGGCACCGCATCATCTCGACGCGAACGCGCGGCGTAACTTCTTTGTATCGGTGATCGATCATGACAAAACAGTCATACCATAGGTATTGGGCTAAATCCGGCGATGAAGACAGCCTCGATTGCCATTTGCTGCCCTACCACCTCATGGACGTCGCCGCCTGTATGGAAGCACTTCTCGAAGAGTGGCCAGCACTTCGCGACCACCTCGCGAGGCTGATAGGGCTTGAGCCCCAGTCGGCGACCGCTGTGCTCAGTTGGCTGGCCGGACTCCACGATGCCGGGAAATTCTCAGAGGCGTTTCAGGGGCTCAGACCCGATATTCAGCGCTCTCTAGGCGCTGAACCCAGGAGTTATGGCTATCATCTCCGCCATGACACTCTGGGTCGGGAGTTAATCGGACGCCATCTGCTGGGAAAGCGGGGCGGTCGCGATTGGCTGGGCCTGTCAGACCTCATCAGTGGCAAGCGACGCCAGAGGCAACAATTGGCGCCGATCACCGAAGCCATAGCCTGTCACCACGGCCAGCCCGGCGACCGCCCAGGCAGCGGACAGCTTCGGCAATCCTTCGTGGACCATGACTATCGCGCCTTTCAGGACTTCGCCGCCGACCTCTACGAACTCCTCGACGTGCAGCCAAGGTGGGCGCTCGACGGCACCGCGCTGAAGGAGCGCTTCCGGACGGCCTCCTGGCAATTGGCGGGATGGACCGTCTTTGTCGATTGGATCGGGTCCAACCAGACCCGGTTTCCTATGGAGCGCGAGATCATGACCCTGGAGGACTACTGGGACCGTGCCCGCGACCGGGCCCAAGAGGCCATCGCTAAGTCCGGTGTAGGCCTGCCGCAGATCTCCGAATATACCGGTCTGCAATCCCTCTTTCGCTCCTTCGACGCCCCAAGCCCTCTGCAGGCCTTCGCCTCCACGGTGGAGATCCACGATGGGCCCCAGCTCTTCATCCTGGAGGATGCCACGGGCGCTGGTAAGACCGAGGCCTCTTTGATCTTGGCCAATCGCCTGATGAACCGCGGCCAAGGCCAAGGGTTCTATATCGGCCTGCCCACGACGGCCACGGCCAACGGCATGTACCAGCGCATGAGCGTTGCCTATCACCAATTTTTTGAGCAGTACGAAGAGGCCTCGCTGGTGCTGGCTCACTCGACCCGCCACTTGATGAAATCCTTCCTGGAGTCCGTCGATGATCCCACGACTGGCGGTCCCCGTACTTATAGCTCCCATCAGCGTGACGAGACGGCCCAGGCCATCTGCAGCGCCTGGTTGAGCGACCACTCCAAAAAGGCGCTTCTAGCCCCCTTTGGCGTGGGCACCATCGACCAGGCCCTATTGGCCGGCTTGCCCAGCCGCCACCAATGCCTGCGACTGGCCGGGCTTTCTCAGAAGATCCTCATCGTCGACGAGATTCACGCCTACGACACCTATATGCAGGAGCTATTGCGAAACCTCCTGCACTATCACGTAGAGCAGGGCGGAAGCGCCATCTTGCTATCGGCCACCCTCCCTCATGAGCAACGCCAGGCCCTGGTCGACACCTTCGCCGACGCCCGCAACCTGGAGCGCGTCGAGTTACAAGAGCGTGGCTTCCCCCTGACCACCCACTGCGGCCGCTCCATCACCGAATACCCCATCGACGACCAATCTAAGCCCGGTCAACCGGAGCTAAGAGCCCAGAAGACCCACGATGTGGACCTGCGCCTGGAGCCCGATCGGCAGCGCTGCGTCCAGCGTCTCATCGAGGCCGCCGAAGACGGCCAATGCGCCTGCTGGATCCGAAATACCGTCGACGACGCCATCGAGGCCTATGAGACCCTCACCCAGAGGCTCTCCCGAGACCGGGTCACCCTCTTTCACGCCCGTTTTTGCCGACATGACCGCCAGCGCATCGAGGATCAGGTGCTGGAGCAATTCGGAAAGGATAGCACAGAGGACCAGCGGGCCGGTCGCGTCGTCATCGCCACCCAGGTCATCGAGCAATCACTGGACCTTGACTTTGACGTGATGGTCACCGACCTGGCGCCCATCGACCTGGTCATCCAGAGGGCGGGGCGGATGCACCGCCACGAACGCAGCTACCGCCACACATCGCCGGAGCTCATCGTTCACAGCCCGCTCCCGGAGCCCGGCGATGCCGTCACCGCCGATTGGTACGCCGACACCTTCCCGCGAGCTCAGTGGGTCTATAAGGACCACGGTCAATTATGGCTCACCGCCAAAGCCCTCCAACAATGGGGCCGCATCGCCATTCCCGATCTGGCCCGCGACCTCGTGGAGTTCGTCTACTCCCCAACCTCCGAGGAACTCGTGCCCCTGGCGCTGGAGGAGAGCAGCTTTGAGAGCATGGCCGAGGAATTCGAGCATGAAAATATGGCCGATTTTAACAAATTGGACTTCCATACGGGCTATGTGGACGCCGCCAGCCCCCGGTGGTTTGAGGACGTCCACACCCCCACGCGTCTGGGCGATCCCAGCATCACGCTCCGCCTGGCCCGCGCTCAGTCACCGGACACCCTCGAGCCCTGGTCATCGGCGGACCACCGGCCCTGGGATCGCAGCGAATTATCGATCCGCGCCTCCAAGGTCCAGCGCTTGGCCAACGACCTCCCCATTTCGTCCACATCCCTGGAGGCCGCCCGCCAGAGCGCTCCCGATCGCTGCAAGTGGAGCACCCTCGTCCCCCTCAGCCCCGACCCCAACCACTCCGACCGCTGGAGCTGTCCCGTCATCAATCACCGCGATGAAATACAAACCCTGATCTACGACGCCACCCTTGGCCTTCGCTTCTCAAAGGAGGATGCATGAACCTCAACTTGATCACCGATCCCTGGATCCCCATCCGCCGCCGCGACGATAGCACGGAGCTTATCCGACCGGCCGACGTCGTCGACGTCCAGGGCGATAACCCGCCGGTCGATATTCAGAGCCCCCGCCCCGACTTCAACGGCGCGCTCATCCAATTTCTGATCGGTCTCTTCCAGACATTTACCCCTCCCCAAGAGGAGTCGAACTGGTGGGATTGGCTAGAATCGCCGCCATCGCCAGAGCAACTCCAGGAGCAACTCCAGCCCTACGCCGAGTATTTTAATCTCCACGGCGAAATCTCCTTCATGCAGGAAAAGGGCGGACTCCCGGACGGAAAGAAAAAACCCCTCTTCGATCTCCTCCTCGATTCGCCGGGAAACCAGACCAAGACGCGCAACCACGACATCTTCAATAAGCGCCGCGATCGCTATGAGATCTGCGCCCATTGCGCGGCCATGGCCCTGCTGACCATGCAGCTAAACGCGCCCGGCGGGGGTCGAGGCCACCGAACCTCTGTACGCGGCGGTGGCCCGGTGACCACTGTTCTCCGTGGCGACCACCTGTGGCACGACGTGTGGTTCAATATCGTCTCCACCGATAGCCCCCGAGGCCATCAACCACCGGCAGAAGAGGATCTCCATCTGGCCCTCCCCTGGCTTGCGCCCACGCGAACCAGCGAAAAGAAGACTGGTGTCGACACCTACCCCAAGGACGGCCACACCCTCCAAACACTGTGGAATCTGCCTCGACGCTTCGACCTACCAGTCCCCGAAGACCTGGACGAGGCCATGCCCTGTCATTGCTGCAACCGCCACACCCGACACCTCTACAGGCATCATTCGGACCTCCAATACGGCACCAACTACGAGGGCCCCTGGATTCACCCCCTGACGCCCTACGACATCAGCGACGGAAATGAACCCAATCCCCTGAAGACAAAGCAGCAGGGCTTTGCCTACAAGCACTGGCGGGGCCTGGTAGCTAACGCCGATATGGGGAAAAAGACCCGCGAACCGGCATCCGTCGTGGCTCATTTTCGAGAGACGGAGCGCGACCGGGACCTGGAATTGGATCATCCCGATCTTCAGGTCCGCCTATGGGCCTTTGGCTACGATGTCGACAACGCCAAGATCCGCTCCTGGCATAACGGCGTCTACCCCATCATCGGCGTC
>CAZMJS010000032.1:29906-34711 GCA_964566695.1 uncultured Bradymonadales bacterium
CGACAACGCCAAGATCCGCTCCTGGCATAACGGCGTCTACCCCATCATCGGCGTCAGCGAAAAAGAGCGCCCCATCTTCGACACCTTCGCCGCTGAACTCATCGAGGCCGCAGAGGGCGCAGAATATCAACTCAATCGGGCCCTCAAACGCGGCCTATATGGAACGGTTACCGAGACCAACTCCAAGGGCCGTCCAAAATGGCATACCGCCGATCAGGCCTCCGTCGACAAAGAGATCTTCACCCAGAGCAGCATGCAATTTTGGCGGGATACGGAGGCCGACTTCTATGAATGCCTGGAGGAGGCGCGAGACGTACTGGGTCCCGGCGATGGTGACCGCAAGAAGCGAGACGCCATCAAGCGCCAGTGGACCAAGACCCTCAAGAGGGCCTGCCAGAAGCTCTACGATCGCATCACGGGATACGGAAACTTCCACAACTCCAACCCCAAATCCCTGGCGATGGCGAGAAACGCCCTGACCTGGTTCTTCAACGCCGACAAGGGCGGGATCACCAAAAAACTCACGCTCATGACCATCCCTGAAGAAAGGAGTGCGCAATGACCGAAGCAACGCCAATCACCGACAACCCCACTGACGGCGCCAAAGACCCGCCAAAATCCGTCCAATTCAAGGATGGGCCAGTCCTCGGCTACTTATCTACCTGGCACAAAGCCCTGGATAGCACGGGCAGTGACAAGGCCGAGGGCATGCACCTGGCCAACCGCGGCGACCGGGCCCGGCTGAGAAGGTGTCGATCCATCGACGACGTCCTGCTCACACCTTCCTACTACGCACTCCGCGAAGGTCTGAAGTCCAAGGGCTTTGATGCCCAACAACACAAGGATGGCGATCGTCGCCTGGCCACCGTGGTGGGACTTCTCTCCCATATCAAAGAGAACCAGACTGGCGCTGATTTCGCCGAACAACTGGCCACGCGGCGCAAGGACTCTCAAGACGCCAAGCTCAGCGGGCTGCGATTCCGCCGCCTATTGACCATCGACGACCGCGACAAGCTCTTCGAGAAGATGATCGGCGTCATCCGCCTCCTGGATGGCACCCTCAATGTCCAGGACTTCGCCAAAGATCTCTATTATTGGCGCCCTGACAGCCAGTGCTGGGTCAAGAAGAGCTGGGCCCAGGCCTATTATTCGCGGCTTCCCGACGAACCTTGATCACCCATTCGATCCACCCATCAACCCTGTCCAACCCAAACGAAGGAACAACGACCATGGCACGTTTTGTCCAGCTTCACCTCTTGACCTCTTATCCTCCGGCCAACCTCAACCGCGACGACCTGGGTCGGCCGAAGACGGCCGTCATGGGCGGCGCCAACCGCCTGCGCATCTCTTCCCAGTGCCTCAAGCGCCACTGGCGGGTCTCCGACCTTTTTAAGGAAGCCCTGGGCCAATTTACGGGCAAGCGCACCAAGCGCCTTGGCCCGGACATCATCGAGCGCCTCATCGCCGGCGATCGCACCGAGAATCAGGCCTATAAAGCGGCCAAAAAGATCGCCGGAGAATTCGGCGACATCGAAACCAAAAAGAAGGACTACCTCCACAAACAGATCGTCCACTACACCCCTGCGGAGTTGGAGGCCGTCGACAATCTGGTGAACACCCTGATCGAGGAGCAGCGCGACCTGGAAGACGGCGATTTGGAATTGCTCAAAGAAGAGCATAACGCCGTCGACGTGGCCCTCTTCGGTCGCATGTTGGCCAGCACTCCCAAATATAATGTGGAAGCCGCCGCTCAGGTCGCGCACTCCCTGACGGTCCACGAAGCCACCGTGGAGGACGACTTCTTCACCGCCGTCGACGACCTCAACGATGGCCAGGAGGACTCCGGCTCGGCCCATATGGGCGTCAAGGAGTTCGGCGCCGGCCTTTTCTACACCTATATCTGCGTGGACACCAAGCAGTTGCGGGACAACCTCAAAGATGACGAGCTCGCCGATCGCGCCCTCAAAGCGCTGGTGGAAGCGGCCGCCAAGGTCGCCCCCTCGGGCATGCAGAATAGCTTCGGCTCTCGGGCCTACGCCAATGTGATCCTCGCCGAGAAGGGCGACCAGCAGCCGCGCTCGCTGTCCGTGGCCTTCCTCGATCCCGTCGAGGGAGGAGAACATGGGGTATTGGCCGACGCCACCAAGAAGCTCGTCCAGACCCGGGACAATATGAATCGGGCCTACGGCGAGTGCAGCGACGATCATTACGTGCTCAACGCCGCCATCGGTGAGGGGACCTTCGCCGAGCTTCAGGACTTCCTGGCCAAGGGTTGAACAAGGGCGTCGCCGGGGCTCCTCTGAGGAGTCCCGGCGACCAGTGCCGACCGTACCCATCTACATTTGTCCCGGAGTCATCTTATGAGCACTCAATTCCTCGCCTTCCAACTCTACGGGCCCATGGCCTCCTGGGGTGAGATCGCCGTCGGCGAAGAGCGCGACACCGCCGCCCATCCCACCCGCTCTGCGGTCCTCGGCCTATGCGCCGCCGCCCTCGGCCTGCCCCGCGAGGCCGAAGAGGAGCTATTGGCCCTCAATCAATCCCTGGGCTACGCCGTCCGCGTCGACCACGCCGGCGACATCATGCGCGACTATCATACCGCTCAGGCGCCCCGCGGAACGCGCGCCCGAGATAAGGCCACGCGCCGCGACGAGATCGCCTACGGCAAATTGGAGGCCACCCTCACCAAGCGTCAGTACCGCACCGACGCCGTCTACAGCGTCGCCCTGTGGCTGCGAAAGGGCGACGCCCCTTACGAGCTATCCACCATCGCCTCCGCCCTTAAAGCGCCGACCTTTACGCTATTTCTGGGCCGCAAATCCTGCCCACTGGCCGCGCCCATGCAGCCCCAGGTCATCGAGGCGAAGTCTCTGCGCGAGGCTCTGGAGTCCTACAGCATCAGCGACCAACTGGCGCAACACTTCCGTTCCTATCGCCGCGATAACGAGTCGGCAGGCTCTCCCGTCTACTGGGATAATAGCGCTGCGATTACCATCGACATCCCGACCATGCAGACCGTGGAGCGCTGGGACCGGCTCGTCAGCCGCGAGCGCTGGCAATTTGCGCGCCGCAACGAATCCATGGGCTTTCTCAACCCCTCTCATTCATCGGAGCTATGATGTATTTCTCAAAGGCCGTCCTCTCTCGCGAGGCCCTTGGTCAAGACCGCAACTGGGAATTGGCCACCAATGGCTATCGCGCCCATCAACTGGTGTGGTCCCTATTCTCCGACCGCGACGACCGGGACCGCGACTTCATCTTCCGTTGGGAAAACGACCAGCGAAGGCCCGTCCTCTTCACCGTCTCAGAGCGAAAACCCCGAGACGCCGAGGGCTATTTTGAAAAGCTGGCCTCCAAACCCTACGAGCCCTCGCTGCAGACGGGCCAACCCCTGGCGTTCGCGCTTCGGGCCAATGCCGTGGTCAAGAAGCGCGATGACCAGGGCAAACAGAAGGTCCACGATGTAGTAATGAACGCTAAATACGAGATGCGTAAAAATGGGGAGTGGAAGGAGTGTGACCTTACCCAGGCCCAATTGGTCAACCGCGAGGGCGTCAAGTGGCTGGAGAGCCGCCAGGAGCAATATGGTTTCACGCTAAACACCGACCAGGTGATGACCGAGGCCTACGAGCGCCACGAGTTCCACAAGTCTGGAAATAAGCGACGCGTCGTCATCGCCACCATCGATTTTCGAGGCCAACTTGAGGTCGCCGACCCAGAGCGCCTCAAGCAAGCCCTCTTCGAGGGCGTCGGCCCCTCCAAGGCCTTCGGCTGCGGCTTGATGATGGTCCGACCGCTATAAATGACCCGTCATATCAACGGGTTTCTTTGTCAATTGAATAGGATTTTCCCCGCGGAGCCCAGGGCCCACCATGAAAGAAGGACCAAAGCCAATACCCATCAAAGACCGTGTATCCTTTGTCTTTTTGGAAAAGGGTCGCATTGATGTCCGCGATAGTGCCTTTGTGTTGATCGACAAAACTGGCGTCCGCATGCAGATTCCGATCGGCAAGATCGCCTGCCTGATGCTGGAGCCGGGGACCCGAATCTCCCATGCCGCGGCCGCACTGGCCGCCGAAACGGGAACCTTGATCACATGGGTCGGCGAGGGCGGGGTGCGGCTGTACTCCGCCGGCCAACCCGGTGGTGCCCGATCCGACCGGCTTCTGTGGCAAGCTGCGGCCGCCATCGATGAAAAGGCCCGGCTCAAAGTCGTACGCAAGATGTATGAGCTTCGCTTTGGCAAAAAAGCCCCCAGCCGCCGCAGCGTCAATCAACTCCGCGGCATCGAGGGTGCCCGCGTCAAAAAACTCTACAAACGCATGGCCCAACAATATGGCGTGGAGTGGAGGGGCCGAAAATACGACCCCAAAAACTGGTCTCAAGGCGATCTCCCCAATCGCTGCCTCAGCGCCGCCACCTCCTGCCTATACGGCGTCACCGAAGCGGCCATCTTGGCCGCTGGCTTTGCACCGGCAATCGGGTTCATTCACACCGGCAAACCACGCTCCTTCGTCTTCGATATCGCCGACATCTTTAAATTCGATACCGTCGTTCCCGTGGCCTTCCAGATCGCCAAAAAGTACCCCGCCCATCCGGCCTCCGCCGTCCGGCACGCCTGCCGAGATAAATTCCGGGATGAGCGCATCCTGCGAAAACTCATCCCCACCATCAAAGAGGTCCTCGACGCCAGCGAATTGCCGATGCCCAAACCCGGTGCCGATCAGATCAAACCGGCCATCCCCAACGAAAAAAGGACAGGAGATGCTGGTCATCGTACTTGAAAACGCCCCGGCCCGACTCCG
>CAZMJS010000032.1:34811-36734 GCA_964566695.1 uncultured Bradymonadales bacterium
AGGTGTTCCCCGCATCCGCGGGGCTGAACCGGCGCCTATCTAGTGATGGCCAGAGGATAGGTTGTGTTCCCCGCATCCGCGGGGCTGAACCGACTGTTCGCGAGGCTTTGTCATTGGCATTCATGTGTTCCCCGCATCCGCGGGGCTGAACCGCGATTGACGAGAGACGATCCGTTGGGAAGGTGTGTGTTCCCCGCATCCGCGGGGCTGAACCGATCGTCATGGGATTAGGGTCTATGACCTCGATGTGTTCCCCGCATCCGCGGGGCTGAACCGCAAAATAGACACGTATTCCAGGATAAGGGAAGGTGTTCCCCGCATCCGCGGGGCTGAACCGTACATGTAAACCACAACCCAGGGGCGAGGGATGTGTTCCCCGCATCCGCGGGGCTGAACCGGGTCGGCGGATAAACAGAAATAGACCCTAGGCGTGTTCCCCGCATCCGCGGGGCTGAACCGGGGAGATTCTTCCGCGCCCACCTCAAAAGGGAGTGTTCCCCGCATCCGCGGGGCTGAACCGGCATATGACGATCCCTATGCTGCGGCAGATTGGTGTTCCCCGCATCCGCGGGGCTGAACCGCCTAATATCCATCTAAACTATCGCCTCCTAGGGTGTTCCCCGCATCCGCGGGGCTGAACCGCGGTTGCTAAGAAGCAAGCGCTCTCCCACGCTGTGTTCCCCGCATCCGCGGGGCTGAACCGCGATTGGAGCCCTTCAAGGCACGGTACGTAAAGTGTTCCCCGCATCCGCGGGGCTGAACCGGGGTCATTGTGCCGCCTCTAGGAGTGTGGGTAGTGTTCCCCGCATCCGCGGGGCTGAACCGTGTCTCCCAGCTACGACAGATCGATCAGCTCGGTGTTCCCCGCATCCGCGGGGCTGAACCGTTGCCTTGGCCGCTTGAAATGTAGGCGACGATGTGTTCCCCGCATCCGCGGGGCTGAACCGGTAAGACGATGAAAAAATTGATTCGAATTTATGTGTTCCCCGCATCCGCGGGGCTGAACCGGCGGCAGTGGCAAGGGGGTCGTCGTCTCGCCAGTGTTCCCCGCATCCGCGGGGCTGAACCGGCAATCATCATCCGCAAAGGGGACAAGTAATGGTGTTCCCCGCATCCGCGGGGCTGAACCGGCACAATAAAAGGCGGCGGCAGCGGTCGGATCGTGTTCCCCGCATCCGCGGGGCTGAACCGTTATCGTGGATGAAAAGCAATTCCAGCATGGCGTGTTCCCCGCATCCGCGGGGCTGAACCGCTAATTCTGGAGAAGATCGCTATATATGCCTAGTGTTCCCCGCATCCGCGGGGCTGAACCGATTATTTCAGAAGGGTCACTATTTTTCTGCTCGTGTTCCCCGCATCCGCGGGGCTGAACCGTGAGGATTATGGCGCTGGCCAATGCGCCTATCGTGTTCCCCGCATCCGCGGGGCTGAACCGCGGACAAGGCAACTTTATCGGCCAGGCGATCTGTGTTCCCCGCATCCGCGGGGCTGAACCGAGGCTGATGGGGCCGATGGGGCCGACGAATAAGTGTTCCCCGCATCCGCGGGGCTGAACCGTTCATTGGCCAACGCCTTGGCTTGCGCCAGGGGTGTTCCCCGCATCCGCGGGGCTGAACCAGCTTAAAAGCTTCCAGGTTGCTGCTCTTAAACGTGTTCCCCGCATCCGCGGGGCTGAACCGGCCTTATTTGAGATTATTCGCACACTGCTCAAGTGTTCCCCGCATCCGCGGGGCTGAACCGAATGAAGGCGATACTGGTTCACCGATTGAATGGTGTTCCCCGCATCCGCGGGGCTGAACCGAATTGGTACAGACGCTCCACGAGGCCGGCGACGTGTTCCCCGCATCCGCGGGGCTGAACCGAGTACGACACAACCGGAGCCCTCGCAGAATTTGTGTTCCCCGCATCCGCGGGGCTGAACCG
>CAZMJS010000033.1:0-35503 GCA_964566695.1 uncultured Bradymonadales bacterium
CCGTCATCGCCAAGAGCTACGAGCGGATTCACCGCTCCAACCTCATCGGCATGGGCGTGCTTCCCCTCCAATTCAAAGAGGGTGATACCCAGGACTCCCTGGGCCTGACCGGCCACGAGGTCTTCAATATCGACGTCGACGACAACCTCAAGCCCATGCAAGAGGTCAACGTCACGGCCACCCACCCGGAGACCGGCGATACCATCGAGTTTCAGGCCCTCAATCGCATCGATACCGACGCCGAGCTCGATTATTACCGAAACGGTGGCATCCTCCACATGGTGCTTCGCCAGATGGGTAACGCCGCCGAATAACCCCCTCTTTTGAGCGGCCTCGAGCCGCCCTGGAGCACAAAGCCGAATCGCCCTGCTATTGTGGGGCGATTCGGCTTTGTGAGTTTTTACGATCGAGTTTTTGATTTATCCGCCTCGTTAAGGTTAACCTTGTCTTACACTGTCGGCTTTACCTGGGGGTAACTCCTATCGAAGCCATCTATTTTTGACCGACCGGGTTAGCACTTATGAAGTTGGACCTTCGACGGGCTTTTGAACGCGCATTGGCCCAAAAACCGGCGCTCCTAGACGGCGATGACCCCACGCTCATCGTCGTCCCCGACGCCACCCGGCCCATCCCCTTTGAAGAGGCCCTTCGCCCCCTCCTGGATCATCTCCACCACCAGGGGGCTCCCATCCACATCCTGGTCGGCCTCGGGCTTCACCGGCCGATGACCACCGAGGAGTTAGAGCCCATCCGGCGAGCCATCGGCGATCGCCCCATTCCCATCACCCAACATGATCCCCAAGGCGACGATATCGTCGCCCTCGGCGATGCCGATCATATCCCCATCGCCTTGAATCGCCACCTCTTGGAGCACGAGCGCATCATCTGCGTCGGCACCGTCGAACCCCATCAATACGCCGGCTTCTCAGGCGGCGCCAAGGCCATGGCCATCGGCTGCGCCGGCGAAGCGACCATCTCGGCGATGCACGGCCTGGGCTTTCTCCGCGATCGCCACACCGCCCTGGGTCGCCTGGAGGATAACCCCTTCCAGGCCCACCTATGGCGCATCATCGACGCCATCGACGATCCCATCGGCCTCCAGCTCGTCCCCGCCGTCGGCGGCGGCATCGCCGCCCTTTGCCTGGACCACCTCCGTCCGGCCTTCCAGGAGGCTGCCCGACGCTCCTATGACCGCTGCTTCCTGGAGGTCACCCGCCACTTTGATTGGCTCCACCTGCTGGTGCCCGGCTCCAAATCCCTCAATTTTTATCAGGCCTCCCGGGCCGCCACCTACGCCATCCTCATCGACCAACCGGCCGTCCGTCCCGGGGCCCCCGTCCTCGTGGAAGCCCGCTGCCCCGAGGGCATGGGCCGGGGCACGGGCGAACAGGCTTGCCAACAGGCGCTCACACGGGGCCGCCAGAGCCTCCTGGACGATCTTCGCTCCGAAGATGACCGTCCCCTCCGTGGTGGCGAACAACGGGCCTATATCATCGCTCGCGCCCTCGAGCGAAACCCCATCGCCCTCATCGGCGCCCAGCAGCCCATCGAGGGCCTGGACGCCGTGGGGATCCCCCAATACGAAAACGCCGACCAGGCCCTCGATGACTTCGACGTCACCGGCAACCACGGTCGGCGCTTTCCCGACATCTTTCACTCCATCCCCCGCTTTACCTTCTGAGCGGGGGCCCGTCGCTTAAGAGCGCTTCTCTTCGATGAGCTCCAGCGCCTTCTCCAGGGTCATATCCTCCGGCTTTGTGCCATCGGGAAGCGAGGCGTTCGTCTTGCCCAGCTTGACGTATGGCCCGTAGCGACCATCCAGGACATTGATCTGCTTTCCGGAGTCCGGATCCTTTCCCAGCTCCTTGAGCACCTTGCGCCGCCGACGTCCCTTGGGCTGAGACAATAGCTCCAGCGCTTCTTCCAGGGTCACCGTAAAGACCTTCTCCTGCTCGCCCAGATTGCGATAATTTCGCTTGTGCTTGACGTAGGGCCCGTAGCGGCCGATGCCGGCCTGCACGGGCTTTCCATCCTCCGGGTGCTCGCCGAGGTCTCGGGGCAAGTCCAGGAGCATCACGGCTTCCTCCAACTCCACCTCGTGGGGTTCCTTGCCCTTGGGGATCGACGCCGTCTTCGGCTTCTTATTGTCCTCCGTGCGCTCGCCCAATTGCAGGTAAGGTCCATAGCGGCCGTCCATCAAAAAGATGGGCTCTCCCGACTCCGGGTGCTCGCCCAATTGCTCGGGGCCCCGCTCGCGGCGCTCCAGCATCTCCTCGATATGCTCCATCGTCAGATCCGCCGGCGGCACGTCCTCCGGCACATCGACGGTCTTCTTCTCGCCGTCGCGCTCCAACTGCACGTAGGGCCCGTAGCGCCCCACCTTTAGCGTCGCCGGAAATTCCTCCAGCTCCACCACTCGCGCATCCTTCGGATCGATGGACTCATCGCCCTTATCGACCTTGTCGGCCAACGCCCCCTGGCGGCGATAAAATTCATGGAGGTAGTCCTTCTTGGACCCCTTTCCGGCGGCGATCTCATCGAGATCGGTCTCCATGCGCGCCGTAAATTGCACGTCCACCAATTCCGGGAAGTGTTTCTCCAAAAACTCGGTGACCGCAAAGGCCATATAGGTCGGAATCAGCGTCTTGCCGCTCTTTCGGGCGTAGCGCTCCTCACGGGTGATCTTGTCCATGATCGAGGCGTAGGTACTCGGCCGGCCCACGCCTTCTTCTTCCAGGACCTTGACCAGCGAGGCCTCCGTAAATCGGGCCGGCGGCTTGGTCTCGTGACCGATGGCCTCCAGCTCCTTGCAGTCCACGGCCTCGCCGCTGGCCATCTTTGGAAGCAAGCGCTCCTGGTCCTGCAGCGCCGACTCCGGATCGTCGGATCCTTCCACGTAGGCCCGCATAAAGCCCGGGAAGTCGATCCGATTGCCATTGGCCCGGAAAATATAGGTATGCTCGCCGTCCTTGACCTCCAGATCCACCCGGATGCTCGTCTTCTTGGCATTGGCCATCTGACTGGCCACCGTGCGCTTCCAGATCAGGTCGTAGAGCTTTTTCTTTCGACCCGACAACCCCGATTCTTTGGGGTGAACAAAGGCGTCGCCCGTCGGTCGAATGGCCTCGTGCGCCTCCTGCGCCCCTTTGGCCTTGGAGCTATATTGGCGCGGGCTCTCGGCCACGAATTCCTCGCCATAGAGCCCCTTGGCTGCCTGCCGCGCCGCCGTCAGGGCCTGCTTGGACAGGTTGACGGAGTCCGTTCGCATATAGGTGATAAACCCGTTCTCATAGAGGTCTTGGGCCACCCGCATGGTCTGCTTGGCCGACATATTGAGCTTTCGGCTCGCCTCCTGCTGCAGCGTCGACGTGATAAAGGGCGGCTTCGGTCGGCTCGTATAGGGCCGCTCCTTGACCTCTTTAACCTTCCAGTCCTCGCTGTCCAGGTTGGCCACCATGGACTTGGCCTGCTTCTCTTCCACCAGAAGGACGTCCTTGCCCTCCTCGATCTTTCCGGTGTTCTTATCAAAATCCTTGCCCGTGGCGATGCGCTTGCCATCGACGCTCCGAAGCACGGCCTCGAAGTCCTCGCCGCCCTTCTCCATCGCCGCCTTCAGGTCCCAATAGCTTCCGATCTTAAAGCGCCGACGCTCCCGCTCTCGCTCCACGAGCAGGCGCACCGCCACCGATTGGACGCGACCGGCGCTGAGCCCGTACTTGATCTTCTTGGCCACCAGCGGCGACAGGTCATAGCCCACCAGCCGGTCCAGGATACGCCGCGTCTCCTGGGCTTCCACCAGGCTCTCATCGATCGCCCGCGGATTCTCCAGGGCCTTCTCAATGGCCGAACGCGTGATCTCGTGAAACACCATTCGGTGAGTATCGCACTTCGGCGACAACTCCTCCACCAGGTGCCAACTGATGGCCTCTCCCTCGCGATCTTCATCTGTCGCCAGATACAGGGCATCGGCATCCTTGAGCTCTTTCTTGAGCTCCTTGAGTGCCTTCTTGGAGCGCTTATCGCTCACCACGTAGATGGGCTCAAAATCATTCTCCGTATCCACGCCGAATTTCGCCCATGACTTCTTTCGGTACTTCTTGGGCAGTTGTTTGGCGTTTTTGGGCAGATCTCGGATATGGCCCAATGAGGCCCGCACCCGAAAATCCCCGGGGAGATATTTTTCGATCGTCTTCGCCTTTGATGGTGACTCGACAATGACCAATTTGGACATATTTAACCCGACGCGTCGCGAGTAGAGTTGGATAGAGATTCACCGACGTTGGAGCTTGCTGACAATATGTCGGTGCAGCTTTACATAGGGACGGCTCCCCCGTTTGTCCAGCGACTCCCCCCGCCATGAGATGCCTCGATCGCCTCCCATCTGCACTCCTCATGAAAAAATAGTCGTCGGGCGACGTCCTCGCCACCGAGCCCCTCCAACTGAAGTGGGTGATCCACGAACCATCCACCAGGACGTTATTTCAATGTCCCACGATTCAATATCCTGCGATTGATCAATCCCCCTCGCAGGGGGTTGACGATATATATAAGCAGCGCCCCCGGGACGCGAAGCCGCACACCGAAAGAGCCACCATCTCCCCGATATCCAGGCCCTGTCACAGGTGGCCGAAGACGCAGCGAGTGTGATAGCGTTACGCGACGTCACAGCGGTTCTGATACACAACCATCATCTGATAGAGGTTTGTCATGTCTTGGTTGTCTCGAGGTTGGTTCGCCACCTCTCTGGTCGTCGCCACGTTACTGATAGGAGGCTGCGGTTCCGACGGCGACCCTGAATCTCCCGCCGAAGATCACCAACATCGGCCAGTCGTTGAGATCCATTCCGGTCCCTCAAGTCTGACCGCCGACCCCAGCGCCACCTTTGAATTTGAATGCCTCGACGACCTCAACTGCGAGTTCCGCTGTCGGCTCAACGAAGAGGAGGCCCGGGCCTGTGAGTCGCCCATGGACTACGAGGGACTGGACGACGGCGACCACGTCTTCGAGGTCGTGGCCACCGATGAAAACGACCTGGAAAGCGAGTCCGTCCGCTGGACGTGGACGGTCGATACCGAAGAACCCCTCATCGAAGGGCTGTCCGGCCCGGCCGATCCAACCAACCAGACGACGGCGCAGTTGGACTTCGCCTGCTCGAAGGACGACTGCGAGTTTAGCTGCGCTCTAAATGGCGCGTCGCAGGGGTCGGTCGCCGAGCCAGAAAGTTGTGATCCCGGCCACAATTACTCGGCGTTGGCCGATGACGACTACACCTTCACCGTCACCGCGACGGACCCGCTGGGCAACACAGGCGACGACGCCACCTGGGAGTGGACCGTCGATACCGAGCCGCCGACGCTGGCTATCCTCGACGCGCCGCCGATGGAGACCCACGACGATTCGGCGACCTTCAAATTCGAATGCGCCGACGACCCGGAATGTACCTTTGAGTGTACCCTCGATCACGACGGCGGAAGTGGGACGCTCCAGGCGGGAACTACCGAGAGTTGTTCCTCGCCCCATACCGTCGACGACCTGGAACCCGGGATCTACGAGTTGACCATCGAGGCCATCGATGAGGCCGGCAATCGAGATCAGGAGACGCTGGAGTGGACGGTCTACGACTGGTCGATGATCACCGCCGGCTTGCTCCACACCTGTGCATTGGAAGCCGATGGTAGTCTCTGGTGCTGGGGGGGGAACTTCTGGGGCCAGCTTGGGCTCGGTGAGGAAGATGAACAGACCACCCCCCAACCGGTGGCAGATGGTGCCGAGTGGACCCACATCTCGGCGGGCGAGCGTCATACCTGCGGCGTTCAGGCCGACGGAAGCCTCTGGTGCTGGGGAGAAGGCGGGAACGGTCAGTTGGGCCTGGGCGATGACGAGCAACGATGGGAGCCTCACCAGGTCGGTGATGGAAGCGACTGGGCACAGGTGGCCGCAGGCAGCAGCCACAGTTGTGGTGTGCAAACCGATGGAACTCTCTGGTGCTGGGGCGACGGCTCGAGCGGTCAGTTGGGCCTCGGTGATGACGAGCCACAATTGGAGCCCCAGCAGGTGGCCGATGGAGGCGACTGGCAACGCGTCTCCGCCGGCGACGACTCCACTTGCGGAATACAGACCGACGGAAGCCTCTGGTGCTGGGGAGAAGGCGAGAGTGGAGAGCTGGGGCTCGGCGATACGGACCATCGACTCGACCCCGAACAGGTCGGCAGTAACACCGAGTGGCAACGCGTCTCCGTCGGCAGCCACTCCACCTGCGGAGTGCAGGTCGACGGAAGCCTCTGGTGCTGGGGCGACGGCTCGAGCGGTCAGTTGGGCCTCGGCGATGATGAGCAACAATTAGTGCCCCAACAGGTGGGCAGTGACACCGACTGGCAACGCGTCTCCGCCGGCGAAGACCACACCTGCGGACTGCGAGATGACGAGAGCCTCTGGTGCTGGGGGAAAGGAGCGCTCGGTCGCTTGGGCCTCGGCGATGAGTTCGATCAACATACGCCCGCAGAGGTCGAAACCGGGTCCGACTGGCGAGAAGTCGCCGTCGGCATTGACCACAGTTGCGGGATTCACGACGCCGGTGACTGGTCGTGCTGGGGGGGCAACCGGCATGGGGAAACCGGACTGGGCTACGCCGGCACAGACCAACTTACACCGGAGTTGATGGGCGAAGGAGAACTATTTTCGGTGAGTTCTGCAGCCTACCATCACGCCTGTGGCGTGGAGGTCGACGGCAGCCTCCTTTGCTGGGGCAAAGGCTCGGACGGCCGTCTGGGGCTGGGCGATGAAAAGAATCGCCAGGTCCCAAACCAAACGGGCAGTGCCACCGACTGGGAGAGCGTGTCGTCGGGTACCGCACATACCTGTGGGCTGCGAGACGACGGAAGCCTCTGGTGCTGGGGGCAAAACGACTGGGGGCAGTTGGGCCTCGATGACGACGACGATCGACACACTCCTTACCAGGTCGGCAGCGCCACGGACTGGGACACCATCTCTAACGGTGCCAGTTCGACCTGTGGGCTGCGAGACGACGGAAGCCTCTGGTGCTGGGGGCGCGGAAGTGCCGGCCGTCTCGGACTGGGCGATACTGACGAACGACTGGCCCCCGAACAAGTGGGCAGCGCCACGGACTGGGAGACTGTCTCGTTGGGGTCCCAACACGCCTGCGGGATCCGGGAGGATGGAAGCCTCTGGTGCTGGGGCAACGGCGCCCACGGCTGTCTGGGGCTGGGCGACACCGACAACGAACTGACGCCCCAGCAGGTCGGCAGCGACATGGACTGGGAAGACGTCTCAGCGGGCGGCCAGCACACCTGCGGGCTGCGAGACGATGGAAGCCTCTGGTGCTGGGGCAACGGTTGGATGGGCCGATTGGGCCTGGGCGATGAAGACAACCGACAGACCCCGCAGCAGGTGGGAAGTGCCACCGACTGGCAGAGTGTTTCGTTGGGCGCCGGCCATACCTGTGGGCTGCGAGACGATGGAAGCCTCTGGTGTTGGGGGAGCCGTTACCGCGTTGGACTCGGCGATATCGACGACGATCAACTGACCCCCCAGCAGGTGGGAAGTGCCACTGACTGGGAGAGCGTGTCCGCCGCAAATATGCACACCCACGCCATTCGATCGTCTGGGGAAGGTTGGTCCTGGGGCGTGAATCTCAGAGGGCAACTGGGCAACGGCATGCGATGGCAAAATGAGCCTCACCCCGTCGTCGATCCCTGAGGCAACGGCCTCACTCTCATCGCAGCGAAAGCACCGATCGGAGCTCCGAGGTCCACAGGTCGATGACCACATAAGATGTGTAGGAGCATACGCCTGCGCTCTAGGAGTCCTCCCCATCGTCATCCTCGCCATCTTCCCGGGAGGCCTGAGCCCGCTTCATCATCTGGTAAAAGCGCTTCATCCGCTCCTCCAGTTGCTCGCTGCTCATCTCCGAGAAGTCCATCTTCTCCAACTCCTCGCGCTCCTTCTCTCCCAGCATCCCCGGTGGCATATTTTCCATGATCTTCGGGGCGTTGCGAAAGGCCATCTTCAAGATGGGCTTAAAGGGTCCCCGGATATTTCCCTCGCTGTCGAAGACCTTGTCCAACATATCCATGGGGTTCATGCCCGGCATGCCACCGCCCAGGCCCCCGAGGCCACCCATGCCGCCGAGGCCGCCAAATCCACCGGGCCCGGCGCCCTCCTTGTTGGTGGCGCCCTCTGCGCCTTTCTTGTCGCCCTCGCCGCCGACCCCGCCAAAGAGATCGGCAAACGCCCCGGGATCGAAGCCAAAGGGATTGGCCTGCCCCTGCCCTTGCTGGCCCAGCATCTCCAAGATGGACGTATCCAGCCCCATCTTTGAGCCTTCCATCCACTGATGGAGGGGCCCCAACAAAAAGAGGGGCAGCTCCGCCGGCGCCTGGCTGGCCCGCTCGAAATCTTCCTTGGCTTCCTCGTCGTTGCCCGCCATCTGATGGGCCGCCCCCCGCACCAGGTAGGAGTCGGGCAGGCTCGGATCCAATAGCACCGCCCGCTCGGCCGCCGTTTGTGCCAGCGTCAGGTTCTCATCGGCCAATTGCACATGCGCCAGTTGCACAAACGCAAAGGCCTCGTCGGGAAATAGGTTGGAGGCCCGGATGGCGTCGGTGCGCGCCCCCTTTTTGTCATCTTCCATCAGCCGCAGATAGCTGCGCAGAAGCAGGGCCTCAAAGATCAGGTCCCCATCCTGTTGGACGGCCTCATCCACCAGCTCCAGCGCCTGAGCGCTATCGCCATTTTTGAGCATCAGCCGCGCCAGCATCAACGCCCACTCCCCATCGCCCGGGGCCTCTTCGACGGCCCGGCGAAGGTCGCGCTCCGCCTCCTCTAACTTCCCCATATGCAGGTTGGCCTCCCCGCGCATGCCCAGCAATTCGCCGGCCTCCTCTTCCTCTTCCATCAGCGCCTGCGTCAGATCGGCGCGGGCCTGGCCAAATTCCTCCAGGTCCATGCACACCATGGCCCGTCCCATCAGGAAGCTGACCTCCCTGGACGCCAGCGCCAACGCTCGATCAAAATGCTCCTTCGCCGCCCGCAGTTCGTCCAGGTGATAACTCGCCCATCCGGCCAACCCGTAGCTCGCCGCGTCGCCTCCTCCCAGCGACAGCGCTCGCTCGGCGTCCGCCAGGGCTGCCTCGCCCTCCTCCAGATCCAGCAGGCATTCTCCGCGTCGGACCAGCAGGCGGGCCCGGATGGTCTCCGTCCCGGCCGACTCCCCGATCATCTCCAGCGTCGCGCTCAGTCGCTCCGCGGCTTGTCGATACGCCCCTCCCTCCACCAGGGGCTCGACCTCCTGGTTGAGGTGCTCCCACATCGCCTCTTCGCTTGTCGCCATGATCTGTCCTCGCGCTAAACTCAGTGGCCTATCGGCCCATCCACATGCCGACGCCCGCCGATATCTCGGACCTCCTCAAAGGACCCAGGCGGCGGGCGTCAGCGCTCCTCATCTCAACCGGTCAATCAAGCCTTGACGGCCTTCTCGAATAGTTCTCGGATCGGCGGCTCGCCCCGAAAGCCCATGACCACATCTTGGACCTCGTCGCCCTTCATGGCCACCACCAACGGGATGGACCGCGCGTTAAACGCCTGCGCCAATCCCGGCTCTTCATCGATATTGATCTTGCCCACTTTGACCTGGCCTTCGTACTCCTCGGCCAGCTTGTCCAGCACCGGCCCCAGCGCCTTGCACGGGCCGCACCAGGGCGCCCACAGGTCCACGATCACCGGGGTGTCAGCGTTGGTCACTTCCTCGTCGAAATTTTGCTCTGTGATGGTCACGGTCGTCACGATTGACTCCTCATCATTGCTTAAAAGATTGTTTCGCGTCCTCGTCGACCCCTGCGGCCTCATCAGATGGGGCGTATCGCGGCCACTGGCGACGCGTTCCATGGTGGACAAACATTAAACACCAATCTCGCTCTGTCAGCTCTGACCTCCTGAGTGGCGATCCTTATACCTCCCAGGACTCGATGGTCTCACGGACGTGGGCCAGGAATTGGTCAGCCGTCGCCCCGTCGATATTTCGGTGATCAAAGGACAGGCAGAACGTCGCCGTGGGGCGCACCATAATGGCGTCCGTCTGCTGGTCGACGACCACCCGTTTTTTGATCGCCCCGGCGCTGACGATGGCCGTCTGGGGCTGGTTGATGATCGGAATACCGAATTCGGGGCCAAAGATTCCGTGGTTGGACAGCGTGAACGTGCCGCCCTGGACCTCCGTGGGGCTCAGCTTCTTATTGCGCGCCCGGCTGGCCAGATCGCCGATGCGGCGGGCCAGTCCCAATAGGCTCAGCTCGTCGGCGTGCTCCACCACGGGAACGATCAACGACCCATCGAGCGCCACGGCGATGCCGATATTGATATCGCCGCGATAGACCAACTGGTCGCCCTTGACCGATGAATTGACCACCGGGAAGGCCTGCAAGGCCTCCGCCAACGCTTTGACCATAAATGGGGTATAGGTCAACTTGACGCCCCGATCGGCGAAATCCGCCTTCAGCGCCTTTCGGGCCTCCACCACCTTGCCAAAGTCTATCTCATGGATCGTATGGGCGTGCGCGCTGGTGGCCCGGCTATCGAGCATATGCTCCGCGATGGCCTCGCGCTGCGGGCCCATGGGCTCCACGCGATCCCGATCGCCGACGCTGATATGGGCGCCTGCATCGGCGCGCTGTTGTCGGGCCGCCACCGGCGCCGATGGCGGGCTCATCGCCGGCTGGCTGCGATCGGCGCCACCGGCCTCGATAAAGCTTAAGATATCCTCTTTGGTCACCCGCCCGTCGAGCCCGCTGCCATCGATGGGGCTCAAATCATCGATCCCGTGCTCCGCGGCGATGCGTCGGACCAGCGGCGTGGAGCGCGTGCGCCGAAGCTCGGCGCGGCTGGGAAACTCTCCATTGGTCGACGATCCCGACGACGTCGCCGCCGTCGAACTCGACACGGAGCTGCTCGACGCCACCTCCGACGCATCGACCACCTCCGTCTTGGAGGCCGTCTCTTCGTCGCCATCGTCCTCCAAGACCTCGCCCTCTTCGGCCTCCTGATCGAGCACGGCCACCACGGTGTTGATCTCCACCGTCTCGCCCACCTCCACCAACTTCTTGACCAGCACTCCTGCCTTGGGGCTCGGCACCTCGGCGTCGACCTTGTCGGTCGTGATCTCAAAGAGCGGCTCGTCGCGCTCCACAAACTCACCGGGCTCCTTGAGCCACTGCGTGACCGTCCCCTCCGTGACCGACTCACCCATCTGAGGCATCACCACATCTGTCTTCATCTTCACTTCCTTTAGCTTCGATCCATTGACCAATTTCTCGCGCCGATCACGTCTCCGGGCACTCGCCTACCCTGCCTAGATATGAATGGGGTGGCCGAGGGCTGCGTGCGCTGCCTCGCCCACCGCCTCCGACAACGTCGGATGGGGGTGAATCGTGTTCACCAGCTCGGCGACCGTCGACTCCAGCTCAATGGCCAATGTGCCCTCGGCGATGAGCTCCGTGGCCTTGGGCCCGATGATATGAACGCCCAACACCTCGTCGTACTTCGTCTCGCTGACCACTTTGACAAATCCATCGGTCTGGTTGAGGATCGCCGCCTTTCCGCTGGCGCTAAACGGGAACTTGCCGATCTGAACCTCGTAGCCCTGCTCCTCGGCCGCCTGTTCCGTCAGCCCCACCGACGCCACTTCCGGGGAACAATAGGTGCACATGGGCACCAGGTTGTAGTCGATGGGCCGCGGATCGCTGCCCGTGATATGGTCCACCGCCAGAATGCCCTCGTGACTCGCCAGGTGGGCCAACCAGATAGAGCCCGTGATATCGCCGATGGCGTACACCCCGTCCTCGCCGGTCTGCATATACTCATTGACCTCAATGGCCCCTCGATCATCGATCTCGATGGCCTTTCCTTCGGCACCGATATCGTCGGTCACCGGCTGGCGACCGGCGGCCACCAATAGATGGGAAGCCCGCACCTCTTGGGCCTTCGTCGATCCCCCTTCATCGGTCTCGATGACCAGGTCCACGCCGTCGGCATCGGCCTTGACGTCCGTGACCTTCGAGGCGGTCAACACCTCCATGCCTTGATTCTCAAAGGACTTCTTGGCCTGCTCGCTGACCTCATGGTCCTCATTGGGCAGGATATGATCCTGCATCTCCACCAGGGTCACCTCCGCGCCGTAGCGCAGAAAGACGCTCGCAAACTCCGAGCCCACGGCCCCGGCGCCGATGACCACCAGCTTCTCTGGCACCTCCTCCAGGGCCAAAATCCCCGTGGAGTCCAGCACGCGCTCCGGCTCCATATCGATAAACGGCAGGTGCAGGCACTTGGAGCCCGTCGCCAGGATCACCTTGTCGGTCTCCAGGATCGTCTCCTCGCCATTGGCGCCCTCCACGGACACATCGTTATTATCGGTCAGGCGACCGTGGCCCAGGTGGACATCGATCCCGTTTTTCTTCATCAGGTATTTGACGCCGCCGGCGTTCTTCTGGACTACCTTGTCCTTATAGGCGTGCATCTTATCCATCGACAGGGCGTAATCCTCGGCCTCGATGCCGATGGCGTCGCTATGGGAGAGTTCCTGAAGCACATCCGCCGTATGCAGCATCGCCTTCGTGGGGATGCACCCTCGCAGCAGGCAGGTGCCGCCCAAGCGCTCCGTGGGTTCCTTTTCCACGATTGCCGTCTCCAGACCCGACTGCGCAGCGTGGATCGCCGCCACATATCCGCCCGGTCCCGATCCAATTACCACCACATCGTATTGACCCATTTCGACTCTCCCAGTCTCGTATTATCCACGTTTTTTTGATTCAATCCGCCCTGCAACGTACAAGCGACGCCCCGGACTGGCAACCGCCGACCAACTCACCTCCCCCAACCCCCTGATGCCCATGGATTCCCTGACCCTTAACGACCCGCCCGAACGCATCGTCTGCCTCACCGAGGAACCCACGGAAATCCTCTACGAGCTCGGCGAACAGGAGCGCATCGTCGGCATCAGCGCCTATACCTGCCGACCTTCCGAGGCCGAGGACAACCACCCCGTCGTCTCCGCCTTTATCGGCGGTAGCGTCCAGAAGATCAGCGCCCTTGAGCCCGATCTCATCATCGGATTCTCCGACATCCAGGCCCAATTGGCCCACGACCTCATCAAGGCCAACCTGCCCGTGCTCATCTTTAACCAGCGCTCCATCCAGGAGATCCTGGACGTCATCATCCAGATCGGCTCCCTCGTCGGTCGCCGCCAGGAGGCCACCGACTTGGCCGCCTCCTATATCGATCGCCTCCAGAAAGCGGCCGACCAGGCCCCGCCGGCCGACGAGCGCCCCGCCGTCTACTTCGAGGAGTGGGATGACCCCCGCATCTCGGCCATCCAGTGGGTCGGCGAGCTCATCGAATACGCCGGCGGCCGAAATATCTTCGCCGACCGCGCCGCCGGAAAGGCCGCCGACGAGCGCTTCGTCGACGACGACGAGATCCTGGCCGCCCGCCCCGACATCATCTGCGCCTCCTGGTGCGGAAAGCCCGTCGACATCCCCAGCATCGCCCAGCGCCCGGGCTACGACGCCCTGCCAGCCATAAAAAATGACCGGATCCATGAACTGGACCCGGCCATCATCCTTCAGCCCGGCCCCGCCGCCCTCACGGACGGCCTGGACCGGCTCGTCGACATCATCCAACGCCCCTCATAGACCGTTCATTGATACATGGCGTCGATCTCGTCGGCGTAGTGATCAGTGACCACCCGACGCTTGATCTTCTGCGTCGGCGTCAGCTCGCCCGACTCCTCCGTGAACTCATGGGGCAGCAAGGTAAACTTCTTGACCTGCTCCACCTTGGCGTATTGGGCGTTGACCCCATCGAGGTGCTTCTGGACCTCGTCGAGCATCCCCTCGTGCTTGGCCAACTCCTCCAGGTCCGTGGGCCATCCCTTGCTCTCGGCATATTCCGGCGCCACCTCCGGATCCAAGGTGATCAACATGCTCGGGAATTTGCGCTGATCCCCGATCATCACCGCCTGACTCACTGGCTTAAAAGTCTTCATCTTGCCCTCGATGGGCGCCGGCGCGATATTCTTTCCACCGCCGGTGATGATGATATTCTTCTTTCGATCCGTGATCTTCAGGAAGCCATCCTCATCGAATTCACCGATATCTCCGGAGTGCAACCACCCGTCGATGAGCGTCTCCTCCGTGGCCTCCGGATTCTTATAATAGCCCTTGAAGACGTTGGGTCCCTTGACCAGCACCTCGCCATCGTCGGCGATCTTAACCTCCACGCCGGGCATCGGAAGCCCCACGGTGCCCAATTTCGTCCCCCCAGCCTCCATGCGGTTAAACGTCGTCGGGCCGCAATCCTCGGACTGGCCATAGACCTCGCGAATGATGATGCCGGCGCTCATAAAGAATTCGATGACGTCGCGGCCGATCGGCGCTGCCGCACTGACGGCCACCTTCAATCGATCCAGGCCCACCTTGCCCTTGAGGGTGCTAAAGAAAATCTTGTCGGCGATGCTATATTTGAGGCTCATCAGGCCCTGAGGCTCGCCGTGGTCGATGATCTGATAGCCGCCCTCCAGCCCCACCTTGCGGGCCCAGTTGACCACCATGGCCCCCACGCCGGACTTCTCCTCCAGCTTGGACTCCATGGCCACCTTGAACTTCTCCCACACCCGGGGCACCGCAAAAAATAGCGACGGACGCGCCACCTGAAGCGTCTCTTTTAGCTCGTCGATGCTGGGCGCAAAATAGATGGCATAGCCCAACGTCAGTGACAGGTGGATCGTAAACATCTGCTCAGCGATGTGGGACAGCGGCAGGTAGGAGACCACGCAATCGTCTTCCTCCACCAGGGCTTCGCCGGCCACCTCGTTGGCCATGTCGGCCGTGGCCACCAGGTTGCCGTGGGTGATCATCACCCCTTTGGGCGGTCCCGTCGTCCCCGACGTATAGATCATCGTCCCGATATCGTCGTGCCCCAGCCCCTCCATGCGCTCTACCACCGCCTCCAAGTGGTCGTCACCTCGCGCCAAAAACGCCTCAAAGCCCACCGCCATATCGTCATCGATCTGGTCGATGTCGCGGATCATCACCACCTGCTCCAACGACTCTATTTCGTCTCGCACTTTGGCAAATTTATCCCACTGCTCCTTATTCTCCAGCACCAGGACCTTGGCCTCACTATGATTGACGATATAGGCCACCTTGTCGGCGCTATTGGTCTGGTAGATCCCCGAGGGCACGCACCCTGCCACCATGGATCCCACGTCGGCCACCACCCATTCCACGCAATTATAGCCGCAAATATTGATATTAGCGCCGGGCTCACAGCCCATATCGATCAGAGCCCCCGCAAACCGGCGGCATAGATCGGCGTAGTCTTGCCACGTATGAGACTTCCACTGCCCACCATCCTCATAGAATAACGCCGCCGTGTCGCCCTTGGTCTTCGCCTGCTCGAAAAGCCGATCCACAATCGTCGTCTGTCCCATAGCCGCCTCCGATCTCAAAACTATCATTATTCCCGGACCATCTACGCATTGGCCTCCTATTATACACTATCGAGGCCCTTTCCGTAACCGGTTGAGTGCCCACCCACCTTTTTCACGAATTGCCGCCCAACACCACTACAGGGTGCGCTTCATCGCCGCCACCGCGCGGGCCCGATGGCTGAGGCGGTTTTTCTCGCTTGGACTAAGCTGTGCCAGGCTCTTATCCAACTCCGGAACCCAGAAATAGGGGTCATAACCAAAGCCCCCGTCGCCCATCGGCGCCTCCAGGATGCGCCCCTCCAGTACGCCCCGAAACCAGATCACCGCCAACCCGTCGATTTGAACCCACTCCCCGGGATGACGCGGTGCCCCAACCTCGATATCATCGAGCATCAGCCCCTGACGGGCCAATAGCGTTCGGGACACCCGATTATCGGGCAGCGCCAGGCATATGACGGCCACAAAGCGAGCCCCCCGGCGCTCCTCCTCGACCCCCTGTAGGCTCTCTATTAAATATTGATTATTATCCTCATCGCTGGCGCCCTCTCCGGCAAAGCGCGCGCTGTGGACCCCGGGCGCCCCATCCAGCGCCTCCACCTCCAGCCCCGAGTCATCGGCCAGGGCGCAACACCCCGTGGCCTTGGCACTCTCCATCGCCTTCTTAAGCCCGTTTTCCACGTAGGTCTGTCCCGTTTCCTCCACGGGCTCCAGGGGCTCCGGATAGCCCTTTCGATCCACCACCGACCAGGACTCGTCGAGCCACCCCTCCAACAGATGCTCGAACTCCCGGCGCTTGCCCTCGTTGCCTGTGGCGATCAGGAATGCCTCATCCACCAACTCTAATCTGGATTCCATGACTTATTGACCCTATGCTCATCCTCGCGACGACGAGACCCACTATCCTTTCTTTTTTGATTCGGAGTCTCCATGCATAGCGTTGGATATATTGGATCCGAAGGCGTTGGTACAGCCCCGCCTCTGCTCATGGCCCGAGGCCACTGCCAACTCAAGGTCCATTGGCCCGATGGAGCCCCGGAGCCATTGGAGGACCTGGAGGCCCAGACCGTGGCGCTGGAGGACCTGGCCGACTGCCCGATCATCGTCCTCTCCACCGCCATCGCCAACTGCCGCTCCCTCGCCAGGCGCCTGGGTGACGTCATTTCTGGACGCCACATCGTGGTACACACCATCCGCGGTATCGAGGCCGACTCGCTCAAGACCGGCTCCACCATCCTCGCCGAGGAGACCCCCACTCGGCGCATTGGCTTTTTGACCGGCCCCATGGAGCCCCAGGATATCACCGATGACAACCCGGCTGCCGCCCTCTGTGCCTCTCAATTTCCCGAGGTTCATCAACTCATCGGTCAGGCCATGAACTCCGAGCGCTTCCGCCTCTATCGCAGCGACGATCTGCGCGGCGCCGAGCTCGCCGCGGCCTATGGACGCCTCATCTCCTTGATGAGCGGCGCCGCCGATGGCCTCCACCTGGGTACCAGCCTCCAGGCCACCCTCTTCGCCCGTGGACTCGCCGAGATGAGCCGCTTCGTCAACGCCCTCGGTGGAGACCACCACACCCCCTTTGGCATCGCCGGCGCCGCCAACCTCCACGTCGACACCACCGAGCCCTTCCACCCCGATTTTGAGATGGGCCGCTTCCTCACCGAGGCCCCGGAGCGCGGCGCCGACGAACTTCGCGACGCCTTCGCCGAACCGGCCTCTGAACTCCTCCACCTCTTGTCGGCCTTCGAGGACGTGGCGGAGAGCAAAGACCTGGCCCTGCGTCTATTGGACGCCGTCGACGCCCTCCTCTACGGCGAACTCTCCCCCACCGACGCCGTCCACCACCTCTTGACCCTCGCCGCCCTCGACGAATCCCAATGAGGCCTCGCCCGCCCCTGGCTCATACCTCCAGAAAATATTCTTCGGCCTCTCGCAGGACATCGACGTAGCTGACGATCCCCACCAGATCCAGGGTCGACGGATCGACCACCGGCATCGCCCCGATGCGGTGGTCGATCATCACCTCGATGACCTCACTGATCTCCGTCGACGGGTGAATCGACATCACATCGCCCTGCATCAGTTCACTGACCGGCCGCTCAAAGCGGCTGTCCACCGACGCCGCGGCGCTATCGAGGCTCGTAAACATCGGCACCATCACCTCTCGCAGATCCCGGTCGCTCAACATCCCCACCAATTGGCCATCCTCCACCACCGGCAGGTGCCGAATATCGAGCTCCGCCAATTTCAAGAGCGCCTCGCGAACCGTCTCCGTCACCTCCACCCACTCCGGGTTCGGCGTCATCACATGGGACACTTCCATTTTTTCTCTCCGTGATCATAGTTTGCCACGTCGATTGGACACCGCCGTGGATTTAGATGAAACCATCTCGACCATGGTTCAAAATTAAGCCGTTCGCTCGCGAGTCAAGCTCTCCTTTTTGTGCATCGAGGTCTTCTTATGGGATATCACGCCCATCCCGTCTCCATCGAATATAAGTCGGACGATCAAGTGCTCCATATGGTCTTTAGCGACGACCATGAGGCGGCCTATCCCACGCCCTATCTTCGCGGCTACTGCCCCTGCGCTCGCTGCCAGGGCCACTCCGGACACGAGCCCCAGTGGCAACCCATCAAGCACGAACTCCAGGTGGAAGTCGTCGACGTGCAGCCCGTGGGCAATTACGCCCTGACCATTCGCTGGGCCGACGGCCACGACACGGGCATCTACTCCTTTGAGCGCCTTCGCCAGATCTGCCCCTGTCCCAACTGCAAACCCGAGGGCCTGCCGGCCAACGAGCGCGCCTACCCGGCGCCCGACGACGGCGAGTCTGACCAGTAGAGCCAGCTCCCGGAGCGCCCCTCGGGATCGACCTCCTGTGGCAGGCGCTCCAACCCCTCTCGGGAGGGCCGCGTTCCACGGGGCGGGTGCAGCCACCCCATCACGGCCCGTCCACGACCCAGACGTCGCCGAAGCTCCAGACCCAGGCGCCCAAAACTCCACCGGGCATTGATCTCCGTCACTGCCCGCACCACCCGCTCTTGACCCACCCACCCTTTCATCCCGTCGATCCCCAGCGGGCCTCGATACCCGCGCTCCGCCACCATCTCCGCCGCCCGCCGAGCCCCCTCCAACGCCTCGCCATCCACCCGCAACTCCCCCACCTCCACGCCCCGAAAGGTGCCCCTCCCATCGCATAACAGGCGCGCCTGCCCCACCTCTTCGATCCCCGTATCGCCCACCTGGAAGTGCAGCGACCACTCCTCCTCGATATCAACCCTGGGCTCCATGACCATCTGCCCTCCCTGAGCCCACCACCGCGCCGCCCACCGAAGCACCTCTTCTGGCACGGCCCCCTCGCCGCGACGCTGCTGGCGTCCCGCCACCCCCCAGGGATGCTTGAGCACCCAGGGCCCCGCCATGACCTTCGCCGCCTCTTGGCATTGGGCCTCGTCGCTCACCAGACACGCCCCCTCCAGGGCCATCTCCAGCGCTTTTTCCACCCCATGGGAAAAGCACTTATCATTGACCTCACCCACCACCTCCAGGGGCGGCGCCTTAAACGACACCCCCTTGGCCTCCAGCGCCTCCACCACCGCTGGCGTCCACCCCCACACCGCCACCGCCGAGCCCTCGCCAGGGGCCAACTCCTCGGCCTCCGGCCAACTCCACACCTCGGCCTCGGGGGCCACGATCCGCATCACGTGGGACCACCGCCGCGTCACCTTCCTCACCGCCGACGGCGCCCGCCACCCACGCCCCATCTGCCGAGCCGCCCACTCGTACTCAAAATCCAAATTGCTCACCGCCACACCCATCGCCGCCTACTCTTCGTCGGACTGCTGAATCAGCGCCGCCTCCCGCTGAGAGCGGCTCATCGTCGCCCGCGTGATATAGGTATATAGCGCCGGCACCACAAAGAGGGTGAAGAAGGTTCCCACCACCATGCCGCCGATAAAGGCGATCCCCATGGGCACCCGACTCTCGGAGCCGGCCCCCACGGCCAGCGCCAGCGGCAAGATCCCCAGGATCGTCGACAGGCTCGTCATCAATACCGGCCGAAAGCGCCTCGCCGCCGCTTCCCGGGCCGCCTCCTCCACGCCCATGCCCCGTGCCCGCAATTGATTGGCGAACTCCACGATCAAAATCCCGTTCTTGCTGATCAGCCCGATCAACAGGATCATCCCGATCTGGCTAAAGATATTGAGCGTATGGCCGAAGTACCACAGCGCCAGCAGCGACCCCACCAGCGCCAGCGGCACCGTCAACAAGATGGTCAGCGAATCGCGAAAGCTCTCAAATTGCGCCGACAGCACCAGGTAGACCAAAAAGATCGCCAGGATAAACGCAAATAATAGATCCGCCGAGCTCTCATCATACTCCCGGCTCTGCCCCGTCAATGTGGTGCTAAACGAATCATCGAGCACCTCATCGGCTAATTCCCGCATCGCCTCCACCCCGTCACCCATCGTATAACCCGGCGCCAATTGGGCCGACACCGTCGCCGAGTTGAAGCGATCAAAGCGATAGCGCACCGGCGTGCCCGCCTCCTCCCGCGTTCGTACCACGTCCTCCAGCGACACCAACTCCCCTTCATCATTTCGCACCGATAACTCGCTGAGATCGCCGGGCTCATTGCGCGCGCCCCGCGGCACCTTGGCGATGATATCGTATTGGGTGCTCTGCCTTAAAAACGTCCCCATCGGCAGCGACGACAAATTCATCTCCAGCACCTGGTTGACCTCCTCCACGCTCACCCCGAAGGCCGCCGCCCGCTCCCGATCGACCTCCACCATCAGATCCGGCTGGTTGAACTCCAGATCGCTCTGCACGAAGGCGAATTCATCGCGCCCAAAGGCCGCCCCCTGAAACGCCGGCAACCCCTTGCGAAGCTCCTCAGCATCCAAGTTTTGAAGCACAAATTGCACCGGCAGCCCGCCGAAATCATCGGCGATCGTCGCCGGCTGATTGACGAAGGCATCGCCCATGGGAAATGCCCCCAATCCCCCCTGCAGCGCTCCCGCGATCTCGTCCTGGCTCCGATCGCGCTCATCGGCATCGCCCAACACCACAAAATGGAATCCCGAGTTCACCGTCTGATCGGCGCCAAAGCTGGGCGACGACACCGTCATCATCAACTCCCGCTCCGGGACCTCCTCCTTAATATACTCCATGGTATCCACCATATAGTGGTCCATATACTCCGCATTCGTCCCCTGCGGTCCGTCCACAAAGATCCGGAACTCACCCCGATCCTCATCGGGCGCCAGCTCGTCGGGCAGCGTCTGGTACAGACCATAGGTCCCCGCCAGCGCGGCGGCGATGATCCCAAAGGTCACCCATCTGACCTTCATATAGGCGTTTAATTCCCCCTTATAGAGCGACGCCAACCCATCGAAAAAGGGCTGCGTCATGCGCCGAAACCAGGAGGGCTTGTCCCGTTTTTTCAATAGCTTTGCCGACAGGGCCGGCACCAAGGTCAGCGCCGACAGCGACGACAACAGGATCGTCCCCGCCATCACCAGGCCAAACTCCCAGAATAGATCCCCCGTCACTCCGTCCATCACCAGGATCGGGAAGAAGACCGCCACCAGCGACAGGGTCGTCGCCACCACCGCGAAAAAGACCTCCCGCGTCCCCGTGATCGCCGCATCCCTCGGCGACATCCCCTCCTCGATCTTCGAATACACATTCTCCAGCACCACGATGGCGTCATCCACCACCAATCCCAGCGCCAATACCAACGCCAATAGGGTCAGCACATTGATCGATAATCCGGCCGCCACCATCACCATGAAAGAGCCAATGATGGCCACCGGAATCACCAACAGGGGAATCACCGTCGTTCGAAACTCGCCCAAAAAGAAGAAGATCACGCTGATGACGATCAACAGAGCGACAAAGATCGTCTGCGCCACCTCCCGGACCGAGCTTCGCACGTGGGTCGTCCCATCAAACACGGCCTCTGCGCGCACATCCTCCGGCAAATTCCGCTGGATATCCGCCAGCCGGATCTCCGCCTCGTCGACCACATCGATCTGGTTGGCGTCGCTTCGCGGCGTCACCACCACCATCACCGTGCGCTCCCCATTGGTCCTCAATCCCCCGCGCTCGTCGGTGGGCGACAACTCGATCTGCGCTACGTCCGATAGCTGCACGACCTCATTATCCTCCCGGAGAAGCACCACCTCCTCAAAATCCTGCTCCGTTCTCAGCCGGCTCGACGCCCGAACCGTCATCTCCACCTCGTCGCCGTCGATGCGTCCCGAGGGAAGCTCCACATTCTGCGCCTGCACCGCCGCTCGGATGTCCTGAGCTGTCAGTCCATAGGCCGACATCTTCGTCGGATCGAGCCACAGGCGCATGGAGTAGGTCTTCGAGCCCCAGATATTGACCCCCGACACGCCAGGGATCGTCTCCATCTGGTCCTGGATGCGATTCTCCGCAAAGTCCGTCAACTCCATGGGATCGCGCTGATCGCTGGCCACCCGGATATAATACACCGGCCGACCCTCGGCGTCGTCCAGGCTCACCACCGGTGGCTCGGCATCCGTCGGAAGATCCCCTCTGGCCCGCGACACCCGATCGCGCACGTCGTTGGCCGCCTCGTTGAGATCCACCGCCCCCCGCTCAAACTCCACCACGATCGTGGAGCGATCCTCCCGGCTCACCGACTCCAGGGAGCGAATGCCCGGAATGGTCGTGATTTCTGCCTCTAACGGCTCCGTGATCTGATTTTCGATCACCTCCGCGTCGGCCCCCGGATACATCGCCGTCACCGTCACTTCCGGCGACGCCGTCGCCGGAAGCTCGCGCACCCCCAACTCCAGGATCGATAGCAACCCCAGGACGACCACCACGATCGCCCCCACCGCTGCCAGTACCGGCCGTCGAACACTTAAGGACGCCAGATCTTTCATCGCGACTCCTCGATGTCGCCCTGGCGAAGCATCCGCTCCAAGTCCTGACGCATACTCCAGCTCTCGCGCCGCCGCTCATGACTCCAATCAGGACCCGCGGCGGCCTCCGAATGCTGCGATCCCTCCGGATCCACCGCGTCTCCTTCATTTAGCACATCGTAGCCCACCCGAATCAGTTCGTCGCCCTCCTCCAGCCCCTCCTTGATCTGGACGCGGTCGCTTCGCCTCTCTCCCAGCGTCACTTCCACTTCTTTGGCCTTGCCCTCTTCCACCACCCAGGCCGACGGCCCCTCCGCCGATTGGACGATCGCTGAGGCCGGCACCACCACCGACTCCTCGGCCTCTCCCAGCACCAGCCGCAGGCGCACCGGCAGGCCCGGCACCAGCCCTCGACCCTCGTTCTCCACCTCGGCCTCCACCCTCAGCATCCGGCTCCCCTGACTCAGCGCCGACTCCGTGCGAGTGACCTCGGCGCGCTCGATCTCACGGCCATCGTCCAGCACGAAATAGACCTCTTGGCCCTTTTCTACCTGACGCGCGTGCCGCGCCGGCACCGAAAAGCGAAGGGCCAGCGGATCGACCTGACGCACCGTGGCAACCGCCTGCTGAGCGCTCAATACCGCCCCGGGACTGACGTGGCGTAGCCCCACCACCCCGTCAAATGGCGCTCTCACCTCGCGCTTGGCGATCTCGGCCTCCAATTCATCGAGACGTGCCTCTATCAGCGCCAACTCCGTCTCTACCTCATCGACCTCCCGGCGGGGGATCCCATCTCGCTCATAGACCTGCTGTCGCCGCTGCACCTCCGTCTCCAAAAACTGACGCTCCCGATCGGCGGCCCGTCGCTGGGCCTGAAGGTCATCGCTGACCTGGCGCACCAACATCTGGCCCTGCGCCACGGCCTCTCCCTCCTCAAAGCCCAACGCATCGATACGCGCCGTCACCTCGCTCTCGATCGTCAGCTCCTCACTGGCCTCCAATATCCCCATCGCCCCCACGCTCTGCACCCAGTGCTGGCGCTCCACTTCCTCCACGATCACCGCCGACGCCCTCTCCTCCTGCGGCGGCCCCTCCTCTTCGGCCACCGACGAATCCAGCGTTCGCTGATAACCGGCCCAGCTCAGCGCCCCCACCACCAACCCGATGACCACCACTCTTATGACTACCCGTCGCTTCTCCACGCCTACTTCCTTCCTTCGTCATCGTTCATTTGCAGACCCCTTCAACGTCAACGCCCTCTCCAAAACATCAAACCACCCCGATCTTTTGTCTTCCCCTCCTTGTCACTTCCCCTCATCTCTGTTATCAGTCTGCCCGTCGGTGGAAATACCACCGCATCATCTCGAGGAAAGCCTTTCTGGATTTGTTTGTTCGGTTTTTTGCTCACGCATCAACCCTCCCGTCCTCCGACGTGAGACGCACTGCCTGACCAAGTTTTGAATCGGTTCAAAAAAAGAGCTGGCACATCCAAGAGAAATAATATTCAACGAGTGTTGGATATTACCTAACCCTATCTTCGCCGATCGCATGAGACGCGGAGATCAATTGCATCGCAGCACCCAACGAGGAAAGAGCATGTCGAAAACAGGCAGAGTTAAATGGTTCAACGAAGACAAAGGCTACGGTTTCATCGAGTGCGATGATGGTAGCGAAGACGTCTTCCTTCACTTCAGCGCCCTCAACCAGTCCGGCTTCAAGACGATCGCCGAAGACGCGGCCGTCGAATTTGAGGTCGAGCAGGGCCCGAAAGGTCCGAAAGCCGCCAACGTGACCCAGCTTTAATCGGGTCGCCCGAAGGGCTTTTAGCCAACACCCACCTCTTTCGGGAGGTGGGTGTTGGCCCTTCTAGGGGCCTTTTGGGGGCTCCGTGCCGGGGTGAATAGTCCCCAGTCCAGCCCGATTGTGACATATCCGCTCACCCCCTATATCCTCACCGATGATCCGCTGACGATCGATCGAGTCTTTTTGATGACCTGAGGCAGCTATTTCCAGGCTTCCCGGGGAGTTGGTACGACAATTGCTCCTTCCCTGAGTCAGCGTATTTACTTCAATTTACTTTGATCTGGATCAGGCGATCATGTCTCAACCGTCGTCCACCCCCAATCCACGGCCGCCGCGAAGCCGATCGCTGGCGCCGGCTCTCGATATGGCCATTCACCTCGGTGGCGTTCTTCTGGTCACCCTCGTGCTCGGCTTTCTGGCCATCCCCGGCACCGCTCAACTTCAGACCCTGATCAACGCCGCCGAGCAAAGCACCGCCCTCGGCCAGGATCTGCTGATCAGTGCCTTCTTCCACCTCCTGCTCTCCACCGTGATCTGGTTCGGCCTCGCCATGGCCGTCGAGTTCCTCTGGAAGCGACGGGCCTCCCAACCCACGCCGGCCCGCGTCGTTCGGCCGGCCCGCGGATCCATCTACGTCGAGTTTTTGGCCATCATCCCCGTCTTCATGATGCTCCTCTTCGGCCTGCTCCAACTGGTCTTTCTCAACCTCGGCAGCGCCCTGACCACCGTCGCCTCCTACGAGGCGGCCCGCGCCGCCTGGATCTGGGAGGCCGAAATCGCCGAAAACCAGATCAGCGGTGGCTGGGGCAATGAGCCCTCCAACGACATCACCCTGGACGACGTCGAAGACCGCGTGCGCATCGCCACCGCCCTCGTCATGACCCCCATCGCCGCCGGCGATTACAGCATGTCCAATGTCGAGGTCACCCCCGAATTTGAGGCCATGCGCCACACCATGACCGGCCGCTTCGGCACCGTCCCCGGCACCAGCGCCGAGGGCCAGGCCGGCTCCGCCGCCATGGACGCCTACACCTCGGTCAACCGCACCGCCTCCCTTCGACGCTCCCTGGACGCCACCAATATCCCCATCCGGGCCTGGCGAAAATTTACCTTCGCCTATATGTCCACCGACGTCATCGAAATCATCCGCGAGCCCGACCGCGTTGGCGCCCGCGTCGCCTATTATCAGCATATGAGCATGCCCTTTGTGGATGCCGTCTTCGGCGAGACCAGCCACCCCCATAATGTCCGCGGTGGCCACTACGTGCGATGGGAGTTTGAGCACTCCTTTCCACGTCAGCGCCACTCCGCCAACCGACTTGTCCCCAACGGATGATTTCCCCACGACGGCCCCGTACCACGGCCCCCATCGCCTCCTGAGGTAGCCCATGTTCACCGCTCTACATCCCACACGGCTTCGCTCCCTGGCAGAACGCCTCCACCGAAAGCAGCAGGGCGCCGTCGCCCTCATGGCCCTGGCGGCCATCATGATGATCGTCTTGGCCGGTCTTACCCTCTACGACGTCGCCAACCTGGGCACCGAGAAGACGCACCTCCAGACCGCCACCGACTCCTCGGCCTACTCCCAGGCCACCATTGAAGCCCGCACCATGAATATGATGGCGTTTACCAACACCGGTAAGCGCATGACCATGGGCATGGTCAATACCTACCTTAGCATGAACCAATGGCTCCTCTGGGCCTCTCATATCGCTACCCTCGGCGAAGTGCTCGGTTTTATCGCCATGTTCGTTCCCGGTCTCCAGGGCATCGGTAACCAGGTAAGGGAGGCATCAAGCGCCATACGCAGTTTACAGAGTGGGGAGGAGGGCACCCGCGATACCGTGGCCTCCAAGCAATCCAAGACCTATTTTCGCTATTGGTCCTTCTGCAGTTGCGGCTGGTTTTGTAGCTATCCCTGCCGCAAGCGCCTGCGCTATGCCGATGCCCAGGGCGGTCTCGGCGCCTTCTGGGAGTGGTGGGCCCCCAGCACCAGCATCACCTGGCCTCTGACCCCGCCCGACTTGCGCGGCTGCTCCGGCATCACCGCTCCCAGCCGAGTCACCGGCTCCAGCCGCTTCGGTCCCCTGACCTGCGCCGGCGACGATATCATGAACTGGAGCCCCGAAAACCTCATCAATGACTACTACGGTCGAGACCTCCTGGCCTACGACAACTACCAGCGCTACATGGAGGCCCTGTCTCCCTACTGGTCCTGGACGGAGTCCGTCTCTCGCGGCATGGCCAACTCGGCGCCCATCACCGTCAGCTACCCCTCCCCGGACTTCGAAAACGACGACACCCACGACAAGAACGTCCCCGTCACCCGAGGCACCTGGGACCAGACCTGCGAGCGCATCTATGACCACGACCGCGGTTGGACCAGCCCCATGGGCATCGACTATATCATCAAAAACGCCATTGGCATGTTCAGCGGGGGCAGCTTCGGAAGCAGCATCGCCGCTGGCGTCGGCGAGGTCATCGCCCTCGTCATGATCGGCCAGGCCACCCTCAGCGCCAACCCCTTGGCCGACACCGTCGTCACCCCGCGTGGTTGGGACACCTTCTGCGAGGACGTCCTCGCCGACCTCTTTGACTCCGCTGCCGGAGGCGGTGGCCCCTTCAGTGGCCTCGGCTTTCACGGCGGCAATAACTACGTCTCCAGCTTCCGCGAATACGGCGAGCCCTACCTCCTGCGCGATTATGGCGGAGAGCGCGCCGAGTGGCTCCTCGACTCCTCATCGCTCGTCTTTGGCTTCCGACCCAACGCCAATCGCTTCGGCGACGGCGGCGCCAACTTCAATGTCTTTGGCGCCGATCCCAATTACCGACACCTCGGCGCCGACGCCGGCGGCACCTGGGCGATGGCCCGCAGTGAGATCGCCTTCCAGGGCGGTCAACCCAACGCCTGGTCCCCTGAGTGGACCGCCCGCATGCGCCCCGTCGCCCTGCCCGATGAGTGGGATGCCTACCCCAACGAACTGGGCTCCCGCGAGGCCTTCTCCGAGATCCGCAACAGCGTCCTCTTTGCCACCTCTCGGGCCCACCTGCTCAACGACAATAACAGCCTGATCACCTACCCCCACGCCACTAGCGATATCCCTGCCGCCATGGTCGAGGAATTTATGGCCATCGACACCGCCCTGCGCGGCCTGGACAATCAAACGATGGAGGGCCTCGCCAAATGAATATCTCTCGACTGACATACCGACTCCGTCATCGCGAAGATGGTGCGGCCCTGACCGAGTTTGTGATCACCTTGCCCATCTTTTTGGCCTTCTTCGGCATCATCTACAGCCTCAGCGGCCTCGTCCACGGCGTCCTCCAGACCCACGTCGACGCCGCCCCCCAGATGTGGGCCGATACCTACGCCGCCGAGGACGAAGCCATGCGCATGTCGCCCCGCTCCCAGGCCTGGCAGGGCAACGTCGATCTAAGCCCCAGCGGTGCGCTGGACCTGTGGAATAACCTGGAGAACGCCGCCGGCGGTCACTGGGGCGAGTCCTATGGGGCCGTCTCCCGCGACATGCCCAGCCTCACCGGACAGACCACGCCTCACGAGACAGCCTACGGCCGAGAGATTCACGTCACCGACAACCCCCGCGACGTCATCGGAAAATCTCGAGCCGCCATGGGTGTCTCCGACGACGCCCTGGACCTCTTTGGTGGCTTTAACCTCTCCGATCTGGGCGGCCTCTTTAGCGGCGGCGGCTTCGGCGCCAACGCCAGCAGCGCCCTCTTCCAGGGCATCGCCGCCGAACTCATGAGCGCCGCTGGCTTCCACCTCGGCCTCGGCGCCGGCATCCGTTACGGCACCGTCGAAACCACCCACGAGCACTCCGTCACCGGCCTCGGCTGGGGCATCCCCGACACCACCTGGGACGTGTCCTACACCAACCGCGTCTCCCCATCGCCCGACAGTGGCGTCTCCATCCCCGTCGTCAACCACTGGCTCGACGATCCCGAGACCCGCGCCTGGGCCGTCTCTCGCGTCTGGGTGGAAACCGAAGATCCCTACGCCCAGCTCTTCAATATCGCCGGCAGCTCCGGCAATAACCGCCTCAACCCCTGGGCCAGCAGCGAGGTCCCCCTGGTCTACGACGACCAGGGCGCCAACCCCGACAACCCCTGGTGGTGCCTCTGGTGCTAATGGTGCTTATCTCGATGCGATCCACGCCGCTTTGGAGAATCCCATGAAGACATTTTCGACCCTCCTCCTCTCGACGCTGAAGCTGGGCGCCGCCGGCGCCCTCATCGCCGCCGTCGCCTTTGCCTTCGCCGTCTACCATCCCGATGGCTCTGTCGGAGAAGCCGACGCCGATATTTTCTGGCTGGGACCGGCCTCTCTCCAGGACTCCAAGCAACAAAAATTCATCGACTTTTTGGACGACCAGGGCTTCTCCGAGCCGCAGCCCTATTCCTATAACGGAAATACCCTCTTCTTCTCCCACAATCAGACCACCGACGCCCCCCGAGACGCCGCCGCCAAACTCCAGCGCTCCCTGGTGCAGTCCGGCATTAACCAACATGCCTATCACCGCCCTCCTGACCCCACGATCATCCAGAATTTTAACGACCACCACGACCCCATCAACGACCGTGAACGCGAGCAAATCGCCTATAGCGCCATGGGCGCCACCGATTTCTTCTCCGGCGGCCTGGTCCCCGTCAAAGACACGGGCACCCACATCGCCTTCAACGGCGTGGAACTCCTCACCCAGGAAAAGGGGGCCACAGACCTCCACGAAACGTTGATGGCCATCTGGGGCTCCGAGACCCAACAATTGACGGGCATCTTCAATAATTTTCGCTCCATCGAGATCTTCCAGCCCGAGGGCTCGTCGACCACCCACAAGATCGCCGTCTTCGGCGACGGCGACGTCGAATTTGAGAACTTCGCCCCCGGCGGAGGGTCTTATGGCGGCATCGCCCCTCAACTGGAGGACATCCCCCCCTGCCCCGGCTGTGAGCGCAACAACGAATTCGCCGGCCTCCAGAGCCAGGCCGACTACGCCACCGCCACCTATAATACCCGCGCCTCCGCCCCTGACGTCGTCGAGTTTTACCGCCGGGCCATGCCCCTTCGCGGCTGGGAGCGCGCCATGAGCCTCGACATCGTCCAATCCATCCGCCAGTCCAACGGCCTCAGCTGGGACGATCCGGACAGCCACTCCGACATGCTGACCTATACCCGCGCCGGCCAGACCGTCCACATCCACATCGAACCGGCCTCCGGCCCCGGCACCATGGTCAATATCTTCAGCGGCCAATAAGGCCGCCGACCATCACTCAGTCATCGATCCGCGGCAACCACTCATCATGGGTCGCCAACACGTCGATCTGCCCCTCCAGAGATGTTCTCCTTTGCTCATAGAGGGACTGGCAATTATCGCCCTCCCTCTTGGTCGCCAGGCTGGCCCACCTGGGGTTTTCGATCCCTCCCTCGGCGAGACATCCACTAAAGATACCGATCCCCGCTGTCTCACACCCCTGAAATTGCCCTTCACTCTCATTATAGAGCGTGAAGCAATCGCCCTGACCGGACACATAATTAACCCGTGACTCGCTCGACGAATTGCAATCCGACGATTCCGAGGAAATCTCGTAGACGTTGGATTCCTCCGTCGCCTCGATATAGATCGTGCTCCCACAGGTGCGCTCACCGACGATGCGCTCGTCGTCGTGATACTCCACAAACCCATCGCGCCGGCCCCGTTCATAGACCCCGGCGATACTCGGTGGATCATCGCCGCAGAAAAAATCCACCCCTGCCTCCTGAAATTGCTCGATCTGGCTATCCGACACGATCTGCCGCGCCTCACTGGGACGCTCGCAGATCTCGTCGTCGTCCGAACAACCGGCGATCATCAACGCCGCGATCCATACAGCGGTGCTCAGGGTCTTTTTCATGGTCTTCTCTCCCGGGTAAATCCATTTTATTGACATTAAGAACCTCAGCGTAGCGCCGATTCATTCCCACCGCCAGTTCAACTTATATAACCTCGGGCTCCCCATATTGACCCCGCCGCCGATACGGGCGATAACCCCCCTGTCTTCCACAACTCCCACTCCCCGCGATTCAGCCCTGGAGCTGCTCATGAGCGACGATCTATACGGCTTGCCCCTCGACAAAATCCCCACCCTGGTCCACCAGATCGAGGAGGCCGATGACGGCTGGAGAAAAATGCAGCCTCTCGACGAAGCGGGCATCTCCTGGGGCGATCGCCACCAACTCCTATGGGCGTTGGTGCGCCGCGGCGATTACGCCGCCTGGGATGACCCCCTCGTGTGGTCGGAGCTATCCTCCGAGGCCGGCATGAGCGCCGCCAACGCCCAGGACATCGTCGAATTTCTGTCCAAGGTCACCACCTTTGACGGCGAAGCCCGCGAGGGCCGCTGGATCGAGGACGACATCCACGGATCCTACTTCACCGGAGACCAGCCCGGCTACCGGCCGGCTCGACTGGCCCGGCGCTGGCCCCTCGATTTGGACACCATGGCCATGCACGCCTACGCCGCCGACGCCGACCTCGTCGAGGCCCAGGCCCCCTCCTTCTCCGAGGATATCCAACAAGGTCTGGACTATGTCCGGCGTCGCTTCCAGGTCCTGGACGCCGACCAGGTCACCCCGGACATGGTCCAGGCGCTGGCCTCCGTCGATCTCTGGGAGGGCCTCCACGGTCCCATCTGGGATGTCCAAGATGGCCAACTCACTGCCCTCAAGACCAACTATACCGGCCAGGAGAAACAACGCGCTCGCCAGCGCTTCATCGGCCACTTCGCCGACGACGACACCTGGGGCCGGGCCATCCTCCAGGCCCTGGACGAGGATCGCGAGGGGACGCCCAAATTCGATAGCCTCCTCCCGGCCTGGCCCCTGGCCGACGCCGACGATCTCCCCCACCTCCTGGAACACGTCTCCTTCAACGGCGATGGCCCCGACCAGATCTACGCCATCATGGCCCAGCGCGACGACGATCCCCAACATCTCTTCGACATCGCCCGCCACTTCGCCGACGCCAATCAACCCACACACGCCGAGTTCACCGCCGTCTGCGCCATCCTCGGCGCCCACCGCCGCGACGAGCCCATCGCCGATGACGCCCTGGAGATGATCACCTTCCAGGCCCTCTCCCGTCCCTACGAGCGCGTCGCCCCCAGCGGCTTCCAGCCCCTCATCGAAGCCCTGCGCGCCGTCGGTGAAGACGCCGCCGTCCCCCGCTACTTGGAGCTCTTCCAGGCCGACTATTTTAAGACGCGACCCCTCGTCGGCCTCGCCGCCTTCCCCGACAGCGAACCCCTCTTAAGCGCCGCCTTTGAGCTCATCGCCGACACCGCCTCCGACCAATACGGCTTCTTTGACCAGATGGACGACGTCGTCCGCAGCCTCAGCCTCGCTGGCCCGGCCCTCCTGGATCGTCTGAACCAGGCCTTTGACGCCGCCGACCACCCCGTGCTGCGCGACACCTACCGCCGCGCCATCATCGCCATCCTCGCCGACGCCGACGAACCGGCCGATCCCATCTACGACCCCGTCATCAGCCTGGTGGATCTGGAGGAGCAGGACATCCGCGAAGAGAACCTCCGCTCCCAGCTCCTAAAGGACTACCTGACCGTCCTCCAGGCCATGGAGGAGGAGCGCGCCCTGGACCTCATCGATCGCGACATCGACGTCGACGCCCCGGCCTGGCCGCGCATGATCGGCGTCCTCCAGCACTTTCAACAGCCCGCCATCATCGCCAAGCTCATGGGCCTCATCGCCCACGGCCACTCCACCGAGGTTGGCGGCTACGATTGGTTCGGCGACATCCGCCAGATCTACCACGACCACCGCGACACGCTGGAGCCCCACCTGGCCCAGATCCTGGCTCATAACGACGAAGCCGACCTCCACAACCAGATCCGCAATATGGTCGGCGCCGAGACCTACGACGAGCTGCTCCAGAGCGCCGGGGCCGACGGCCAGGCCGACGCCGACCAGGTCGCCAAAATCCGCCGCCTCGCCGAGACCTACTTCCAGGCCATGCCCGACGCCCCGCGGCGCACCATCTACGCCTTCGATAGCGATGAAGCCCCCAAAAACGAGGACTCTCTCAGCCGCATCGGCGGCCGCCCCCCCGGCGTCGACGCCGACACCTGGCCCCACAAAAATGGCGACGCCGATCTCCCCATGACCCACCTCTTCACCCTCGATCTCCGAGACGTCCCCGGCATCGCCGCCCCCTTCCAGGACGAGGCCCGCGCCCTCTCCCTCTTCGTCCGCTCCCCGGGGGCCAACAAGGCCTGGGAGGCCCACAACGCCGACAGCGAGGTCCGCGTCATCAGCGACGACGACGCCCAGCCCTTCGACGGCGACGTGCCCGTCGGCGGCGACGATCCTGGCCAACCCTTCGGCGTCCAGGCCCTGGAGGTCCCCGACGAGGCCTTCACCGTGGAATACGGCACCAACCCCGCCCTGGAGGCCATCAAAAACGCCATCTACCAGCTCAACGCCTGGGGCGGCTCGCCCTTCCCCATCTGGCTCCAAAGCGCCCAATACCACGGCACCTTCATCCTTCAATTCGACGAGGGCTTCATCCCCATCAACCTCGGCGATTGCGGCATCATGTACGTCTTCGCCGACACCGCCTTCTGGCAATGCCACTGAACCAATTCTCCCCGCCCAAGGCCGGGAGACACCGCCCTCGCCTTTCACCTCCCCCGCACCATGTGCCATACTATCTACACCGACAGTCAGTCTATCCTACGGAGCCCCCCGTGAGACGCTCTCCCACCCTATTTTTGGCGGCCCTCACCCTCCTCTGGGCGACCACCGCCCTCGCCTGCAGCACCGACCTCGACATCGACGGCCTCGCCTTTGCCTGCGACGACGACGAGGACTGCGCCGACGGCTTTCGCTGCCTCATGGAGCCCGAGGAATACGACGAACCCGTCTGCCTGCCCGACGGCGAAGAGCCCTCAGACTGCGACTGCGATCCCGACGAGAACCAGTCCTACGAATGCGTCGATGGCCAATGTGTCTACGACGACTGCGATGGTGGCACCGCCAACTGCGGCGGCGATAGCGCCACCTGTGAGACGCCCATCGACACCGCCGACAACTGCGGCGGCTGCGGCCTCAGTTGCCAATTCGAGGTCGACGAACCCAACGCCACCGCCGACTGCGACGGCAACCAGTGCATCGCCATGTGCGACGACGGTTGGATCAACGCCGACGGCACCTTCGAGACCGGCTGCTCCTGCAGCATCTCCGCTGATCCCGACGACACCCCTAAATGCGACGCCATTTACGTCGATCCCGACAACGGCAGTGACGGATCCAGCGACGCCACCAACCCCGACACCCCCTTTGCCACCCTGTCGACCGCCATCACCCGCGCTCGCCAGGATCGCCAGGACGACCAGGTCAGCCTCATCATGCTCGCCCAGGGCACCTACGCCTCGGAGCAGATCATCGACTTTCCCCTCACCATCGTCGGCGGCCTCACCCCGGCCGCCGACTGGCGCCAGGTCGACGACGACCACCGCAGCATCATCACCTGGGACGGCCTCCACACCGACGGAATCCCCACCACCCTCGTCATCGACGGCGCCGACGACTTCTCCGGCCTCCAGCGGACCCTCAAAAACCTCGACCTCCGCCCCCCCGAGAGCCCCCACTTCGACGACCGCGACGACTGGTCCGCCGACGACGCCTCCCTGATCACCCTCCGCGTCAACGACCTCTCCGACACCACCCTCACCATCGAAGATTCCCTCCTCCATGGCGGCGACGCCGCCGATGGCTTCCCCGGCCAAGACGGCGTCGCCGCCGACTTCTCCAGCGACCAGCACGGCGGCAGCGGCGTCGATAGCGACTCCGACGTGGACGCCGGTGACTCCGTGGACGGCGGACACGGCGGCGCTCCCGCCTGCCCCGACGGGGCCGCCGGCGGCGACGGGGGCGCCACCACCACCTGCGATCCCATCGCCGACGCCGACAACCAGACCGGCCCCCACCCCGGCGATGACGGCGAAGACAGCGACGACGCCCTCGGCGGCGAAGGCGGTGCCACGGCCTACGACGTCAACGTCTGCGCCAACACCCTCAATGACTTCAACGGGTCATTTGACGATATCACCGAACCTGGCGCCGCCGGTGAGCCCGGGGCATCCGGCGACCCCGGCCAGGCCGGCCAACTCACCCAACAGGATCTGGAGCATCACATCGGTCAGTGGAGCCCCGACGAGGGCTGGTCCCCCTTCCTCGGCGACCACGGCACCGACGGCGGACAGGGCGGCGGGGGCGGCGGAGGCGCCGCCGGCAACTCCACGTCAAACCCCAATGGCGCCACCAACGACCAGACCGGCGGCTCCGGCGGCGGGGGCGGCGCCGGCGGTTGCGGCGGCGAAGGCGGCCAACGGGCCCTGCCCGGCGGCGCCTCCATCGTCCTCTTCGCCATCGACGCCGACATCCTCTTTGAGGGCGACACCACCCTCTTCGCCGGCCAGGCCGGCCACGGCGCCGACGGCGGCGACGGCGCCTGCGCCTCCCGCGGCGGCTTCGGCGGCGAAGCCGGCTCCGCCCCCCTCGGCGCCGGCGGCGCCAACTCCGGCGGCTGCGGCGCCATGGGCGGCTACGGCGGCATCGGTGCCGGCGGCGCCGCCAGCCACGGCGGCCCCTCCATCGGCATCGCCACCGCCGACGGCGCCTCCTTCAACGGCCCCTTCACCTTCGACGACTCCAACGCCACCCCCACCTCCGCCGGAGTCGGCGGCACCACCCCCTCCCCCGAGGATTGCTTCGGCGAGGACTTCGACCCCGCCGACGACGCCGACACCGACTGCCCATCCTCTACCTTCATCCCCCTCGACGACCTCTCCTCCGACCTCGACGGCTCCGACGGCCAACCGGGCATCCTCAGCGAGAGCGCTTCTTTTTAACGCCCCGAACACCCCGAACACCCAACCACCGCAACAGATCCGCTCCCCCCGTGGGGGCTTCATACCACCTCGGTATCTCATCGCTCTCCCCGCCGACCCCGACGTCTGACACCACCCCGAACCCCTCCCCAGGCCCTCCTGGGGAGGTGCCCGCTTGCGGGCGGAGGGGCTGAGCGCACACCTCACAGGTCGCCGCCCCCCCGAACCACCTCGATCGCCATCACCTCTCGAATAGAGCCGGCGGCTTCAGCCCCGGCGACCCTACGCCGACCATCGGGAGGCGTACATCTACAGCCTCCGGATTCATCCGGGGGGGAGGGTCCGCGCCGATTACCCCCATCGATGACCTGGATCGCTCCATCGATCATGGTCGCCAAC
>CAZMJS010000034.1:0-35339 GCA_964566695.1 uncultured Bradymonadales bacterium
ATAAGCTGCTCCATACGTCCACCTCTTGGTCAAATAAACAAACCCACTGCTGATATACTTCGTGGCCCCACCATAGTGTTCCATGACGGGGACGCAAGGCTGCCTGCACCGTGGAGCGCCTCCCCCTCCGTCGGTGAATCCAGCGGATTATACCGCGGGCGCCGCCCCGGGCTGTCGATCATAAAAGCGCGACATCACGCCGGCATGGGGCAAGGTCAGCACGGAGATCAAGATAAAGAATAGCAATACCGGATTGACCTGTGACAGCCACAGCGGCGAGCTGGCCACTAAAATCACGATGCCCACCACCGAGATCAGGCTAAATGGCGCCATATCCTTGAGCATGGCATAGAGCCCTCGACGCCCCTCTCCATAGATCCGCTTTTTGACCCTCAGCATATTTAACCAGGCATGATGATGGCAGAAATAGAGCAAGAACCCCTCCAAAAGTGGCAAAAAGAGGGCGATGCCCAAGATCACGCCCAGCCGAAGGTATTCGAATCGACGGCCCGATCCCACCAGTGCCCCTCCCAGAGCGAGGGCGAAGAACTCGCTAAAGCGAAGCCACGGATATTGCTCCACCAGATCCACAAACCCATCGAGCGCCTCATTGGCCCCCAGCAGACTGGCCAAAATCTCGCGGGTCATCCCCGCATCATTAGCCAATAAGCCAAATAATAGCACGCTGCCGTAGCCCACGAAGACCGCCTGGGCGAGCCATCCCCTTCCCAGGCGGTGATCCTGCAAATCCGTCTCCCCAAAATGCCAGGCCGATAGCAGCAAGAAGAAGACCAGGCTCAGCCCCGGAAAGCCCACCCAGACCAGGGCGTAGATGGCCATCACCGATAAATAGGCCACCAAAAATCGCCAGAGCGAAAACGTTTTCCCACCGCTGGCGACCGCCCCTTGTTCTTCGATCACGTGGTCCAGGCTTCCATGGGGGATGCCCAGCACGAAAAGTCCCAATAGGGCGAACGTACTTCCCACGACCACACCGGCGGTGGCATCCATCAGGTGGATCACCATGATGGCAAAAGCCGCTGCCGGCGCTGCGATATGGATTGGCCTCGGTGTCATGACAGCAAACGGGATACGTGTTGTTTGACCACTTGCTTGAGAAATGGCGTATAGGGCAGGGTGGCGAACATCTTGGCATCTTGTGCCACCGTCGATTCTTCATCGAGAAAGCGCAGCACCTGGCGCATATCGTTGCGCGTAAACAGGGCATGCATAATCGCCGCCACTTTTTCCGGTTCCTCTTCGATGATCCCAAGCAATAGGCGATCATAGAATTCAAAGCGATCCGGGCTTTCCCAGCGCGGTCTACGGGGCTCGTCGTCGAAGGCAAATGCCCGCAGGGTCGCCAACATGCTGCGCTTGAACATATAGCCCGTCGTCGGTTTGACCATCCCCGCCGCCGTCCCCAGCGCCTGGGTTCCCTCGAAGCGAAACTGCTCCATATCGGCCATGGTCATCGGGATCTGGCCCTGCTCCGTGCGATAGACCCGGTGCTCCCGGGCCCCTGGAAGATGGGTGTCGATATATTGTTGAAGGCGCTCGTCATAGGCCTCTTGGTCCCAGATCTGGGGACCAAAGACGGTGCACTCCACCAGCGCCCGGCGCTCGCTAAAGGGCAAGAGATAGAAAAAGACCACTCCCCCCTCTTGAGCGGTTCGAAAATCCATCAAGGTCGCCACCTCGGGATCGAAGGCCTCCTCCTCGGTCTCCAAAAACCACCCCCGAAAATGCTGCCAAATCCCCGGGATATCCCGCTCTCTCTCTTGCGAGGCGGCCGCGATCTTTCGCCGATCGATAATGCTGCTATATACCTGAGGGGCCTCCACCACGCCCTGATCGGTGATCACCCGGGTCCGTTGGTCCACCCTCTCCGTGGCCTCCACCTCGGCCTCCAGGCTCTCCACCCCGTCGATGGCCTCCACCACCTCGTCGGCCCGCTCAAAAAAATCGGCGCCCGAGATATACTGATAGCTATAGGGGGCGATGCTGGCTTCCTTTCCGCCCTGGGGGGCCATAAACCGCAATTTTTCCCACCGATGGGACACCACGGGATCGTAGATATGGGAGTGTTTGGCCCAGAAGCACCACGTGCGCGCTGGCGTCCCCGCGCTGTCGACCACCAACATGCGCGGCGAGGCTGACATCTCCCCCGGTTCAGATCCCCCTTGATCGCTATAATGCCACCCGTGGAGCCACTGCATGGCCGAACAGCCCCCGCCCAGCAGGATCACGTCATAGGTCTTGTGGCCTCCGGGGTTCGGCGCGTCCGGCTCCCCGACGGGTTGCCCACCGGCAGCGGTGGTCTGACGCCGCGTCAGCGGGATGAACGCCAGCCATAGCCCCTGAAAATAGACCACCACCATGAGGATGAGCATCATCTATAATGTCCCCGGACCGGTCACTGGGAGCCAACAGGCGAATTCACGCCGTGGAACCTATACGCCGTCCGGGGTTAGACAAATCGATCGCTGCCCGTCGTCCCTTCGTCGTGGCCCTCCAGGGGTTGGTGACGCTCGTCGAGCAGCCCGGCGATGCGCTCCATGATGAGCTCCGTCACCCCCTGGAAGCGATCGCCGAAGCGCTCGCTGGCCTCCCGCGTAAAGGGCGTAAAGGGCTCGTCGATAGCGAACTCCGAGAGCTCCTCCGTTGGTCGAAGGGCGTCGCCCACCCGATAGACGATCTCGCCCCCCGAGGCCACGGGGCTGTCGCCGGGATAGACCTCATGAGAGCCATTGCACCCCACGGGCACCACGGTGGCCCCCATCCGAAGGGCCATCTGCGCCACCCCGGGCTTGCCGTCTTGAAGGCGCACCGAGCGCCGACCCTCGGGAAAAACCAACACGCTAAGCCCCACGTCGAAGGCTTGCTCGTTGAGCTCCACGAATTTGTCCATCATCGCCCCAAAAAGGGCGTCCATGGCCTCCAGATAATTCTCCTGATGGGGATCAAAGCGCCGGCCCAGCATATCCCGCGGCGTATCCAACAGCGGCACCATCTGCGACAGCACTCCCTCCTCGGCGGCCCGCTGGCGGAGGGGCTTGGTATCCATCTCCCCGGCGTCCACCCCGTCGCGAAGGATGCGATAGAGCTTGTCGCCCGGCGCCTTGCCCAGGACCCGGGCGGCGTCGGCCGTGATCAGATAGCCCTTCGAGGGCACGGCCAGATTCCCCGTCTTGATCATAAAGGTCCGAAGCACGGGGTGGTTATAGTATTTGCCCTTGACCCAGGTCGTCGTATAGCGGCCCTGATCGCGCCAGATGCGGTATTGAAAGGGCCAATAATTATAGCGATCCGTGTGGTTCATGGCGAAGATCACCGGCCCCTCGGGGATCTTTTCGCTCCCCTCTAAGGCGATCTCGGTCCGCGTCCAGGGCAGGTGATAATTGGGCATCAGCAGGCCGGCGGCCACCGCCACCTGACCCCAGGGCCGGGGGCTCATCTCGATATCGTCCATCACGTCCAGGGTCAGCATGGCTCTCTCCTCACCAGTCGTCGCTATCGAGGGTGATGGTCACCGGCCCGTCGTTGATCAGGGCCACGTCCATCATGGCGCCGAAGACCCCGGTCTCCACGTGCAGGCCCTCTTGCTTTAGGGCGGCCACGAAGTCCTCATACAATGCCTCGGCCTCGGCGGCGCCCATGGCGTTGCCAAAGCTCGGCCGCCGACCCCGGGAGGTGTCGGCGTAGAGCGTAAATTGGCTGACCACCAGGGCCGATAGCCCCTCCTGGATCAGGGAGTGGTTCATCCGCCCCTCGTCGTCGGCGAAGATCCGAAGGTGGATGACCTTCTCCACCATCTTGGCCAGCTCCTGGGGGCCGTCGCCCTCGCCGCAGCCCAAAAAGATCAATAGTCCCTGGTCGATGGCGCCCGTGACCTCGCCGTCGACCGTCACCGACGCCTCTTTGACTCGCTGCAATATGGCTCTCATCGCCGTGGCTCCAATGCTTGATGCCAATCGTCAAATATCTACCAGGGAACTTCGAAGCGAAGCCCCACCTCCCACTCATCGAAGTCGGTGGGCGGCGACTCCTCCTCCAGATAGATCCGGGTGGTCTCCATCGCTCTGCCGTAGGGCTCGACGATCATGGGGCGATCGCCGCGACTAAACAAGCGCTGGCGAAGGCCGCCCTCCAGGCTCAATTGGTGGTGGCGCTCCCCGGTGGCCGTCAGGTAGCCCGCCGCCTCGCCGCGCGCGTAGACCCGGTTGGCCACGCTGCCATAGGGGTTCCACTGGGCCTTCAGGGCCGCCAGGCCGCCCCCTAGTAGCTCGTGATCGCGGTGGATATCATAGCGCACCGACGGGCCCACCTCCAACACCAGATGGTTTCGAAGCAGGGTGTCTCCCAATAGGGCCACGTTGACGCTGGGGGTAACGGCGGCGCCGGCCCACACGTCGCGCCGCCCGTCGTGCTCCACGGTCGCCCGAAGGCCCGGCCCCAGCCGCGAGTCTCGAAGGCTTCGATAATCAAAGGCCGTCGCCTTGACCCAGATATCGTCCAGCGCCTCCTCGCCGACGGCGATATCGGCCTCAACCTCAAGGAGCGTCAGCCCCACCTCCGGCCGAAGGCCTCGCCGCCGGGCCTCGCCCAGGGGCTCCTTCATGCGCGCAAAGCCCAGGTGCACAAAGGGCTGGTCGCTATCGGGCCGAAGCCCGCCACCCACGTGCCACCGATAGCGCCCCGCCGGGCCCAGGGCCCGCTTCGAAAAATCCGGGCAACACCCGGCCTCCGTGACCATCGTCCCCTCCTCCAGCCCCCGATCCACCCGCACCAACACCTCCAGAATATCCGTGGGGATCGCCAGCCGCCCCTTCTGTTGATTGAGATCCTGGTGAACCACGGGATCCAGCAGATTCACCAGTAGCGACGCGCTATTATGGGTGGTCATCAGGTAGGGATAGCGGATCTGGCGCTCCGCTTCCCACAACCGCTCCAATAGCCGCCGCTTATCCTCCCCATTGAGGGTCAGCGGGTAGCGCCGAAGCTCCCGCCCCTGATGTCCCACAAAGTGCTCGTGTACCTCCCCATACTCCGTCTGCTCCAGCACCGACTCAAAGCCGCCCAACGCCCCTCGGGTGATAAAGCGAATGGTCCCCATCTCCTCCTCGGTGACCGTCCCGAAGTGATAGACCGGATCCTCCTCCTCCCCGTAGCGAATATGCAGCATCAACTGCCCAAAGATGGCCGAGGGCCTGCCCGTGGACGCCGACGCCAACAACAGCTCTGCCCCCTCCATCTCCTCCACCTGGGCCCAGGCCTCGAAGGCCGGGCACCGCGGCTCGTCGCCCACGCCCCGATCCCGGGGCTCCCACCCCTCCTCCACCTCCCTCACAAAGGCCTCCAGCGCCCGACTCTTACTAAAAAACCGACAGGCCACCGACTCGTCGGCATCCACCTCCGCTAGGCGCCGGGCCGCCCCCTCGTCGCCGGCTTCCGCCCGCTCCACCAGCAAATCCTCGGGCCGCACCAGATAGTCCTCGGCAAAGGTCACCAAATCCAGGTGGGCCGACACCATCCCCAGATAGCGACTAAACCCCTGAGCGCTCCGATTCTGCACCCGCTCCGACTCCGCCGGCCACCCATTGATCACCCGCCAACTCGGCCGCTTCGACCATCCCTGCTCCCGATCGACCGCCCCCACCACCATATGCACCATCGCCCGCCTCAACTGCAGGTCTCGCTGCTCCTCTCGCGTCAATATCGCCAGCCGCTCCATGGCCCCCTCCCCCACCAATGGCGCCGCCTCATAGATCAAAAACGCCCCCTCCTCCCCATAGGTCGGACAGCGCTCCGTATAGCGGCCCATCGAAAAGTGGCATTTTCTGCCCTTTTGTCGGACCCAGGGTCCGACATCACCCGCATTCCACAACGACTTCGGCACCATCTGGGCCCCCCGGTATAGGGACTCCAGATCGGCCTGTCGCCAGGTCTCTGGCGCCTCCACCTGGACACCGAACTCCTCTGCCAGCCGATGCGCCCAATCCCCCGAATTTCCGCCCTCCTGTCGCTCCCAGGGTCCGACATCGGCCAGTGCTGGTGCGGATATCAGCCACAGGACCGTCCCGGCCACCAGTGCCAACATGAGCTGTCTCATGGCGCCCCCTATTTGCCCACGCAAAACTCGGAAAAGATCCGCCCCAGGATATCCTCGGTGTCCACCCGCCCCGTGATCGCCCCCAGGGCGTCCAGCCCGTCTCTCAGGTCAATCGCGATCAACTCGTGCTCCATGCCAATCTCCAGTCCCTGCTGGGCCCGTTCCAGGGCCTCCAGGGCCTCCACCACCTTTTCCAGGTGGCGCGCCCGGCTCAACAGGACGCCCTCGCCGGCGGTTAACCGGGCGCCTATCTCTTCTAACGCATCGAGCACCTCATCTAGTCCCCGCCGCCGGGGCCCGTCGAGCTCCGTCGGGAAGCGGTGCTCGAATCGCTCCACCAGGGCCTGGTCCTCCGTGCTGAGCCCGCAGGGTTGGTCCTGTTTATTGAGCACCACCAGGCAGGGCCGACCGTCGCCCGCCAGGGCCTCTAGCTCCTGGCGCTCCTCGGGCGCCATGGGCCGGCTCTGATCGACGACCCACATCAGCAGGTCCGCCGCCCGTCCCATCTCGCGGCTTCGCTCGATGCCGATGGACTCCACCTGGTCGCCCGTCTCGCGAAGCCCGGCCGTATCGATCAGGCGGATCGCCGTGCCCCCGAGGTGCAGCTCTTCTTCCAGAAAGTCGCGGGTCGTCCCCGCCACGTCCGTCACGATCGCCCGCTCCGTGCCGTGGAGCCCGTTAAATAGCGTCGACTTCCCGGCATTGGTCGGCCCCAGTATCACCGCCTTCACGCCCTCCCGTCGTCGGCGGCCGCGGTCGAATTGCTCCCGCAGCCGAATCAGGCGCTCCTGGGCCTTGGTGATGCGAAGCCCCACCTCCTGGGCCTCGATCTGATAGACATGCTCCTCATTGGAGAAGTCGATGGCCGCCTCCACCAACACAATGGCCTCCGTCAGCCACTCCACCATCTCCTCGACGGCCTCGCCCAGGTCGCCGCGCAGATGCTCCAGCGCCATCTCGTGGGCGCTCTCCGTGGTGGCGTTGACCAGGTCCGCCACGGCCTCCGCCTGCGTCAAATCCAGGCGCCCGTTCAAAAAGGCGCGCTGCGTAAACTCGCCGGGATCGGCGATGCGCGCCCCGGCGGCCAGGCAGGCATCCAAGACCCGCCGCAGGATAATCGGCCCGCCGTGGCACTGAAACTCCACGACGTCCTCGCCGGTATAGCTCTTCGGCCCCGGCATATGCACCGCCAGGGACTCGTCGATCACCCGCCCCTCTAAATCACAGATCTCGCATAGATGCAGCCGATGGGGCTCAAAGCGCTCCGGCCCTCGCCCCACCATCTCCTCCAGGATGGCCGCCGAGGCCGGCCCGCTCATGCGCACGATCCCCACGCCGCCCTGTCCGGGGGGCGTGGCGATCGCCGCGATCGTCGCCTTCGCACTCATGCTGCGTTCCTCCACCCTTATTTGGGCATCACCCGGAGCTTGCGAAAGATCCCCTTGTCCACGCTCTCCGTATCCACGCCCCGATCGTCGGCCAGCCGCTGGTGGACCACCCGCCGCTCGTAGCTATTGAGCCCGGCGATCTCCACGCTGCGCCCCGCCTTTTTCGCCGCTTCGCCGAGTTGGTCGGCCACCGACTCCAGGCGCCCGCTTCGCTTTTCCTTAAAGCCGCCGACGTCGATGGAGACCTTGCCCTTCATCTTGCGGCCCAGGCTCTCCGAGAGCATCGTATGCACCGCCTTGAGCAGCTTCGGCGTCTGGTGGGAGCGGCCCACAAACTCGTCGGCGTCCTCGCCGCTGAGGTTATAGACCACGCGCTCGCCCTCATTTTTGGCCTCGATGTCCAGATCCAGGCGCATGCGCTCAAAGAGGCCCTCCAAGAAGGCCTCGCCCTTTTCCAGGGGGCTCTTCTGGGGCGTCTTCGGCGCCTCTTTCTTCTTCGGCGCCTCTTTCTTCTTCGGCGCCTCTTTCTTCTCCGCCTTTTTCTCGGCCTTCTTCGCCTTCTTATCGCCGCCGCGCAGCGTGGCCCCCGACTCCCCGGCCTTCTTCACCGTCTTGTCGTCATCGCTCTTCTGGACCACGTCGGCGTCGACCTTCGTGGCCGACTTGGCGCGCGCACTTCGTCTCTTATCATCTTGCTTTTCGGCCATCGTCTTCTCTCACCGTCGGTTAGATTTCTTCGCCCGCTTCTTCGGCCAGGCGGAATTTACGCTTGATCAAAAATTGCTGGCTCAGCCCCATCAACAGGTTCAGCAGGTAGTACAACACCAGACCGGCCGGCAAAAAGAGCATGAACGCCGTGAACGCCACGGGCATGATCTTCATCACGATCTGCATCTGGGGATTCGTCGCCGCCGCCGTGGACATCGTGATCTTCTGCTGGGCAAACATCACCACGCCCATGACCACCGGCAAAATAAACCAGGGATCCGGCGCCGACAGATCGGCGTACCACAGAAATTGAGCCTGATAGATCTCCACCGAGTTGTAGATCATCACGAATAGACCGTACAGAATCGGCATCTGCAATAGCAGCGGCAAGCACCCCAGGGGGCTGACATTATTTTCCTTGAAGACCTTCATGGTCTCCTCGGTCATGCGCTGCTGGTCATCCTCATACTTCTCTCGAATCTCCTTGATCTCCGGCTGGATCTGCTTCATCCGCTCGGCATTTGTATAGGCCTTGCCCGTGATGCGCCAGGTCAGAAGCTTGATGATCAGGGTCAGCAAGATGATCGCCAATCCCCAATTCCCAGCCACGTTATACAAGCGCACCAGCGACCATCGCAGGGGGCGCGCCAAAAAGCTAAATAGCCCGTAGTCCACGCTCTCCTCGAGGGCAAAGCCCACGTCCCCCAGCACTTCGAAGTCCTTGGGCCCCATATAGAGCACGTACTCGCTATCCCAGCTATCCTCCGGGTTGAGCGTCACGCTGCTCTCGTAGATGCGGGTGCGCAGGTAGTCCCGGCCGTCGACGGCGTCAAAGCTGCAGGCCTCGGCGCCATCGATGGGCACCGCCGCCTTCATGAAGTAGCGCGTGTCAGCGCCGGCCCAACGCACGGTATGGCCGCCGATGCGCTCATATTCCTCGATATCATCGAAGACGCTTCGGTGATTATCATCCGTCGTATGACAGACTCCCTCCAGCACATCGGGGCGGAAATCAAAGAAGCTCGTCTCTTTGTCCGGATCGTCTCGACCGATGATGCTCAGCGCCGGCTGGGCCACGATCGGCACCCCTTCGGCCTGCGTATTCCGCACCTCGATCTCCAGGCGCAGCGAATAACGCCGCTCCTGATCGATGCTAAAGATCTTGTCGACCTCAAAATTGCCCGCCCCATCGACGTGGCGATAGACCAACCGCTCAAAGCTCTCGCCATCGTCGGCCAACTGGCTCTCTTCTTCCACCACCTCAAAGGGGGCGTCCTCATCGAGCTCCACATTGCCTTCGGCAAAGCTCAACCCGTAGGGAAGCGCCGGGGCGTCTTCCTCGAAGGCGCGCATCAACTGGCCGCCCTCTCCGGCGTATTGATCGGGATAGGTGACCCGAACGTCCTTTAACACTGCCCCCATATTGCTCAGCTCGATGTCCAACTCGCCGGTGCGGATATGGTCCACCCGAGGCTCGATCTCCGGGGCCTCTTCCAGGGCCTCCTCGTCGACCTCCAGTTCCTCGGCGTCCTCCGGATCGATGTCCGGCGTCTCCTCAGCTGCCTCGTCGTCGTCCTGAGGCGTGGCGTCCGTCGGCGCCGCATCGTCGGCCGCCGCATCATCCGCCGAGGGAACCTCCTCCTCGGCCTCGGCGACCACCTCCTCTTCTTCCTCCGGCTCCGGTGGATCGGGCACAAAGAAGATCTGCCAGACCAGGATCACCAGTCCGCTGAGAATCATCGCCAGCAAAAAACGTCGCTGTTCCATCGTAGTTCTTGGAGATTGGGGGGGTCCCGGGCGTCCCGATCATGGCACCGGATCGTATCCGCCGGAACTAAAGGGGTGACAGCGCAAAATGCGCTTGAGGCCCATCCACCCACCGCGGAAAAATCCGTGGCGCTTCAGGGCCGTCAACGTATATTGTGAGCACGTCGGTCGATAACGACACGACGGCGGCGTCATCGGCGAGATCAACCGCCGGTAAAAGACCACCAGGCCGATCGCCAACCACGCCAGGGGACTCGTCGACCCCTCTTCTTCCCGGGTCGCTGGTGGTCGCTCCTCATCGACGCTCGACGAGAGCTCGTGATCGCCCTGGCACATCTACTGGCTCCTGCGGGCGAGGGCCGCCGCCCGGGCGATCGTCTGGAGCACGTCGCTTCGCAGCCGATCGTAATCCGGCAGCCGGCGCCCGCCCTTGACGATGATCACCACGTCCAGGCTGCCAATGGCCTCCTTGGAGCGGCGAAAAATATCGCGCAACCGCCGCTTCCAGCGGTTTCGCACCACGGCGTTGCCGACCTTCTTACTCACCGTCAGGCCCACCCGTGGGTGGCCCAGGGTGGTCGGTCGCGCATACACCACAACCGAGCGGCCGGTCGCTCGCTTTCCGCGTCGCTGCGTCTTCAAAAATTGGCGCCGCTTTCGCAGCCGCTCATCTTTTCGCAGCCGCTCATCCTCGACGTACTGGCTCCGATCGACCACCGCGTCCTTCACTTGCGATATTTCGTCGGCGTCAGGCTCTTGCGTCCTTTGGCGCGTCGGCGCTGGAGCGCTTTTCGTCCGCCCTTGGTCTTCATCCGCTTGCGGAATCCGTGGCGGCGGCTGCGTCGTCGATTGCTGGGCTGATTCGTTGGCTTCTTCTTAGCCATGGCTAACCTCTCTTATGCGTGTTCTTCGGCGTATATTCTCGAATTTGTCGTCTTGATGGGCCCCCGTCATTTCCGGGGGCCCCTCAAGCGGCGCAATCAAAGCGCATGGGCTGACCTTAGTCAAGCAACCCTTTCGATCGCCGACGCACGCCGATGAGCCCGATCACCATCAGGGCCACCGCCGTGAGCCCGGCGCTGCCGCCGACGGCGGCGCAACCGCCATCGTCATCGCCATTGCCATCGCCGTGGATCTCGCCGTTTCCGTTGTTCTCACCATTGCCGTTTTCGTCGGGGTTTTGCGGGTTCGGCTCCTCCTCCTCGTCGCAGTCGATATATAAGGAAGTGGAATTGCCCTCCCACCTCAACTCGGTGCCCGGAAGCCAGGCATCTATCCTTATATTATATAGCCCGCCCTCCAGAGTCTTGGCGTAGGGCTTGGACACCGGGCGGTCCTCTTCGCATACCACATAGATGCGGTCGTCGCCCCGGGCCACCCGGCTTCGGCCGGCCGGCACGGTGCGCCCCTCGCCATAGGGAGGCTCCCACAGTTCACCATCGACGAAGGTCTCGTAGGCCAGCGCCGATCGCCAGGGCGCTGCCTCGTCGGAGGGCTGGAATTTCCACTCCACAAAGCGCGCGGCGCCCTGCTCGGTGCACGAGTTGGGCCCGTCATAGGTCACGGTGTCCGTAAAAATCGGCGTGTGCCCCCAGCGCCCCACCTCCTCCGGAAAGTCCAGGGCCTCCGACGTGCTAAAGGTCCACTGGCGCATCTCCTGAGAGCCCACCTCCAGACATTGGGGATCGGCCTGCACCGTATAATCGGTCTCCGGCTCCAGTTCATCGACGAAGATGATCTCAAAGAGCCCATCGCGCCCGGCCTCCACGGCGATCTCCACGGCGTCGCCGCTATCGGCCTCGAAGACCTCCAGGTTCGGCGTCCCCTCTGGCGAATGGCTGGAGCAATTTCGATATAGCGCGCCGGGCACCGTGCTGGGCACCGTGCGATTGCCAAATTGAAATTCCGCCTGCGACTCCGGACATTCGTTTTGGGCCTGAGCCTCACCGACCACCGCGCCACCCATCGCCATCACCAGGGCCGCCACCATCCATTTGCCCTTACCCATGCCTCTCCTCCATCGTCTCACTGGTCCATGCGTCATTTGGACGCCGACTATACTCACTTGTGCCTTTCAAACTCAACTCTTGTAAGGCCGCTTATTTGGCTTACATTTGAGTCGGCTGTCCAATCGCGACGATTTTCTTCCTTTTTTGACGGAGTTTTCCCCCATGAAGCATCTACTGGTTCCCATCGATTTTTCGGACGCCTCCAACACCATGCTCGCCAACCTGGACGCCTTCCGTCCCTTTGGCGCCAAGCAGATCACCCTGGTCTACGTGCGCTCCACGGGCCTCGGCATTCGCCCCGGGCCCGATGAGAACCAATTCGACAAAAAGAGTCTGGAACGCCCCGCCGATCGCCTCCGCGACAAGGGCTGGACCGTCGACACCCGCCTTCGCACCGGCCGCCCCTCCGAGGAGATCGTCGACACCGCCAAGGCCGTCGGCGCCGATCATATCATCATCGCTAACCGCGGTAAGAGCGGTGTTCAATCGGTCATGCTGGGAAGCGTCGCCTCCTCGGTCCTGGAGAGCGCCGCCCTTCCCACCTTCCTGTTCAATGTAGACGCCCCGGCCCCCGACGCCGACGATCAGGCCGAGCGCGAAGGCGCCGAGCCCTGGGATCGCATCGTCTTGCCCACCGATTTTTCGGAGGCCAACGAGGCCGCCACCCAGCGCGCCATCACCGTCGCCCTCGATACCTGGCTTCCCGTCACCCTCTTTCACGCCGTGGACACCCGCTACCACGGCCAGCCCCACATCGACGAACAGCGCGCCGAACTCAAGGCCCTTGCCCAGCGCTTTAAGGACGCCGGCATCGAATCGGTGAGCACCCAGTTGATCCCCGATCGCCCCAAGCGAGCCATCCTGGAAATCGCCGATCACTACCCTTCGGCCCTCTTCATCATGGGCACCCATGGACGCGGCTTCTTCGGCGACCTCATGCTCGGCGGCGTCTCCCGCACCATGGCTCGTCGCGGCGGCCACCACAGCCTCTTCATCCCCGTCGATTAACCCCCCGCTGAGCCGACCGAGCGGGGCGAGGCCCACATTTTAATTGCGATCTCGCCCCGCTCTGCTTGAATATGGGCACCACTGCTTGACTCATCCCACCGGGAGTGCCCATGACTGACGACGATCCCCGCGACCAGCGCCGCCGCCGCTCCGAAGAGACCCAACAGGCCATCATCTATCAACTGGAGCACGTCCTCCAGGAATTTGATATGCGCCTGCTCATCCTGGCCGACGCCCAGGGCCTCCTCATCGCCCACGCCGGCGACGACGACGCCGCCACCTATTTTGCGGCCCACGCCCCTTCTCTGGTCACCGACGCCAACCCCCACGAGGAACTCCAGGAAGTCCTCCCCGATCTGGCGCGCCACAACATCCTCTGCGAATCCATCAGCCTGGATAATATTCCCCTCTACCTGGGGGCCGTCATGGATCCCACTCCGGAGCATGCTCGGGCCTTCGAGCGCGTTCGCACCGGTATCCAGCGCATCTATTACTCCACCAGCGAGCTGGCCGACGATCCCTGAGCCCCCCCATTGCGCCTTTTTTGCCTTCCTCGCCTCCTTTCTACAAAAGCCCCTTGACTGTAAATTGGTGGCGACTTAAACAATTGTATTCTGTTGAACGCATAAGTCGAGCTTTGTCGACATCCTGACCGCGTGCGCGGAGGAGTTGACGAAGGGAGTCTCCCCCCGAAGGAGTAAAAATGAGTTCGTTCTTCTCTTCACGACACCTGGGCCGCCTTAGCAGTGTGGGCGTCCTCGCCCTCCTATTGATCGCCGGTTGCGGCGACGATGGTGCTGATGGCCAAACCCCACTCATCGAGTCTCAAGATGCCAGCGAGGAGCAATGCCCCGCTGGCGGCACGGTCGTCATGACCGGCCTCGACACCGATGGTGACGGATCCATCAACACCGATCACGAAAGCTATAGCGAAACCGTCTTCTGCGACGGCCCTCAGGGCGAGGCCGGACAACCCGGCGACCCCGGCACCGATGGCGAAGACGGCGAGCGCATCGGACTCATTGAAACCACTGCCGAAGACCCCGGCGAAAATTGCGAGGTCGGCGGCATCCGCGTTCAGACTGGCTTCGACACCACTGACGACGGCGAGATCGACGACGTCTTGGATACCCACTACGTCTGCTCCGCCCCCAGTTGCACCTCCGGCGAGCCCCTCGACTTTGAGGTCGACGACAGCGACCTCCCCGACGAGTTGATCGTCGGTATGGGCTACGAGCTCGACGTCACCACCTCGGCCACCGACCTCGACGTCGATGTCCTCAACGCCGGCGTCGGCAATGTCGACGTCAGCGCCGATTATAACGCCGACGACGAGACGGTCACCCTGACCGCCAATTCCGGCACCGACATCACCGACCTGGCCCTTCTGGCCACCGATGGCTGTGATATCGGCACCGCAAACGTCCGCTTCGGTCCCTTCGACGAAGGTCTGGTCGACCTGCACGTCGCCCACCTCTTCCCGGGCGCTGGCGATGTGGAAATCTTCGTCTCCGGCGAAGACGAACCCCTGGTCGACATCGACGAACTGGATGTCATCAGCTCCTTTAACGCCGTCGAAGTCCCCTGGGGCACCTACGACCTGGACGTTGTCGACGAAGATGGCGATATCATCGCCACCTTTGAAGACATCGAGTTGGAACCCTTGAACACCTATATGGCCTACGCCTATAGCGACGACGGCGACCTGGCCCTCGGCCTCATGCAGAGCGACGTGGAGGACCCGGAAGACGACGACTTCCGCGCCCGCGCCATTCACACCGCCGACGACGGTCCCGATGTCGATATCTACGCCATCGACCCCCAGACCGGCGACGAAACCCTGCTATTTGACGAGCTCTCCTTTGGTGACTTCACCGACCAGGTCGACCTGCCCGCCACTGACGCCTACCTGGGCGTCGACGTCTCTGGCGACGGCGTGGTCGACGTCACCTACAGCACCACTTTCGAGCTCTTCGAGGAAGGCACCAACTTTGAGATCTTCGCCTACTTCGACGACGACGATCTGTGGCTCTTGACCTTCGACTACGACGCCACCACCCTAAACTCCGTAAACCTTCATGACCCCAATGAGTTGGCCACCTCCGACCTTCACCTGGCCCATCTCTTCCCCGGTGCAGGCGACGTGGAACTCTTCGTCTCCGGCGCGGACTACGACGACGACGATCCCATCGCTGACGTCGACGAATTGGACGTCATCAGCGATTTCAACCGCGTGGAGGTCGACGAGGGCACCTACGATTTCGACCTGGTGACCACCGACGGCGATTTCATCACCACCTTTGAAGACGTCACCATCGAGCCCTTCGCCCGCTATATGGCCTATGTCTACAACGACGGCGACGGCCCGGCCCTGGGCTTGATGAACGTCAACGCCGAGGAGCCGGAGGACGACCAGACACGCATCCGCGCCACCCACCTGGCGACCAACGGACCGGACGTCGGCATCTACGCCGTCGATGAAGGCGGCGACACCACCCTGCTGGCCGAAGACCTGGCCTTCGAGTCCTCCACCGACCAGGTGGACCTCGATGAATTCGAGGACTCCTTCATCGGTGTCGATCTGACCGGTGACGGCGTCGTCGACGCCGAGTTCGAGTCCACGGAGGGCCTCTTCGAGGGCGAGACCAACTTCGAGATCTTCGCCTACTTCAACCAGGGCAACCTATGGCTGTTGACCTTTGACTACGAGGCGTTCACCGCCAGCTCCGTCAATCTGCATAGCAGCGTCGAATTCAGTGACCTCTACGCCGGTCACTTCTTCGAGGGCGGCGGCACCGTCAGGGCCTTTGCATCCGGCGATGACCCCGCCTTCGCCAACCCCATCTTCGAGATCGACGAGATATCGGCGGATGGTCCCTTCGACATCGGCGTGGCCGACCAAGAGCTCGACTTCTATGACGCCGACGGCAACAGCCTGGGCTCCACCGATGTCTTCACCGTCGACGACGAGTCGGCCGACACCGTCGTCTTCTACGACGACGGCGACGGCCTGGCCGTAGAGGTGCTCAACGTCGACACCTCCGAGGTCGACGACGGCGATTTCCGTATTCGCGCCCACCACTTCGCCGATGACGCCGGCACGGTGGACCTCTACGCCGATGACGATGGCGATCTATCCCTGCTGATCGACGATTTCCAATTCCTCGATACCGCCGGGCCCGCCACCTTCGGGGCCAACGCCGATGCGACCCTTGGCATCGACGTCACGCAGGACGGCGACATCGACCTGTCATACCTCACCACCGTCGGCGCCTTTAGCGATGGTGCCAACCTGGAGGCAGTGGCCTTCAACAACGGCGGCGACGTCTTCGTGGGCACCATCGATTACGCCTCGGGTTCCACGGCGATCCACGACCCCGAGGTCATCTTTGCCGGAGAGTCGCCGGATCTGGAGATCCCCGATGGCGACGACTTCTCCCGCACCGTCACCGTCAGCGATTGCGATACCGTCTCCGATATCAGCCTGGACCTCGACCTCGACTATGGCTTCCCCACCATCTGGTTGACCCTCCTGCTGGAGGCCCCCGATGGCACGGAAATCGTCGTGTGGGCCGAAGGGGCCGCCACCAGCAATGGCGGTGAGATTATCGGCGCCGTCGACGGTGGTATCTTCGGCAACTTCAACAATGATTTCGCCCCTGACGGTACGGACGCCGTGCCGGTTAGTGACCTTGCCGGTGTCAGCGGCAACGGCGACTGGACGCTCACGGGCGAAAATCGCTCCTCCACTCGCGGTGGCAACCTCAATTCCTGGGGCCTTATCTTGAGCTGCGACTGATTCACCGGCGTGATAGGCCACACTCAACCCCCTCCTCGCCGAGGGGGTTGAGCGTTTCTAGGCCCTCTTCTGACCCGCGACGACACACCCGGCGCCGATCGCTTCCACGCCTTTCATCGCCCTTCACTAAAAACGCCTTGACTGTTTGTTGGTGACGACTTAAACAATTGTATTCTGTTGAACGCATAAGTCGAGCTTTGTCGACCATTTCGCCATCCTAAAGGGATCGCGTCGGCAAAGGGAGTCTCCCCCCGAAGGAGTAAAAATGAGTTCGTTCTTCTCTTCACGACACTTGGGCCGCCTCAGTGGTTTTGGCGTCCTCGCCCTCTTGCTTATCGCCGGGTGCGGCGATGGTGACGACGGACAAACCCCCATCATTCAGACCGCCGATGCCGACGACTGCCCCGAGGGCGGAACGGTCATCACGACGGGCTATGCCGACGACGACGGTCAGATCTCCGACGTCATCGACGAGGTCGTCATCTGTGACGGCGTCACCGGTGAGACCGGCGATGACGGTGCCACCGGCGACGACGGTGAAGACGGCGGCGACTCCATCGTCGCCACCTCCACCGAGGACCCCGGCGACAACTGTGAAGAAGGCGGCGTCCGCATCGACTCCGGCTTTGATACCACCGGCGACGGTGATATCGACGATATCGTTGAGACCAACTACCTCTGCAACCTCGGTCAATGCTCCACGGGCCAACCCCTGGACATCGACATCCACACCGACGACCTCCCCGATCAGTTCGTCGATGGCTTTAGCTACGAAATAGGCGTCACCGTCAATGGCGAGACGCCGGACAACTTGGCCCTTACGGCCCTTAACGCCGGCATCAATGATGTCGAAGTTGAGGCCACCTTCGACGAAGACGAAGGCCATATCGTCCTGACTCATATCGAAGGGGAAGGGCCCACTTCGCTGGCCCTTATCACCTCCGATGGCTGCGACACCGCCAGCCAGACCATCACCTTTGGCCCCTTTGAAGAGGGCCTGGCCGACGTCGTGGTGGGCCATCTCTTCCCTGGCGCTGGCGAGGTCGCCATCTGGGACGTCGACGCCGATATGGATGAGGACGACCCCATCGCCGAATTGGAGGATTTTGAATTCTCCGATCCTGTCGAAGTGCCCTGGGGCACCTACGAATTCGAGATCTTCGACGGCGACGACGAAAGCCTCGGTACCACCGGCGACATCGACATCGAGCCCTTCAGCACCAACCTCGTCTATGCTTATAGCGACGGCGACGGCGTGGGCGTCAACGCCTTTGACATCGATGACCCCGACGTCGACGACGGCGAGTTCAGCCTCCGCGCCCATCACTTGGCCGACGGCGTGGGCACCGTCGACATCTACGCCGTGGTCAGCGACGGCGAATCCCTTCTCTTCGACGACGTCGCGTTTGAAGACGTCTCTGACCCCACGGCCTTCGACGCCTCCATCGAGGCCGCCGCAGGCATCGATAGCGACCAGGACGGCGAACCGGACCTCGTCTACACCTCCACGGCCGGCGCCTTTGTTGACGGCGCTCACCTGGAGGCCTTCGCCGTCTACAGCGAAGACGACGTCGTCAAGCTCGTCACCTACGACCACGGGTCCAACGTGGCTATCGTCCATGATTATCGCATCCAAACCTTCTCCTCGTCCCCTCAGCTCGATGTCGAGCCTAACGGCGAGGTCACAGACACCATCAGCGTCTCCGACTGTGGGACGGTGGCGGGCATCACCATGGACATCGAGATCTTCACCGGCTGGCGCGGCGACCTGACGGTCTATCTGGAAGATCCCTCGGGCGATGAGATTCCCCTCAAGAGCCGATTTGGTAGCAGCACCGACGACATCATTGGTAACTTCAATGACACCCTCCAGCCGGAGGCCGGATTCAGCGGCGTCGATGGCGTCGAGCCCATCAGCTACTTCGAAGACGCCAGCGCCGATGGCGACTGGACCCTTCGCGTCGACGATGAGACCAGCTTCGACGACGATACCTCCCTGGAGAGCTGGGCTCTCAATATCGTGTGCGACTAACCTTATGCGGCCCCTCCCCGGATGACCAAGTTCCCGGGGGCGGGGCCGCCCACGCCTTACCTCAACGCTGCGACTATTCTCGCTCAGGAGCAATCACCATGAAGTCCCTTTTTAAGACTCGAAGTTTGAGCGCCCTCCTTATCATCGGGCTCGCCTCCGCCGCGTCCATGGCGGCCTGCGGCGGCGACGATGGCCAAGACGGCGATCCTCTCCTCATCGACGAGGCTCCGGCCTCCGATGAGTGCGGTGACCTCGACGGCACCGTCGTCACCATCGGCTACGACACCGACGGCGATGGCGCCGTCGACGACGTCGTCGACACCTACCATATCTGCGATGGCGAAGACGGCCCCGACGGCGAACCGGGCGAGCCCGGCGAGGACGGCCGCGACGCCCCCGTCGTCGTCACCTCCGTGGAGTCCACCTCCCCCGGTGGTGAGTGCGCCTATGGCGGCCAGCGCGTCGCCTTCGGCCTCGACCGAAACCACGACGGCTCCTTTGAGGAAGACGATCTCCTCAGCGCCGAGTACATCTGCAACAATACCTGCACCGGCGAGATGGACCTGGAAGTCGACATCGGCACCCTGCCCTCCGTGCTTTACGAGGGCTTTGAAAACCGTGTCTCCGTCGAGACCGACGCCGAGGACTTGGCCTTCTTCGCCTATAGCACCGAGCACTTCCTTAGCACCGGTGACTCCGCGGCCCGTCTGGATATCGAATATGACTCCGACGCCGAGGAACTCATCTTGACCCCCGACGCCGACGGCAGTGACGACGCCAACTTTATCGTCCTCATCACCGACGGCTGTGATACCACGGTCAAGAACCTGGACTTCAGCGACTTCGCCGAGGGTGAGGCCACCGTCTACTTCGCCCACCTCGCCGACGGCGCCGGACCCGTCTCCGCCCGACTCCAGGGCGACGACGACGCCCTGGGCACCCTGGACTTCACCGACGTCGCCGGTCCCCTGACCTTTGACACCAACGAGTCCTACACCTTCGAACTCCTCGATGACGACGATGACGTCATCTTCACCACCGATGAGCTGGAGTTCATGGAGCCCTGGACCACCAAGACCATCTTCGCTTACTTCGATGATGGCGATCTGGTCGTCGACGTCCGCGAAGCGGCCACCGACAATATCCCCCTCGAAAAGTCGCGCTTCCAGGTCCAGCATCTGGCCGAAAACGACCTCGAAGACGCCGACCTCATCCGAGTCGACGAAGACGGCGACCTCACCTATGAGTGGGCTGACCTCGCCTTCCCCGAGTTGACCCCGGTCATTGAATTCGACGCCGATCCGGGCACGTACTTCGCCTTCGACGACGTCGGCGACGGCGACCCCCACGTGGACTTTAACTCCATGGCCGGCCTCTTCCTCGGCGGCAACGCCGTCGACGGATACGTCATCGAGACCGACGCCGGCACCGAGATGCTGACCATCGACTTCTCCACTGGGAATGCTGAAATTCACAATCCCAACGTCCAGACCTACTTCCAGAGCGTCGACGCCGACCTCTCAGACGAAGAAGACTACACCAATAGCGTCACCGTCACCGGCTGCGACACCGTCGTTGACATCGACCTGGACATCGTCTTCTTCAACACCTGGCGCGGTGATTTCACCGTCTACCTGGAGGACCCCTCCGGCGATGAGATTCCCCTCAAGAGCCGGTTCGGTGGAAGCACCAACGACATCATCGGCAACTTCAACGAGACCCTCGATCCGGAAACCGGGTTTAACGGGGTCGACGGGGTCGAACCCATCAGTTATTTCGAAGGCGCCGACGGCAACGGTGAGTGGACGATTCGCATCTTCGACCACGATCCGCCGTGGAATAGCAATCCCTTCTTTGAGAGCTGGCAGCTCAACCTGGTCTGCGGTTCCTAAGCCTCACCCGCGCTAATCGACGCCCCCCCTCCTCGGAGGGGGGTTTGTCGTTCTTGATTCTCACTGCCCCCTACGCCTATATTTCCCTTGTACCCACTAGCCCATGTCGGACCCTGGGAGCGACGCCGTGACCCTCAAATCCACCCCTCATTTATACCTATTCACCCTGCTTGCCGTGGCCGTCTCTGTCCCCGTGATGGGCTGCGGTGACGATGGCCAACAAGCCCCCTTTGTGGTCGCCGAAAGAGACGCCTCCGACGAGGAATGCCCCCACGGCGGACGCGTCATCGAGATCGGCCAAGATCGCGACGGCGACGGGGTGCCCGACGACGACGCCCGCGCCGACGCCATCCCCATCTGCGACGGCGCCCCCGGCAGCGCCGCCGAACCCGGCGATCTTCCCTCCATTGAAGTTCAAGCCATTGAGCCCAACGACGATTGCCCCCTCGGCGGCCAACAGGTCGTCGCCGGCGACCAGACCCATGCCTTTTGCCATCAATCCTGCGCCGATGAAGAGCCCTTCGAATTCGCCGTCGACACCGCCGCCATGCCCCAATTCGTCCACGACGGCTACGCCTACCCCCTGGGCATGACCACCGACGCCGACAATCTATCGCTGACCGCGATCAGCGCCGCCGCGCTCACCGATGTGGAGCTCCAAGACTATCCCACCCTGGCATTGAGCCCCGACTTTGGGGAGCAGCGCCTGGACATCACCTTTGAAGACGCCATCGCCGGCGTGGACTTCGTCCTCTTTGCCACCGATGGCTGCCATACCCGCGTCGCGTCGCTGCCCGTGGTGGACACCGGCTTTGACGGCGTGGCCACCATGGAGTTTATCCACCTGAGCACGGCGGCGGACATCGTCGATGCCGCCGTCTACCTGACGGACGAAGTCGTGCGCACCCTTCGCCCCTTTTCGCCCTACGACAGCATGTCCGTGCCCGCCGACACCCATATCTACGACATCCTTCGGGGCAATAATTTCTTGCTGACGATGCCCGCCATCGAAGCCCACCCCGGCACGGTCCACATGGCCTATCTGGTGGACGACGAAGACGGCGCGCTCTCCGGCCGACACGCCCCCGTAAGTCCCCCGGCGGCCACGGGCGACCAATTGGACCTCCAGGTCATCCATGCCGCCGACGGCACCGACGACATCCAGTGGACTTTCAGCGCCGACGACGCCCTCCAGTTCCAATTCACCACCGCCCCCGACGTGCCTCCGACCACTCAACTCATCGACGCCGATGACGACGGCCTCCTCACCCTCACCATCGACGGTGAGACCTTCACCTACTCCACCACCCAGGGCCACTTCCAGAGCGGCGACCACCTCTCGGCCATCGCCTTCCCCCTGGGAGACGCCGTCGCCCTCGCCCTGGTGGATCACCAAAACGCCGAGCTCTCCCACCATCTCCCCGACGAGCTCCAGACCACGGTTTCCGAGACCTCTCAACCCAACGAGCCCATCCCCGCTGGCGAGGGCATCCTGGACTCCATCACCATCGACGACTGCGACACCGTCGGCGTCATCGACCTGGACATCGACATTGACCACGACGACCCCGACCAACTGGTCCTGACCCTTCGCACCCCGGACAACGTGTGGCATCACCTGTGGCACCGAGAGACCCCGCCGGGCAACCAACTGGTCGGAAACTTCCCACACACCCTCCTCTCATCCTCCAGCCAGACCCAGCCCATCGACGTCTTCATTGGCCAACCGGCCAATGGGGACTGGGATCTCATCGTCAACGACGAGGTCTCCACCACCTCTGGCACCCTCGTTGAGTGGTCCTTCAATCTCACCTGTCTCTGACCCCGGATTTTGCCATGCCATCTCCCTCGATCAGCCCGTCAAACCTCGCCGATGTCGGACCTACGGACCAACAACCCCCCCCCTCAAATACCCCCTCATCGGGCGGCCAGAAGAGCGGGTCTTCCGGCTGCGTAAAGGGCTGTCTGGGCTGCGGCTGTGTCTCCGTCATCGTCGCCGTTCTGGCGGTCATCGGCCTGGGCGGCATGGTGTGGCTTCAAGGGCCGTCTACTGTGGGCGCCGATAGCTGGGGCGAAGCCGGCGAGACCATGACCCGCATGGCCAATATCGGCTCCGCCATCGAGGGCGGCGGCGATCCAAGCGATGCGCTGGGTGACCAGGCCGACGACCCGCGAAGTGCCGAGGGCGCCAATCAAATGACAGCGATCTTTGATCGTCTGGATGCCACGGAGCTGAGCGCCGCCGACATCCCGACCATCCAGCAACGGCTCGAGGACTGGGAGTCCGTCCCTCAGGTGGAGCGTTTTAACGATACTTTCGATTCAATTAGGGACCTGGAGGACGCCGATTCCGAGTCTGTTCTGCAAAATTTGCGCATGCTTCGACACTTCTATCGGCTCTTCTTTCGCGCCGGCGATCTGGGCGATGCCTACAGCGATCACTTCGGCAGCCTCCCACCAGAAGAGCGGGCCAAGCAACAGCAGTTGACCATCATCGCCCGCACCGCCCGCATTGGAACCTCCGGCGGGGAGCACGAACTGTGGGAGCAAGTGGTGGCCGATGAACTCCTGGAATTCCACGACGAGCACCGCGAGGAATACGAGCAATCCCGCGCCCTTATAGAGCAAATGCAGGATCCGGACTTCGATCCCCAGCAAGACCTCTCCGAGGAGGAACAGCGCCGCCTGCAAGAGGCCATGGGCGATCAATTCGTCCTGTTGGCCGCCGCCATCAACCGCTCCAGCCTGGAGGCCTGGGCTGCGCTCAGCGACGATGAGCGACAGGCCTTCATCGAAACGATGGATAACCCCAGAAACCTTATCCCCCGGGTCATTGGCACCCTCGTCGGCGCCGCCGACGACGACGATGACGGCACGGAGCTTCTCTACCTCATGTTCCTCGGCGGTTAACGATAGACGCCGACGAGCCTTTGATTCCATAAAAAGCCCCCGACCAACGTTGCTGGTCGGGGGCTTTTTATGGCGATCGCTTACGCCGCTTTCGTCGCTTATACGCCTACCGATTCAAAAGGGCACCGGCTCGGCGCGAAACTCCCCACTCACCGTGATCTCCACATCTTCTTCGGCGATGAACTCGGCGTAGTCGATCTCAAAACTTCCGCGAATCTCATTGGACGACACGCTCTCGATGGTCACCTCTCGCGTCCCATCCTCCACCGGCAGCATCCCGTCTGGATCGTCTGGATAGTGAAAGAACGCTTGCCACTCTCCCTCCTGTCCGGCCCGCCAGGTCGCATCATAGGTGCCCTCTTCGGGCATAAACCCCTCATCATCGGTCTCCCACCTTAACGACAGATGATGGGTTTCCATGCCGATGGGAATAGACTCCGACACATAGATATCGAAGCTATAATCAGGGGTCGATCCAACCGCCGTCATATCGGTGACCTGAAAATAGGACTCACCATCCATCTCCTCGAACTCATAATCACCCGTAACCTCAAAAGTGGCTTCCCCAATGTCCCCACCGGTCGATTCTCCCCCATTTGCATTCGCACTCGCATTCCCATTCCCATTGGCAGTGCCGTTTCCACCGTTGTCATCATCATCGCCGCAGGCCGCGAACATCGCCACCATTGCCACCACCACCAGACCAACCATCGCTCGTCTCGCCATCACCTGACCTCCTCTAAATGTGCGGTTATCAGCTCATCCATCTCCCACCGTCTCATATTTCCCCCACCAAAATCCAATCCACCGCCAATTTCCGCCCCCCTGTCGCTCCCACCGTCCGACATCACCCGCTTATTTCCTTCAGATCCGCCATTTCGCCCACGCCCCGTATAGCGGTTTTCATCCCTTCACAACCGACGGTCGCCGATGACCCCCAATTTCCGCCCCCCTGTCGCTCCCACCGTCCGACATCACCCGCTTATTTCCTTCAGATCCCCGATTTCCGTATCCACTCCCCCAATTTTTCCATGCCCTCATCGATGGTATATTCAGGTTCATACCCCAGATCTTCCCTGGCCGCCGTGATATCGAAATAATGATCCGTCGATAGCTGCTTGGCCACAAAGCGCGTCATCAGTGGCTCCTCTCGCTTGCGTATGAGCTTGTAGGCCATCTCCATCATCCAGCCCACCCCGTAGGCCACCTTCGCCGGCACCTGGGCCTCCACGGGCTCCAGACCCGCCTGGTCGACGATGCGGTCGATGATCTCACCGATCGCCATCGGCTCTCCCTGCGTGATAAAATAGACCTTTCCGCAGGCCCGCCCCTCCGACAAGGCGTCTTCCGCCAGCAGATGGGCCCGCGCCGCGTCGTCGATATACACCGTATCGACCACGGCCTCTCCATCACCAACCTTTTTTAGCTTGCCCCGACGCGCCCGATCGACGATCCGCGGCACCAGGTGGTTATCCCCCGGTCCCCAGATCAGGTGTGGCCGAAGCGCCACCGTTTTGAGCGACGTCGTATTGGCCTTTAGCACCTTTTTTTCGGCCACCGCTTTGGTCTCTGGATAGGCCGTCAGGTACTCGTCGGGATAGTCTACCGACTCATCGACCCCCCTCAGGGGCTTGTCGCCGTACACCACGCTCGGCGAACTGGTGTATACAAGCTTTGACACGTCATGGATGCGACAGGCGTCGATCACGTTCTCCGTGCCCATTACATTGGGTCGATAATACTCCTCAAAGGGTCCCCAAACGCCGGCCTTGGCCGCCACATGGTATACCACATCGCACCCTTCAACGGCCTTGGCCACCGCCCGGGCGTCGGCGATATCGCCCCGCATCGTCTCCACCCCCATCTCCCGCAGCTCTGGGTAATCGCCGCGCGAAAATGACCGCACCTCGCGACCCTCATCGAGTAACTGCTCCACGATCGCCTTGCCCAAGAATCCACCACCGCCGGTGACCAATGCTTTCATCACAACCTCTCTCGCGCCCACTCCCGTAATTCCTCGCGAAATATCTTGGAGTTATGACGCACATCCACTGGAAATTCATCGCGAAATAAAAATGTCTCAATGCCCGCCGTATGGTCCTGGGAAGCGCCGATGGCCTGTAACTCCTCGACGAGTTCTTGGCGGACCGCCCCTCGATGCTCCTCCTCCAACTCAACGCATAGCACCGGGGTCATCTGACCTTTGTGACGGACCCCGACCAGCGCCGTGCGATACACCTTTTCGTGCGTATTAAATACCGCCTCGCAGCACACGGTATATAGCGTGTCGCCATCGTCTAGCTCCACGCGGTGCGACTTTCGTCCGCAGAACCACATTCGCCCCTGGTCGTCGATATAGCCCAGATCGCCCATGCGATGGCGAATGGCGTCGCCATCCTGGATCTTGGCGCGCCTGGTCGCCTCGTCGCGGTTGAAATATCGCCGCGTCACCTGGGGTCCCTTGACCACGAATTCACCGATCTCGCCGGCCCCCAGCACCGTGGCCTCTTCCCACCGCTCAATGGGCCCATCGTCGATCTCGATGACCGCCACCTCGATGGTCGACACGGGCTGCCCCACACACACACCGCGTCCCTCGTCGGTGGCCTGCGCCGTCTCGCCGAGGATCTCCTTGCTCCCAATGGACGCCACGGGCAATGACTCCGTGGCCCCGTAGGGCGTAAAGATCTGCGCCTCGTCGTTCAACAGATCCGACACCTCGCGAAGCGTCGCCGAAGGCACGGGCGCCCCCGCCGAGATCATCCGCTGCAAACTGGGAAGGCTTACCTTATTGGCCTGCCCATAGCGCGCCAGCCGCCGCATCACCGCTGGTGACCCAAACATATTATCGATCCCAAACTGCTCGATAGGCTCCACCAGGTTACGCGGATTGACCGTCCCCGGGTTGGCAAAATCCATCTCCGGAAGCACCGTTGCCATCCCCAACGCCGGGTCGAAGAGCGCAAATAACGGAAACGTCGGCAAATCCTTGGTCCCCGCCTCGATCTGGTAGGTCTCCCGTATCGTTTTGACCTGGGCCGAAAAATTTCCGTGGGTATATACCGCCCCCTTGGGTACGCCTGTGCTACCACTGGTAAAAAGTATCGCTGCCACGTCATCTTGTCGGACGGTGGGTTCGACAAAGTCCTTATTTCGTCCCGTTTCTCGGATTTGCGCCAGCTTTTTTCCACCCCACAGCCACCGCCGTCCCACCGTCACCGTATGTTCGATCGTCGACGCCCCCCAGCGAAGCACCAATCGCGCCGCATGGGCCTTCGGTATCCCGATAAAGGCCTGGGGTTCGGCCTCCGCCAGACAGGTCTTGAGGTTCTTTAGCCCCATCCCAGGGTCCACCATCACGGGCACCACCGCTGCCTTAAATAGCGCAAAGGTCAGCGCGAAGAACTCCATCGACGGCTCCACCATGAGCACTGCCCGAGTCCCGGGCGTGATCCCCGTTTCGTGGAGTCCGGCGGCAATGGCCTCCGCCTCCTCTTCCAGTGCGCGATAGGTGATCGTCTCATAGCGCCACGTGCCATCGGGCGCCCGGGACGTCGGGTAATAAATCGCCGTCTCTTCGGGCTGGGTCCGCGCCATCTCGGTCAACGCCGACGCGATATTGGGATTGTCCATCGAGTCCATAAATCACTCCGTCTCGCACTCTTCATTCAGAAATAGGTCGATCGCTTCACCGAGCTCTTGGCCCCGATCTTCGAGAATATAGTGCCCTCCCTCCTCAAATTCCTCGTAGTGGGCATCTGGATAAATCTCCTTCCACCGCGCCAGAAAATGGTGATCGAAGACAAAGTCCCGATGGCCCCAGCCGATGAAGATCGGCTTATCCGCCAGCTCTCCCAGCCGAGCCTCCGTCTCCGAGACCAACTCATAGCCCGGCTCGCCTTCGTTCAGGGGAATGGTCTGGACGAATTTCAGGGTCGCCAACCGCCGGCTCGCATCGCCCTCATAGGGCGCCCGATATCCCCGTGCGATGGCCTTATCCATCCCGTCGGTGACGCAAAAGCGCGTCGCGCCGCGGCTAAAGGCATTAAACCGGCGCACCAATGTGGCCCCGATTCCCGTATTTCGCACCAGCCACAATGTCCAGGGAAGCCGCTTGCTCTCCGGGAGATGAAAGGCCGCCGTATTGAGCAAAACCACGGAGCGAATCCTCTCCGGATGGCGCACCGCCCAGGCCATGCCGATCATGCCACCCCAGTCGTGCATGATCAGATCCACCGCCTCATCGCCGACGACCAACTCCATAAACTGCCCAAAATCAGCGACCCGCTGCTCCAACTCGTAGGAGTACTCCTGCTCGTCGGGGCGACTGCTCCAGCCGCAACCGATATGATCCATCGCCACGGCCCGGCGTTGCTCGCTCAGGCGCTTGATCAACCCACGATAATAATAGGACCAACTGGGGTTTCCATGCACCATCACCACCGGGGGGCCAGCGCCCTCATCCACGTAGTGCATCCGGTGGTCCCCATCGACCTCCACATAGTGAGACTCGAAGGGATAATCCCGGGCCCGAACCTGCTCTTTTGCCGCCTGGTCTACCATTGAAGCTCCATCATCGAACAATTCAGCCCACTGCCAATACCCATCAAGCCCACCCGATCGCCGGGACCAATCCGGCCCTCATCCACCATCCGCGTCACGGCGATGGGAATCGAGGCCGGGCCGACATTGCCATACTCACCAAAGATCTTGCAGAAGCGTCCCTCGTCGAGCCCCAGCCGCTCCGCCACCCGCGCCGTATGCGTCGCGCTGACCTGGTGAGCTGCTACATGGTCCAACGCCCCCTCGTCCCACCCCAGATACTCTCGCGCAGCCTCGAATGTCTCCTCCGCCAGCGCCAACCCCTGCACCAATAACTGCGCAGCGTCGGTCTTCATCCATGTTCGCTGACCTCGGCAGAGCCCGTTATGCTCCGTGGCCGCTCGTGTCACCGCCCCCACTACCTTTGGTCGGACCCTGGGTCCGACATGAGGCCCTTTTTCTGCGCCGAGCACCGCCGCAGCGGCACCGGACCCGAGTGTCAATGTAGCCAGCTCCTCACGGATTTTCGCCTCCCCATCATCACTCTCATTTAACCGTTGGACCGTCGCATCCAGCACCTCCCGGCTACTCTCGCCGTTGACCACCATGCCGTAGTCCACAAGCCCCCGCTCAATCATATCCCCGACGACCTGGATGCCGTTAATAAATCCCAGGCACGCATTGCCGATATCGAAATTCAAGCACCTCGACGATAACCCCAGCCGATGATGAACCAGCGAAGCCACAGAAGGCTCGATAAAGTCCTTGCCCACCGAGGTGCTGACCATGACCCCGATCTGCTCTGGAGCCACTCCGCTCTCTTGGAGGACGCAATGACCGGCCTTTGCCGCCGCCTGGCTGGGAGTCACGCCCCGACGCCACAAACGGCGCTCTCGAATACCTGTGAGTTGGTACAACAGGCCCGGAGAGTACCCGGCCCGCGTCATCGCCGGCGCGAGTCGCTCCTCCACCGCCTCCGAACTCACCGCGATTGGCGCATCGACACGCGATAGCCCCAATAGCCGTACTTTCTCAAACCGTACTACATCCATTTCTCATATCTCGCCAAATTTACTCTCAATACTCTTCTCCCTCATACCCGCCGGCCGGTCCCGTCCACAAGCGCCGTATTCGCTCCCAAGGTCCGACATGAGCTCGTAATATCGTCGAGAAACCGCTCTACTTCGTCGACCACTTTGTGGCAGGCAACCTCCCCATCGACATGCAACACAGGTACTCCTCTCCAGGCCAACATCGATGCCCCCATCTCTTCGGCTGCGAGGCTGTGGTGAACAAATTCGCGCCTAGCCTTCAACCCCAATCCACGGTGGCGAATCAGGGAACGCCCCTCCTGTCTCTCTCGATCCACTAACCGGCTCCATGCCACTTCCTCGCTGACACCAACATGGATGACCGCGTCCGGTCTGGGCATGGCATAAAAGGCCTCGCGCGCCCGAGTCACCAGGCCTGCACTCGCCAGTAACCCCGCCAACTCGTGGGACAAGCTCTCCTCGATGACGACCGCCCCGTCCCAATTCCTCATCCAACAGAGCTCCTTGATGGCTTGAAATAACCAATTCAACTCCACATGGCCCTTGGAGCCCAATGACCCCTCCGAGACGAGCCTCATGCAATGGTGGAAAAACTCCGCCTCTTCTCCTCGGCATTCCAAATAGGCCTGACGCCCCAACCTGACGGCCCAACTATCGGTCCACAGCTTGCCCACCTTGGGTACGTGACAGAGCATGCCTTTGGCCTTGGCCAGAAGCCCTGGCTTATGCGCCCAGTAGCGCTCCACCAACAGACGGCGCAACTCCTTTTCGGTATGCCACGATGGAGAGTCCTCCCGATGGATTCGATGAGCCATCATAGCCCGAAGTAGCGTGGACTTTCCGGCTCCGTTGGTTCCCATCATCTCAATACGAATCATGATTCCCCCTGAAGAAAGAGTTATTCTCTTTCAATAACTTAATCGCGGCATGTCATACGACACCTTCTTACCACTCCTATTGGGATGCACGCCAAAAATCAGTGTCTTGTCGGACGCAAGGTCTGACATCACCGCGTTATTTCAACGAATTCACTCCTTCCTCCCAGCTCGGGCCCCCAAATTGTGACGCGAAGCCATGGCTCACGCTAGCCACCGGTCGTTCGGGCCCACACTCCTCCATCGGACGGACGACCTTGTCCCTGTAAGGATCCGGTGCAGTCCTCTTGTTTAGGATCATATAAGCCGGGATGATCATCGGTCGGCCCATGGCATTGGACCGGGGCCTGATATCGCAATTTTAGCGTCCCGCAAGGAAACGTCACCGACTTTCCTATCAACCATCGTTGGCGTTGTGTTTCGTAGGTATCCAAAAAGATTCGGTACGCCTCCTCCACCTTCTTTTTGAGCGCTTCATCATCGCAGGCGATCACCGGACAAGCTCGGCGGTTAAGCGTTGGCTCGTCGGGCCTGTCCAGGGGGTCCATGCCGAGAATGAGTGCTCGTCCAAGGACGGATTTCTTGTCCTTTTCTCGTCGGGCCGCTGCAATCTGTCGCTCCCGTTCCGCGATTTTTGCCTCTGCTAAAGCAATGGCCTTTTCCAACGGCAGATGACGCAGCGACGGGGGAGGTTTGGGCGTCCACGTCACGGTATCGGGCCCGGAACGACCAAAATGCTTCTTCGGCTTGGTGACGGTAATCTCCTTGCCCCAGTGGCGGGGCAATATCTGATACCCCGGCCAATCCTCGACCTTCTCAACCAGCCCATCCTTGACCGGATTAAGCCATACGTAGAGCAGATGCTCCATTTCTGCCTTATCGTCGATAAGGATCGTATCCCCATAAGCTCTCTCCTCCCAACATCCTCCCGTGATCCCCCGATGACGCCGAAGTCTTTCGCCGATCCGTCGGTTCAATCGCCCCACAAAGGCACTGCGCTTGGCCTTCCGATCGAGGGTCACGAGGTGATAATGGTTGCTCATCATGGTGAGCGCCGAGATCTCCTGGTGATGCTTCATCGCCGAGTACCCCACATCATAAGCGACCGCATGATTGATATAGTCATCCGGTCGAAGCAGGTATCGACCTCCTCTGCACCTCCTGGTGATATGTGCTCGCTGCCCCTCAATATGCCATCGTCGTTGTTTCATTGCGGCCAGCCCTCCCAAAATATTGGTCACGCCGTCACCCATCCTGCGATACCTCGCGACTCACCACGTCGCTCAGGCTGGGTACGAGCGCCTCTCTCCCCGACTGCCACTACCTTGGGACCTGCACAAACATTATGTCCCCCCTCACAAAAGTCCAACAAAAAGTCTCAACGACCACCGTACCCCGGTAATGAATGAGGCCAAGATCCGAAAAAAATCGCGTAAATAAAGGCTCTTGTCGGACCTACCGTCGATCAAGGCGGCCGGTTTTCGCCGTTTCCGACACGGGACAGCGCAAGTCGCTCAAGGCCCCAATTTAATCCGGTCAGGCCCACCTCGACCAACTATCGATTTTGGCGTCAAAATGCGCCGACGTCGGACCCTGCGTCGCGCATCAGCGCATAGCATCTATTCACGATTGAGCTTTTGAAATATTGCCGGCCATCAACTATGCTGGATGTGTCATCATTGCAAAATCAACTTCCGGCGTTCTGGAGATTGGCCCTATGAGTCGCGCGACGTTGTTTATCCGATTTTCTGTGATTTTATTTGCGTCTCTGATACTGGTGCTTGGGACCACTGGATGCTCCGAAGATACGGCCGGCGGTACCACGTCAGCCGGTGGGGACTGCGAGTCCAGCAGTGAGTGCCAGGGCGATCTAGAGTGCATCGACGACGTCTGTACGGATCCAAGCGGCCCCAACCAAGAGCCCAACAATCAGGAACCGAATCAGGAACCGAATCAGGAACCCAATAACCAGGAACCGAATCAGGAGCCGAATCAGGAACCCAATAACCAAGAGCCCAATCAAGAGCCGGGCGTGGAATGCCCTGATCCGGTGAGTTGCGACGACGTGGACGCCGAATGTGGTTGGATCGGCGATGGCTGCGGCAATTCGATTTACTGCGGTGACTGCCAGGATGGACAAGCCTGCGGGACCGGCGAAGAAGCCAACACCTGCATCGACACGGCCTGTGAGCCGGCCGACGACCCGTGTGGAGATGCCGGCGCCCAGTGTGGCTCGGTGCCCGACGGATGCGGCAGCACCGTCAGTTGCGGCGAATGCGATAGCGACCAATCCTGCCAGACCGGCCCCGATGGCGTGGGCATATGCAGCGACGAGGAATGCGAGCCCATGACCTGCGATGATCACACCCCCGGTGAATGCGGCGTCTACCCCGACGGCTGCGGCGGGTTTGTGGATTGTGGAGGATGCGGCACCGGCCAGACTTGCGATGGCGGCGAGTGCATCGAACCCACCTGCGAGCCCCTGACCTGCGACGATTATACCCCCGGCGAGTGCGGACCGCACCCCGACGGATGTGGCGGCACCATCGATTGCGGTCTGTGCGACGGCGATGAGGTTTGCGGCACGGGCAGTGACTTCGGCCAGTGCGTTGAGTCGACCTGTGAGCCCCTGACCTGCGACGATTATGACACGATCAACTGTGGCGCCGTGGCCGACGGCTGCGGTGGCATGACGGAAAACTGTGGCACCTGCCCGGATCCCGAGATCTGTGGCGGTAGCGGCGTGCCCAATGTATGTGGCGCCGACTCCACCGGTGGCGTCGGCTGCGACAACCTCTGCGAAGACCAGGCCATCTGCTCCGCTGGCGAAGCCACCACCCTCACGGGCACGGCCTTTGCCCCCAACGGCACCCTGCCGCTTCCCAACGCCACGGTGTATGTGCCCAACGTCCCCCTCGACGACCTCCCGGAGATCACGAGCGGACCGGTCTGTGAGCAGTGCGAGGACGAAGATCTCGGCGATCCCCTGGTGGGCACCATCACGGACTACGACGGGACCTTCGAGCTTCGCCACGTCCCGGCGGATGTGGAATTTCCCCTGGTCATCAAGATCGGTCAGTGGCGTCGCGTGGTCATGGTCGACCCGCAGACGCCCTGTGGCGAGACAGCACTCCCCGCCGACATGACCAGCCTTCCCAGCGAGCACGCCGCGGACAACGAACACGACCACCTACCCAAGACGGCCATCACCACCGGCGCCGTCGATGCCATGGAATGCGTCTTTCGCAAACTGGGCGTTGATGACAACGAGTTCGGTCGCCATACCGATAGTGGTAACCGATTCCATATCTATCGCGCCAACGGCGGCTGGGCCGACACCAGCCTGGCCAGTGGATGCGGCGGCTGGAACGATTGCTGGACCAATAATTGTACGGACCGCGATAATAACTGCCCGACCTTCGAGATGGAACAGAACCTGTCGAGCCAGCTATACACTGATACAGATAAGCTAAATAGCTACGACATGGTCGTCATGGGGTGCGAGGCCAATGACTACTCGTCGGCGCGCAGCGCGGCCGACAAAAACCGCATTCGAGACTACGTCAATAGCGGCGGCCGCCTATTCGCCTCTCACTACGCCTACGACTGGCTCCACGAGACGGATCAACTCCAGGATACGGCGACCTGGGGCGGTGGCGAAGACTTTAATGATAGCGCTTACGCCTTCATCGATACCTCGTTCCCCGCGGGATCGACCCTATGGGATTGGCTGCAGCTCGTCGGCGGCGATAATGCGCCCGATGGACCGGCCGGCCAGGCCCAGATCGAGATCACGGACCCACGGACCTACGTGCAGTCAGTGAACGACGACCTGGCCTCCAGGTGGGTCTATACCCAGGCGGGAGCGCCCAACCACAACAACCGAAACTCCATCCAGCAATATACTTTCGACACCCCGGTCTACGCCTCCGACGACGACCAGTGTGGACGCGTGGCCTATAGCGCCTTCCACGTGGCCGGTGCCGGCAACTCGGGCGGTCCAGGCTTCCCCTCCTATTGCGACACGGGCCCGCTGACCCCTCAGGAACAGGTGCTGGCCTATATGCTCTTTGACCTCGGCGCCTGCGTAACCGCCGATGGCGAGCCCCCCGAGCCAGTGTGTACGCCTCAAACCTGCGCCGACGCCGGCGCTGAGTGCGGACAGATCTCCGATGGTTGCGGTGAGACGCTGAACTGCGGCCCCTGCCCCGACGGCCAGGCCTGCGGCGCCGGTGGCGTGCCCAACCAGTGCGGCGGCGCCTGCACCCCCATGACCTGCAGCGACCACGACGCCGACTGCGGCACCGTCCCCGATGGCTGCGGCGGCACCCTGGATTGCGGCGACTGCCCCGACGGCCAGAGCTGTGGCGGCGGCGGCACCCCCAATCAGTGCGGGTGCACCCCCATGACATGCGACGACCACGGCGCCCAATGCGGCACCGTCAATGATGGCTGTGGCGACACCATCGACTGCGGCGACTGCCCCGACGGCCAAGAGTGCGGCGGTGACGGCGTCCCCAACCAGTGCGGCGGCGACTGTCAGCCGCTGACCTGTGACGATCACGGCGCCGAATGCGGCTCTGTGGCCGACGGCTGTGGCGGCACCCTCGATTGCGGCGATTGCCCGGATCCGCAGACCTGCGGCGCCGGGGGCACCCCCAATCAATGCGATTGCGTCGCCCTGACCTGCGAGGATCACGGCGCCGAATGCGGTCAGGCCAGCGACGGCTGCGGCGGCACCCTCGACTGTGGCGATTGTCCGGACGACCTAGAATGCAACGAATTCCTACAGTGCGTCGTCCCCACCTGCAAGCCCGTCGGTGACCCCTGCGAGAGCAACTCCGAGTGCTGCACCAACGCCTGCGCCATCGATAGCGGTGAGGACACGGGCGTCTGCATTCCGCAATAATCGCTGAGTCGCCCAAAAACAAAGGCCCTCGTCGGACCCACCGTCCGACGAGGGCCTTTATTTTCGCCACATCCGCTCACGGGCTCTCGACAAAGACGAAGTGGGCAAAGGCGGCGAGAAAAAAGAGCACGGCGACCACAAAGAGGGCCAGGGCGTAGCGGCGAATCGGCCGATCCAATGACTCGTCGTCGCCCTCGCCGGGGTCGTCGCTCACGGCGCTGGCCATGGCGAAGGGGTTATCCACATCCAGGACCACCGCAGAGCCGTGGTCGCCCTCCGGAGGCCAGGGCAGGGGCTTCCACCGCTGCTGATGGCGCACCTCCAGGTGGACGGCCC
>CAZMJS010000035.1:0-10124 GCA_964566695.1 uncultured Bradymonadales bacterium
GCCGTCACCGACCCACTGACCACCACCCTCAGTCGATCACCTCCCCGCTCTTCGCCACCTATGGGTTGGCCAGCACGAATCTCCCTCAACCGAAATTGCTCCGTCACCAGCTCGCGCTCTTCGGTGGACAGCCCCTGAAAAATGGGATTGGTCCCCAGCGTATTATTGAGCATCCGTTGATAGTAAAAGGCCCACAGGGCTTGCCAGAACTCGGGGTAGGCGCGGCCCAATTCATATACCTCCTCGTCGCCCATGCTCCACAATACCACGTCCGTGCTGGCCACCACCTCCGCCCAGCCTCCCTGACCGGTGAGCAGCCGAAACTCTCCAAATACCTCTCCTCGACCCATGCGCGCCAACTCCACGACCTCACCGTCGAGGCGCCGCGTCTCCACCCGGACCTCTCCGCTGACCATCAGGCATAGCCGCGCTCGCGCCTCACCTGGTCCGACGACGCGCTGGTGCGCTGCGTATCGCTGCTTCTCCAGTTGCTCCGCCACCGCCCTTCGCACCGGTGGTGGCAACTCACCGAATAGCGGACTGCCCTCCAATAAGGGAGTCGTTGGTTCGTGCGCTACCTTCGCCGACGCCACCCTTAAGGCTCCCGTCTCGTGCGCCCCTTGAACCCTGGTCACCTCCCGATCGACACCCGACCCGCCATAGTCCATCTCCCGTGCCACCGCGCTCTCCAGGGGCCTCGCTATCCGCGCCGCCTCATCCGTCGCCTCCGGTACCCTGGCGTATAACCGGGCCAGCAAAAGATGGGTCTCCTGATGACCTGGCTCTAAAGCCAGGATGGCCTTGCAGGCGGCAATGGCTTCCATCGCCAACCCCTGCTCCATCAAGTCTTGGGCCGACCGCGTGTAGGCCCTCACCGCGTCCGCTCGTCGCCCCATTTCACAAAATAGGGCCGCCAGCCGCAGCCGGGCCTCCACATTGTCCGGTTCCTCCTCCAGCGTCTGTCGATAAAACGCCAGATATTTTTGCAATCGCTCCGTGGCCATAGGCTTCCCGCCGAATCACCACCCCGCGCCGGCGTCGAGCGCCGCGCGGGGCAGATTTGGGTCATCGCTTAGCTCTGTCGAACAACCGAGTAGCCTAGGCCCCTTGGACCCCACCGTCAATCCCCTCGGCCGCAACGCCTCATCGACCGAAGGCCCCCAGAATCATCGCCTCTTGCTCCTGACCCGGCGACCGACCCTTGTGCACATCGCTGATCTGGCCCTCTTCATCGAGGATGATCACCCCCGGCATCACATGGTCTCGCCCAGGCGCCGTCATCCCCACCTTCTCCAGAAGATCATGGTTGCCATCGGAGAGCACGGGGAAATTAAGGCTCAAGCGGCTCATGATCGATCGGTTGGCACAATCGGGCGCGTCGCTTAACCCGACCACCACACCACCCCGCCGCTGAACCTCATCGTAGCGCTCCGAGAGGCGCTGCAACTGCCCCTGGCACACCGGGCATCGCACATCCTTCATGACGACGATCGCCACCTTTCGCCCCGGAGCTATCTCATCGAGTCCCAACTCCTCGCCGAAGGGCAGGCTCAACCGCGTTTCCTGAGCCTCTTCCACCGCGTGGTGGGCTGCATCGCCCTCCACGTCCATCGCCGCCACCTCCTGCGAGGCGGTGGTGGCAGATAAATAATGACCGGCCGCCCACCCCACCATGGCGCCCATAAACGGCCCCAACACGAATAATAGGGCCACCATCAACCATCGATCTCGACGAATAATCATGTCTCTCTCCTTCGATCCAACTGCCAGATGTGGACGTCGATCCGTCTGCTTCCTCCCCGACCTACAGGGTTGGAACAACCCCGATGGCGCCTTTTATTCCTTCGATGAATGGGTCACCGCCCCCATCAAAAAAGCCGAGCACGCAACCCGTGCGGACTCGGCTCTTCGTTCAACACGGAGGTCCCTATCAGAATCCGTAACCCACGTTTAGGCTCGCCGTGTGGGAAAATAGTTGATAGTCGCCGTCGACCGTGTCGTTATCGATGGTGCGCGTGGGCAAGGCGATCATCTGGTAGGCCGCGTCCGCGCGAAACCCTCGGGTTTCATAGCCCAAGCCCACCGAAGCTATATAGCGATCGTTATCCGGTAAGGAGGGTCCCACCGTCTCATCGGGAATCGGCGTCATATCCAATCCAATGCCCAGACGCCCCTTGAACTCGTCGGTAATCTGGTACTGGCCGCCCAGGCGAAGTGCCACGGCGTCCTCCCAATCCGCGGCGATAACCGTCGGCGGCTCCGTGCTTCCGGGAGGCCCTTCCGGACTCTGCTCGCTATATTCTACCACCAACTCATCGTAGGTGCGCCAGGCCATATAATTGACGTCGATCCCCAGCCACAAGTCGTCGCGCACCTGCATCCCCACACCGGCGTTGACCACATCGGGCGTCGTGATCTCAGTCGTGATGTCTTGATCGATGAATCGCTGCTGAAAGGGCGTGCCCTCGGCACCATCGCTAAAGTGAGCCCGACCCTCATAATCAATGGTGGCTCGGCTTCGGTACACCAATCCCAGCGTGATTTCGTCGGTGGCCTTGAACATCGCCGCTGCCGAAAATCCCACGCCACTTCCCGTGCCACCCAGTTGAACATCGACCTCATTGCCATCGGGTAGCACCGCCAGTCGCTGCTGCTCCACCGCCGATCGCATCACCTGGACCCCGGCGGACACTCCCAGATCCACATTGGGCACGTCATAGGTCACGTTGCCCACAAAGTTGGCCGTCTGCAGCGATTGGCTCCGAAAATTCTCGGCGCCCACCCAGTCATCGGCCCACTCCACACCCAATCCCCAGGGAAAGGTCGCCCCCAACCCCAACGAAAACCCCTCCGCCAGCGGCACCGCCACACTGATATTTGGGGGTAAAAAGATCTGGCTCTCCGTCTCATCGGTGATGGCTCCATCGGGGCTTTCATAATCCACCGACGGCGCCAGCATCGTCCCACCGACATAGATATTCCAGCTGTCCTGGAACGCCATCGACGCCGGGTTAAAGAAGTTGACATTGGGCTCGTCCAGGTTCGCTGTGCCCACCGTGGCCATACCCACGGCCGTTCCACTATGAGAGGTGTTGGCAAAGCCTGCCGCCAGTGCTGCTTGCGGCACCGCCAGTGCTCCGGCCGCCAACCCGTACGCTATCCATCGTGACATATTCATTGACCTGCTCCATCTTCAGAAAATTTGGTTTGAAGGCGTTTGGTATTGACCGGCGGATTTACTCCAGGCATCCCGCCGCGCTGATCCCGTCGAGCGTGGCGCCGTCTTCGTCGTTGAGCCCGCTGTGCAGCCAGGTCGCTACCTGCAAGCGCGCACAACTGGCGGCCTCATAGTGGGGGCCATCGGCGGCATCCACATCGGTGATGAATGCATGGGGCACATCGCTATAGGTCGTGTCATCCAGGCTTATGCCCAGCGCATCGGCCAGCGCCTGCGTCGACCGGTTGACCACCACCCGATCGCCCTCCGACATCTGCATCATGACCTGGGTGCCCACCTCGGATGCCTGATTGGCGAAGGCAAAGGGATCGACATAATCGGCCAGCCACTGGACAAAGACCATGGCTTCATAGAAATCCTCGGTGCCCGGCTCCAGGCCCGAACCGGCCGCCAGTTCACCAAGCAACTCTTCACCGATCACCGACGGACCTTCCTCATCGCCTTCTAAGATCCAGGCCAGACGTCCGCCCGACCCGTGGAGGGCCACCGTGTCGATGCGCGGTTCGATAGAGACATAGGGAAGCCCCACGATCCCGCCGAGGCTCACGCCCACATAGGCCACTTGCTCGCCGAATAGCTCGTCGCCGTCGACGTTCCACTCATCAAATAGCCCTTCCAGTTCGCTCTCCCCGTCGGTCCCAATGATCGCCGTCGTCAACACCCCGAGATCGACCATGCTCTGCGCAAAATTTTCCAGCGACTGCCCCAGATCGGCGCTCAGGAAGCCATCTCCAGATCCCTCAGGCGTGCTCACTGGGTGAAGCGTCGAGGATTCCTCGACCCTTCCACCGTGGAGCGGCAGATCCATGGCCACCGTGGCCATGCAATAGGGGTAGGCCGCCAGATCATTGGCCATGGACACCCCGCCAATATTGCGGTCAGCCCCCAGGCCATGCTGCGAAATCGCCACGTCAAACGGAGGCGCACAGCTTCCCTCAGCCTGCTCCTGCTCCGGCACGGCCACAGAGAATCCCACCGTGTCGCCCACTCCGGCCAGCCCATCGCCATCCAGATCGACGGCAAAGGTATCGAACTCGCCGGTGAGGTGAATCGCGGCGACATTGGACATGTCCACATCCACGTCCGGATCGTTGGGATGGGCGATGGAGTCGCCCACTTCCATCGCATCTTGGCCACCATCACTCACCCATCCGGCCGTTCGTTCCTCCGACATCGTCTGCGCTCCCTGGCGCAACGGTCCAGCCAGTTGCGTGGGGTTCTCCACATTATAGGCCCAGGCCACGGGAATCTGGGATCGCTCTAGCCCCAATGCGACGGGGGCAATTTCGAATAACAGACTCAGGGTTTGACGCCCTTCTTCCAGCATCTGGGCGGTCCCAGGAGCCGCCGCGTCGACCTGTGCCAGCGCGTCGATCGTGGGGTTTCCGTCGTCGTCCACCAGCGGATAGGGGTTCCTTAGAAAGACGAAGAGCGGTGGCGCCTGAATGGGCCGACCGTTCTCCCCAAGGATATCCTCACTCATCACCATCACCATATTCTCGCCGGCCCCAAAGGGTAGCGCCGGCTCAAACAACACCCGATCCCACTCCTCATTATAACTGACGCGATAATTGTCCTCGCTCTTGGGCGTCGGGTTTGATTGGGTGGCCACAAAGAAAGTGTCGCTATTGACCGTGTCTTCCTGGACCTTTCCGTCCATGGGCACCCAACCCGGCGCCGTCGACGAAAAGCCCGGCCGCTGATTCAGGGCCGTCAGAATACTCTCCGTCAACGCATCGGCATCCTCCGGGATGGGCACGTCCACCGTGCCCGACTCATCGTCGAAGACAAGCGTGTTGGGAAAGGGAATGCTCCCCGTATCGGGATCCATGACCACGAAGGTGTCATCCCAGGTCTGCCAATTCCAAAGCATCGCTAGATCGCCGGCGCTGAGGTCGGTCTGGCTCTCGATGGCCTCCACGGCCGGACTGAGCACCTGGCGAATCTGTTGCAGCGCCTGGGCGTCCTCGTCGCTGAGCAAATCGCTGACCGCCTGGCCATCTTCATCGACGATGTCGGCGTCCGACAGCGCGATGTGGATCGCCTCCGGAGCGATCAGGCTATCCGCCGAACCATCGGCCGGCTGGATATCCTTGGTGGCGAAGGCAAAATACGGCGTCCGCGTCGACATCGGCTCCGGCGGCACGATCTCGATAATATGGGCCTCTCGGACTTCTCCGGTGCACGCATCCTCATCTTCATCGCGAATATCAATGTCGATATCCTCGACGCGCTCCCACCCCGCATCGCCCAGTCGCCACAGCTGAATATCATCATCGCCGATGGACGCCTCATCGGGCGCCGCCGACAACTCCATCGTAATGGGCGTGGCATCGGGCCATCCCGACAACCCGGCGAGATAGTCGTCGAAGTGACCCTGAGCCGTGCCCTCGCCGGCTTCACAGGTCCCGGCCTCCGGAAAGGTCCCGTCTTCATCGAGCGCCACCGTATTGGGCAGCGGTACCAATCCCAGATCCGGGTTAAAGACCGCCTCAAAATACCCCGGTTGCTCCCGCTCCGGGACATCCGGATCACACGCCCCTAATAGGGCGACACCGGCCATGCCCATGCCCAGCCCCAGTGCCTTTAGCACACCTATCGATTTAAACGTCGGCCTCGCCATTATTCATCCTCCTGGTGGTCCCAATCCATTTTGCCTTGTGTACATCTCTCCACACTGTCGCCTAACCGTGACCAAAACGCAAGCCTTAGTCGGTATTCACTAGGGATCCCGCGTTATTCTGGTCCCAAAGCCAGCTCATTGACCGTCTTTGTCGACTCCTATCTTGAAGGAGCGCCGCCCTTGGTGTTAGAACCGCCGCGCAGCGTGAGGGTTCGGCCCATTGCCGACCCATGATCCCCAACTTTGATTTCAGAGGACCTTATGGCCACTTCTTCCTGCACCATCGGCCCCGGCATCTCCGTCAACGGACGAGTCTCTGGTGATGACGAATTGATCGTCCACGGAGCCATCGAGGGCAATATCGCCCTGGAGAATACCCTCACCGTCGAGGAGAGCGGCAAAGTCGTCGCTGATATCGACGTCCACTCCGCGGTCTTCCGAGGCGAGGTCAACGGCGAGGTCGTCGCCCGCGAGGCCATCGAACTCGTCGAGGGCTGCCTGGTCACGGGCAACCTCCGCGCCCCGCGCATCATCATCGAGGAAGGCGCTCGATTTCAGGGCAATATCGATATGGACGTCGATCTCGCCGAGGACTGATCCTCTCCAGCCCCCTACCCACCACCTCTCTTCATGGAGCTTCAGCTATGACAGACACCATCATCGGACCCAATATCACCATTGACGGCGAACTCACCGGAGACGACCCCGTCGTCGTCGAAGGCACGGTCAAGGGAAAAATCGACACCACCGCCGCCGTCGAAGTCGCCGAGCAAGGCGTCGTCGAAGCCGACGTGGACACCCCGGACGTCGCCGTCAGCGGCCAGGTCACCGGCAATATCGTCGCCGGCGAACGCGTTGAAATCCGCACCGAAGGCCGCATGGTCGGTGATATCAAAGCCCCTCGTATCCTCATCGCCGATGGCGCCAGCTTCAAAGGCCACATCGACATGGACGTCGAGTAATCCCCGCCTGCAGCCCCGGGAAGGATCATCATGGACGACACAACCATCATCGCCGACCAGACGCACGTTGAGGGCTCGCTTTCCGGCGAGGGCAGTCTGGCGGTCCACGGCTCGATCCGTGGGGAACTCAACCTCTCGGAGACCATCACCGTCGGACCGTCGGGGCTTATCGACGGCGATATTCAGGCCGCCGAAGTGATCATCGAGGGCCGCCTTAAGGGCGATATTCAGGCCTCGGAGCGCGTGCTCCTTCGCAGCACCGCCCGGGCCATCGCTGAGATCGCGGCCCCCGTCGTGGAAATGGAAGATGGTGCCCAACTGAAGGGCGAGCTCACCGTCGGCGTCGACGCCGACACCGCGGAGACCTCCGCCGCATCGAGTACGCGCCGCCGCCGCTCTTCGACCTCCTCTCGTCGCACCAGCAGCGCCAGCACGACCACCTCGCCCGCCCGCACCAAACGCTCCACAGCCCCTTCCCCGACGTCCAGTGCCGCGTCACCGTCAACACCGGCGTCGGCCTCGTCGAGCTCTGCCACGGCGACGACCACCGTCACCACCACCGACACCGACGATGAGGGTGCATCGGAGACCGAAGACGATCCGGAGCCCCAACGTGCTGACACCGATGAGAGCCCGGACAGCGCCGAGGAAGCCCCCAGCGATGACATCGTCGAGGAATACCGCGAGGATTACACCGTCAAGGAGTTGCGCGCCAAGCTTCGTCAGCGAGACCTCCGTGTTAGCGGCACCAAAGACGAGCTCATCGAGCGCCTCCTAACCGGTGACGACTCCGACGACGCCGAAGACTCCTGATCCCCCCCTTCCACCGGGCCCACCGTGGACACCACTAATATCCTCCGTGCCGCCGACGGCACCCGACTGTGGACGGGGACCGTCGGCGATGGCCCCCATCTCGTGCTATGCGATGGCCTGGCCTGTGACGGCTTCATCTGGCCCTATATCATCGACCACTTCGTCGACGACTTCACCATCCTGCGCTGGCACTATCGGGGCCACGGCCAGAGTGACACCCCCGACCGCTTCTCACCGGTGTCCATGGAACTCTTCTGCCAGGACCTGGAGCGCGTCCTCGATGCCTACGGCATCGAATCGGCCATCCTCGCGGGCCACTCCATGGGCGTTCAGGTGATCCTGGCGTTCATGAACCATGCCCCGCACCGCGTCGACGCCCTCATCCCGATCTGCGGCAGCTACAAGCAACCCCTGGATACCTTTCACGGAAGCGATCTTCTTCGCCGCGCCCTGCCCTATATGAAACAAGGCCTTCGCGCCGCCCCGGACCTCATTCAAACCATGTGGCGCACCCTCCTCCCCCTGGAGTTCTGGTACCAATTCGCCGCCCAATTCGCCGAAGTCAACGGCCGACTGCTTCGTCAAAAAGATTTCGTGCCCTATTTGGAGCACGCCGCCGAGATGGATCTGCACTTCTTCTTGAGCCTTCTCTCGGCCTTGGCCAACCACTCCACCGAGGATTGGCTCGCCGACATCGACGTACCGACCCTCATCATCGCCGGCGAGCGAGATACCTTTACCCCTCTCTTTCGCTCCACGGAAATGCATCAGCTCATCGACGACAGCCAACTGGTGGTCGTCCCCGACGGGACCCACGTCGCCCCCCTGGAGATCCCCGATCTCGTCACTGGCGCCATGGCCCGATTCTTCGACGAATTCGAGCTTCGCTAGGCGCCAAGCCGCCGACCCTTCACAGGCTGACTTTGAGCAATTGCTGACCCATCAACACCAGGTCATTATGACTGAGCTCGCGCTCTTTCTTGATCTGGATATAGCTGCCGTTGCTGCTCCCCAGATCGCGAAAGTATACCTTTCCATCTTCTCGGTAGATACGGGCGTGCTTGCCGGAGACAAAGCCGTCGTCCGCAAAGATGATGCTGCCTAACTCCCGACCGATAGTCGCCTCTTTACCCGACAGCGCAAAGGCTCGCGTCTCCAGGCCGGGACCGGCCACCAGCGCCAGCCGCCCCCAGATGCCCGGATTGGGACTTCCATGGGCTCGCGCGCTCCCGTCACCGCTTCGGCCATCGATGGGATCGAGCTCGTCGAATAATTCGAAGCGAAGCAGCTCCTGGCCCACGCGCAGCAGATCCCCATCCTCCAGTTCCACGTCGTCTCGAAGCCGCCAGAAAACCCCGTTGACATCATCCAGATTCGTCAGCACAAACCGGTCTCCACGCCGTTCGATTCGAGCGTGCTCCTTGGCCAAAAAGGCGTCTTCTGCCAACACGTCATAGGAGCTGTCTCGACCCAGGGTGACTCCTTCGGCGCGAAGCTCGATCCTTGCTCCCTCGGTGCCGTTGGGCCGAATGACCGTCAACTCACCGAGCGCCTTTGAGGTCGACGCCCCGGCCGAGGCTGGCTTGCCCGGCGACGTCGACACCGACGCCTTTTCGGAAGTGCTCTGACCCGGTCGACGATTCATCTTGCCCGTGTCCGTGCTCTCCCTCTTCGGCGGCTGAATATCGGCCAGCGAATGCCCGCAGGCCCCACAAAACTTAAACCCCGCCGGCACCTCCGTGCCACAACTGGGACAATTGAGCTTCTCCGGCTCCGGCTCCGGCTCCGGCTCCGGCTCGGGGGCCGGGGCGCTCAACTTGGAGCCACACCCCAGACAAAATTTGAATTCGTCCTCGTTTTCGCGTCCGCAATTGTCACAGGTGATTGGCATCGCTTTTCCCTAATCTTTTTTAATGCAGCCTTCCATGGGTTACCCTACTAATTATCACTGCCGCCCCCGTGGTGCAACGCTTCCTCCTGGACTCACTCCCATGAATGACCGCCGACTCCTCCTCATATCCCTGGCAACCGCTCTCCTCGGACTATCGATCCTAAGCGCCTGCTCATCGACCCCCACAACGGGGATCCTCGAGACCTACGATGACACGCCCATCGACGCCGTATATGTACTCCCCTTCTACACTTCCAGCACCATGGGCCTCGCCCCCCATCGCCGGGAGGAGCTCCACCACCGCTATGAGGCCAAGCTCCACCAGGCCTTCGGAGACCACCCCTTCGACGCCCGCGACGCCTCGGCACTCAACGCCTTGCTCCAAGACGATGCCACCGTCGATGATTTGACCCTTCGCCACTCCCTATTTCGCCACTTCCAGCCTCATCCTCACCGCCAGCAACCTCCGATGGAGAGCCGCCTCGTCACCCAATGGGCCTCCGAGGCCTCCTTCGCCCAGGCCACCTTGCTGGCCGTCGAAATCGCCTATCACTCCCAGGGCCGCTGCACCGTCGACCCAAGAGACCATCACCCTTC
>CAZMJS010000035.1:10224-30736 GCA_964566695.1 uncultured Bradymonadales bacterium
TCGCCTATCACTCCCAGGGCCGCTGCACCGTCGACCCAAGAGACCATCACCCTTCGGCCCTACTCATCATTCGGGGCGACCGCCATGAGTCGCCCCCGCAATGCCTCACCGCCCATCTGCGAGCCTCCCTCATCGATCCCCACCGCGGTGTTCCCATCTGGCGCCATCATGGCCTCGTTGAACTCCGCGTCGACGCCCTCGAGGCCTCCATGGAGGACGAGCTCATCTCCGCCGTCATCGCCCACACCTTCTTTAGCGATGACGCCGACTTCCTCTCCCTCTTTCGCCCCCATTAAATCACCGCTGGAGCACCACCCGACCCAGGGGGTGAATCTGAAGCGCCGGATCCAACTCCTGGTATCCCAAGACCGTCGCCTCTCTAAACTCCATGCTCACCAGTTTTTGGAGATAGCGCCGAACCTTCTGCTCCGTCAGCAATATCGGCGCTTTTCCACTCTTGATATCGGCGCCAATTGCCTGGCGCACGGCCCCCAGAATGGCCCGCGTCTCATCGGGGGCCAGCGCCAGATAACTTCCAGTCTCCGTTAGCTGAACCGCATCTTTGATGGTTGCTTCGATCTCCCCATCCACCAGATAGACCAGCACACTCCCATCGTTCCCGGCATAGCGATGCGTAATATATTTGCTCAATCCCTTCCTCACCTCCTCGGTCAATACCACGGGATTTTTTTCCAACCTGGCCCGATCGGCCAGGATGTCCAACACCGTGGGCAGGTAGCGAAGCGATAGCCCCTCTTCCGCAAGGCGTCTCAAGATCTCCGTGAGCTCCTGGAGCCCCAAAAGTTTAGGCACCACCTCCTGGACGGCCGCCGGATAAGGCCCCTCCAGCTGATCCAACATTTGCTTGACGCTCTGAAGCCCCACGAACTCATGGGCCTGCTCCTTGATCGCCCCCGTCAAGGTCAAAATAATATATTCCGCCTCATCCCACGTCGCAAAACCGGCCTCCTCTAAAGTCTGTTCATCCTCTTTCTTTATCCAGGCCATCGACGCCCCGCTGACCGGGTGCCGAGCCGCTGAGGCTTCCACTCCGAAGACTTCAAGCCCCTCTGGCGCCTCGTTGACCAGACGCTGCCCAATGGGCACGCGCTCGCGACAAATCGGTACCTCGTCGAGCTTGACCACCATCTCATCGCTACCGGCCCCAGGACCGCTCGTTCGAACCCGAATCCCCGGTACCTTGACCCCCCGCTCAAAGAATACGCCTTCACGCATCGATGGAATCGTCTCTCGGAGCCAGCCCAATTGCTCATCGTTCATCGCCGCGCTCAAGCCCTCTCCCAGTTCCAGACTCAACGGTGTCACTGCTGGAATCAGCGCCCGCGCCTGCCTCTCTCCCTCCTTGGCTTCTCGCTCGATGGCTTCCACCACCTCTTCATCCTCTTCATCGAGGCTTCCATAAGAGCGGCCATCGGCCCGGATAATGGTCACCGCCACCGTCCCCACCACCAAGGCCATCACCAAAAACGGCGCAAAGGGAAGCCCCGGGATGATGGCCAGAATCACCAGTAGTCCCGCAGCGATCCCCAGCGCTTTTGGCTGCGCCAGAATCTGCTGGAAGATGTCGCCCCCCAGGTGGTTTTCCCCGTCCTCATCCTCCGAGGCCACGCGGGTCACGATGATCCCCGACGTCGTCGCGATCAGCAGCGCCGGTATCTGGCTGACCAACCCGTCACCAATGGTTAGCAACGTAAAGGTCTGCGCCGCCTCCGCCGCCGGCATCCCCAACTGGGTCACCCCGATGATCAGGCCGGCCACGATATTGATCGACGTGATGATGATCCCGGCGATGGCGTCTCCCTTAACGAACTTCATCGCGCCATCCATCGCGCCGTAGAGCTGGCTCTCTTTCTGCACCAACCCTCGCCGGCGTCGAGCCTCGTCCAGGTCAAAGGCCCCCGCCCTCAGATCAGCGTCGATGGCCATCTGCTTTCCCGGGAGTGCATCCAGCGTAAACCGTGCCGCCACCTCCGACACCCGCTCCGACCCCTTGGCGATCACCAAAAACTGGATCAGCGTCAGGATCAAAAAGATCACCGCTCCCACCACATAATTTCCCTGCACCACAAATTGCCCGAAGGAGTCGATCACCTCTCCTGCATCGGCCTGCGACAAGATCAGCCGCGTGGACGATATATTGAGGGCCAATCGAAATAGGGTCGTGATCAATAACATCGCCGGAAAGGCGGCGATCTTTAGCGCATTCGGGATATATAGGCTGACCATCAGCAGCGTGACCGCCAACGTGATATTCAGCGTCAGTAACAGGTCCAAAACCCACGTGGGCAGGGGCACGATCATCATTCCGATGATCCCGATCACCAGCGCTGCCAACAAAATATCACTATAGCGCCTAAGCCACCCTTTTAGTCCCTGCTGACCCTGCGCCATGACGCTCCTATCGGCTTACCCGTTTCACGGACTCTCTCCCCCTATTATCGCCCCATCGATCACCGACCTTTCGTCATATTTTTGCCGCCCCGCTCATCCCACCCATAAGCCTTGCCCAAACCACCCACAAAAAAACCGGCGCCACCCAGATAGGTAGCGCCGTTGTCACAAAAAAGCAGGCCAAAACCCTCCTACTCCGAAGGGATTTGACCTGCTCATTTTTTGGGCGACGCGCTATTAAAGTCCAATATCAATGGACTCGTTTTGGGCTTGCCGCTCCACTATAGGTCACTATTGCAGGTTTGGATCGCAGTGACCGGCTTCCACATTGCAATTACCATTCTCACACTCCACATCGCTTTCGCAGGAGTTATAGCACTGGCCACCGACGCACCCGGCACCTTCGTCACTGCACTCCGAAGCGTCATCGCAGAGTTCTGCCTCGCCGCCATCCCAGAATTGATTGTTACAAATTCCGATCGAGATGAATTCTCCATCTTCGGTTGAACCCGACGCGTACACAATGCAGTGTCCCGTCGGACAATCATCAGCGGTCGTGCAGGGCAACACACACTCGGCTTGCCCAGGAGTAGGTCCTCCACCAATTTGAGCGGTACCTAGCTGGTCTCGGAACATGCAGGCTCCCTCCATACCGCAAGCGGGATCCGGGACGAGCCAACTCGGAGGATTACCATCAAAGTCATAGCAATCGGCAGCGCAGTGACCCGAGCCGTCCGCGTTGTCATAACAGGTACCTAATCCGTATGCAGCGCAATCGGCATCTTCTTGACACTGGGCTGCCGGAGTCGCGACTTCACAGCCACAATCATCAATGAGTCCTTCACCACCTTCCGTGTAGCGGACGATGCTGTCGGCGCAGATGGCCTTTTGTTGCTCATCGCTTCCACACTCTTGTTCCGCCAAGGTCTCTGCCTGGGCCTCGAAATCTTCACAGGCCGACTGAGTTATCGACGCTTCGGCGACGCAGCCGTCGAGCCCTTCTTCACCGGTCTCATCGTAAGCAATTCCACCCATGCACAATTCCATCTCCGCTTCAGCGATCGATGGGTCGGCGCAGTTCTCTTCCATGCATCCGACGACCTTCGCCATGCAATAGTCTTCGCACACGGCCTGGGGATCACAGGGCTGGTCGTTATTATTGGGCTCAGCGTTGGGCTCACCTGCTGGCTCCACGCAATAGTCGACGGGGTCACCGTCAACGGTGGTGCTTCCTTCGCAAACCTCATCGCCGCTGCAGTCCTCGGTGGACTCGCAGATGTCGTAGGTATCGTCACCGACGGTTACCTGGCCGAGGCCATTGTCATCGTCGTCACCGCAACCGGCCATGGCCAAAATCGCCACCGCCATCAGCAGGGCCAACGTGCCCGTCAGGCCTGAAAGTATCTTATTTAGTCCCATCTCTTCTCCTCTAGGGTGCTTCTCCACAATGATTAACTCGCGCTGCGAGGTCCACTACAACGGTGATCACCTCGTCAGCCGTTCGGCATCGACGCTTGTCTCGGACTTCCGTTAAAGGTGCTGCCGACACGCCATTCTCGCGCCGCTTTTATAACGCCTTCACCCTCGCCCCCCGGTCTCCGCAAACGGATTTGAACTATACCCAGATCCTCTTTGCGTTATCGGGTCGAGCAGAAAAAGGCGACGCAGTGCACCACCTTAGGTATCCCACACTCCCTGTCAAGAAGGCTCCGATCTCGCCGTCATCACTGGCTTCGCGACATCGCCTCTCGTGAGACGACCCTGCGCGTCCCTAATAAACGCCCCGCCAAAGTGATGCACTTTGCAACAAATCCTTGATTGTTGGTCGTACTCTGCTTCCAGCCCTGCTCCTCATCAGCCCCCTCTGAAGCCTTGTCCTCTGCGGCTGACTCGGGCTTGACTGGCTCGGTCAGCGCATCTTCCAGGGCCGCCATTAATTCCGGGGCCGTGGCGTAGCGAGCATCGGGGCGCTTGGCCAGGCTCCGCATGATCACTGCCTCCATGGACTGCGACAGTGCGGGGTTTAGCTGACCCGGTCGCTGGGGCCGGCGCCGGACGTGGGCCCGCAACAACTGCCGCGCCTCCTCTTCCCGGAATGGTCGGTTGCCGCAGGCCACTTCATAGAGCATCACCCCCAGACTATAGAGATCGCTCGCTTTGCCGACATCTTCCGGCGCCCCTACCTCCTCTGGCGAAATATAGGCCGCCGTTCCGATGATCTTTTGACGTTCTCTCTCCGCCAGGGGCTCTCCCTCCAGTCGCGCCACACCGAAATCGATGATCTTGGCCACCGCCCGACCCTGCTCTTCGGTGATCAGAATATTGCCCGGCTTCATATCCCGATGGAGCACCCCTTCATCGTGGGCCGCCTTCAGCCCTCTTAAAATATCCATAAATAGACACGCCAGTCCCACCTCACAGACCTCGCCCTGGGCTTTTCGCCACTCACTCAGCGTGGGTCCGTCGATATACTCCATCACAAACGCCAGGTAGCCCTGGGCTTCGAGGATCTCGTCGAAGCGCACCACGTTTCGATGGTCCATGCGCATCATGATCCGTGCCTCCCGATAAAACGTCAGCCGCCGACGGGGATCAGCCACTAACTCGGGATGCAATACCTTGATGGCCACTGGCTCCTGGGCGTCGATGCGACGGGCTCGATACACGAAGCTCGTCGCTCCTCGTCCGGCAAGCCCGGTAATGATATATGGCCCCAATTGGTCCCCATATCGCAACGTGGGACGTCGTGTCCCCACACCGGATTGCCGCGTCAGCGTGGTGCTCATGCATCCATCCTTGGCTAAAATCACAGATCCATCCTTGAATCGTTATCGATTCCTCCCCTTTAATTTGTCAGATTTCAGGATGGACGCAAAAAATTATCGCGCCCTCTGTCCCGAGGCCTCAGCCCTCGTGGAAGGGCCGAAGGGTCTCATTCTTTTCCGGCACCTGCAGCTTCTTGAGCGCCTTGGCTTCGATCTGGCGGATCCGCTCTCGGGTTAGATTAAAATCCTTGCCCACTTCTTCCAGGGTATGATCCGTCTTTTCGCCAATCCCAAAGCGCATCCTCAGGATTTTCTCTTCTCTCGGCGTCAGGGTCGCCAGCAATCGAAGCGTCTCACTCTTGAGATGTTGCTCCTCGGCCTCATCCATGGGGCTCGGTGACTTTTCATCCTCGATGAAATCGCCCAACTGACTATCATCTTCATCGCCCACTGGCTTCTCCAGGCTCACGGGATGACGCGAGATCTTCATCGCCCGGCGCACCATCTCCACCTCGATCTCCAACTCCTCGGCGATCTCCTCGGCCTCGGGCTCTCGTCCCAGTTTCTGCTCCAACTCCCGGGAAGTACGCATGATGCGATTGATCGTCTCGATGAGATGAACGGGGATGCGGATGGTCCGCGCCTGGTCGGCGATGGCCCGCGTGATGGCCTGTCGAATCCACCAGGTGGCATAGGTCGAGAATTTATGGCCCCGCTGGTACTCGAATTTTTCCACGGCTCGCATGAGGCCGATATTTCCCTCCTGAATCAGATCCAAGAAGTGCAGACCCCGATTGACGTATTTTTTGGCGATCGACACCACCAAGCGCAGGTTGGCTCGAATCATCTCCGCCTTGCCCCGATCTTTTCGTCGTTCGCCCACATCGATGGCGTCTACCAGATCGCTCAATTCCTCGGCATTCATCCCGAACCGCTCACGGACATCGTCGATGACGGTCAACGATTGTTCCAAGATGGCCTCGAATTCACCGGCCACAGCCCTCGAGATATTCACATCGCCATAGTCCAGCTCTTCGCCCCGCCGGTGGGCCTCTTTGAGTCTTGCCAGATCGCTGGAGGAAATACCCACTCGCCGGGCGTAGCGACGCAGACGCCGCTGACACTTCTTCATATTATCTCGCGCTTCATAGAACCGCTCCACCACGCGATTGATATAGCGCTGTGACAACTGGCACCCGTGCACGGCCTCCACCATCGCCTCGTGCGCTTGATCGCATTCCTCCTGAAGTTCCTTGATGGACTCCTCATCGCCGCCCTCCTTGGACCGGGCGTCCAAGACCCGCGAACGAGCGTCCCGATAAGCCGAAAAGGCCGCCTTGAGGCGCTCAAAGCGGGCAAATACCGATGGGGCCACCGGCATATCGCTATCGTCGGCGCTTGGTTCGTACTCCTCGAAGACTTCGCGCGCCCGCTCCGTGCCATCGATCAATTGGTTCGGCAACTCCAAAAACATCTCGATGGCCACATCCGTATTCACCAGTAGATCGAAGACGATCTGACGACCGGCTTCGATCTCCTTGGCGACGGCCACCTCGCCGTCGCGGTCAAGCAGATCGACTTGCCCGATGCCCTGAAGGTACATTTTCACCGGGTCCATATCCCGATAATCCCTCAGGCGTCGGTGCTTTTTGGCTTTGGCCCGGCGCTTATGACGCTTGCCGATAAAATCTTTGGAGCCGGCCTGCTCGCCATTGACATTGTCTTTATCCGAGGCCGATTGCTTTGCATTCGTCATATCCAAGCCCTCTCTTTGCACGTCGCCGCGACGGCGGGTAGCGATCATTGGGAGGCTCGCACCTGACGCCTCCAACACCATCTACACATGCATATTCAGTGCCAACCGCTTTCGCCTCGAAAGCGGGATGTCACCGGCCTCCGCCCACGGGCCGGTTGCCTTCGTATACCATCCTTGGCGCCAGGACCCATGATTCAAGGGGATCCGCTCTATGAACGGTCCACCTCAACCGTGGTGGACCGCTTGTACTCCAATCGAAGACGGCTGCCGGACAACGTTTCTGCCACCGACAGGTGGCGACTACTGTCACCACTATGAAATCTTTTCACAGTAATGACCCTTCGTCACCTCAGGTAGCTGGCGCCTAAAGACGCATGCAGCCGCCGCCTGTGTTGCTAACGAATGAGACAATTACATTCTTCCCGACCCCCTTGATTTTTGTCTTCAGTTATGCGCTCAACCCGATCGTGACGTCGACGTCACGACCGTCTCAATTGCCTCGACCTCACGGCGAAGTTCATTGAGCAACTGCTGTCGCTGTTCCTCTCGCTGAGCCAACCGTCTCTTTAATTGACGCTCTTTTCGCTGCGAGTGCTCGGCCAACTCATCTCGCTCACTCTTTAGCGACGCCACCTCCGCCTCCAACTGCCGAAGCGCTTCCCGATCGTCGCCCGCCTGACCACCTCTCACCAGTTCCTCCCTCAGTGAGCTCAAAACCTGACGCAGGGCCGCGCTTTGCTCTCCCATACTGGACGAGCGCTTGCGAAGAGATTGCACGGTCGCCTCCAGGCGCTCGATCTTCTCCCTCGCTCCCCGAAGCCATTTCTGACGGGCCGCGTGATCCTCTTTCGTCGGCTCTTGCTCGGATCGCGCGCTCCCAGTGTCTTCACTGGCCTGTGGTTCCTTGAGGTCAAAAAAGTTGCTCTCCCCGTTTCGCCGACGCTCCAACTGGCGACAGGCCCCGGCAATGGTGAACATCTCCTCGTATAACAAGGTCCGAATCTGAAATAACAGGTCGATATCGTCGTGTTGATACACCCGCTGGCCACTCTTGGTCTTCTCAGGCTCCAGAATTTCAAATTCCGTCTCCCAATAGCGCAGCACGTAGGGCTCCACTTCCAAGAATTTGGCCACCTCACCGATCTTAAAATAGGTCTGATCGGGCAGCTCGATCGTGGACCGCGACTTCATTTCGCCATTCGTGGCTTCTTCGCTCATCTTCTCATCCACCAACTAGAATCCCATTCGTTGACCGATCGCTATCTCAACGCCCTCCCGGGCGCCCTCAGCGCTCGCCGTTGAGCTCGTCCTTGAGCACCTGGCTGACTTTAAATCTCAACACCTTCCGCTCCGGGATCATGATTTCATCACCGGTCTGCGGGTTTCGCCCCATCCGCTCTTCCTTGTGGCGAACCTCAAATTTGCCAAAGCCACTGACCTTGATCTCTTCGCCGGACTCCAGCGTCTCCTTCATCAACTCCAATACTTCATTGACATATTCGGCGGCCTCTTTTTTCGTCAATTCCGTGCGCTCATATACAGAATCGACGATATTCGACTTCGTCAACGTCACGTTGCCACTCCTTTGCGGTCACTCCTGGAGCACCGCTCGAATATCCAACTTCACTCATTTGGTCACGCCGTCGCGCCCCCACAGTCTTCACCTGGGTATTGATGCGTTTCGACGGTAAAAACGCTCACGAATCACATGAGCTGAGGCGTGCCCCTATCCTAGACCAAGATGGCGGTCGGGAAAACCGTCCACGCCGATCTACCACCCATCGGCGTCCCGACGATCATCAGGGCCCACCATCTGGCGGCGATCGCCGGATATCCTCATCGGCGGTCCCTTAGCGAAGCACGGCTCCCACCTTATCTTCGATCCACTCCAACAATTGGCGATCCGCTTCTTCCACGTCCTGGTCGGTCAATGTTCGCTCATCGCTGCGATAGGTCACGGTGATCGCCAGGCTGCGATAGCCCTCTTTGACCTGCTGACCTTCGTAGACATCGAATAATTCATGGGACTCGAAGATCGAACCAAAGGTCGAGTCCTCGTCACCGGCCAGAGATTCGAGCGCTTCGCTGACCTCGGCGTAGGCCCTGTCCTCCGGTGCAATCAGCGCAAAATCTCGCACCATGGAGGGGTATTTGACCACCGCTGGGGCCGTGGCTGATTTGGCGCCCCTATCCAGCAACGCCTCCAGGTCAATTTCGGCGATAAACACCTTTTGCGTAAACCCCTCATCCTGGGCCACCGCCGGGTGGATCTGGCCCACCCTGCCCACCTCGTCACCATCGAGGAACCACGCAGCTTGCACCCCGGGATGCAAGAAGGGCTCGTCTTCATCCGGTCGACGCCACCTGGAACGGCGGACGTCAAAGGGGGTCGCCAGAGCTTCTACCAATCCCTTGAGATCGAAGAAGTCCCACGGGCGTCTTCCCGACCAGTGGCGCTCCACCTCTCCGGTCACCGCCACGCATAACGTGCGATGCTCTTCCTCCACCGTGTAGCGCCGACCGATTTCGAAGAAGGCCAGATTCGAGCGCCGGTTCGAGAAATTACGCCCCAGGTTGTCGAGCATCGCTGGCACCAGGGTGGTGCGCATCCGCGACTGGGCACTGACCAGCGGGTTGGCCACCCGCGGCGATCGGCGCCGCTCATCGTCCTCATCGAGGCGAAGGCGCTCCAGATCCTCATCGCCCATAAAGCTATAGGTGATCGTCTCCTGGAGGCCCTGATCGAGAAGAAAACGCCGCACCCATTCGCCGAGTCGGCGCTGCTCCCTACTCTCAATGGTTGCCTTGCCCGGCTCGCCGGTCCGACGCCGGTGACCCGCCCCGGCCGCCACGCTGGGCAACACCGCGGGGATCTCGTCGTAGCCATGGAGTCGCGCCACTTCCTCCACCAGGTCGGCGGGCCGCCGTAGATCGCCTCGGTGGCTCGGCGGCCGACACACCATCTCATCATCGGTGAGCATCGACACGATCTCGATGCCCAGGCTCTCCAGCAGCGTTCGGCATCGCTCTCCATCTATCGAAATGCCCAACAATGTCTCCACTCGCTGGACGCTCAACGGGATCGGGTCCACCGCTGTGGGCTCCTTTCCGGCCACGCCCACATCAACGCGCTGTGGCACCGTGGCGCTGACCTCGTGTTGGACCTGGTCGATCAGTTCCAGGGCTCGCCACATGGACTCGTTGACCGATCCGGCGTCGATCCCGCGCTCAAAGCGGTGACTCGATTCGGTGTGCAGCCCATGGCGTTTGGCGCTGCGCCGCACCGTCGTGGGCTCAAAATAGGCACATTCAAGGAGAATCCGCGTCGTCTCGTCGCTGACTTCCGTCTCTGCGCCTCCCATCACCCCTGCCAATGCCACCGGCTTTTCCCCGTCAGCGATCACCAGGTCCTCCGGGGTCAGCTCATACTCCACATGGTCGATCCCCTCCATGACCTCCCCCTCTTCCGCGCGGCGAACGATGAGCTCATCGCCCTCCAACTTATCGAGGTCGAACGCGTGAAGCGGCTGGCCCACATCCATAAGAATGAAGTTTGTCACATCGACCACCCAGTTGACGGGCCGCACCCCCACGCTGACCAACCGCTGCTGGAGCCACGCCGGACTGGGTCCCATCTCCACCCTTTCTAAGATGGCCATGCGATACTGGGGGCACCCCTGGCGGTCGCCGATCTGCAGATCGACAAGCTGCGCTTTCCCAAGGCTTTCGACATCCACACTCTGGCGCTCCGAACGCATGGGCCGATCGTAGATCGCCGCCACCTCCCGGGCCACTCCACGGTGGCTGAGGCAGTCGGCGCGGTTGGGCGTCAGATCGATCTCCAGGACCACGTCCTGCATCCGCAGCGCCTCGTAGATCGGGGCGCCCAGCTCCGTCTCCTCGTCGAGGATGAGCAACCCATCGGCGTCGTCCTCAATCTCCAATTCCTCGCCGCTGCACAACATGCCCGACGACAGCTCCCCCATGACCTCCCGGCTCTCAATGGCGAAGTCCACCCCCGGCGGGCTGGAGCCCGGAAGCGCCACCGGTATCCGGTCGCCCTCCTCCATATTCGTCGCCCCACATACGATGGTTCCCGGGCTCTCCACCGATCCCAGATCCACCTCGCATAGTACCAGGCGGTCCGCATTGGGGTGTTCGTTAATGGAGGCAATTTGACCGACCACGATATCATCGTGCCCGGCGCCCAGATACTCCACGGCGTCCACTTCCAGGCCGGCCATCGTCAACCGATGGGCCAACACGGCAGGGTCCACATCCTCGATATCGATCCATTCATTGAGCCAACTCAAACTGATCTTCATGGGCGTCCTTCCTCATCTCTGTTGATCACTGCTTCGCGGGGGAGCGGCGACGTCGCCTTAAAATCCCTCCAGGAACCGCTGGTCATTGCTATAGAATCGCCGGATATCTCCAATGCCCTGCGTGAGCATGGCGATCCGCTCCACCCCCAACCCGAAGGCAAACCCGCTATAGTCCTCGCTGGAAATGCCGACGGCCTCCAACACATTGGGGTCCACCATCCCCGCTCCCAGAACCTCCAGCCATCCCGTATGACTGCACACCCGGCAGCCATCGCCGCCGCAGAAAATGCACTCCACGTCCACCTCCGCGCTGGGCTCGGTGAAGGGAAAATAGCTGGGTCGAAAGCGGATGGCCGTCCCCTCGCCGAAGCATCGCTCCACAAAGCGGGTCAGCGTCCCCTTGAGGTGCGCCATCGACACATCCTCGTCGACATATAGCCCCTCGATTTGGTGAAAGACGGGGCTGTGGGTCAGATCACTATCGCATCGATAGACCCGTCCAGGGCTGATGATGCGCACCGGCACATCGTAGGCCTCCATCGTCCGCACCTGCACCGGTGAGGTATGGGTCCGCAGCAGGCGATCGTCCTCCAACACGAAGGTGTCCTGCATATCCCTCGCCGGGTGATCCGGCGGGAAATTGAGGGCCTCAAAATTATAGTGATCGCTCTCGATCTCCGGGCCCTCGGCGACGGCGAATCCCATCTCATCGAAGATGGCAATGAGCTCTGCCTCCACCTGGCGCAGGGGATGCCCCAGGCTCCGCGACGGGCCGCGGCCGGGAAGGCTGATATCCACCGTCTCCTCGGCGATCTGGCGCTCCATCTCCTCTCGCGCCAGGCGTTCCATCTGGGCCTCAAACGCCGATTGGATGCGCCCCTTGGCGGCGTTGATCGCCCGACCGGCCACCGGTTTGTCCTCGTTGGCCAATTGACCCATGATGGGCATCAATTTCTGGACGCTCCCCTGGCGGCCGACGAATTGATTCTTGACCTGGATGGCCTCTTCCTTTTCTCCCACCTCTTCCAGGGCCGCTTCCGCCTCGTCGGCCAACTTCTGGAGCCGCTCTTGCAGTTCTTCGACGCTCATTTCTTCGATTGCCATGCTACACTCCCTGCGTTGGGATTGAGGTCCCATTTTCCAAAAAAAACGCCCCTCGCGCCTCATCCAATCGAATGAGCCGGGTGGGGCGTCCTGATCCGCGTTGCCGCTATTGGCCCGCAGGCTTAGTCGACCGCTTCCTTGGCCACGTCGACCAATTTGGCGAACCCATCGGCATCATAGACAGCCATGTCGGCCAACACCTTTCGGTCCAGCTCCACGCCGGCCTCTTTGAGGCCGTGGATAAACCGGCTATAGGGCACTCCATGTTGGCGCGATGCCGCGTTAATGCGGGTGATCCACAGGCTTCGGAAATCGCGCTTTCGCTGGCGACGGTCGCGGTAGGCGAAGGCCCAGGCGCGGTGCACCGTCTCTTTGGCATTCTTGTACAGGCGACGACGTCCACCCACGAAGCCCTTGGCGGCTTTCAATATCTTTTTGCGCCGTCGACGGGCGCGCGGTCCTCTTTTTACTCTTGGCATGGTTGGCCTCGTTATCTCTATTCACGAGCCGCCCTCGCGGGGGCGCCCTTCATTACTTGTTGAGGATCGTCTTGATCCGCTTTCCGTCGGTCTTATTCAGATAGGCCGATTGGCGAAGCTGGCGCTTACGCTTTTTGCGCTTCTTCGTCAAAATGTGGCTGCGGTTCATCTTGCGATACTTGACGCGACCACTTTTGGTGACCTTGAAGCGCTTCGACGCGCCGCTATGACTCTTCATTTTTGGCATTGCGATCCTCCTCTTCCAATCTGAAACGGCCGGTGCTGGCCGATGGGCGAAAAAAACAGGCGGTCTCCCGACCCTTGCCGGGACCCGCCTGCGCTGCGCGCCGCATCGTCACTGTATCGACATCCGACACTGCCCCGGCTCGCGGGGCCATTAAACCGAGTAGGCACGGGCGGGATTGAACCGCCGACCTCTTCCGTGTCAGGGAAGCGCTCTCCCACTGAGCTACGTGCCTGCATCATTCAAGGTTATGTCCCGTGGCGAGTTTTGTTCCCCGCCGCGGACTCAGGGTTATAGGGGCCCCTCTGAGGACTGTCAACCACCTTCCCTGATTTTTCCCAACTTTTTCATCGTCGATCCAGCCTCTCCCCCCGGCTCTCCCTCGACGACGGGGCGCCCCCTTGGCATACTCCCTGTCGCTGACCACCTGACCCTCTTCTCTGCGGATCCTTACTATATGTGGAGCGACCTTCTAAAGGCGATCGCCGAACAGGCCGACCGCGACCACCGCCTTCCCGAGCCCAGCCCGGAATTACTTCGCCAGTGCTGGCCCACCCTGATCGGCGCCTCCCTGGCTCGTCGTAGCCGTCCGCAGCGCCTGGACGACGGCTGCCTCTATATTGCCACCGACGCTCAGGCCCTGGCCCGAGAGTGGAAGCAATCGCCGATGCCTCTTATTCGGCGACTTCGCCGATTTTCCCCCTGGCCCATCGACTCCTTATCGATCACCTACGTCCCCTCCCTTGGGGGCCGGCGACGCCCCGTGCCACCTCCCAGAGACGACGCCCCGCCTCCTTCGCCACCGCCGGCAACCCCGGATGGCGTGGACGACGAATTGCGCTCCCTGATCGCCTCCATCGACCGTCACCGGCGCCAAGACGAGGACTGACGGCCCGGCCAAGCCTTGCACCCCCGGGACTCATCCTATACCCACATACCCACTCGGGAGCGGCGCCGTTTTCATCGCGTCCCCCCAGTCACGTTACTTCCCCCTCTCTTCGCCGCGACCCCCGGTCCCGGCCTTTGAGGGGCTTCCGCCGCTTACTCAGCCTTTCTGTCCAGCGAGAACGAGGCACATGCTCAACACCGAACCGAAGACCTTCGACGATTTTTTTCTCAGCGATGAAATGAGGCGCGCCCTCAACTCCATCGGCTACCAGGAACCGACTCCTGTTCAGGCCGAGGCCATTCCCCTCATCCTCGCCGGCATCGACCTGACCTTGGAGTCCCAGACCGGATCGGGAAAAACGGCGGCCTTCGCCATCCCCGTCATTGAGACCCTGGAGCCCAAGCCCGGTCGCATCGACGTCCTGGTCATGACGCCCACCCGGGAGCTCGCCAAGCAGGTATGCAAGGAGTTTGAACGCCTCGGGCAATTCAAGGACCTCAAGGCCACCCCCATCTACGGCGGGACGTCCTACCAGAAGCAATACGACGCCCTGGAGGATAGCTCCATCGTCGTCGCCACCCCGGGTCGCCTCTTGGACCTCTGCGAGAAGAAGAAAATCGACCTCGGTCAACTCCAGGCCCTGGTCCTCGACGAGGCCGACGAAATGCTCTCCATGGGCTTTCGCGACGATATCCTCGCCGTCATTGACTACCTCCCGGAAGAGCGCCAAAGCCTTCTGTCCTCGGCGACCATCACCGAAGAGATCAAGGCCCTGGCCAACAAAATCCTCTTCTATCCGGAGTTCATCACTCACTCCAGTGACTCCGTGGCCGCTGAAGCCGTCACCCACCTCTATTACCGCGTCCGAGGCGTCGGTCGCACCCGGGACCTCATCAAGGTCCTGGAGTACGAGGATCCCGATAGCGCCATCATCTTTGCCAACACCCGCAAAGAGACCTTCTCGGTGACGGACTTTCTCAAGCGCCACAATTATCGAGCGGAGGTGCTCAACGGCGACCTTCCTCAAAAGGAGCGCGAGAAGGTCCTGGGGGCCCTCAAAAAGGGCGATATCGACTTTATCGTCGCCACCGACGTCGCCGCCCGGGGCATTGATATCTCCGAGCTGAGCCACGTCATCAACTTCGCGTTGCCAAGCTCCGCCGAGGTCTACGTCCACCGCACTGGACGCACCGGTCGGGCCGGACGCGAGGGCAAGGCCATCAGCCTCATCGCCCCCACCGAGGTGGACACCTTTTTCCAGGTCAAAAAGACCTACGATATCCGCCTGGAGCAGCGTCAACTTCCGACCTCCGACGAGATCATGATGGCCCGGCAACGCCGCGCCCTCAAGAAGTTGGACGCCGACCTCGATGGCATCGACTACCTGCCCTACGGTGGCCACCTCAAGCTCGCTCAGCAGCTTCTGGATCCCCCGGAGGACATGGACGACGACTTCAACCTCCCACGGTTGGTCGCCCGCCTTCTATCGCTGGCCGACCGCACCGTCGCCGGCGAGTTCCAGCGCCAGCTCAATGGCCGTGGCCCACACAAGAAAGCTTCCCAAAGCGCCCCTGCTGAGACCGCGAAGAAGGCCTCCAAGCGGAAGCCCAAAAAGCCCTCGCCGAGCCCCGAGAAGAGCGCTCCCAAAAAGCAGGACAAGCCAAAGAGCCGCTCCCGCACCCGCAAAAAGAGTCGCGACAGCGACCAGAGCACCGACTCCTCGTCATCTAACAAGAGACGACGCAGACGACGACGGCGCTCCTCCAACGATGGCCAAGCCTCTTCCAGTGATGCTAAAACCACCTCTTCCCATTCCAACGACAAGAAGTCCGATATGGATCAAATCAATCCCGTCGCACCGACCATTGACAGTCCTTCGGAAACCGAGAAAATGTACATGAATCTCGGACGTAATGCCTTTGACTCCGCCAAAGATCTGGTGGAAATGCTCTGCTATATGTCCGGCATGGATCCCGAGGACTTCGGCAAGGTCCATATCGAGAGTTCTTATGCTTTCATTCACGTTCGCGCCGACTACTTCCGCGATGTGATCCATGCTCTCAACGGGCAAAAGTGGAAGGGCAAGAAGGTCACGGCCGAACCGGCCCGCAAATAATCCCCCCTCGCCGACCTGGCTTCCCAGGTCGGCTTTGGAGAGCCCATGCACCGACGATATTCTCTGATTGCTCTGTTGATGGCCACCGCTCTCCTCGCCTCCTCGGGGTGCGAAGGCTCGGGCCCCGAGGTGCCTGAAGAGGAGTTCGCTCCCGATCCCGATCTTCCCGACGCGGTCGTCGACTTACCCTCTCCCCCTCCCGACGACGCCTTTGAAATCCAAGAGTATAACGACGACGGCACCCTCCGCGTGGAGGGGCTCGTCGCCAACCGCGACAACCACCTCGACGAAGACATTGAACTTCGCGCCACCGTCGTCGACTACGAGGGTCATGGCTGCGACCCCACCGCCCAACCCTGCCCCGGAAACCACTTAAGAGTGCGCGACCACGTCGACGACGATCTGGAGTTGATGGTCGTGGGTTATGAAGACGACTTCTTCACGCAGGTGGGAATCACCACCGGCGAGGAATACGTCTTCAAAGGGCTCTTTACCCAGAGTGCAGCCGGCTTCGTATCATCGGAGGATGGCCTCATCGAGCTCCACGCTATCGATGACCACGTCATCGATGACGATTGAGCCCGGATGAGCTTATTTCGCCGCCGTCCCTGGCGCCGTCGTCCGTCCCCCTCGACTGGGGCGGCGTCGGCGCTCTCTTTTTTCTGCCAGCACGATGATCCGCTCGCTGGACGCCCCCAGAAAATGCCCTCGGTAGTGGTACCCACCACTGACTTCCAGCACCTTAAATCCGGCCACGTGCAACATCTGCCTTAGCTCATGGACGCTATAGAGCCGAATATAGCTCGTCTGCTCCATGGGAGGACTCCCATCCTCGTAGATATAGGAGCGATCGACCTCGAGCACGCTGGTCTCAAAATCAAATTCGCTCTCTTCGAGAAAAATACACCCATTGCCCTCCCACCACAGCCGAGTCGGCGTCTGGTGTACGATAAAATCGCGGTTGACCACATCGATGAGTAACCGGCCCCCTTTTTTGAGGCCTTGATGAACCCCTCGCAACACCTGCAAGTTCACCCGATCCTTAAAATAGCCCAGAGAGGTGTCCCAGATAAAACAACTATCGAAGACCTCACTGAATTCTAATGCTCGCATATCGCCGTGGACGAATTGGATGTCCAGCGATCGCTGCTGAGCCGCTCCCAGGGCCCGCCGTAGCAGGGGCTTCGACAGGTCCAACCCCACCATATCGTAGCCGCGGCTGGCCATCGCGATGGAGTGCCGCCCAAACCCACAGGCCAGGTCCAAGATCTTGGCCCCTTCGTCGGGTGCCAGACTGGATTCGATAAAGCGCACCTCATCCCGTGTGATCTGGGCGATATTGGCCGGCACCGTCCGAAGGTACTCCTCGCCAAACACCTCTTTAAACCAGATATCTCGCGGGCGAACCTTTCCCTGTCGGCGCTGTCTCTCCTCCTTTTCCTCCTCCATCAACTCCTTGACGAGGCCCTTCATCTCCTTGTCTGAGGCATCGGAGTCTTCATCCAGTCGGGCGCCGCTCTGAGTCGTCAACCGGGGCCCTTCGCCGGGCTCGGAGTCTTCCTCCAACTCCACCAGCTCCTCGTCCAACTCGATGGGCTCTACCTCCGAGATGGGCATCATCTTCTCGTCGACAGGAAGCTCCGGCAATGTCTCCGGAGCTTGCTCATCGGCCTGCGCCGTAGATGGATCTTCTTGGTCTTCCTGTGGCGTGGACGGGCGGGACGACACCTCCTGGGACCCGGCGGCTTGTTCGGCTTCCATCTCCACCGTGGGCGCCGGCTCCTCGGGTATCTGCTCGGGGGGCTCCTCGGCAACGTCAGGAGTCTGCTTGTGGACGTCGGGAGTCTCCTCGGCAACATCCGGCGTATCCTGGGGCGGCTCCACGGGGCCGAGGATTCGTTGCACCTCACCGGGCAGGCCCTCGCGCCACTTCTTGACCATCACCTCCGGCGGTCGGGGAATCACCGTCGGCGCCCACTCCAATCCGTCAATGACCGGGAGTTCGTCGGCGCTATCTTCATCATCCTCCAGCGCCTCTACCTGATCGCGATCCATGGCGTCCATCTGGATCGTCTTGACCATGGATTGCCGATCGTAGGTCTCGCCCTCCTCTTCTGCTTCTGACCCCTCGTCACCGGGCATCTTAAACTCCGGCATCTCCATGGCCATGGCATCCATATCCTCTGGAGCCTCGACCTCTTCGGTCAGCTCCACCACCTCACTATCTTCGGAGAGTTTGGCCTGCTCCGAAGGGCTATTCTCGGCCGATTCCGTCACGAATCCTGACTCCTCGATCAATTCTGGCTCCTGAATCGCCCACCGCGCTCGGCGATCCCTTAAGCCTGACTCATCTTGGCTCTTCACGGTTTATGGGTTGGACTACGCGTCACGCAGTGTATCGGAGCCACCCCCGCCTCACAAGGTGTTGCCCACGCCCAGCGCCTCGCCCACCCGGAGGACGCTGTCATCGCTCAGATCTTGACGAAACGCGAACGATCCCTCCTCGATGAGTAAAATCACCGTCGATCCCAGGTTAAATACCGCCAACTCATCGCCCGCTTCCACCCCCAGATCATCGCCCGTAGGAGCCCACTCCTGGCGGCGACGGAGCGGACGATTCGTCTCAAATCGCTCGTGGGTCAAGGTGATTCGCCCCACGCAGGTGGCCCCCACCTTGATCACCGCCACCTCGCCCAATGTGTCGCTCTGGATATAGGTAATGAGCCGCTCATTGACCGCAAATAGATTATCAATATTTTCCACCGCCAGAGGATTGACGGGAAAGAGGTGGCCGGGGATATAGCTAAAGCGCTCGATCTCTCCGCCCACGGGACTGTGAATGCGATGGTAGTCCTTGGGCGACAGATAAATCGTCGCGTAATGGCCGCCCTGATAACGCTCGGCGGCCTCGGCACTATCGACCAGATCCAATAGCCGATACTCCCTTCCCTTGGCCTGCAGGAGCGTTCCCTCCTCGATGGCCCCGAACATCCCCAGAGCCCCATCGACGGGACTCACCAACGCCGCTCGCTCGGTCTCCACCGACCGCGTCCCTTCGCGCAACTGGCGAGTAAAGAGCGCGTTCAATGTCTCGTAGTCGCCGACGTCCCCGGGCGCTTCATCCAACTCGGCGCCGCTGATCGCCAAAAATGAGCGATTGACCACGCGCTGCATCGGTCCGGGAAACGCTACCTCGCTGATCCCTCCGAATGCCCGGCTCACCAGATTCTTTGGCAGCCGTTCCAAACCCCATAATTGCAACTTCTCAAATGCCATCGCTATCCCTTATCTGTAAGCCGCTCCACGATCTCCAACGTCGACGCTGTCTTTACCCCCTCATCTTTCACCGTGCAATCGGCGTATCCCCCCGCGGAGCCTCACTGGCTCGGAATCCCTCTGGCTCATCCCGTGTTTACATTCCATAATGCCACGTCGACTTCTCACCCATTGAAGGATAAGGCCATGCGACGCACTGAATTGACCAAACAAAGCGCCAAGAAGAAAGGCTATGCCGCTGCCGGCTCAGCGGCCACCACCGCCCTTCTATGCCTCATCATGAGCCCCTATATTGTGTTGGCCGGGGGGCCCGTTACCCTCTGGTTAACTTACCGATGGCTCAAATACCGCGCCGAGTGGGGCCTCCGATTCTGAAGACCAGCCCCCCAAAATAGAGCCGGGCGGCCCCCTTTCGACAAGGGGCCGCCCGGCGTCCACGTCTCACGACAAGGGGTCAGCTTTTCACGGCCGACTGGATCTTGAGAATGCCCGTCTTCGGGCCAGGCACGCCCCCCTTGAGGAGCAGCGCGTTCTCTTCCTCCAGCACGCCGACCACCTCAATATTTTGGATGGTTGTCGTCGTATTGCCGTATTGACCGGGCATCTTCATCCCGGGCAGGACGCGGGCCGGATCGGCAGACATACCGATAGAACCGCCGTGCCGATAATACTCGTGGGTGCCGTGAGTGGCGTGAAACCCGGCGAAGTTATGCCGCTTCATCACACCGGTAAAACCACGGCCCTTGGAGGTTCCCGTGACGTCGACCAGGTCGCCCAGCTCGAATTGGTCAACGCCCAGTTCTTGGCCAACCTCGTAGTTGTCCAGGTCCCCTTCGTCGACGCGAAATTCGCGCACGTGACGACGTGGTTCTTCGATGCCGGCCGCCTTGAAGACACCGACGCGCGGCTTGGACAGGCGCCACTTTGGCTCCGTGCCCTCTTTTTCCAACTTTTTGACCGACCCAAATCCAAGCTTCAACGCCGAGTAGCCGTCTTTGCCATGGGCGCTCTTTTTCTGAACCACCACGTTGCCGTCGACCTCCACGACCGTCACGGGGATCCGGTCGCCATCCTCGTCAAATACCTGGGTCATGCCCACTTTTCGTCCAATTAGTCCTTTGCTCATCTCAAGCCTCTCTTCAAAAA
>CAZMJS010000035.1:30836-35093 GCA_964566695.1 uncultured Bradymonadales bacterium
ATCGTCATTGCAATGGTCTTCATGAGCCCCTGTCATTCTTCACATCCCTGGCCCCTGCTGGCGCTGTTACTCTTGGCCTGCCTGGTGGGTGTATCGGCCTGTTCGTCTACGCCGCAACCAGCGGAACATTCCGGGTGGGCCGAGGAATTAAATGAGATTCTTCGCCTCCCCCCTGCGGAGGCCGACGACGCCCTGAAAGATTTGGCCTCCCGCGCCCCATCGACCTATCAAGCCCGCAACATCGAGTTCGAGCGCGCGCGCCTCGCGCGACGCCACGGTGACTACGAGCGGGCTCAACAACTCTTCGGCGCCCTGTGGGATAGCGACCCCGATGATTCAGCAGCCTCCCGCGCCCGCTACGAATTGGCGCGCATCGCCTGGGATGTCGACGGCGACCCCGACGGAGCGCGGGGACTACTGGAGGAGACCATCGTCCACACCGCCCCCTGGGCTGGCGCTGACTTCGCCCTCTCCTTTCTTCTCCGTAAGGAGCGCGGCCTCCAACGCCACAACGAGTTAGCAGATACGCTGCTGCACCTCGCTGAACAGAGCAGCGACGATCCCATGAGGGCCAAGCTCTACCTGGAGCGTGGCCAGACCCTCCACGACCCACTGCGCCGACCCAACGACGCCCTGGCGGACTTCCGCCGTGCATTTGATGCCTGCTACGATTGCTCCGCCGCCGACGAAGCCCTCTTTCAGATGGGTCAGATCTATGAGGCCCATCAGCGCTGGCAGCCGGCCATCGCGGTCTACGAAATCCTCGCTAATCGCAGCGACACCGCCTCCTTCGTCGGCACCTACGCCTCCCACCGGGCCTCCAAGTCGCGCTACCGCCTCGGCGTTATCCACCTCCTATTCTTATCCGATTACGACGCCGCCAGCGACCACTTCCACGCCTATATCGATCGCTTCGACAATCACCGCTACACCGACGACAGCGCCTGGCACCTCGTCCAAATAGAGCGCCTCCGGGGCAATGATGATGCGTTTCAACGCGCCTTGGAGCGCTTTGTGGAGCACTATCCCTACAGCCCCTACCTCGACGACGCTCGCCATCAACTGGCGGAGGCACGATGATCGAGATTGAAAATATCACCAAATATCACGAGGGCCGCCCCGTCCTGAAGGACGTCTCACTGAGCATCGACGAGGGCAGCAACCTTGGCCTTATCGGCCCCGGCGGCGCCGGAAAGTCCCTGCTTCTCAAGATCGTCTGCGGACTCGTCGAGCCCGATGGCGGGCGCGTGACCATCGATGGCATCGACGTCCACTCCCTGGGCCCCACCGAGCTCGCCGATCTCCGCTTTCGCATCGGCATGCTCTTTCAGAACTACGCCCTTTTTGACTTCATGAACGTCGCCGAGAATATCAGCTTTCCCCTCCGCCAGGAGGGCGGTCACACCGAGGACGAGATCGAGGCCGCCGTCGAGCAAGCCCTGCGCGATATCAGCCTCCCCGGCATCGGCCACCAATTCCCCAACGAGCTCAGTGGGGGAATGAAAAAGCGCGTCAGCTTCGCCCGGGCGGTCATTCGCCGTCCACCGATTCTCTTCTACGATGACCCCACCGCCGGCCTCGACCCGGTGACCAGTTCCAAGATCTTCATCCTCCTTGAGAAAATGAAGGTCGAAGGCGGCGTTACCTCCGTGACCATCAGTCATGATATCGGCGGCATCAAAGAAATCTGTGAAGAATTCGCCCTCCTCGACGAAGGGGAGCTGATCTTCATCGGCGACCGCGACGCCATCGAGGCCTGCACCATCCCGATGGTGGAAAAGTTCTGGCAGGGTTATAGCGACGACGAGCTCAACACATGAGCCCACTGATGCACAAATTAGCCACCCCTTTCTCCAAGCCGCTCAAGGTCCTCGGCGATAGCGCCCTGAAATGGGCCAATATCATCGGTGGCCTGTTGCTGCTGACCTGGCGGATCTTCTACTATCTCCTGCCCTGGAATTGGGACTTCGACGGCCCTGAGATCTGGCGCAATATGTACCGCGTCGGAGTCCAGAGCTTCCCCATCGTCGTCGTCACGGCCATCCTGGTGGGCGCCATCATGGTGATCCAGAGTGGTCTCTATATCGAGCAATACCAGGCCCACGGCTTGCTGGGATGGGGCGCCGGCTACGCCATTCTCCGCGAGGTTGGTCCCATCCTCATCGGACTGATGTTCTCCGGCCGTGTCGGGGCCAATAACACCGCCGAGCTGGGCACCATGAAGGTCACCGACCAGATCGATGCCCTGCGCGCCCTGGCCATCGACCCTGTGGCCTACCTGGTGGTCCCTCGATTTTTGGCCATGCTCCTGATGATGTTCCTACTGGTGGTCGTTGGAAACTTCACGGCCCTCCTCGGCGGCGCCGTCACCAGCCAATACCTGCTGGGGGTCGACATGATGCTCTTCTTCCAGAGCGTCGTCACCTACGTGCTCCTCGATGACCTGTGGCATGGCCTCATCAACTCCGTGCTCTTTGGCTTCGCCATCGCCGTCATCTCCTGTTATTTCGGCCTCGCCACCCGCGGCGGCGCCGTGGGCGTCGGACGCTCCGTCAACGCCTCGGTGGTGGGAAGCGCCATCGCCATTTTCGTCATCGATTATTTCCGGGCCTTCGGCACCCTATGAGCGCCACTGAGCCCCCTGAACTTCCGCTGCCCCCCCGAGCCCTGTTGCCCATGAGCGAACAAACCCCCCAGCCCACCACGGACGCCGCGCCCCCCGGCCAACACCCGTCTGGCGTCCTCGCCGCCATCGGCCGCCCCTTCATGGAGGTCGCCGAGACGGTGCGAGGCATCTTCCAGGTCTTCGGCCTGACCCTCTATTATATGTTCAAGGGTCGAACTCGCTGGAAGGCCATCTTCGAGCAGCTCTACGAGGTCGGTAATCGATCCGTGGTATTTATCGCCGTGACGCTGGGCTTTCTGGGCATGATTCTGGTCTACCAATCGGGCTTTCAAGCCCAGCAGATCACCGGCGACCTCCAGATGCTGGGCGGACTCTTCCTCCAGCTTCTGCTTCGCGAATTTGCCCCCACGATCACCGCCATGATGCTGGCCACCCGCGTGGCCACCGGCATGGCCGCCCAGATCGGTAGCATGGTCGTCACCGAACAGGTCGATGCCCTGCGCATGTCCGCTGCTCAACCCATCGACTACCTGGTGGTTCCTCGCTTTATCGCCACCACGATCATGACCGTCGTCCTGAGTATCTTCGCCGTCCTCGTCTCCTACTCGGCCGGCGCTGCCATCGCCTATATTTCTTTTGACCTCAACGTGCGTACCTTCGTAGATATGAGCTTTATCGGCTGGTTCGACGTCTGGATGGGCCTGACCAAGGCGCTGGCCTACGGCATGGCCATCCCCATCGTCGCCTGCCACGCCGGGCTTAACGTCTTCGGCGGAAGCGCCGGCGTTGGACGGGCCACCACCACGGCCGTCGTCAACGCCAGCCTCGCCGTGGTCATCCTTGACTTTATTATCTCCGGACTCGGTTATGTTATTCTCAGCCTGGTGAGCTAAGTGATTCCATCTCGTACGCTTTGTGCTCTTGTGATCGCCGGCGTCAGCCTGGCCGCGACTAGCTCCACGGCCGCCGCCGAGGAATTTCAATTGCCCCTGGTGGGCAATCAATTTCCCGTCGTGGGCCTGGATTTCCAGGGCGGCTTCCTGGACCAGGACGACGCCGTCGACGGCGACACCATCTATCCCCTGGGGCCAGGGATTCGCCTGGGCGTCCACCACATCGTCACTCGCCGCTTGTCCATGAACGCCGAACTTCGCCTGGGCGCAACCCACATTGACGAGCGCCAATTGACGGACCAGGGCAGCGAGGACTCCACCCTGGCCTTCGACTGGAAGGTCACCGCCCTGGCCCGCTACCAGGCCATCGGCGACTCCTCGGGGTGGACCTTTGCCGGAGGTGCCCACTACCGGAACCTTCGCCTCCCCGAGGCCTCGATGCTTCAATTCGGCCTGGACGCCCGCTTCGGGCGCCACATCTGGTTGGGCGACGAGACCTTTATGATCATCGAGGCCGGGTTGCACCTGCCCCTCATCGACGGACTCAGCACCTCCGGCCCCACCTCCTTCGAGGAAGACCCGGAGGTGATGCTCGACGATTGGTTCTACCCCACCGCCAGCGTGAGCGCCCACATCGCTTTCTGATCCCCTCTCATGGAGCCATTTCATGGGCACCATCGAATTTAAAAATATCTACAAGAGCTTTGGCGACCTCCACGTGCTTCGTGGCGTCGACCT
>CAZMJS010000036.1:0-34165 GCA_964566695.1 uncultured Bradymonadales bacterium
CACGAAAAAGGCCCCAGATGGGACGGAAATAGCGACGCGAGGCAAAGTCAGCCTTCAAATCACCATGTCGGGCCTCGCAGGCGATGCCAGAGGCATCGTCGAGAAGTCCGACGCCGTGATTTGGTGGCTGACGCGCCGCAGCCGCTATTTCCGTCCCGTCTGGGGCCGATCAAAAAATGCGAAGGGACGGATTCGAACCGTCGACACCGGCCTTTTCAGGGCCGTGCTCTACCTACTGAGCTACCTTCGCAGAGGTCAGTTAAAACTGACACCCGATGGCATTTCTCCGCCAACGGGAACGGCGTTATAGGCCGACCTCACACCCCTGTCAAGTCGGTTTCATGAAATTGTCGGCCACGGGATATCATGCCTGCTCTGACCACCAGGTTTGCCAGGCTTGCGGAGGCTCTTCTTCCCAGAATTGCCAGCCTGTGATGCCATCGGTCTCGATGAAGGGCTCGGCGTCCCCAGCGCAATCCCTTAGGCGATCCAATCGCCCAGCGGATAGGCCCTTGACGGCACCCAACCGAACCTCGGCAGTCCCCTCCTCGCCCGATGCCTGACGAGTGATAACCATGGAGGCCAGATTCAGGCTCTCAAAAGCCTCCTCCACCGCCTCTTGCCAATGCTGCACATCCCTTGGCTCCGGCGGCCAGGCCTGTCTCCACCGCAGGCTGGCCGATGGGGGCGCCCCCTGCTTGCCCATTTCCAGGGTCACCTCCTGTCCCCCTTTATCCAGCGGGTGCGCCTCTCGAATCTCCACCAATTGCGTACGCTGCGTCAGCGCGTCCACCACCAGTCGGGGCCCCGAATAATCGCGCCACTTGCCCCGGCGGTTCATATCGTAGCGCGCCGGCTCGATGGCCCGCACCTGGCCGATGGCCACAAATAACGCCATCAACGTCGCTTCATCCATCAGCGGTCCACCGGCCAGGCGCCAATGGGCCTCCATCGCCACATCTCTCTCCGTCATATCTCTCTCCGCTTGTCACACCATGGGTGGTGGCTAAACTCGGCTCATTCAAGAGGACCGACTTCATCTCATTGCACTTAAGGGAGTCACCCGCTCATGGATCATCCCCTCGCCCAAGACGCCGCCCTCTACACCGACCTCTATCAATTGACCATGGCCCAGGGCCATGTGCTCCAGGGCCGCGCCGATCAGCGAGCCTCTTTCGACTACTTCTTTCGGTCCAACCCCTTCGGCGGGGGCTACGCCATCTTCAGCGGGATCGACGAACTTTTGCACCTCCTGGAAAATCTCAACTTTGATGACCGCGCCCTGGCCTATCTGGACGCCCAGGGGTTCGATCCCACCTTCTTGGACTGGCTTCGGGCCTTTGAGTTTCAGGGCGACATCCAGGCCATGCGCCACGGGGAGGTCGTCTTTCCCCACGAACCGATCGTCCGGGTGGACGGGCCCATCGCCCAGGTTCAGATCGTGGAGACCCTGCTGTTAAATATCCTCAACTTCTCCACCCTGGTGGCCACCAAGGCCTCGCGGATCCGTCGGGCCGCCGGCCCCGATCGAAAACTCATCGACTTTGGGCTGCGACGCGCCCAGGGGTTTGGTGGCCTCCAGGCCTCGCGGGCGGCCTACGTCGGCGGCTTCGACGCCACCTCTCAGGTGCTGGCGGGCCTTCGCGACGACTTACCGATTGCCGGCACTCAGGCTCACGCCTGGATCCAGAGCTTCGACGACGAATTGAGCGCCTTTCGGGCCTACGCCCAGCACTTCCCCGACCAATGCATCCTCCTCGTCGACACCTACGACACCCTCAAGAGCGGCGTTCCCAACGCCATCACCGTGGCCCGCGAACTCCGCAAACAGGGCCATGAACTGATCGGCATCCGCCTCGACAGCGGCGATCTGGCCTACCTCGCCAAACAGGCGCGGGTCATGCTCGACGACGCCGGCTTTGATGACGTCAAGATCGCTGCCTCCAACCAGCTCGACGAAAGCGTTATCCACAGCCTCCTTCAGGAGCAGCAGGCCCCGATCGATGTCTTTGGCGTCGGCACCCAGCTGATCACGGCCTATGACGATCCCGCCCTCGATGGCGTCTATAAATTATGTGCCTTCGATGGCCAGCCCCGCATCAAGCTCTCCGAGAATATCGAGAAGGTGAACTTCCCGGGCCCCAAGACCGTCTTTCGCCTCTTCGACGACCATCATCGCTTCTATGGGGATGCCATCGCCACTGAAGGCCAAACGTCAGTGGCCCACATGCACCATCCCTACGACCCCTATAAAGAGGTGGACGTCGACCACTTCCATCAAGAGCCGCTCCTGACCACGGTGATGAAAGACGGTCGCCTCCAGGGCCCTCTGTCGACCCTCGACGAAGCCCGTACCTATGCCAAGCAACGCCTGGCCCAGCTCCCCGAGGAACACCGCCGCTTTCATAACCCCCACATCTACAAGGTGGGCCTGAGCACCGCCCTGCACACCCGTCGCCAACAGCTCCTTCAGGAACTCCGAGGCTAGACTGCTTTGTTCTTTTCCCTTCGTGCCCGTCTATTTGCCATTTCCATCGCCCTGATCGCCGTCTTCGTGATCATCGTTGGCCTCTTTTTGAATCATAGCCTCCAGCGCTGGGGAAAAGCGGCCCTGGAGTCCGATCTACAGACTCAGGCCATGCTGGTGGCCGCCGTCACCCGCCACCTGGACGACCCTCAGGCCATCGAGGCCGTCATCGCCGATCTGGACGAGCTTCCCGATCAGCGCCGCATCACCATCATCGACCACCGCGGAGAGGCCATCGTCGATACCACCTCTGGCGACGAGTCTTTGCCCACCGCCGCCGACTACGGCGATCGCCCGGAGGTCGAAGCCGCCCTGAGCCACGGCTTCGGCGTCTCCCAGCGATTCAGCGACACCCTGGACCGCGACCTTCTCTACCTGGCGATCGATGACCCGTCCTCGGACCACGTCGTCCGCCTGGCCATGCCCCTGGACCGCGTCGACGAACTCATCACCAGTCTACGCCTCTTTTTGCTCGTCGGCACCCTTTTGGGCCTCGCCGTGGCCGTCCTAATGAGCTCGGTGGCCTCCAAGCTCATGGCCCAAACCCTGGAGCGCCTCCTCCAGCGCTCGCGCCCCACGCCACCGGATCACCAGCGCAGCGCCTTCGCCGACGACCTCTCCTCACCGGCCAAACTCGCCACCCAACTGGAAGACGCCATGGCCGCGCTGGCCGACGAGCGTAACCGCTTTCGCTCCATCCTCGATGGAATGAATGAGGGCATCATCGCCACCGACGAGGCCCTGACCATCCAACTGGCCAACCCCGCGGCCGACGAACTCCTGGGCGCCGATCTGGACGACGAGGACTTCTCGCTTCGCCGTTGGATCCCCGACAGCGTCATCGACACTCTGATGGCCGAGTTGGACGACGCCTCCCAGGCCACCGCCGAATTTACCCTTCCCATCCCCCCGGAGCGACGCATTCGCCTGCAACTGACGCATCGAAAGGACGGTCCCGGCTATATCTTCGTCCTCCACGACGTGACCACCCTTCGCCAACTGGAGACCATGCGCCGTGACTTTGTCGCCAATGTCTCCCACGAACTCCGCACCCCCGTGGCCGTCATCCAGGGCCACGCCGAGACCCTCATCGACGGCGCCCTCGAGATCGAGGAAGACGCCCTCTACTTCAGCGAGGGCATCCGCGACCAGGCCTCCCGGCTCTCCACCATGATCGCCGAACTCCTGGAGCTCTCTACCCTGGAGGCCGGCCAGCAATCGCTGACCCCCACCCCCATCAACCTGCGTCAGCACGTCCTTGAGATCACCCACCGCCTCACCCACCTCGACGAGCGTCAGCCGGACCAAATCGACATCGCCATCGACGACGACCTGGTCGTCACCGCTGACGACGGCGCCCTGGACCAGATTCTTAGCAACCTCATCGACAACGCCTTTTATTACGGCGGCGACGACGTCTCCATCACCATCTCGGCGGACGTCGTCGGGGACCACATCCGCCTTCGCGTCGTCGACGACGGGCCCGGGGTCGCCCCCGAAGACCAGCCCCGTATCTTTGAGCGCTTTTACCGCGCCGACGCCGGTCGACAGACCCACCGCAGCGGCACCGGACTGGGTCTGGCCATCGTCAAGCACCTCGTCGCCTTTATGGACGGCGAGGTCGGCTATTGCGACGCCCCCGACGGCGGCGCCTGCTTCTGGTTGACACTGCCTCGCTCCACCTTGTCCTGAGGATCACCGGTTGACCTCGACCGGCCTTCCTCTCTATCTCCACTTAGGCCCTCGTCCCCCACTCTGGAGGCTTTATGTCCGATTGCCACTGCCAATCCCCCTCGTCGCTCCTGACCCCGGCCGCCCAAGACTGGCGCCAATCCCTCGTCGACTTTGTCGACCAGCGCGCGCGCTCCATCCCCCAGCGCGACCAGCTATCGCCGCTTCAACAGGAGCAGCGACGCGTCACCGGTGGGGTGCTGCTCCAATTTACCCATCTCCTCCAAACCCATATCACCGATCGATACCCCGACCTCACCCCCCAGGACCTCCAGCAGCGCCTCTTTTTATGCATCACCGACGAGGCCGGCTTCCACGCCGCCGAGGACGTCCTGGAGACCGATACCGAACAGGTCCTTCGCATCTTAAAAGAGGACTGGCGCGCTTTCCTCGAGGCCCCACATACCCTGGACGACAGCGAGTTTCGCCACCACTACGAGTGCTGGAGCGTGTGGCATCAAAACCTCTCCGAAAAATGGGATATGCCCCCTCGCGATGGCGACACCATTTACTGGGTCCACGAGGAGGGCTACGCCCTGGCCGACGGCATCGGCCGCGGGGCCCAACACCTCTGGGGATGGGACGGCCAGGAATTTAAGCTCATTGAGCAACGCCTGACCTCCTGGGATACCTGATATGACCTCCTTGCTATCGACCTGGCGGCGCATCTATCGCCAGTCCAAAAAACCCCAGGACATCGCCTGGAATACCTACGTGGCCCGTCCCCTGGCGGCCGTCCTGGTGTGGATGCTTCGCCCCACCAGCCTGACCCCCAACCAGGTTACCTTTCTGGGCACCGCCATCTTCGCCCTCGCCGGCCTGGCCTTTGTCTTCCTCCCGGGCGCCCCGGGCTTTTTGATCGCCGCCCTCCTGGTCCAACTCTCCTACCTCCTTGACTGCGTCGACGGCCAACTGGCGCGCCTCAAGAATATGACCAGCGACGTCGGCGCCTACCTCGACTTTTTGATGGATGAGATCAAAGCCCTCATCCTGGTGACCGCCGTCACCTGCCGTCTGTGGCTCATCGAGGGCGATCCCCTGTGGTTATTGGTGGCCACCGGCGCCGTCTTCGCCGTCGCCATCGCCACCTCGCTGACCCATTTTATCCGCCGACCCGAATACGCCGGCGAGACCATCAAGCCCGGCGCCTCCGCCCGCCGCCCCCCCATGCCCTCGGGCTTGATTCCCCGCGCCGCCTGGCTCTTTAAGGCCACGGCCCGCTATATCATCCACTACCCCTCATGGATTATCTGGGTAGCCCTCGCTGGTTTTATTTCTCCCGTCGATCCGGGCCTGCTCTTCATCGTGCCCTTCCTCGGCGTCTACCTTCTCTATCTGGTCCAGACCGGTGCCGCCATCACCCTTCGACTGGGCCACCCGAGGTTCTATGACTGATCAGCGACCTACCATCATCGACGTCGAGGCCCGGCCCGTGGACCGCGGACCGAGTTCCCCCACCAAGGGCCTGCCGCTGGCGCCGCCTCAGATGTTCACCCGTGGGTTCATGATCCTCCTGATGGTGGTCGTCTCCCTGAGCTACCTACTGGTGCAAGATATCGGGGCCACCATGGACCTCGATGTCGCTCCCTGGCCGGCGCTCATCGCCCTCGGTGTCGCCGCTCTCGCCACGTTGGTGCGTCGTCTTCTACTGCCCCCGCAGCAACGCACCATCGAGTTTGGTGAGCAACGCCTTATTCTTCCTCGGGGCCCCAACTCCCGGCGAACCATCGAGATGGCCTATGCCGACATTCGCACCGTCGTCCCCCTCTCCTCGCGCGGTCGCCCCGTCCTCGTCATCGATGGTCCCACACGCTCCGTGGTCCTCTCCATCGACGACTTTGAACGCCCCGAGCTGATGCGCCTCTTCTGGAGCCTTCTAGTCGAGCGCATCAACGCCGGGCCCGACGCCATCGAGCAACGCCAGCGCATGCAGCGCCTGGCCGATCTCAGTCAGGAGACCAGCTCCGCCGAACCTCGCCTGACCAAATACCTCCTCGGTGGACTGGGGCTCATCTTCGCCGCCCAATTCTTTTTGGCTCCCGACGTCGACGTGCTGCACTACCTCTATTTCGGCGCCAATTCTCAGACCATGGTCTTTGACCAGGGCCAGTGGTGGCGCGTGATCACAGCCAACTTGCTCCATGGAAACCTCCTGCACTTTGGCGTCAACGCCTTCGCCCTCTACTTTTTGGGCACCTATTGCGAGCGCTTCTTCGGCGTCGCCCGCACGGCCCTGCTCATCTTCGGGACCGCCATCGCCGGCGCCCTGGCCTCCCTCTTTGGTTCAGCGAGCCTCTTCGCCGTCGGTATTTCCACGGCCCTCTTCGGACTGCTCGGCGCCTACCTTGCACTGCACCTGGCCTATTACGATGAACTTCCGCCCCCTTACCGCCAATCCAAGTTGTGGTGGTCCGTTATCCTGGGCCTCAACGTCGTCATCTCCGTGGCCGTCCCCATCGTCGACGGATGGGGTCACTTCGGCGGCTTTGTGGCCGGCCTCCTTTTGACCGGACTCTTCATCAAGGGTCACAAACACTTCCGACCTCGACGCCCCACCTCGTCGATAACCAACCTTAGCGCCGCCGCCCTCATCGCACTATTCGCCGGTTGCGCGGTCTACGCCACGGGCTACGCCCTGGGTGACCACCCCGATGACGAGATGGCCCTCGCCCAATCACTCATCGATCGGACCGAGGACTACCAGGCCTCCACCCTCATTCAGGTCACCCATCAATGGGCCCGCCACTCCCCGCGACCGGAGGGCCTCGATCCCCTGCTCGTGGAGATCTCGGACCACGCCCACCCTCGGGTCGATGATCTCTTTCTGGAGTGGCGCGCCGCCGCCACCCTCGTCTACCTCGCCGAAGCCATGGCCCAACCCTTCGATCGAGGGGTCATGGAAAAAGGCATCTATCGCTTCGAAGAAAGCGCCCACCGCCACGACTCCGACAGCGCCCGCCGGGCCCTCGGAGGACTGCTCCACGAATTCGTCTCCGATGTCGGCCCCGTCATCGCTCCTGATCACCCCTTTCGCGAACTCCGTCGCGATAACGACCGTCTAGAACTCATCGATGATGGTCCCCCCCAGTCGTCCTATCGCCTCTACGCCACCAGTACTGCCGACGAGGATCAAGACTCGTCGAAACGCTGGCTGCTCTACCACTGCATCACCCCAGACGCGTCGCTCACCCGGCCCATCGATGATCCACCATCGGCGGAACTGGGGTTTCGGTTGGCCCTCTCCGTCGAGGTCGACGGCTGCGACGGCCCCTCCGCTAACGCCTGGATCCCCGTCGTCCTACCCGACTAGAGTTCGGAAAATCGCGTTGGCAGTCCTGTCTCCACCACCACTCTCTCCTCTCGACGAGGGTGATCGAGCCCCACGCGCCAGGCGTGCAAGGAGTGCGTGTCAAAGCACATCCTCGACCGTAGATCCTCATCATCGGGTCGGTCGCAGATGGCCATAAAAAATTCGTCGCTCTCGGCGTATAGCTTATCGCCGGCGATGGGCGTCTCTTCCATGGCCAGATGCACCCGGATTTGATGCTGTCGACCCGTCTCAATGCGCACCTCCAGATCCACCAGGCGATGCCCGTGAGCCCTGCACCGGCCCTCTCCTCGGTAGCTCACATGGGTCAGCGCCCGCTTATCCCCATCCCATACCTTGTGGGGAAGCGGACTGGACGCTTCAAACCCCAGCGACCTCTCCAACGTCGCCTCATCACCGGGCCCCCACCGCTTCTCCTCATCGATCACCAGCGCCCGATAGGTCTTATCTATCCCATCGCCGCCAAAGGCCTCGCTCAATCGACGGATGGCCTCCTCTCCCCGTCCGCACACCAACGCCCCGCTGGTCTCTCGGTCCAGACGGTGCACCGGGTGGACCTCGGACAACCCCTGGCGCTGCAGATAATGAGTCACCGTATTGAGCCGGATGGACGCCGTCTCATGCACCAACATTCCCGCCGGTTTGTTGATCACCATCATCGCCTCGTCCTCGTAGGCGATCTCCACCTCTTCATCCTGGACGAATTCCGGATCCAGGTACTCCCGAATGACCACCTCATCGCCATCGCGAAGCCGCGTGCCCGCTTTGATCTTCCTCCGTGGATAGACCTCCACGTCGCCCCCCTTGGCAATGCGACCGGCCTGCGATCGCGACATCCCATCGATTCGATTGGCCAGGTATTGATCCAACCGCCACCCATCAAAATTGCAATCCACATCGTAGCGGCGCTCCCTGACATTATCCTCGATCCACATCTTGACTCCTCACTGCATCCCATCAATAGCGATAGGGCGCGTAGCGCTCACTGCCCGAACCGTTTTCCTCCTCTTCTTCATCCCCTCCCTCATCCTTCGGGGTCTCCACCGCGGCATCGATCTGATCTTCATACTGGGCCAATCCCACGGTGGCCCCCGCCAATAATCCATATAAAAAGACCATCGACGCCGTCCACCACCACCGCTCCATCAACCGCCTGGCCGCCAGCGCACCTACGAAGGCCACAAAGCACAGCCCCACCGCCGCCAATAGCACTGCCTGCAGCGAGACGCCGGCATAAGCCGTGCCGCTGGTCGACAGCCCGCCGACGATCATCACCAACAGTGGCTGCACGGCCCCCAGGTCCATCGTGCGACCGTGCTTGGATAGGCTCAGCACGGCCATCACCCCCATGAGCGTCGCCATCAGCGACCACACGAGGATCGCTAATTTCGCCGATGCGCCCATCAAAAAGGCCGCACCGAGGGCTGCCGACACCATGGCCCAACCCACCATCAATGACCGTCCAAAGGCCTGTCGACCGGCGTTGACCAATGTCATCGCCACCACGCTTAGCCCGGCCACCAATCCCAGATACACGGCCACTCCAAAGCGATCACCGATCAGCACCCAGGCCAGCACCGCCATCACCCCTACTCGTCCCACGGCCACGACGATCCACCGCCACCCCATCGCCCGTCCCGCCCAGGCCTCCACCCCGGCCCAGCCCGCCCCCACCATCGCCGCATACACCACCCACTCGTCGGACGTCACCGCCGGAAATGGAGGAAACCTCGAGCTCTGGACGTGCCCCAACACATAGACCCCACCGATGATCACTGCGACCGCCCACCCCCGCCACCGATCCCATCCCTTGTCGCCGATCCACCACATGGCCACCCAGGTCGCCAACAATCCCACGACCATCGGCACCACCAATAACTGCCCCACATCTCCTGGACCCATGACCCTCTTCTCCCATGCTCTCGACGACAAAAAAGGGACGGGCCTTAGCCCATCCCTTCGTGCTCCATACTTATGCTGCGGATGGGCTTACTCGGCGCCCACGCCCTGCACACTGAGCATCACGCGCACCGTCTCTCCCAGCCCGTCGGGCATGAAATCGACACCGAAGTCCATGCGGTTGACCGCAAAGGTGGTATTGAAGCCTCGGCGGAACTCGCCCTGCATCCCTTCGCCGTGTCCCGTCTCATCGGCCACCATGGTGATCTCCTCGGTGTGGCCGCGCATCGTCAGATCGCCCGTCACCTCATAGGTGTCGCCATCTCGGTGCGTCACCGAGGTGCTCTCGAAGGTGATCTCCGGGTATTCCTCGGCCGCAAAAAAGTCGCCGCTTCGCAGGTGATCGTCCCGGTCTTCGACGTTGGTGAATACGCTGTCGGTCTGGATCGTGAAGTTGAACTCCGCCGACTCCGGGTCCTCCGGGTCGAATACGAAGTCGCCGTCATATTCCAAGAACATGCCGAAGACGTAGCCCACGTCCAGGTGCTTGATGCGAAACACCACGCTGGAGTGGATGGGGTCAATATCATAATTAGTATATTCCGCGGCGTCGTGAGCTTCGCCCTCATCTCCTCCGTGGCTCCCGGCCACGGCCGTCGACGCCGACCCCATGACCAATCCCACCACGAGCAATACCAGTGCCGATAGCGATACGATTCGATTCATTATTTATACTCCTCAATTCCGACCTTAATTGATCCGATTTTTCTAACGCAGTTCACGACCACCGTGAACTCTGTGGCCAAACATGTAACTTGCCCCGGAAAAGGCAAGTCCTAACCCATGGATTTCTTGTATCAAGTCCCGTCCCACCCCGGATAGCTGACGCCCTGGAAGCTTCGATAGACCCAGCTCCCACGCCTATCATCACCCATCCCCTCCTCGTTGACCGCCTGCACCTTGGCTTGCACCAAATCATTTTGCGCCGACTTGACGCACACCGGGTCCGTGGCCGCCGCGTCACCGATCAGCGCGAAGGCCTGGCACCGACACCCGCCCCAGTCTCGCTCCTTTCGCTCACAACTGCGACAGGGCTCGGGCATCCAACCGGTGCCCCGAAACCGCTCAAACGCCTCCGACTCTGCCCAGATATTCGACAGGTCCCGATCGCGGATATTGTCGAATGCCATCCCATCGATTTGACCGGCCCCGTGACAGGGAAGCACATCGCCCCGGGGATCGACCACGAGAAATTGGCGTCCCCACCCCCCCATGCAGGCCTTGGGATATTTGGCATAAAAATCGGGCACCACATAATCGATCTCCATCTCCCCCTCCCACCGCTGGCGATGCTTCCTGACCAACGCCGTCGCCTCTTCCAACTGGCCCCGCGTCGGCAATAAGGCGTCGATATTCCTCATCGCCCAGCCCTGGTATTGGGCGTGCGCCACCTCCAGGCGATCGGCCCCTAGCTCCTTGGCCATGGCCAAGATATCCTCTAGCTCGTGGAGGTTCTGACGATGCACCACAGCGTTGATCGTCAGCCTCAACCCGGCCTCCCTGGCCCACTTGGCACACTGCACCTTTTTGGCCTGAGCTCCATCAAGCCCCGCGATATCGTCGGCCAGCCCCTGCTCTGCCCCCTGGAAGCTCAACTGAATATGATCCAGCCCCCGATCGGCCAGACCTCTCAACCGCTCCGCATCCAATAACACCCCGGAGGTAATGAGGTTCGTATATAGCCCCAGCTCAACGCAGTGGGTCACCAACTCCTCCAGGTCGCGGCGCACCGTCGGCTCTCCGCCCGAGAGATGAACATGGATCACTCCCAACGCCGCGGCCTGCTCCAACACCCGCTTCCAGTCGTCGGTCGCCAACTCCTCGGATTTTCTCGTCAACTCCAGCGGATTGGAGCAGTACACGCAGCGCTGTGGGCAGCGGTGGCTCAACTCGGCGAGCATCCCCATCGGTGGCGCCACATCACTCATTGCAGATATCCCTTTCGCTCCAGACCTTCCAAAAACGCCACAGTATCGCCCCAGATGGACTCCTTGGGACCATCGAATTCCTCGCTCAGCGCTTCCACCATGGCCTCCACACTGGTGTCCCCATCGACCTTGGCGGCGATCGCCCCTCCCGGGCCTTTGGGAAGCAAAATGCGCTCGGGACCCACAATCATCCACCGCTCCCTCACCTCGTCATAGCGACGTCTGACCCCGCGGACCCAACTGGGCTTCCATTGTCCTCGCTTGCCCATCAGTCGCTCCCCCTTGGGTCCGGCTCAAACCCGCCCGGTGGGATATGCCCCGGCTCCACGTAGGCGTGATAAAGGGCGTCCAATTGCGCCCACAACACGTCGCACTTAAAGCTCAAGGCCGCCAGCACCGACTGCTGCTGATCCGGCCGCCGCGCGTGCTCCAACACATAGCCCAGCGCAAAATTGGAGTCTCGCGGCGCCTCATCGAGCCGATACTCAAAATACTTCAGAGCTTCATTGTCGATAAAATCATAGGTCCGGATCATTCCCTCCACCCGATCAGCGATGATCTTCGGTGCAAATAGCTCGGTCAGACTCGACGCCACGGCCTCCAAAAGCGTCTCCTCGCGAACAAAGCGGACATAGGCCTCCACGGCAAACACCGTGGCCGGCAAGATCCCTCGCTTGGCGACGACATCCTCTCTCCTAAGCCCCAGAGCGTCCGTCAACGCCAACCACCGCTCGATGCCCCCGGAGACTTCCTCGTCGCCCAATTCCCCGTCGTGATCGCGAATGCGGCGCCGCCATTCCCGTCGGAGCTCTTTGTCTTCCACTCGAGAGATCAACGCCGCATCCTTGCGAGGAATCGCGCTCTGGTAGGCATAGCGATTCAGCGCCCAGGCCTGAACTTGAGCGCGGTTGAGCTCTCCTCCGTGCAACTTTTTATGAAAGGGGTGAAGCGAGTGGTATCGCCGGGCCCCGATCGCCCGCAGGGCTTCCTCTAACTCCGTCGGACTCATCACCGCCTGACTCTCATCGCTCATCCCACCTCCATGCCATCGTATGCCACTTCCCAGCCGGCCGCCTCGACGCGCCGTCGCTCCGGACTATCGGCCGCCAAGATGGGATTGGTATTATTGATATGAAATAGAACCTTTCGCCCCACCGTCACGTCACTAAATGCCTCCAGCGGACCTCCCTCGTCGGCAACGCTGACATGGCCCATCCGTCGGCCCGTCTTGTGGCTCAACCCCGCCTTGATCATCTCATCGTCGCGATACAGCGTCCCATCGAATAGGAGAATATCCGCCCCCTGGACCCTCTCTTTCAACCCCTCGGTGATCTTGGCACACCCGGGAACGGCCACCGCACGCTGGTCTCCGAGGTCGATCTCAAACGCCAGGTTGGACTCCGACTCCGAAGCCAACTCCGGCACCTCCCCATCTTCCTCTTCGTATAGAGGGACTTTGCCGGGCACCATGAAGGGGCGGACAGACACCCCCAGCGCCTCACCCCGAGCGCTTTCCACGTCCACCCAAACGTCCGCCGCAAGCACTCGCCTTGGCACGCGGGGCTCCGGTATCGCCTCAAAAATCACCGAGCGTGACAGCGTTTCGTGGGTGGCCGCCGACGCATAGAGCCCAAAGGCGTGGCCCTCTCTCATGGTCAGCAGTCCAGCGACCTGATCCACCTCACCACCGCTCAACACCACCGCCTTAACCGGACTGTGTCGCCCCTCTTCCTTCGGATGCAGCGCGTGGACCTCCAGAAAATGTTCACTCAACTCCGGCGGTGCATTGAGGAGTACCCATCGCTCTCCGTCAGCACTCATGGCCAGTGCTGTTTGCCGGCGTCGAGGCACCGCCTCGTCGCCGGCACGCGACCGACGACAGAGCTCGCAATTGCAATTCCATTGCGGGGAGCCTCCGCCGGCCCCGGCACCCAGAACCATCAACCGCGACCCCTGTCGTCCATCCTCACTCACTTATTCCTCTCCCATATCGGCACATCGATACGCCGAGATCTCCATGGTGATCGGTAACTCCTCCATCGAGGGCTTGCTCCACTTTTTTTGCTCTTTTTGACCTGCTTCATGCCATCACTCCTCATCGATTTGAATACGCTTCTTGGCGACCTTACGCCCTATCGACATGGCGGAGATAAACCCACCGCATATCTCATCGGGACACCGTAACGCTAGACACCACTGGACACCCTCAACCAATCGATCACACGCCGCTCATACGGAGGGATTGAGCGACTGGATCATCAGCGATGCCGCCCTATCGATGGCGAAATAATAATCCACCCAGTCATGCTCCCCATCCTCCCCCGGCTCGGAGGGCAGCAGCAATTCGCTGGACGCGTTCTGGGAATGCGCGAAGGGAAGCCAGACAAATTTACGATGATCCGTGATCACCACCACCCCCTCCTCCAGGTCCGCTTCCATACCAAACCGGTCCTTAAGCCTCTGCGGAGCCCGTGAATCCCCCGGGCTGACCGCCAATATATGAAGCGAATCTTCGGCGAGCCTCTCCACAGTGATATGAGTCACATCCCTCTCTCCCACCGCAACCCTGACCTGATCCTCCTCTCCCGCCGGGAGACTGGCTTGCACCAACGTCTTCAACGCTTCTCTCAGATCGGCGGCCGACGCCTCACCGCCTCCAGCGGCATCCACGGTCGCCAAAAAGGGCTCCCACATCTCGCGCTTAGCGCGTTGGATCTGAGCCCTCTCCTCAGCGCGCTCCTCATCGCCCCAGTCCGTGGCTTCCACGATCGCCTTCGCCACTCGTCTATGCCCCTCCCGGCGGCTCAACCCCTGTGGCCAGGCCTCTTTGCGAAACCACCACCGATGCCCCGACTCCCCATCATCGCGCACATCTAATTTGAGCCACTCACCGCCCTCTTTCTGTCCGGCGAATAAGATCGGGCCCACCCCCTTGCACCACAACTCATCGTCGCCGGGTTCCTGTTCATCGATGAGATAATCCCTCATCGCCTCCCGCAGCGCCTGCTGAGCGCCATCCACCTCGCCATATTCGCCCAGAATATCAGTAATTTTTGCCTGCACCTCCTCGCTTACCTCTGCGACCGCTTCCAGCCAGGCATCGGGATCCATTTCCAGCACATGGGGTAATTTTGTCACGCTCTCTCCGCGTTTCTTTGAGTTGCCTTGCTGATCCAATTCATCGCTCGCTCCGAGATCGGCGCCACGATCAAATAGATGCTTGGCACGATGATCAACGTCAACACCATCGCCGTGAGTAACCCACCGACGACCGTCAGCGCCAGGGGTCGCATCAATTCCGCGCCCTCTCCCAGACCGATCGCCAATGGCAACATCCCACATACCGTCGTCAACGTCGTCATCAGAATGGGCCGAAAACGAATCCGGCCCGCTTCCAACGCCGCCTCCATCATCTCCAGTCCCCGTTCTTGTCGGCCAATCTCGATATATTCCACCAACAAAATGGCATTATTGACCACGATCCCCACCAATAATATCCCTCCCAGAAGCACCGGGGCACTCAACATGGTCTCCGTCCACCACAACAAACCCACCACCCCGATCAGCGCTAAGGGCGCCGCACTCAATATCACCATGGGGTTCGAAAATCGCTCGTACTGCACGGCCATCACCACAAATACCAAAAAGAGGGCCAACCACGTGACGATCATCAACGTCTCGTTGGTCTCTTCGATGACCTCTTGTTCGCCCCCGAAGATGATGCTCTTCTCCGGGGGGAGCTCCACGTCGGCCAACCGATCGTGAATCTCTTCATTGACCCTCCCCAGATCGGTGACCTCCGTATTGATATCGCCGCCCAACCTCAGGACGCGTATCTGGTTTTCTCGCTCAATATGAGCCGGCCCATCTCCCAGCTCGAACTGGGCCACCTCCCCCAGGCGAATCGGCTCCCCTTCACTTCGAAAGAGCACCAGGTTTCGCAGATCATCGGTGTCTTCCACGCTCTGCCGATCGACCATCACTCGAATATCGTATTCGCTGATCCCCGTGCTAAACCGCGTGGGCACCGAGCCATGCACAGCCCGTCGCACCGATGAGCCCACATCGTTGATCCTCACCCCCCGATCGATGGCCCGCTCTCGATCGACCTCCACATTCAACAGCGGACTTCGCGCATCGCGGCTTAAATCCAGATTGCTTAAGCCCTCGATTCCCTCCAATTCCGTCAGTATTTCACGCCCCAGGCGGTCCAACTCCTCGATATCATCACCGACGATGCCAAAGGACACCGCCGAGCCATCGGTCGTCGTGCGAATCCCCGGAATACTCGGCGGGCTGGCCGACAGACGAGCCCCCGGAATCTCCAGCGCTTCCAGCTTCGCCTCCATATCCTGGACCCATCGCCCGGCACTCATCTCTGGCCGCTCCGAGGCCGGCACTAACCGAATGCTATAGCGCACCGTTCCCGGTCGCTCGTTGAGAATCCCACCGCCGAGATGCCCACCCACCAGCCCGAAGGCATGCTCTACGTGGGGCATCGACTCGATGACTTCTTCCACTTTCATCGCACGGGCATACGTCACCTCTGGCGGTGCTCCCGGCGGCAATCCCAGAAATACCGAGACCTGTCCATCGTCGACTTGCGGCAAAAACTCGTTCCCGAGGTCTTCCGCCACCTGAACGCTCCCCCAGAGCGCCAGCGCTGCCCCGACCACCACCGCCCACTTCCAGCCAAACGCTCGCCGGGCCACCGCCAAGTAGCCCTTTCGCGCCCACTCCACCCCTGCATTGACCCCTTTTGTCATGAAGGACTTGGCGAACCCACTCTCGAAGCGCACCTTCGTCATGACCACCGTCAACATCGGCACCAATGTCAGTGCTGCTGCCAGTGACGCCACAATCGCGAAGGCGATGGTAACGATCAGTTCTTGAAAGACCATCGCCGCCAGGCCACTGATCAATAAAAAGGGGGTCACGGCCGCCAGGCTCGTCATCGTGGAGGCCACTACGGCGCTCGTCACCTCTTCGGAGCCCTCAAAGGCCGCTTCTTCCGCTGATTTTTCGTACTCCTGACGGTGGCGATCGATATTTTCCAGCATCACGATCGCATTATCCAATAACAGCCCCACGCCCAACGCCAGTCCTCCCAGCGTCATCACATTGAGAGTCAGATCGAAGAGACCCATCATGGCAAACGTGGCCATGATCGCGATCGGTATCGACGTCCCAATCACCAGGGCCTTTCGAAGACTGCCCAGAAACAGCAATACCACCAGCATCGCCAACCCCCCTCCGAACAATGCGGCCGTGGTCACCGCTCCTATCGAGCTATGAATGAAGAAGGATTGATCCGTCGTCACCTCATAGCTCATATCATCGGGAATAAACCCGCTGCGCTCCAGTCGTCTAATTTCTGCCTGGACCCCCTCGATCACCTCGATGGTATTGGCATCGGGAAGCTTCGTCACCGACAGCCGAGTGGCCGGCGCTCCGTCGAGCCGGACAAATATCCGCTGGTCTTGATAGGTGTCCTTTACCTCCGCCACCTCCTCCAGGCGCACGAGCCCCTCTCCCCCCGGGAGCCTTAGCGAGACGGCCTTGATATCGTCGACCCCCTCAAAGCGCCCATCCGTCTGGGCCATGACATCAAATGTCTCCGACGTCACCTGCCCCGCCGCGATATCTACATTTTCCTCTTGGAGCGCCTCTTCAATATCACTCAGGGCAATCCCATAGTGCTCCAACCGCTCTTGGTCGACGATCACCTGCAACTCACGAATCTGGCCCCCCGACACCTCCACGCCACCGACCCCATGGATCGACTGAATCTGGGGCGCCAGTTCGTGTTCCAACCAGTCGCGCACCTCCAATGGGCTGCGCATCGTCGACCGAAACCCCGCTTCATACACCGGATCCTGAGATGGATCGAATTTATAGAGCCTCGGCGGCTCAATATCGCTCGGCAACTGCGTCCGCGCCAACTCCAGGTTGCGCGCCGCATCCTGAAGCGCCAGATCGATGTCCGTCCCATACTCAAAGATCAGATTGACATTGGTCCGCCCCTCCGAGGCCCGACTCTCCAAACTGCTCAAATTCTCTGTGGCCGCCAGGTTGGCCTCCAGCACGCGCGTGACCTGCTGCTCCATCACTTCTGGCGCCGTCCCCGGATAGTTCACCGTGGCCCGTATCTGAGGGTAGTTGATCGTTGGCAGCAGATCGACGGCCAGTCGATCGGCGAAGAACAAGCCCACGACGATCACCACCGACGCCAGCGCCAGGGTGCCCACGGGGTGGCGAATGGCCGTGGCTGTCACTCCTCGGTGCACATCTCGGTCGTCGGCGCTCTCTTGGCTTTCGTCGGCCTTCACTGCGCCTCCGTCCACTCACTGATCTTGACCTTCAGTCCATCACTCAGGTTGGTGGGGTTCGTCCCCACGATCACCTCCCCTTCATCCAGCCCGGCCGTCACCTCGCGCAGATTCCGTCGCTCCACACCGACCTCCACCGACCGCTTCCGGAGCCGACCGTCGTCGATCACGTACACGAAGCGATCCCCCGGCGTGGAGGCCAGCAACGACTCTCCGGGGATCGCCAGAGCATCGGGGCGTTGGTCGACGCTCATCTTCACCCGCGCCATAAACCCCGGCCTAGCCCCACGCCCTTCAAATCTGTCGGGCATCTCGATCTCCAACTCCACCCTGCGTCCATCGGACCTTGCTTCTGGATGAATTAACCGAATCGGTGCTGATGCCCATTCGTCTCCCAGGGCATCCACCCGCACCTTGACCTCATCTCCTTCGCTCAGGTGCAGCACATCGCGCTCCGAAACCCTCACAACGATCACCTGGGTATCCATATCTGCCAACGCCAGCAGCTCCTCTCCGGGGCTCACGTCATCGCCCTGCTCCACGTAGCGCTCAGTGACCGTGCCGGCCCTCGGCGCCACCACCTGTGCACGCCTCAAGCGCGTCTGCCACGCATCCAACTCCCGCTCTAATACCGCTTGCTCCCGCTCCAGATCTTCTACCTCCGCCACCGTGATGGCATCGCGATCCACAAGTGGACGCTTTCGCTCCGCCCTTCTCTCCAGACGTGCCTTTTCGGCCTCTACTTGTGCTATCTCGACTTCGATCTCCGAGCGATCCAGGCGAACCAACTCCTGGCCAACCTCTACCTGGTCGCCGATGTCGACCATCACCTCTTTCACATCCCCGTCGACGCGGCTGCGAAGCCGACTCCCCTCTCTGGTTTCGATGGACGCCGTCGCCCGGACCGTCCGAGACAAATCGATCGCCTCCAGCTCAAACCCCGCCACCGCCGTCCGTTCGTCCGTATCATCCTCCTCGACCCCCGGACTCCCAGACGCTTCGCAACCCCATAGCCCCCATCCGCCTACCACCACCAGCAACACCACCCGCCCCAACCTCGTAGCTAAACTCCGCGACTCGCGTTCCATCTCACGCTCCCAATACGACTCGTTCGTGCACCAATGCAAAGCTTCTTTTCAAAGCGTCGGCACCCCCGCCAAATTCTCAACCCCCACTCTATTTTCCCACCCATGCGATAACCCATTGCCAAACCGTGAGTCGTCACTTACCATACCCTTTACCCATTCTGCAGTACGACATGGAGACGGAGGACTCGAAGCATTTCCCGGTGGTTTCCACCGATCATTTGTGCGTTGTATCCGCACCCAGGGCTCATTATGCACCCACCACATGACACGCTTTCTCCGCCGGCGGAAGAGGGCGGGGACCGCCGACGCGCCGAATACCTTCTTAAACGTCGGGGGCCAGACCCACAACTACGCGACCTATCGGACCAAGAACTACGGCGAGAGGCCCAGCTTCAACGACTGGAACTCGAACTCAAACGCCAGCGCCTTCAATCCCTTCAACGCCTCCTGGATTCCACTCCCACGGGCGTCCTCCTCCTTGATCCGGACGCCACCATTCAAAGCGCTAACCTTTTGGCCGCTGAGTTGCTCGGCGCCCCGCGAGACAAACTGATCGGAGCCTCGCTCTACGACTTTATCGACCCCCATAGCCGTCCCTCACTGGACAAACATCGCCGTCGACTCCTCGATGAGGCAGGCAGCCACAGCACCCGCATTACCATCGAGCTTCCCACCGGTGCGGCCGTCGACCTGGCCCTTTTTAGTCGCACTTCTTTCGACCATGATGCCCCTCCCTGGCACGCCCTGGTCTTCGACCACCGTGCCATCTGCGCCCCCCCCGACAATACAACCAGGTCGTCGGCCGACCCCCTGCCCATCCGACACCGCATGGAAACCCTCGGTCGCCTAGCCAACGGCATCGCCCACGACTTCAACAACCTACTGACCTTGATCCTTGGCTATGCCAAGATGATCCTCAATCGACTGCCCGACGACGACCCCTCTTATCCCCTTATCGAGCAAATCCACCGTGCCGGCGACCATGCAGGTGAACTCATCGGCCAGCTTCTGACCTATAGCAACGAATCCAACCAACGCGCCACGAGCTTTGACCTCAACGATCAACTGACCACCCAGCGATCCATGCTCGATCGCCTCGCCGGCGATGAAATCCAGCTCCATTTTCACCTCCAAGACGACCTTCCGCCGGTCCGATTTCAACCCTCCCGCCTCCAGCAAGTCTTGCTGGATCTTATCATCGACGCCCGAGATAGCATCGCCGAAAAGGGTCGGTTTTTCGTTCGCACCACCATCTCTTCCCCGGACGGCTCGTCCACCGAGGAGCCATCCTTTGATGACGCCCAACGACTCATCCTCGATATAGAAAGCGACGGCCGCCCAGGTCCCCATCACTCTCCACCCGACTTGGACGACCGCCCCCCCTTCCTTCCTGAACTCCTCGACCAACCGGGGATCCACTTTGAATTCCAGCGTCCCGACAGCGGCACCAGTCGTCTTCGCCTCTACCTGCCCATCACCCAAAGCGAGCCTCCAGACACTCCCCACTACCCGCCCTCTCCAAAGACAGTTCTCATCGTCGATGATCGCCCCGAACTGCGAGACTTCGCCGCACTGGTCTTAGATGATCTAGACCTTTCCATTATCTCCACCACCTCCGGCACCGAGGCCCTTCAACTGGCCCGCTCCTGCGGCTCTAACCTGTCCTTGCTCATCTCCGACGTCACCATGCCGGACATTAACGGCCCCCAACTCCACGCCGACATCTGTTCTTTTCTACCCAACACCCCGGCCATCTTCATGTCGGGCTACGATCGCAACACCCTCGAACAGGAGTACGGCCTTCTGGAATGCGCCCATTTCATCGAAAAACCCTTTGACCCCAACGACCTCAAGGCCCTGACCCGATCGCTGCTCGACCTCCCTGACTGATCCCGCCACCGGCGCACATCCTTTTACTGGTCACCGGCCTTCTTCCTCACCTATAGTAGGGGCGTAGCATTGTCTTCCACCCTATTTGTTCCCTGCCGTGCCCCTTGGAGGCCCCGATGTATCGCCGCTTTGGACGCTCCCTATTCGTGCTCTGTCTGGCCATCGCCCTTGCCGGCTGTGGTGTCTCTCAGGACGAGCACGACGAGGTATTGACGCAACTCGAGGACTCGCAGGTCGCCAAAGCTCAACTGGAGGCCGATAAGGCCGATCTCGAGGAGCGACTCACCAACGAAATCGAGGTCCTCAACGAGCGTATCGAGGAATTGCGCGACGAACAGGCCTCCCTGGAACAGGAGTTGGAGCAGGCCCGCGGCGATCTGGAACTCTACGAAGACCGAAAGGGCTCTCTGGAAGACACCCTGGAGGCCAACCGCGCCGAGCTCGATGAGCTTCGCGAGGCCCGTCGTCAGACCGAAGAGCGCATGGAGGTCTATCGCGATCTCGCCCGACAACTGGCCTCCATGATCGAGGCCGGTCAGCTCTCGGTTACCGTGCGCAACGGTCGCATGGTCATCAACCTGGCCAACGACATCCTCTTCGCCTCCGGCCGCACCGACATCCGCCAGGAAGGTCAGGATGCCCTGGCCGATCTCGCAGAGATCCTGGAGGATATCGATGACCGCGAACTCCTCATCGCCGGCCACACCGACGACATTCCCATCTCCAGCGCCCGCTTCGACTCCAACTGGCACCTCTCCACCTCCCGGGCCATTGAGGTCGTCCAGCACCTCATCGACCAAGGCGTTAACCCCACCAACCTGGTGGCCGCCGGCTACGGCGAATACGACCCCATCGCCTCCAACGATACCGATGAGGGCCGCGCTCAAAACCGGCGCATCGAAATCGTCCTGATGCCCTCCATCGACGAACTCCCCTCCATGCCCGACGAGTGGGATGACGACGCCACCGCCGACGATCAGAGCTGATGATCATGGTGCCACTCCTCCCTGACTCTCTCGGGGGGAGGCTCCGATGGCTGCTCGTCTTCGGCCTCGTCGCCCTCTCTCTGATGGCCTGTCGCTCCACCCCGGATCCCCAGGTTCAAAGCCTGGAGCCCACCGCCCAGGCCGCCGACGCCCGCCTCCAATCCATCGACGCCTCCCAGCGCTCCATCGATCACTCTCTGGCGCGACTGGAATCGCTGACCTCCGATTTCGATGCCCTCCGCGACGCCACCTCCGACACCGACCTGCCCTTATCCCTGCTGCGGCTGGTGGCCATTAACTGCCTCAACCACCCCTACCGCTCGGTCGACCAAGAGCGCCACCTCCTCAATGGCCGTCCCTTGACCTGCCAACCGGAGCACCTATCTCGCCTCGACGACCTCCTGCAGGACGCCTCCACCTCGGAGCGCGACCGGGCCCACGACCTCCTTTTGACCGTCGACCAAGCGCGACTCCTCCATGGCTCCACCCGCCAACGAATCCGCCGACTCCGCCTGGCCGCCGACGATCATATGGCGTTTATCGCCGACGAGCGCGCACGCTTGCGCCGCCACGAGGAGACCCTCCAGACCCAGCAACACCGCTTCAGCGAACAGGGCTGGCAGCGGGCCAACGACGACCTTCAGCAACGCCATCAACAACTCAATGACATCCAGTCCCTCCTCGCCGAGGTCGCTGACCACGCACCTCAGTGGCAAGAGCGACTCAACGCCTCCATCTCCGCCCTCTACGTGTCCATCTCCAACCTCGCCGCTTGAGCCACCCCGTCAAAAGCCCGGCAGGCGTTGGCCCTCGACACGCCGGCGATAGATTCCTTCCCCCATCCCCGCTGCTCCAGCCCCTCCAACACCTTGATGAGATCTCGGCAATCGCGGTGATCCGAAGTGATTGTGGGCAACCAACCATCATAATCCGAGCCCAGCGCCACGTGCTCTACCCCCACCCGATCGACGATATATTCATAGTGGTCCAGCACGGCCTCCGTATCGGCCCGTAGCCGCCCGGCCACAAATAGGGGCCCCAGAATCACCCCCACCACCCCGCCGGTGGACGCAATGGCATCCAGCGCTTCGTCGCTGATATTTCGCGGGTGATCGTAGACCCCCTTGACCCCCGTATGCGTGCAGAACACCGGGGCCTCACTGATTTCGCAGGCCTCGATGACCCCTCGATCGTTGACGTGAGCGACATCCACCGCCACCCCCACTCGATTGAGTTCGCGCACCAACTCTTTGCCAAAGGCCGTTAGCCCCTCCTCCTCATTGGCCCCCCGCCCCATCGACGCCGTGGCCGCCGCATTGGAGGAAAAATGTGTCAACGTCAAATAACTCACCCCCATCCGAGCCAACGTCTCCGCCCGCTCGATCTTTCCATTGAGCATATGTGCCCCCTCCACCCCCGGCGCCAGCGCCAACCGATCATCTCCCAGCCCATCGCGCCACTGATCGGGTCGTCGGATGCGAACCACCCCCTCCTCCCTATCACATAGTGCATCCAGGTAGGCGATCTGGCGCTGCATCTCTACCCACCCCTTCTCACTCTCCCAGGGAAAATAGTGCACCCCCATACACGCCCCCCCATAGCCTCCCTCAAGCATCCGAGGGATGTCGGCGTGCCAGAAGAGCGGTTGCCCCTTGATGCCCCGCCGATGCCGGCGTCCCAGGCGATAACCAAAGAGACGCTGCTGAATAATGCTATCGACGTGCAGATCAAACATCCTCGCCTCCCGGCCAACTCACCACCACACCGCTTAGTTATGTCCTTGCCTCAAAGCTCAACGACGCCGAATTGACGCAAAACCGCTTCCCCGTCGGCGGCGGCCCATCCTCGAAGACATGCCCCAGATGGGAGCCGCACTCGCCGCAGAGAATCTCCGTTCGCACCATGCCCGCGCTGCGATCGATACGCGTGGCCACCTTCTCCTCATCCACCGCTTCATAAAAACTCGGCCAACCGCTTCCCGACTTATACTTGGTCTCCGAATCGAAGAGCTCCGCCTCGCAGATGACGCATCGATAGATCCCATCCTCGTCGTGATCCCAATAGGCCCCGCTAAACGGAGGCTCCGTCCCACACTTTGCCGTGATCTCATAGGTCTGGCGATCGACCTTCTGGCGCCACTCCTCATCGCTGATCCGCTTTTCCGATCCCTTCTTCTCACTCATGATACGCTCTCCTCTTGGCCAGGGGCTGACTCCTCACGCAGTGAGTCCAGAAATTCTGCGACTCGGCGCTCAATTTCCTCACGCGCATCGAAGAGTCCAGTATGGGTCGCCCCCTCCAGCCACAACAATTCTCCCTGAGGGATGCGCCTGGCCATCTCTCTTCCCAACTCTCCTGGAGAAAAACGGTCGGCCCCTCCGGCCACCACCAGTGCCGGCACCTGCACCTCATCCAACACGGTGCGCGCCGAGTGGTCCTGAGCCGCCCTTCCCATGGCGTACCACGTCGGGATATCCAGGGTCGCCAGATGGGTATAAAAGGGCTCCATTTCCTCCATCGACACATTGGGTCCGATAAACCCCAGCGCCTTGCCCATGGCATGCACCGGTCGCAGCCACGACCCGAGCGCCCCCACCTTCAGGCCCGCCCCCAACACCTCCGGATCCACTCGCTCATAAAACTCATAGACCAGCGGACCCAGGCTGGGGTGCAAAAGGGTATCAAAGGGTCGCTCATAGGGCCCCAGCACCGGGATCAGCCCCCGCACCCGATCGCTATACTGACGATATCCCTCCAGGATGATCTGACACCCAAAGGAAAAGCCCGCCAGCACCGCCCCTTCCACCCCCGCGGCGTCCATCACCCGCCGCAGATCATCGGCGCAGCCCTCCACGGTCATCGTCTCCAGCTGCCGAGCCGGGCCCGAGCGCCCGTGGCCGCGATAATCCCACCGGATGACCCGATGGTCTCGCCTTAACCGCTTCCTCAAGGGCTCCCAGTACAATGTGGAATTGGAGAACCCGTTGGTCAGCACCACCGCCGGACCCTCCCCTTCGTCGTAATACGCCAGGGAAGCCCCGTCGGCCGATACCGTATATCTCTGTCGACACTGCATAGACATCTCGTTGTATGGGGGCTGCGCTCAATAATAATCCTCAAAGCCCGGCTCTCCGGTGGGGTCGAAGCGCTCCATACGTCGCTCCCGCACGTCCACCGGTGCCTCTTCTACCTTAAACCACCCCCGCTCATCCTCCCACTCCACGAGAACCCACCACTGTTTTCTTCGCCCATCCAACACCACCTCCTCTTCCAGCGGCTCTCCATCGGCCGCCACTGCCTGCACCTTCTCAATGGGTGGACACTGCGCGAGCACTAATTCATGGTCGTGAGACATATAGCACTCCCCGCCCAAGGCCTGGTGGTATATCTCCAACTTCGCGCCCTCCTCATAACTCTCTTCCACCTCGTGCTCGCTGACCTCGCCCTCCTCGAGATCATAGCGCAATCCCCACATGTCCCAATCCTCTATTAACCGCACCAACCGCGGCTCCAGCACCACCACCCTCGTCTGTCGCCAGTCGATGGTATCCCCGTCCTCAAAGCTCGCCGCCGTCACCACCGGCGCATCCTCAAGGGACTCCACCTTTAACTCCACGTAGTCCTCTCCCCCGAGCCACATCAATTCAAAGCCCGCGCCCCCGTCGCTGGCACCCGGCCACCCATCGAAGCTCGCCGGACGGGGCCCGCGCCACGGACGCTCCACCTCTTCGGCCACCTCGATGACCGCCACCTCCCGATCCCGCTCCGGCCTCGGCTCCTCCGATGGCGTCGGTTCACAGCCCACCACCACCAGCGCCATCGCCGCCGCCAGCCACAGATCACGCCCCCGACAACTCCCTGTCCTCATCACCATGAAATACCTTCCATCCAGTCCATTGGCAGCCCTCAGTCCCTATGGCTTATAAGACCTACGCCCTCACCATGCCATGACGCATGGCCCTTACAATAACCACAACAAAAAGATGATCCACGGGCCGGTCACCAAAAACACAAACCCGGTATATCCGATGATATCTTTGGCCCGCAGTCCCATGATCCCAAGCAACGGAAGCGCCCAGAAGGGCTGAAGCATATTCGTCCAGGCATCTCCGTAACTAAGGGCCATGATCACCTTCTCGGCGCTCACCCCAAGATCGTCAATCGCCTCCGCCATGATCGGCCCCTGAACGGCCCATTGGCCGCCACCACTGGGCACAAAAAAGTTGACCAGACCAGCCGACAAAAAGGTAAATATCGGATAGGTGGTCTCCGTCGATATCGCCATAAATACCGCCGATATCTGCTCGATCATCCCGCTTTCTCGAAGCAACCCCAAAATGCCAAAATAAAATGGGAATTGCAGCACGATGGGCCCCGCCCCCTTGACCCCGTCCACGATCGCATCCCCATAGCTTCGCGGCGACCCATGAGCCAATAGACCCAGGGTCAAAAAGGACAGGTTCAGCGAATCCAGGTGCCACCCCGCCGCCCCTTCGCGCCAAAAATACACCGCCAACACGCACGCCATCGCCCCGCCAACGATCAGATTCAATCCGCGACTCTCTTCCAACCATTGGATCAGGCCGTGGGCTTGCCTTTGGCCTGACGGCATGTCCACCTCGTCGGGCACCCGCTGGGACTCCGGAATGGGCACCATCTTCTCCGGGTCTCGGGGCATCAATAGCCAGAACAACAGTGGGATTATCACCAGTAAGGATCCGATCACCACCAGATTCATCGTCCCAAAGAGGGTCTCACTTACCGGGATCTGCCCCAGCACCTCGATCAAATCATGCTCGCTCTGCGCCACCGCCAACGGTGCTGTCCCGGCCAACCCGCCGTGCCACACCAAAAACCCGGCATAGCCCGCGGCCCCCAACAGAGGATAGTGCACGGCGATACCGCGATCGGCGAATACCCGTCCCACCTCCCGGGCCATAAACGCCCCGGCGATCGCGCCCAGTCCCCACTGCAATAAACTCGCCAAGCAGGCCACCAGGGCCACCAGCACCACCGCCGCCGATGGGCTCCCGGCCCATAGTGCCATCTTTCGAATCCCCCGGCGCACTGGAGGAGCCATGGCCAGGGCATGCCCCGTCACCAAGACGATCACCATCTGCAGGGCAAACCGCATCAGCCCCACATCATAAAACTCACCGAACCAATACTCCCCCACCAATAACGCCCTCGCCGCCGGCGCTTCTCCCTGGACATTGGCCCCAAAGACGAAGACCATCGCCGCCGTCACCATCGTCAGCACCAACACCAACACAAATGGATCGGGCACGTAGCGCTCCGACCACCGGTTGAGCTTCTCTCCCAATGCTGAAATCATAGCTACTCCTGCGCGCCTCTGCGCGCCGATGGTTGACCTGAACGACGACAGCGCTAGCTTATGGGCCGGTGTGCCAACGGACAAATTTCTTCCTCTCTTCAAAGGGCATTTTATGGCTCGTCTACCCCTGGTTATACTCTTGATCACCTGCTTCGGCCTCGCCGCCTGTGACCGCGCCCAGACCGACGACGAAGCCCCTACAGAGGGACAGCATGAAACGGATGTCGCCTCCGACGACCAACCCACGGAGGAATCAGCCGAAGAACTCGACGACCTCGACGAGGATACCCGTCAGGCCGCCCTCACCGACCCCTCTCTGGTCACCGACCAGGCCCCAGAGACCTTCCAGGTTCGATTTGAGACCACCCAGGGTGATTTCACCGTGGAAGTCCATCGTGACTGGGCCCCCCACGGCGCCGATCGACTCTTTAACCTCGTGCGCATCGGTTATTTCGAGGACATCGCCTTCTTTCGCGTCATTGATGGCTTCATGGCTCAATTTGGCATCCACGACAGCCCCGAGGTCAATCGCGCCTGGCGCAGCGCCGAAATCCCCGACGACGAGGCCCAGCGCTCCAATACCCGTGGCAAATTGACCTTTGCCACCCGCGGGCCCAATACGCGCACCTCCCAGCTCTTCATCAACTACGCCGACAATTCTCAACTGGACGCCCAGGGCTTTACCCCTGTGGGAGAGGTCGTCGACGGCATGGACGTCGTCGATTCGCTCTATAGCGGCTACGGCGAGGGCGCCCCGGGCGGCGCCGGCCCCGACCAAGGGCGTATCCAACAAGAAGGCAATAGCTATCTTCGCGACGAATTTCCCGACCTGGACTACCTGGAACGCGCCTCCATCGAGCACCCCTGAGATACTTCGCGTTGCCCGCCGTTGAATAGTCGCTGGACCTGTGGCGTCTATTCTCCCACAATTGGTGACTGACTCCCCCGTGATCCCTTGGAGCCACTTATGAAGCAAACTCAGTCCAATTCCCTACTCGCTCGCTTGGCCGCCCTTTCCTTCGTGGCCGTCGCACTTCTTTTGATCAGCTCCTCGGCCGTCGCCAGCGAGACGCCGGAAATGGCGGACCTCAGCGACGAACAGATCGCCCAGATCGAACGCGGTGAAATCATCATCGACGTCGAGCAAGGTGAGTCAATCAATCGCGGCGTCATCGTCGGCATCGTCCAAGACCCCTTGCGAGATGTCGTCCCCCTGGTCGCTCAGTGCTGGGAATACGCCGCCTATCGCGACGTCGTGGAAAATACCCGCCTCGAGGATCGCGTGGAAGATGAGGAGGGCGTCATCGTCTGCAGCGGCACCGCCAAAACCCCCTTCCCGGCTTCGGACCGCCACGGCCACTTCCGCGTGCACAATCGCACCGAGCACCTCAACGGGCAGCGCGCCTTCGTCTCCAATTTTGACTACGTCAAAGACAGCGGTAACCTGGAGGATATGTTCGGCTATTGGGTGTTGACCCCCTATGGTCCCAACGACGAACACACCCTCCTCAAGCACGTTCTCAACGTCGACATCGGCGGCTGGATCCCCAGCTTCCTCATCCGCTGGGCCACTCGCCGAACCCTTCCCGGGACGGTCACCAGCATGCGCCAGTACCTTGACTCCGATGGTACCCGCGACGAAGACCGAGACTTCTGGGAAGACTATTCCTACTGACCCCTGCTAACGCCTGGTTCGTTGACCCCAAACCCATCTCCTCGCTGTAGACCACGCCATGCCCCCAAAGACCCGTCTTTTCCTCTCCGCTGCTGGAACCATGGTCTTTGGGATCATGGCCTTTAGCCTTCTGGTCCTGGCCCTCTTCCTATCGCCGTGGCTTACCATTCCTCTGGCATTACTTTCGGGCGCCGCCGCTCTCTTCTCCGGCTTTCAACTCATGCAAAGCCTCCAGGAGCGACGCACCCCCAGCACCTCGGGACTCAAGCAGGAGCGCTCGCGCATCCTCCGCATCGCCGCCCACGAAGAGGGGCGGCTCACCGCCGAAGAGGCCTCCGTCAAAGCCAATATCCCCGTCGCCCAGGCCGAGGCGCTCCTCGACGAACTCGTCGCCGAGGGCCGCGCCGAACACTGGGTCGCCGACGGCGGCAATATGGTCTACGTCTTTCGCGGTCTTCTCGAAGATGACAAGGACAGCGCCCAGGACCCCATGGCGCTCCTCGACGACTAGTCCAGCACCTGGACCTCGTCACGGGTCACATCTCGCAGCACCGCCGTCAGCGCCGACCACCGCTCCTCATCGGCGCGGTGCACTTGCCGTATCTGGCTGACCAGATCCTTGGCCCTCCGAAAGCCCCCCACCAGATCGCCCGATAGATCCGTATTGCAACTGATATCGTTGAGCAGGTCACTTAGGCTCTCCCCTCGTGCCCACCGCTCGCCCAGGGGCATCAACTCCGGCGTAAACTCCGGCTCCCGATCCATGAGTTGGGCTGCCCCTTGAACCACATCGCTCTCATGGACCCGCCGAATCTGGTCATAAACCGGATGCCACTTCTCATCGTTGGCATGATAGACCGACGCCTTCCTCGGCAGGCTTTGAACCAACCCCACCATCACCCCGAATAGCTCCGCCCCCTCCAACTCCTCGACGATCCCCTCCATCACCAGTTCCGTGACAAAGATCTCCTCGATCTTGATATGGCGCAGCACACGAGCCGCCGCGTTGAGCTCATTGCCCTCCGAGAGATAGCCATGAGTCCTCAAAAACTCCACCTTCTGCCGGAAGGTCTCCCACAGCCTCGGCCGACTTAGCATCGCCAGCTCCCGCCGCATGGCCGCCACCTTCTTTCGCTCTTCCCGATCCTTTGACGACCCGCGATCAGCGCCTTCAATCCGCTCCTGAAGGACCTTCGTCATCTGCTGATCCTGGTAGGCCTTAAAGCTCTGTCGAAGCATGAAGCGAATCGACGCCTCATCAAACCGGTCCACCAGGTTGACCACCGAGTGAAACGACAGGTTAAACGACGAACTCACCGGCTCGCTCTCGTCGGTCAATAACCGACTCAGCAGCGCTCGCACCTCATGGTAGTATTTGAAGTCCTGGCGCACCACCACGGTCCCCACATCATCGATGCCGCGCCGCCCTGCTCGACCGGCCATCTGCATAAACTCCCGAATCCGAAGCGGTACGAATTCGCTCCCATTGAACTTCGTCAGGCTATCAAAGATCACCGTGCGCGCCGGCATATTGATGCCCATGGCAAAGGTCGACGTGCTATATAACATCTTGATGAGCCGGGCCTCGTAGAGCTCTTCCACCAACGCCTTTAGCGCTACGTGAAGACCTGCGTGGTGAAAGGCGATGCCCTTTTTATACATCGCCCTTAACTTCTTGCTCAGCACCTTCGGATGGCGCTCTTCGAACTGTCGAAGGCGCTCCTTGATCTGCTTTCGCTCCCCACGGTGGTTTAACTTTCGTCCCTCTCCATGACGGGCCAATTTGTGGGCCAACATCTCCACCATCTTTCGGCTATAGATAAAATAGATGGCCGGTAGCATGTCGTGGCTCATCATCCTCAAAATATCGACATGCCGCGTCTGCCCACCTCGCCGTTTGCCCCGTCGCCGCCCCTTGCCGCCTCCCTTCCATCGACCGTACTCCCTTTCATAATCCGGCCGGTCGACGAGCTTACCCACTTCCTTGCAGGCCACCCTCAACTCCAACGGCACGGCCCGTTCCGTCTCCAGCACCACCTCCACCGGCGTATCCCGGATCTGGCTCAACCAGTCGGCAAACTCCTCCAGATTCGACAGGGTCGCCGACAGCCCCAAGATCCGCACCCGTGACGGCAGGTAGATCAACAACTCCTCCCACACCGTGCCCCGGTCCTCGTCGTCCAAAAAGTGAATCTCATCGACGATCACCGCCCGCAGGTTCTCGATATCAGGCATCACCACATCGGAGGGCGAGAACACATCGACGTCACCCGCGCCTTCGACTTTTTCCGCTTCATCGTCCGGACCCTCCAGCAACATATTGCGCAGGATCTCCGTGGTCATGATCCGGATCGGAGCATCGCGGTTGATCACCAGATCTCCGGTCACCAACCCCACCTTGTCTCGCCCCACCAGCTCGCAGTACTCCCGATACTTTTGATTGGACAACGCCTTGACCGGCGCCGTGTAGATCACCTCTCCCCCATCGGCCAGTACTTCTTCGATGAGATAATCGGCGATCAGGGTCTTCCCGGTCCCCGTGGGGGCCGCAACCAGGACGCTGCGGCCCTCGTTAATATGCTCAATGGCGTCCGCCTGGAAGGGGTCTAGCTTCAATCCTCGATAGTGCATCTATACTCTCCGCTTGATTCACTCAGCGGCCCCACCCTGTCACGTCCACCCTCGATCGACAATCCCCCCCAGGGGCCCCTCAGCCCTCCTCTTGCTGCTTTTCCTTCTCCAGCATTCCCTCAAAGCGCGCCACCGACAGATCCAGGTATTCCTCGCTTTGATCGAGCCCCACGTATTCTCGCCCGTGGGCCACCGCCGCCAGGCCCGTCGTCGACGACCCGCAAAAGGGATCGAGGATTCGGTCCCCCTCTTCCGAGGCCGCCAGCACGATGCGATTGAGCAACTTGATCGGCTTCTGCGTCGGGTGCTTGCCGAACTCCTTCTCCGCCTTCCGCGGCGACATGATATGCCACAGACTCTTCATCTGCTTGCCGCCGTTCATCTCCTTCATGTCCTTATAGTTGAACGTATATTTGCTATCGTCGTCCTTGGCCGCCCAGATGATGGTCTCCGTGCTATGCGTAAAGTAGCGGCACGACAGATTGGGCGGCGGGTTGACCTTAAACCAAGAAATATCGTTGAGAATCTTATAATCCAACTGCTGCATGGCGTAGCCGATGGAAAAGATCACATGCTGGGTTCCGCTGACCCAGATGGTGCCATTGGGCTTGAGCAACCGTTGACACTCCTGGAGCCAGGTCTGATTGAAGGCGTGGTTCTTCTCCACTCCTTTGGACTCATCCCATCGCCCCTTATCCACCGACACCATACGTCCCGACTTGCAGGTCACCCCGCCATTGGACAGAAAGTAGGGCGGATCGGCAAAGATCATGTCGAATTGCTCCGACTCCATCGATGCCAACATCTCCAGGGACTCGCCCTGATAGAGTTGAAACCCCCGCTGGTGGTCGTAATAAGGTTGAGAGTTCAGTCCCTGAGGCTGCTGCTTCTTCTTCGCTTCCATGCGTCCATCCCTATTTGTCGCACCCCGATCACTTTCATAGACAGTGAATCGAGGTGGGCCATCCTTGGCCAGTGTCGAATTACCTCCGTGGTTTCGCCGCCGAGGCCTCTCTCGGTCTCCCGAGAACGCTCTGTGAACCTGGTCACCAACCTTCGTTGGCGGCCATGATCGGGCACAAGCGGTTCCTCCGACACCCTATCCCTGGACGTCTTTGGCCTCCTCTAATATGCCCTCACGAGCGCAGCCGCGGCGGACTTCGACCCTAAGCCTGGGCCCAGATCACTGTCAAGCTATCGCCCCTCCATTGCTCCTCTGTTCGATCGATCGGCGATCGATCCCCTCGATCTCAAACCCTTGACTCATGCGCCCAAGCGACCTTTTTCGCCCAGGATATCCAGCGCCTCTTTCACCACGATATCCAGACTCCCCAACAATGCGTGCCCATCCAATACCTCTACCAACCGCGCATTCGCTGAACACTCCACCAGTCTTTGACTGGTCTCCACCGGCACCGTATGGTCGCGTTGCCCGTGAATGATGACCGTCCCTTCCCTCAGGCCCTCCACCGGGGGTTGGGCCCTCATATCTTCCATGAACTCCCAGTGCACCGATTCCAACTCCTCACGCGGGCCTGGTAACCTCAACGTCCCCTCCTCTTCCCACCTCTTCATCCGCTCCTGACCCACGAGCGTGGGCCATCGCCCGGCCATTCCCATTCCCGGGGCCAATAACAGGCATCGCCCTCGCCAACGAGGATGGTTGGCCGCCCACCGGGCCACCAGGTAGCCGCCCATGCTGGCGCCGATAAGCAACCCCGGTATCCCCTCTACCCCAGGTCTCAACGCGTCCAGATAGCTCGTTAGCGCCTCCAACGCGGCGCTGATCGTCAATGTGGAAAAGGTCGGCTGGTGCATATCCGGCACCTCACACCGATACCCCTCCTCCTCCAGGGCATCGACGATTGTTCTGGCCCGCTTTCCCTCCCTATTTTCGCCAAACCCGTGCACGTAGACGCAATCCGCCACCCCGGCTCCTTCCCTTCAGTCCGTCCTATATCGTCGCGAAATTGATGGCCACGTACAGCGCAAGCGCCATCAACAAGACGAGCAACACCATCAGCAACCTCACCCGCGTCTTATAGGTCACATTGGGTTTCTTTGGGGGAATCTCTGTGGTGAATATCATCGCCTACCTCGAGCGCCGAACGCCTGTATCCTTACCCCCAACCTAACCACCGTCCGCTCGTCGTGAAGCGCGTCCCACTGCCGCCCTTCAGTCATCGCCGCCGAAGAACTTGGAAAACAGACCCTTTTTCTTCTTATTCGATGGCTTGGGCACATCCACCGTCGCCGCCCCCGCACCAGGAGGTGGCAAATCGTCGTCGCCCAATAATTCATCGAGGATATCTCCCTCATCCTCTTCTGTTTCTTCGGCCTGTTTCTTGCTCTCGATTTCTTCTTTCGCGCTGGCGAGCAAGAACTCCATGCTATCATCGGGTTCCGCCTCTTCCTCTTGCTCCTCTTCCGGCGCCCCCAGGTTTAGCCTCAGCTCACCATCGCCGGGATCGTCGTCCTCGTCCATCGATAGAAGCATCTCGATCTCGTCACTTCCTCCATCGCCTTCTTCACTGATCGAGACTGGTGGCTCCTCGACCTCGGACTCCGAAGCGATCGGAGGAGGCACTGAGTCTTCCTCCGTCGCCGCCTCTTCGTCCGTCTCATCCTCCTCAATATCTGGCTCATCGAAGTCATCTAAACCCGCTGGTTCATCGAAGCCCTCCAACGCCTCGTCAGACTCATCCATCTCAAACGATGCTTCCGCGAAGTCATCGGCTTCATCGACTTCATCGGCTTC